>NZ_CP046908.1:600000-1200000 GCF_009789575.1 Stappia indica | reverse complement strand
GGTGCCGTCCTCGCCGACGAACTTGACCGTCAGCTTGCCCTTGCCCGGGAACCGGAAGTCGGTGGCGCGGTACTGGTCGCCGAAGGCGTGGCGGCCGACGATGATCGGCTGGGTCCAGCCCGGCACCAGGCGCGGGACGTTCTGCATGATGATCGGCTCGCGGAAGATCACGCCGCCGAGGATGTTGCGGATCGTGCCGTTCGGCGAGCGCCACATCTTCTTGAGGCCGAACTCCTCGACGCGGGCCTCGTCCGGCGTGATCGTGGCGCACTTCACGCCGACGCCGTACTTCTTGATGGCGTTGGCGGCGTCGACGGTGATCTGGTCGTCCGTCTCGTCGCGCTTCTCGATCGAAAGGTCATAGTACTTCAGGTCGATGTCGAGATAGGGGTGGATCAGCTTGTCCTTGATAAACTGCCAGATGATCCTGGTCATCTCGTCGCCGTCGAGTTCGACAACCGGATTGACAACCTTAATCTTCGCCATGTGCAGATGACCTCGCGTCTTGGGTGGCTTGCGCGCCTGATGCGCCCGATACGTCCGGCCCTGCCGGGCGCCTGCCGTTGCAGGTTGGCGCCGCCGGACGCAGGGGCCGCGCGGCCCCTATAGCAAAGGGCCGGCCAAACGGAAAGCCGGCCATTCGTCAATCATGCTCGGCGCGCTTGGAAACCATATCGGCGGATGCAACCCTCGACCGCTTGCGAGAAGTGCCTATTCATCGCATATCTCCTTGTCAAAGATTCGGAGGGTAACGGTGCAGGTGGACCGGATGCAGGGACCGATGGAAGGCTGGTGTGCCGCCGGCCGAAAGGGTCTGTGCCGTGTCGTCGCGGCGCTTGCGTTTCTGATCGGCCTTGCCTTGCTGCCGGCCGGCGGCACCGTGCGGGCCGACGAGGAGCCGGTGCTGGTGGTGAGCGGGGCGATCGAGGGCGGTGCGCCGGTCAGCTTCACCCGCGCCGAACTGACGGCGCTCGGCATGACGTCGCTCACCACCGAAACGCCGTGGATGGCGGACGAGGTCCTGTTCGAGGGACCCTTGCTGCGCGACCTGCTGGAGCGGGTGGGCGCTACCGGCGACCGGATCGAGGCGGTGGCGCTCAACAACTACCGGGTGGAGATCCCGCTGTCGGACGCGACCGGCTACGACGTGATTCTGGCCATGCGCGTCGGCGGCAAGGACATGAGCATCCGCGACCGCGGACCGCTGTGGCTGATCTATCCCTGGTCGGGCCACGAGGAGCTGCGCCAGGAACTCTACTACTCCCGCGCGATCTGGCAGATCCGCGAAATCATAGTAGTGGATTCACGATCCCGATAGTTCTGGTTGAAATCGGCCTTTCCTCGCTTCCTCCCCGGCTGTAAGCTTCATGTCCGGGCCTGCGGTCTTGCGCGGGCGGACGGCTACGGGAGCGAAACGGGCGGCCATGGACCTCAGCGCAAGATGGGTGCGGACGCTTTACGTGTCCCTGTTGATCGGCGTCGCCATCATCACTGCGTCGCTCTTCTTCGTGGTCTCGACGCTCAACCGCCAGAACAGCGAAGACCGCTCCGAATACCGTCAGAGCCTGATCTGGTACACGGCCCAGCTTGTGGTCGAGTATCAGGATTTGATTCATGCCCTCAACAAGATGATCGTGCATGACGGCGCGAGCGAGCACACCCAGGAGGTGACCGCGCGCTTCGACATCCTGTGGAGCCGTGCCATGCGCCTTGGCGAGGGCGAGGCGGGCCAGGAGCTGGTGCGGGTCGATGGCTCGGTGCCGCTGATGGGCGAGCTGGAGGCGGTGCTGCGCGCCGCCGATCCCCTGATGTCCGCCATCGCCTCCGGCGATGTCCTGGCCGCGCGCAAGCTGCGCAGCGATTTCGCCGCCCTGCAGGCAACCATCGATTCGTTCCGCTCGGCGGTCTATCGGCTGCAGCTGGATGCGGCCTCGCGCCAGCGCGCGGCGCTGCAGCGCACGGTGAACCTGGTGCTGGCGCTGATCGTCGGCCTGCTGGTTGCCGGCGTCTCCATGGGGCTGCTGCTCCTGCGCGACCGCAGCCGGCTGATGCGGCTGCAGGCGCAGCTGGAGCGGCGGGTGGCCGAGCGCACCAGCGAGCTGGCACAGGCCAATGCCGACCTTCTGGCCGCCAACGAGCGGCTGACCCAGTTCAACAATCTCGCCTCGCACGACCTGAAGGAACCGGTGCGCAAGATCACCGTGTTCAGCGATCTGCTGCTCGAGGGGGTGGCCAACAAGGACCGCGAGACCATCGACTACGCTGCCAACGTGATGAAGGCCTCGGCCGGGCGGGCGAAGACGCTGATTTCCAACCTGCTGAACTATTCGGCCGCCTCCGACCGGGAGCTGTCGCGCGAGGCTGTGCCGCTGGCGCAGCTGGTCGAGCGCGTCCGCGACAGCCTGTCGGAGCTGATCCGCGAGAACGGGGCCGAAGTCGTGCTGCGCGACAGCGACGCGGTGCTCTCGGGCGATGCGGTGTTCCTGGAGCAGCTGTTCCAGAACCTGATCGGCAACGCCATCAAGTTCCGTCATCCCGACCGGCCGCCGGTGGTGGAGGTGCTGGCCGAGCGGCTCGGTACCGGCGCGACGGCGGCCATCGTCATCCGCGACAATGGCATCGGCTTCGACATGCAGCACAAGGCGCAGGTGTTCGAGCCCTTCCGCCGGCTGCATTCGCGCGACCGCTATGCCGGCACCGGCATGGGGCTGGCCATCTGCCAGGCGATCGCCCGCCGCCACGGCTGGGACATCGACGCGGTCAGCGAGCCGGGCCGCGGCTCGGACTTCCGCATCGACTTCATGCCCGGCGTGGCGCGTCTGCCGAACATGGTCGAGGCCGCCGAATAGCCGTTCGGCTTTTCGCCGGCCCCGTTTCCGGACTTTCCGTCTCGTTGTTTCAGGCGACCTGCCCGCTCAGGCGGACAGGCGCTTGGAGATGGTGCGTGCGGCGAGCGCGATGGCGATGAAGCTCCAGCCGTTGATCAGCACGGAGACGCCGGCCAGCAGGCCGAGCACCCAGACGGCGGAGGAGGGGAACTCGAACCAGATGCACAGGCCGGCAAGCGCCGAGACGATGCCGGCGAACATCACCCAGCCCCAGCCGTCCTGCGGCCGGATCTTCAGCGCCAGCAGCACCTGGGCAACGCCCTGGGCCAGCAGGATCGCCGCGACCACGAGCGTCAGCGCGGCCGCGCCCACCACCGGATTGAAATAGACGGCGATGCCGCCGGCCAGCGCGATGGCGCCGGTTGCGATGTTCCAGATGAAGCCGCCCCAGCCGGGCACGGAGAAGGCGTGCCAGATCTGCACCGCGCCGCCGATGGCGAAGACGATGGCGATGATCAGTGTCACGGCGATGGAGCTGGCGAGCGGCAGCGCGATCATCAGCATGCCGCCGATCACCAGCACGATGCCGAGGGCGAGGAACCAGCCCCACTTCTGGCGGACGGCTTCGGTGACGGGGAGGGAGGGAACGTCGGTCATCGTGGGATCCTGTCGTCGGAGGGTGCGGGTAGGGGCAGGGCGGGCCTGGCGTCGGCGGAGCGCGGAAGACATGCTTGCGTCGGCCGGGGTGTCGCCGACGGGCATTTCAACTCCCCATATGTGAAGTTATCGCAACCGGCGAGGGGCTTCGACGGAATATTTGCGCCTCCCGGCTGCGTTGGCGCGGCTGGCGCTGGAAAAGCCGCGCGGATTGGGATATCTCGCGCGCCATGACACGCAACGCCACCATCGACCCGGCGGCCAGGGTCCGCGACCTGCCCCCGCCCTGCATCATCCTGTGCGAGCCGCAGCTCGGCGAGAACATCGGCACGGCGGCCCGCGCCATGGCCAATTTCGGTCTGCGCGACCTGCGCCTGGTCAATCCGCGCGACGGCTGGCCGAGCGAGAGGGCACGGGCGGCGGCCAGCCGCGCCGACCATGTGATCGAGGCCGTGCAGGTGTTCGATAGCGTCGAGGCGGCGATTGCCGATCTCGGCTTCGTCTTCGCCACCACGGCGCGTTCGCGCGAGATCGCCAAGCCGGTGCGCGGCCCGGACGAGGCGGCGGTGACGACGACCCGGCTCGGTGCCAGCGGCACCCGTACCGGCTATCTGTTCGGCCGCGAGCGCTGGGGCCTCAACAACGACGAGGTGGCGCTCGCCGACGAGATCGTCACCCTGCCTGTCGACCCGGACTTCGCCTCGCTCAACATCGCCCAGGCGGTGCTGGTCTGCGCCTACGAATGGCGGCTGAAGGCGAATGACGGGGCGCTGCCCTTCCGTCTCGACGAGGAGCAGAACCCGCCGGCCAGCAAGGAAGACCTCGTGCGCCTGTTCGAGCATCTGGAAGGAGCGCTCGACACGGTGAACTTCTTCCGCCCGGTGGAGAAGCGCCCGTCGATCGTCCGCAACCTGCGCAACATCCTTCAAAAAGCCTCACTCACCGATCAGGAAGTGAAGACCCTGCGCGGGGTGGTGGCGGCGCTCGAAGGCCGCTCGACCCGCCCGCGGGGCTGACGGGAGGCGGGTCGCGCGGGCCAGGTGGCCCGCCCGTATCCTCATCCGGGGGAAGGCATGGCGGAACCGGCTCCGGTCCTCGTTTTCGACAGCGGCATCGGCGGCATCACGGTCGCCCGCGAGATCCGGCGGCTGATGCCGGGCCTGCCGCTGGTCTATGCGGCGGACGATGCCGGCTTCCCCTATGGCGCCTGGGAGGCGGAGGCGCTCACCCGCCACTGCACCGACGTGGTGGTGCGGCTGGCCGGCGAGTTGCGCCCCGCCGCCGTGGTCATTGCCTGCAACACCGCCTCGACACTGGTCCTGCCGCCCTTGCGGGCTGCTCTCGCCTGTCCCGTCGTCGGCACCGTGCCGGCGATCAAGCCGGCGGCGGAGCGCACGCGCTCGGGTCTCGTCAGCGTGCTGGCGACGCCCGGCACGGTCACGCGCGACTACACGTTCGACCTGATCCGCCGATTCGCGCCGGACGTGGCGATCACCTTGGTCGGCGCGCGCCATCTTGCGGGCCTTGCCGAGGAGGCGCTGCTGCGCGGGCGGCTCGACCGGGCCGCGCTGGCGGCCGAGATCGCGCCCTGTTTCGTGGAAAAAGGCGGCCGGCGGACGGATGTCGTGGTGCTCGCCTGCACGCATTTCCCGCTGCTGGCGCCGCACATGGCGCAGATCGCGCCCTGGCCGGTGGACTGGCTCGACCCGGCACCTGCCATTGCCCGCCGCCTGCGCGACGTGCTGGCCGCGAGCGGGGCATCGACCGGCGAGGGGCGCACCGCCGCGCCCGTGCGGGCGCTGGCCACCTCGGGAGCGGACCTGTCGCCGGTGCTGGAGCTGCTTTCGGCGGAAACGCTGGCGATTTCCACCGTGGAGCCGGCAGCAAGCGTTTGACTCGATGCCGGCTTTGGAGTAGGCATCCTCTCGCTTTGCGGGCCCTGTCGGCCCGCTTTGCATTTCACGCAACCGTGGAACCTCGCGCCGGCGCTGTTGGCCGGGGGTCCTGTCGCCTGATCTTCCGATTGCGGGAGATGAGGAGAGGAGGTCGCGTTTCCTTGCAAGACTGCAAACACAACGAGGGAACCGCGCATGTCGAAGCGCCATGGTGTAAAGTACAAGATTGACCGCCGGATGGGCGAAAACATCTGGGGTCGTCCGAAGTCTCCGGCCAACCGCCGCGAGTACGGCCCGGGCCAGCACGGCCAGCGCCGCAAGGGCAAGCTCTCCGACTTCGGCGTGCAGCTGCGCGCCAAGCAGAAGCTCAAGGGCTACTACGGCAACATCTCCGAGAAGCAGTTCCACAAGATCTACGTGGAAGCCTCGCGGATGAAGGGCGACACGTCGGAGAACCTGATCGGCCTGCTCGAGCGTCGTCTCGATGCGGTGATCTACCGCGCGAAGTTCGTCCCGACCGTCTTCGCTGCCCGCCAGTTCATCAACCACGGTCACGTCAAGGTCAACGGCCGCCGCGTCAACATCGCGAGCTACCGCTGCAACCCGGGCGACCTGATCGAGGTTCGCGAGAAGTCGCGTCAGCTCGTCACCGTGCTCGAAGCAGTCCAGCTGGCCGAGCGCGACGTGCCGGACTACGTCACCGCCGACCACAGCAAGATGACCGCGACCTTCTCGCGCGTCCCGACGCTGACCGACGTGCCGTATCCGGTCCAGATGGAGCCGAACCTCATCGTCGAGTTCTACTCGCGTTGATTTTTTGACAAGGACCGCCAGGCCTTGGAAGGGGCGCGCCATCGGCGCGCCCTTTTGCTTTTTGGCGCCGCGTTGTCCGTCCCCCGGCATCCCCCCACCGCTTTCGGCTTTTCATATTCGTGCGTTCGAATATGATGGTCCAGATAAAGGGAGGATGCGCCGTGAGCTTTTCGAGACGTGCATTTCTGGGCGGCGGACTGGCCGCGCCCGTGACGCTTCGCGCCGGGCAGGTGCTGACCGGTGCCGGACTGGCCCTGCCGCTGGCTGCCACACGCGCCCGCGCCGAGCCGAAGGCGCATTCCTTCCAGCTCGGCGAGACCGAGATCATCGTGCTCAGCGATGGCGGGCTGTCGCTGCCGGCCTCCACGCTCGCCGCCAATGTGCCGGACGCGGAACGCGCGGCCTTTCTGGAGGCGAACGGCCATGACCCCGTCACCCGGGCGAGCGCGCTCAACATCACCTTGATCCGCCGGGGCGATGCCCTTGTGCTGGTCGACACGGGCGCGGGTATGAACTTCTTCGAGACCGCCGGCCAGCTCGCCGACAGCTTCAAGGAGGCGGGCATCGACCGCGAGGCGGTGACGCATGTGGCGCTGACCCATGCCCATCCCGATCACGTATGGGGCATCATTGACGATTTCGACGAGAGCGAGCGCTTTCCCAATGCCGCCTATCTGATCGGCTCTGCGGAGTGGGACTTCTGGATGGATCCCGGCTTCGTCGCGAACAATCCCGAAGCGCTGCATTCCTTCGCGCTCGGCGCGCAGCGCAATCTGGGTGCTGTTGCGGAAAAGACCGAGCGCGTCGGCGCGGACCACGCGGTGGTGCCGGGCGTGACGATGATCGCAACGCCCGGCCATACGCCGGGGCACATGTCCGTGCTGGTGGAGGATGGCGGCGAGCAGCTCCTGGTGCTGGGCGATGCCTTGACGCATCCGTCCGTCTCCTTCGCAAAGCCCGACTGGCAGCCGAGCACCGACCAGCAGCCGGAGATCGCGGCCGCGACGCGGCGGCAGCTGCTCGACCGGGCGGCGACCGACGGCCTGATGCTGATCGGCTACCATCTGCCCTGGCCCGGTGTCGGCCGGGCGGAGGCGAAGGACGGCGCCTGGCGCTACGTTCCGGCCTCGTGAGGCGCGCGGGCCGGGGCGCCCTGGGCTGCTCCGGCCTGTGATCTTTCTGCCGCGCGCCCGGATAAAAGCCGGGCGATTGTTGCCGAAACGGCGATAATCGGTCGGGCGAAACCTCTTGTTGGTTTTTCGGATAGCTTGCGGGTGCTAAACGGCCGGAAGGATAACAGCGCGAACAAGCGCGAATGCCTTCGGAACGCCCATGAAGATCAGCACCATCACCAATCTGGCCTATGCGGTGACTGTCCTGCTCACCGCCCTGTCCGGCCTTGCCTTCATCCTGTCCGACCGCATGGCCGCGGCCGAGCGGCAGTCGGTGGAAGTGCATCTGGCGCTGAACGATCTCGGTGCGCAGCTGGAGGTCGACGCCGAGCTGCGCACCGACGAGGCGCGGCTGTACGTGATGCGCGGCGATCCGGCGCATCTGGCGGTCTTCGAGCGGGTGAACGACGAGGAGCACCGGCTGGAGGAGATGGCGCGCCGGGCCGAGGCCATCGGGGCGAGCGGCGAGGAACTGGCGCTGCTCAAGCGGATCACGGCGACGGTCGACCGGCTGGAGGAGATCGAGACCGGTGCCGTCGAGACCTATCGTTCGGGCAATGTGCAGGCCGCGCGCGATGCGCTGTTCGGCGACGAGCACTACGGCCAGCATGTGCGCCTGGTCGCCGATGTCGAGCGCTTCCGCACCATGGTCGACCAGCGCACGGGCCTGGAGCTGCAGCGGGCGCAGATCCGGGCCGACTGGCTCGGCCTGATCGCCCGCATCCTGCTGGCGCTGACCGCGGTCGTCTTCCTCGCGGTGCTCTACTTCGTGCTGCGCCGCCGGGTCTCCGTGCCGCTCACCCAGATGGCGGGCATCGTCAAGCGGCTTGCGACCCAGGACTTCGCCGTCGAGGTGCCGCATGACGGGCGCCGCGACGAGATCGGCGAGCTGACGGCGGCGATCCGCGTCTTCCGCGAGAACGGGCTGGAGCGCGAGCGGCTGGATGCCGAGCGGCGGCGCGACCTGAAGATGAAGGACCTGATCCTGCAGATGATGCGCCGGATGCAGGCTTGCCAGAAGGTGCCGGAGATCGCCGAGGTGGTTGGACGCTTCTCGCCGCAGATCTTTCCCGAACTCGGCGGCGCGCTGTTCTTGCGCAACGAGGCGAATACGGAACTGTCGCGGCTTGGCTCCTGGAAGCTGCCGGAGGAGGCAGCCGCGAGCTTCGATCCGCAGGAATGCTGGGGCCTGCGCCGCGGCCAGCCGCACCACAGCACCAGCGAGCGCGAGGATGTCGACTGCCAGCACCTGGCGCAGGCGTCCGACTCCGTCCTGTGCATACCCTTGAGCGCCCATGGCGACACGCTCGGTGTGCTCTCCTTCGCCGACCTGTCGGGCAATCGCGAGGTGATCCGCGACTATCAGGCCTATCTCGGCATGATCGGCGAGAATGTCGCGCTGGCGGTGGCCAACCTGCAGCTGCGCGAGCGCCTGACCCGGCTGGCGGTGCGCGATCCGCTGACCGGCCTGCTCAACCGCCGGTCCCTCGACGAGGCGCTGGCGGGCTGGGCGCGCGCGGACGGAGAGCCGGAGCTGACCTGCTTCGTGATCGATATCGATCACTTCAAGCGCTTCAACGACGAGTTCGGCCACGATGCGGGCGATACGGTGCTGCAGACCGTGGGCGGCATCCTCACCGATATCGTCGGCGAGCGCGGCGTGTGCTACCGCTTCGGCGGCGAGGAGTTCGCGGTGCTGCTGCCGCAGGTCTCGCCGGAGGAGGCTTACCGGATCGCCGAGCATATCCGCACGCGCATGGCGACGATGACGCTCTCCCATGCGGGGCGGATCCTCGGCACCGTCACCGTGTCCATCGGCATTGCCGACAATCGCGGCGGCAAGAGCGTTGGCACGGTGCGCAGCCGTGCCGATGCCGCCCTGTTCGCGGCCAAGGCGTCGGGCCGCAACCAGACCCTCGGCGACGAGAGTGCGGCCCCGCCCGCCGGCGAGGCCTGAAGCGCCGCCCGAGAGGTGGGCGCGGCTTTCCGCTTGGCGCGGGCGGCGCGAGGCGTTATTGCAGCGGGACCACCGAAACGAGAATGACAGCCAGCCGGGGCACGCGCGAGCCATGACCGACCTTGCCGACACTGTGGAGAGCGACGTTCCCGCGCTCTATCGCAATGCGCCGTCCTCGGTCGGCTTCAAGAAGCTGCGCAAGCGGCTGCTGCGCGAAACGCGCGAGACCATCGCCCGCCACGCGATGGTGGAGGCGAGCGGAGAGCGGCCGCGCTGGCTCGTCTGCCTGTCCGGCGGCAAGGACAGCTACACGCTGCTCGCCGTCCTGCTGGAGCTGCAGTGGCGCGGGCTGCTGCCGGTCGACCTGCTCGCCTGCAATCTCGACCAGGGCCAGCCGGGCTTCCCCTCGCATATCCTGCCCCAGTTCCTGACAGACAACGGCATCCCGCACCGGATCGTGCGGCAGGACACCTATTCCATCGTCACCTCGAAGATCCCGGAAGGGCGCACCTATTGCTCGCTCTGCTCGCGGCTGCGCCGGGGCCTGCTCTACCGCACGGCGCGGGAGGAGGGGTGCCAGGCGGTGGTGCTGGGCCACCACCGCGAGGATGCGCTGGAGACCCTGTTCATGAACCTCTTCCATGGCGGGCGGCTGTCGTCCATGCCGGCGAAGCTGGTCAACGACGAGGGCGACCTGATGGTCCTGCGGCCGCTGATCGCCTGCGCGGAGGATGATATCGCGCGCTTTGCCCGCGCCATGGAGTTCCCGATCATCCCGTGCGACCTGTGCGGCAGCCAGGACGGGCTGCAGCGCGCCGAGGTGAAGCGCATGCTGCAGGGCTGGGAGAAGGAGAGCCCCGGCCGCCTCGCCACCATGGCGAAGGCGCTGACGCAGGTCCGCCCCTCGCATCTGCATGACATCCAGCTGTTCGATTTCGCCGGTATACGTCCAGGTGCTGCCGATGCGGCAGCGCCGGGCGGCGAGGCGGAGGAGCCTTGCGCTGCCGGCCTTGCCATGACGCGGACGCTGTTCGCCGCCGAATAACCGCCCCTTCCAGACCGCTGCCCGCGCCGGGAGGACCGCCTCCCGGCCGCGGCCGTTTTTGTTTTGCGCCCGCCGCGGCGCGACCTGACCCGGATCCGACCATGACCAGCCTTCGCCCCTGCGGCATCGACTTCGGCACTTCCAACTCCACCGCCTCGCTGCTCCAGGGGGACGGCACGGCGCGGCTGCTGCCGCTGGAGGGGGAGAGCGTCGTCCTGCCGAGCACGATCTTCTTTTCCTTCGAGGATTCGCATGTGCGCTTCGGCCGCGATGCGGTCGCCACCTATGTGGAAGGCATCGAGGGGCGCTTGATGCGGGCGCTGAAGAGCGTCCTCGGCTCCAGCACCATGTCCGAGAAGACGACGATCCGGGCGCAGCGCTGGACCTTCGGCGAGATCATCGGCCTCTACCTGTCGCAGGTGAAGCACCGGGCCGAGCAGGCCGCCGGTCACGCCTTCGAGGAGGTGGTGCTGGGCCGCCCCGTGCGTTTCGTCGACGAGAACGACGAGGCCGACCGGCGGGCCGAGGCGGAGCTGGAAGCGATTGCCCGCAAGGCCGGCTTTTCCTCCGTCGCCTTCCAGTTCGAGCCGATTGCCGCCGCGCTCGACTACGAACGCGCGGTGAGCCGCGAGGAACTGGCGGTGATCGTCGACCTTGGCGGCGGCACCTCGGATTTCGCGGTGGTGCGCGTGTCGCCGGAGCGGCGGGCGAAGACGGACCGGCGCGAGGACATTCTCGCCAGCACCGGCATCCATATCGGCGGCACGGATTTCGACCGGCTGCTCAGCCTTTCCCGGGTGATGCCGGAGCTCGGCTACCGTACGCCCTCGCGCGATCCGCGCCGCGACCTGCCGAACTGGGCCTATTTCGAGCTCGCCACGTGGCACCGGATCAACTTCCTCTACGCCCCGCAGATCGACACGCGGCTGAAGGACCTGCGGCAGGATGCGGCCCGGCCGGAGCTGGTCGACCGGCTGATGTCGGTGGTGTCGGAGCGGCAGGGCCATGCGCTGGCCGGCGCCGTCGAGGCGGCGAAGATCGCCTTGTCGCACGAGGAGCTCTACCGCCTTGCGTTTCCGCTGCGCGGCGGCGCGCTCGATGTCGACGTGTCGCGCTCCGACCTGATCGAGGCCATCGGCCAGGCGGTCGCGGGCGTGGAAGGGGCGCTGTCGGCCTGTCTGGCGGATGCGGGCGTTGCGGCGGGGGAGATCTCGTCGGTGTTCCTGACCGGCGGCTCGGCCTCCGTGCCCTTCGTGCGGCAGCGGCTGACCGGCCTGCTGCCGGGCGCAAGGGTGGTGCAGGGCGACGTCTTCGGCAGCGTCGGGGCGGGACTTGCCCTCGACGCTGCGCGGAAATACGGATCGGGCTGAGCTGCGGGGAAGCGGCTACGATCCGTTGCTGGCCATGGTCAGCCCGCGGTCGAAGCCGGCGGGCTGGTTGCGCACCAGGATGACGAGGGCGGCGGAGGCTTCCGCCGCGCCCTTTGCCGCAAGCCCGCCATGGGCGCGGCAGGTGTCGGCGTCGCTGAGACCGCTGGCGGACGGGGCGAAGACGGTGAGGTTGACGCAGGAGATGCGGCGGAGCCCTGCATCCGATTCCTGCGCTACGGTCGCAAGACCGAGGCCCAGGCTGAGGGCAATACCGGCAACGGCAAGCTTTGCGATCCGCATCTGTCGTTCCTTTCGGTGACGGGAACCCCTGTACAACCGAGGACTAGCACCCTTTCACTGATCCTAGCCTGAAATGCGTGTTCATCTGGCATTCATCGTGAGTGATTCGGCAAATTTTGCCTAGTCGACAAATTTTGCAAAAAGAAAGGGCGAATCGACTTCGATCCGCCCTTTATTAACCATTTATTAACTTGTTTGATCAGGCCGACTGGCGGGTCGAGATGCCCTTTTCAGCGAAATGCGACTGCAGTTCCTGGTTCTGGAACATCTCGCGCACGATGTCGCAGCCGCCGACGAACTCGCCCTTTACGTAGAGCTGCGGGATGGTCGGCCACTGGGAGAACTCCTTGATCCCCTGGCGCAGCTCGTCGTCTTCCAGCACGTTGATGCCCTTGTAGGGCACGCCGACGTAGTCGAGGATCTGCACCACCTGACCGGAGAACCCGCACTGCGGGAAGGTCGGGGTTCCCTTCATGAACAGCACGACATCGTTGGTGTCGACTTCGTTCTTGATCCACTGCTGAATGCTCATGTCACTGTCCTTTCGTTCTGCCGGGTCAAGGTCCGGCGACCGTGGATTGCCCGGTGCCCTGGTTGCGGATCACTCGGGAGCGCTGGTCTGCAGGGCGAGCGCGTGCAGCTCCCCGCCCATGTTGCCCTTGAGCGCCTGGTAGACCATCTGGTGCTGCTGCACCCGGGTCTTGCCCTGGAATGCCGAGGAGATCACCACCGCGGCGTAATGGTCGCCGTCGCCGGCGAGATCGCGGATTTCAACCTGCGCATCGGGCAAGGCTTCCTTGATGAGAGCCTCGATCTCGCGCGCCTGCATTGCCATTGCGTTCCGTCCTTCCCTCTCCGGGGCGGCCCTTGCCGGCGGCCTGCCCCGATGCCCTGAAAGTTTGAGGACGAGCGCTCAGGCGCCCGTCATGTACTGCGGGAACCAAGTCTCGTGGGTCTCGCGCAGCTTTGCAACGGATATGGTGAGGATGTCCTCAACCGTCAAATCGCTGCCTTCGACCCGGCCGATCTCGACGATCTCGAGACCTTCATCCAGCGCGTCCTCCAGCACGGAGGCGGCCTCGTCGGCGCTGAACGTCAGCACGTAGCGGCCCTGGTCCTCGCCGAAGAGCGCGGCATGGGCCGGGGCGGGCACCTTGACCCGCGCGCCCTTAGCCCCTGCCATGGCCATCTCGGCCAGCGCCACGGCAAGGCCGCCGGAGGAGATGTCGTGGACGGCGGTGACGCGGCCCGAGCGGATCAGCTCGCGCACGAAGTCGCCGCGGCGGCGCTCTGCGGCCAGATCCACCGGGGGCGGTGCGCCTTCCTCGCGGCCCAGGATATCGCGCAGATAGGCGCTCTGGCCCAGATGCGTGCCGTGGCCGCCGATCACCGCGATCACGTCGCCCTCGCTCGCGAAGGCCGCGGCGGCGCGGCGGGCAAGGTCGGGCAGCAGGCCGACGCCGCCGATGGCCGGGGTCGGCAGGATGCCCTCGCCGCTGGTCTCGTTGTAGAGCGAGACGTTGCCCGAGACGATGGGGAAGTCGAGCTCGCGGCAGGCTTCGCCGATGCCCTTGATGGCCCCGACCAGCTGCCCCATGATCTCGGGCCGCTCTGGATTGCCGAAGTTCAGGTTGTCGGTCGCGGCCAGCGGCTCGGCGCCGACGGCCGTCAGGTTGCGCCAGCATTCTGCGATGGCCTGCTTGCCGCCCTCGAAGGGATCCGCCTCCACGTAGCGCGGCGTCACGTCGACGGTGAAGGCCAGCGCCTTGCCCTCGGTGCCGACGCGGATGATGCCGGCATCGCCCCCCGGAGAGGCGAGTGTGTTGCCCTGCACCAGCGTGTCGTACTGCTCGTAGACCCAGCGGCGCGAGGCGCCGTTGGCATTGCCGATGAGCGTCAAGAGGGCGGCGGCATAGTCGTCCGGCTCGGCGATGGTGCCGGCGGCCAGCGTCTCGCGCTTGGGGCTTTCGATCCACGGGCGGTCATATTCCGGCGCCTCGTCGCCCAGCTCCTTGATCGGCAGGTCGGCGACGGTCTCGCCCTGGTGGTTGACGATGAAGCGCAGCGTGTCGGTGGTCACGCCGACGATGGCGAAATCCAGCCCCCACTTGCGGAAGATGGCCTTGGCCTCGTCTTCCTTCTCGGGCTTCAGCACCATGAGCATGCGCTCCTGGCTCTCCGACAGCATCATCTCGTAGGCGGTCATGCGCTCCTCGCGCACCGGCACCGCGTCGAGATCGAGCGTGATGCCGAGATTGCCCTTGGCGCCCATTTCCACGGCCGAGCAGGTCAGGCCGGCCGCGCCCATGTCCTGGATCGCGACGACCGCGCCGGTCGTCATCAGCTCCAGGCAGGCTTCCAGCAGGCACTTCTCGGTGAAGGGATCGCCGACCTGCACGGTCGGGCGCTTCTCCTCGATGGTCTCGTCGAACTCCGCCGAGGCCATGGTGGCGCCGCCGACGCCGTCGCGGCCCGTCTTGGCGCCGAGATAGACGACCGGCAGGCCGACGCCCTCGGCCTTGGACAGGAAGATGCCGTCGGCGCGGGCGATGCCGGCGGCGAAGGCGTTGACCAGGCAGTTGCCGTTGTAGCGGGCGTGGAACTCGACCTCGCCGCCGACGGTCGGCACGCCGAAGGAGTTGCCGTAGCCGCCGACGCCGGCAACGACGCCGGAGACCAGGTGCTTCGTGCGCGGATGCTCGGGCGCGCCGAAGCGCAGCGCGTTCATCGCCGCCACGGGCCGTGCGCCCATGGTGAAGACGTCGCGCAGGATGCCGCCGACGCCGGTCGCCGCGCCCTGGTAGGGCTCGATATAGGAGGGGTGGTTATGGCTCTCCATCTTGAAGACCACGACCTCGCCGTCGCCGATATCGACCACGCCGGCATTCTCGCCGGGGCCCTGGATGACGCGGGGCCCGGTGGTCGGCAGGGTCTTCAGCCACTTTTTCGACGACTTGTAGGAACAGTGCTCGTTCCACATGGCCGAGAAGATGCCGAGCTCGGTGAAGGTGGGCTCCCGCCCGATCAAGGCCAGAATGCGCTCGTACTCGTCCGGCTTGAGGCCGTGCGCCTCGACGAGTTCCGGAGTGATGGCGATGTCGTTGGGGATCATGGGGGCCTGCAACCTTTGAAGCGGAAGATGCCGCCCGTTTAGCAAACCGGAGGGCCAAAGGGAATTGTAGACATGCTCCTTCGGCGTTCCCATCTATCACAAGGCTTGCCTTTATGCTCCCGATCGTCGGTCATCCGCTTCCTTCCGCCGCAGCCCCTGCCTCTGCCACACCAGAACGGAACATCCGCATGCGTCGTCTCCTGCTGATCCTGAACGGCAAGTCCTCCCAGCGTGAGGATGTGCGCGAGGCCGTCGAGCGGCTGCGGGCCGAAGGCCACGAGCTGCATGTCAGGGTGACCTATGACGGGGACGACGCGACGCAGTTCGCGCAGGAGGCCGTGCGGCGCGATCCGGGCGAGCGGCCGCAGGTGATCATCGCAGGTGGGGGCGACGGCACGGTGAACCAGGTGGTCGCGGCGGCGCTGGAGGCGGATCCCGCGACCGACTGCGCCTTCGGCGTGTTGCCGCTGGGCACGGCCAACGACTTCGCCACCGGGCTCGGCCTGCCAGTCCAAGACCTCGTCGCCGCGCTGAAGCTCTGCGCCACCGGAACGCCGCGCCCCATCGACGTCGGGCGCATCAACGGGCGGGTCTTCGTCAATGTGGCGAGCGGCGGCTCGGTCACCCGCATCACCCGCGAGACCGATCCGCGTGCCAAGCGCCTGCTGGGCGGTGCCGCCTATCTCATCGCCGGCGCCAGTCGGATCGGCGAGCTGTCGCCGATGCACGCGGTCTTCAAGGCGGACGGGTTTTCCTGGGAGGGCGATTTTATTGCGATGGCCATCGGCAACGGCCGGCTGGCCGGCGGCGGCGTGCCGCTTTGCGCCGATGCACGCATCGACGACGGCCGCCTCGACCTGACGCTGTTTCCCCAACCGGAGGCGGAGCATCTGGTGACGCTCCTGTCCGGCCTGCTGCGCGAGGCCGACAGCCAGTTCGACGGCTATGCCCGCAAGGCGAGCTTCACAAGGCTGACCATCGAGGCCGAGGAGGATCTGGCGATCAACCTCGACGGCGAGCCGATGTCGGCAAGCCGGCTCGACGTTGCGGTCGAGCCGGGCGCCCTGCGCTTCATCACCGGCGAGTAAAAACCCGGTTCTCAGACCGCGGCGGTGTACTCGCCGCGCGCCGGATAGTCGTTCTTGCGCACGAAATCGAGCGCGCCGACCATCTCCTGGAAATGCGGGCGCACGAAGGGCATCGTCTGCACCGAGGCGAAGTAGAGCGTGCCGTCGGTGCGCACCAGGAACACGCCCGGCTCGGAGAACAGCTCCGGCTCCTCGATGCCGATGGAGGTCGTGCCGCGCCCGGCCGAGACATACAGCCCCCAGTCGCGCGCTACCTGCAGCGGCAGGCCGTAGCCGATGCGCAGGGCCTGCGCCCCGATCTTCTCCGCCATCGCCTCTGCCCGCTCCCTATCGTCGGAGGACAGGGCCAGCGTCGTCACGTCGCGCTCGGCAAAGGCCGGGGTCAGGCGCTCCAGCTCCTTCAGATAGGTGGCGCAGATCGGGCAGTGCAGGCCGCGATAGAAGACGACGAGCGTCGCAAAGTCCGGCTTCTCGGCGGCAAGATCGAAGCGGCCGTGGGCGAGCGTCTCCAGCGCGAGCGCGGGAACTGCCTGGCGGGGAAAGAGGGACATGGGCGTCCTTTCGGGAAGCTCTTGGCGGGCGGTCGTCGCCGGCCATCCTTGTTGGCTGTGCCAAGGTAATGTATGAAAGGAAAAGTTCAGTCCGCCTTTCATGATCGAGAGTTCAATGAACGATGCCAGCATGCCGCAAGGGCGGGTCGACCGGCTGTCGGCCCTGATCGACCGGTTCCGCATTTCCGCCTGCGTGCTGGGCACGGCCCTGCCGCAGGGCGAGCCGGCGCATCTTCTGCTGACGGGCGATGGGAACCTTAGCGAGAACGAGCCGCTCGCCCTGCGGCGGCTGGTGTTCCGCGTCGACGGCACGCGCGAGGCCTGCCGGCTGCAAGGGCCGGTGGCGGTGGCGGCAAGGGTCGATCTCGGCGGGCCGGGCTCGCCGCTCGCCACCGCGCTGCCGGAAGAGGTCTGCATCGACCTTGCCGAGGCGCCGGCGCTGGCGGCGGTTGCCGCCGTGCTGCACGAGGAGGTGACCAGTCCGCGCTGCGGCGGCAAGGCCATCGTCGACCGTCTGTGCGAGATCGTGGTGATCCGCTTCCTGCGCCATGCCATCGAGACCGGGCAGGCGCGCGACGGGCTGATCGCCGGGCTCGGCCATCCGCAGATCATGCTGGCGCTGGTCGCCATGCACGAGGCGCCGGAGCGGCGCTGGCGGCTGGAGGACCTGGCGTCGGTCTGCGGCATGTCGCGCACGGCCTTCGCCACCGGCTTCCGCCGGATCGTCGGGCAGACGCCGGGCGCCTATCTGCAGGCCTGGCGGCTATGCCTGGCGCGGCAGGAGATCGAGCGGGGAGGGGTGTTGAAGAGCGTTGCCGGCCGGGTCGGGTTTTCCAGCGCCTCGGCCTTCAGCCGGGCCTATTCGCGCCAGTTCGGCCAGCCGCCGAGCGGTCACGCGCGGGTGGGCTTTTCCAGCACGTAGACCGCGTCCGTCGCCTCTTCCAGGCGGGCGGCAATCGCCGCCTGGGCATCGAAGAGGCCGCGATTGTAGAAGGCGTTGCCGATCTCGGCGGCGATGAAGTCGAGGAAGGCCTCGGTCTCCAGCATGCCGGCCTCGGCGCCCAGCTCGTCGCGCAGGTAATCGCGCAGCCGTCGGGCGAGTTCCGCCTTTTCCTCAGCCTTGAAGGGAGACCCGGAGGCGGAACGGCTCATCGGTTGTCTCCCCTGTCTCGCCGCTTTCAAATCAGGCGGCGGCGAAGGCTCCGCAAATGCTCTCGAAGAAGGCGCGCCCGTCGGTGCTCGCCTGCTGCGCGTCGACGTAGTTTTCCGGGTGCGGCATCATGCCGAGCACGTTGCCCGCTTCGTTGGCGATGCCGGCGATATCGTTGACCGAGCCGTTCGGGTTGGTGCCGTTGGCATAACGGAAGGCGACGCGATCCTCGCCCTCGAGCCGGGCGATGGTCTCGGCATCCGCGAAATAGTTGCCGTCGTGATGGGCGACGGGGCAGCGCCAGGTCTCGCCCTTGCGCATGCCGGCGGTGAAGCGGTTGGCCGTGGAGGCGGTTTCCAGCAGCACTTCGCGGCAGACGAAGGTGAGGCCCGCGTTGCGCATCAGGGCGCCGGGCAGCAGGCCCGCCTCGGTCAGCATCTGGAAGCCGTTGCACACGCCGAGCACCAGGCCGCCGCGCGCGGCGAAGGCGCGGATCGCATCCATCACCGGCGCGCGGGCCGCGATGGCGCCGGAGCGCAGGTAGTCGCCGTAGGAAAAGCCGCCCGGCAGCACGACCAGATCGACATCCGGCAGGCTGGTATCGGCATGCCACACGGCTTCGGGCTTGCGGCCGGAGACCAGCTCCAGCGCATGCATCATGTCGCGCTCGCGATTCGAGCCGGGGAAGGTGACGACGGCGGACTTCATGGCGGGAGGGCTCCCTTTCGGATCACACCAGGATCGGTTCACACCAGGAACAGCGCGGCGGCGAGCGCCAGCGCGGCCGGCAGGGCGATGAAGACCGCTGCCTTGATCAGCAGGAGACGCAGGGCCCTGGCGCTGTCTTCGTCCATGCCGGCCTCCCGCGTCTCGCTGCCCGCGTTGCGGGCGGTCCTCTTCAGAGGATCTCGATGTCGTAGTTCTCGATCACCGTGTTGGCGAGCAGCTTCTCGCACATGGCGGTGAGGTCGGCGCGCGCGGTTTGCGCGTCGCGGCCGCTGATCTCCAGATCGAAGACCTTGCCCTGGCGCACGCTGTCGACGCCGGCGAAGCCGAGCGCGGCAAGGCCACCCTCGATCGCCTTGCCCTGCGGGTCGAGGACGCCGGATTTCAGGGTAACGGTCACGCGTGCTTTCATCGGGGGATGTCTCCGCAAGTCGGCGCCGGCGCGCGTTGGCGTCCGCCGGCTGGGCAGTTGGCCCGCTTCTAGCGCGCTGGCCGCGCGGAAGGAAGGGGCTTTTGTGCGCTTTGCAATGCCTGGACGCGTTTCAGGGGCTTCTGTTCCCGTTCGGGCCCGCGCTTCGCTCAATCTGCTATCGGGTGTCGCCGCGCTCTCTCCCCGCCTACCAAGCCTGCCATTGCAACGGCGATGGAGGGTTTCATGCCGATACTGGAAGACAAGGTCGCGATCATCACCGGGGCGAGCTCCGGGCTGGGAGCCGCGACAGCGCGGCTCTTCGCCGCGGAAGGTTGCGCGGTCGTTCTCGGCGCGCGGCGCCGGGGCGAGTTGGAAGCGGTTGCCGGGGAGATCGAGCGGGCAGGCGGCCGGGCGGCGGTTCTGGCTGGCGACGTGCAGGAGGAGGACTATGCCAGGGCGCTGGTCGATCTGGCGAAGGACCGCTTCGGCGGGCTCGACATCGCCTTCAACAATGCGGGCATGATCGGCCCCATGGCACCGGCGCCGTCCCTGTCGCTCGGTGACTGGAACACGGTGCTCGCCACCAACCTGACCAGCGGGTTCCTGGGGGCGAAGTACCAGATCCCGGCCATGGAGGAGCGCGGCGGCGGCTCGCTGATCTTCACGTCCACGTTTGTCGGCCATACGGCCGGCCTGCCGGGCATGGCGGCCTATGCCGCCAGCAAGGCCGGGCTCGTCGGCCTGACCAAGGTGCTGGCAGCCGAGGTCGGCGCCAAGGGGATCCGGGTCAATGCCATCCTGCCCGGCGGCATCGACACGCCGATGGGGCGCGAGGCCGCTTCGACGCCGGAGGCGCTCGCCTTCGTGGAGAGCCTGCATGCGCTCAAGCGCATCTCCTCGCCTGAGGAGGTCGCCGGGACCGCGCTCTACCTCGCCTCGCCGGCCTCCAGCTTCACCACCGGCACGGCGATGCTGGTCGACGGCGGCGTCTCGATCAACCGCACCTGACCTTTGCCGCAAGGCTTCCCCGAAAAGCCGAAAGCCCCGGCCGTTTCCGGTCGGGGCTTTCCTTGTTACGTCGGGCGCAGCGCGCGGCGATCTTACTTGACGAGCACCGGACCCGTGCCATTCGGCCGGTCGTTGTCGTTGAGGATGCCGAGGCGCCGGGCCACTTCCTGGTAGGCTTCCAGCATACCGCCGAGATCGCGGCGGAAGCGGTCCTTGTCCATCTTCTCGTTGGACTGGATGTCCCACAGGCGGCAGCTGTCCGGCGAGATCTCGTCGGCGACGACGATGCGCATCATGTCGCCTTCCCACAGGCGGCCGCACTCGATCTTGAAGTCGACGAGACGGATGCCGACGCCCAGGAACAGGCCGGTCAGGAAGTCGTTGACGCGGATGGCCAGCGCCATGATGTCGTCCATCTCCTGGGGCGAGCACCAGCCGAAGGCGGTGATGTGCTCCTCGGAGACCATCGGATCGTCGAGCGCGTCGTTCTTGTAATAGAACTCGATGATCGAACGCGGCAGCTGCGTGCCTTCCTCGATGCCGAGCCGCTTGGACAGCGAGCCGGCGGCGACGTTGCGCACCACCACTTCCAGCGGAATGATCTCGACCTCGCGGATGAGCTGCTCGCGCATGTTCATCCGGCGAATGAAGTGGGTCGGGATGCCGATCGCGTTGAGATGGTTGAAGATGTACTCGGAGATCCGGTTGTTCAGGACCCCCTTGCCATCGACAATCTCATGCTTCTTGGCGTTGAAGGCAGTTGCATCATCCTTGAAGTGCTGGATGAGCGTACCGGGTTCCGGGCCCTCATAGAGGATCTTGCCCTTGCCCTCGTAAATGCGCCTGCGGCGGTTCATAGGCACGTACCGTGTTGGAGAAAGAAAATCCATAACTGGCGGAGATGCTCCGGTTGACTGCGGTCCCGTGCCCTTTGTCGGACAGTGTCTCGTTCGGCCGTGGCCGGACCCGGGACGGTCATCGGAAGGGCGCGAGAACGGCAGATGCGCTTTCGACCCCCCGCTCGATGGCGCGGAACCTACACGATCGCCCCGTAAAGTACAATGAAGCCGCTCAAGAGATTTTCCGGCGTTCGGCCCGCTCGCGGGGCGATGTCGGATTGAGCTGGCGGGAAGCGACCGATACGCGTTGATTTGGTGTGTCGCGAAGGATATGCAAGGGCGCATCGGATCCCCATATGATGGCGGCACCGCAACCGATTTCAGCGCCCGAGGGCGCCACCGCTAGAAGGCAGGAGACTGACGCATGAGCACCTTCGACCGTCGCCAGGAGGGCTTTGAATCCAAGTTCGCCCACGACGAGGAGCTGCGCTTCAAGGCGGTGGCCCGCCGCAACAAGCTGCTCGGCCTGTGGGCCGCGGAAAAGCTGGGCCTCGATGCCGACAAGGCCCAGGACTACGCCAAGGAAGTGGTCCGCGCCGATTTCGAGGAGCCGGGCGACGAGGACGTGTTCCGCAAGATCCGCAAGGATTTCGACGATGCCGGCGTCGCCCAGTCGGACCATCAGATCCGCCGGACCATGGACGAGCTGCTGCATCAGGCGGTCGAGCAGATCCAGAACGAAGGCTGAGACGACACGAAGGGGCAGCGCACACGCTGCCCCTTTCGCGTTTCGCACGCGAGGCTCGCCTCCCGAATTGCCCTTTGCAGTTTTAAAAAATCACGGGGCACCTTTGAAAGATCGCGGGCCGCGCCAGGTGCGGGCCGCCGCCCACCGGGCCCGGTTGCGGGTCCTTCCCACCCTGCCATTTCGGAAACCCCCGCCATGACCGCTTCCGCTCCCTCCCTTGCCGCCCGCCTTCGCGCCGACGAGACCGTGATCACCGCCTGGTCGACGCTGGCCGTGCCGGCGATGGCGGAGCTGCTGGGCCGCGCGGGGTATGGTGCGGTGACGCTCGACATGCAGCACGGCGCCCATGATATCGCCTCCATCCGCGAGGGCATTGCGGCCGCGCGCCTCGGCGGTGCCCACGCCGTCGTGCGTCCGCCGGTCGACGACTTCGCCACCGTGAGCCGCGCCTTCGATCTCGGCGCCGAGGCGGTGATCATGCCGATGGTCAACACGGTGGAAGATGCGCTGGCGCTGGTCGGGGCGAGCAAGTTTCCCCCCGTCGGCGTGCGCAGCTGGGGCCCGCACCGCGCGGCCATGCTGCAGGGCCGCACGCCGGCCGAGTATCTCGCCACCGCCAACGATGAGACGGTCGCCTTCGCCATGATCGAGACGCCGGCCGCGCTGGATGCCCTCGACGAGATGCTGGCGGTGGACGGCCTCGACGGCGTCTTCATCGGCCCGGGCGACCTGTCGCTGACCCTGTCGGAGGGGCGCGAACTCGCCCCCAGCAGCGAGAAGGTGCAAACCATCGCCGCCGACGTGGCAAAGCGCGCCCGCGCTGCCGGCAAGATCGCCGGCATCTTCTGCAACAATGCCGAGGATGCGAAGTCGGCGCGCCGGATGGGCTTCCGCTTCATCTCCCACGGCATCGAGATGTCGATGCTGCTGGACGCGGCCAGGGCCAGGCTCGCCGAACTCGACTGACGCCCTTCCGTTTCCGGATTTCTTCGAAAGCGCCGCCCGGCCCCCCGCCGGGCGGCGTTTTCATGCGGGGAACCCCTGATGGGCAATCCCCCCAATGGGCAAACCCCTATGAGGTCGGGTGTCGCATTATTTTCGGGCCATTGAAGATTACGATGGCAGGCGGTGACGGGGCAGCGTTCGCCTTGGAAACGCACGCCCCCGACCCTTGATCGGGAGTGCCTGTCATGTGGAAGCTTGCCGCCGTCCTCTTCATCGTCATCGGCCCGACCATGGCCGGGGTCTTCGCGCTGGTGCCGATGACCTTCTACGGCATCAACGCCTTCGAGCCGTGGCTGCTGGCCGTCTTCGCCGGCGTCGGCCTGCTGCTGGCCGTGCCGGTGGCCCTGCTGGTCGCCCGCCGCCTCGTCGCGGCGATGGGGCCGCGTCCGCGCACCTCGTAACGGCGCGCGTCGCAAGGCCCGGCCAGCGCGTCAGGCGCGGCCGATATAGCTCTTGAGGTCGTTCTGCAGGTTGTCGAGCGGCGGCTTGCCGTTCTTCAGCAGCGGCTTTTTCGCCGGCGCGCAGCCGGGGAAATAGGGCTTGGCCGCATCGCGCGGCAGCGGCTTCAGGACCTTCGCGGTGGCAAGACCGAACACGTCGCCGCGCTTGGTGTCGAGCGTGAAGATGTTCTGGTTGTGGAAGCTGCCGCACTGGAAGCCGGAGGGCGCGTCCTTCATCGTCGGGTTGCGGGTGCCGGGGCCGTAGTCGTAGCAGACCTGCAGAAAGTTCTTGCTGTCGTCCAGCTTCCAGCGCCCTTCCAGGATGCGGGGGTTGCCCGGATACCAGAGCCAGGCGCGGCCGTCCGCGGAGGTGTAGGAGATCTGCGTGCCGTGGCCGGGCATGTAGGAGACATCGGTGCGGTCGGTCATCATCTCCTGCGCATCGGCTTCCGTGTAGCGCGTCAGCCCGCGCAGCCGGTCCTTTTCCACGATGGCACGTGCCGCCGGTGAATCGTTCTCGGTGTTGCCGCAGCTGCTCTGCCGGTCGCGCGCCTGCGCGAACAGCTCCCGCTCCTGCTGCAGCACTTCCTTGCTCGGGCCGCAGCCGGCGAGGACCATCGGAATCGAAATCAGAAGCGCGGCACGCAAAAAGGTCTTGCTGGTTTTCATCGCAATGTCTTTTCCAAAAACGTGAGAATGCACACGGTCATCGGAGGATCCCGCTGCTGTGTGGGAAGGTCCTGCAGCCCGGGCGAGCCTTGCTCGCGTCGATCTCGCCCCGAACCTGTCGTTCCGGGAAAGTTGCATATCAACGGCGGGCGCGCCTGCCAAGCGAGGGGCGGGAGAAACCCTGATGCCCGACGCCGTGTATTGTGACGAACTTCAGACCAGGGGGACGAGCGGCGAGACCCCTCACAGGTCCTTCATCAGATAGGCGAAGGACATCAGGCCTTCCGGCCAGGGGCCGTGGCCGCTTTCCAGGTTGATGTGGCCGGCATCGCCCGCATCCTGGAAATGCGCGCCCCAGTCCCTCGCCATCTGCTCGGCCACCTCATAGGCGCAATAGGGGTCGGTGCGGCTGGCCACCACCCTTGCGCGGAAGGGCAGGGGCCCCTTCGGCACGGCGCGGAACTGGGCGGCGTCGAAGGCGGGCTTCGGCTCGGCGCGGTTCAGGTCCGTCGGCGCCACCAGGAAGGCGGCCTTGATCTTGTCCGTGTCGAGCCCGTGGCCGTGCGCGGCGTGCACCGCGGTGATCGAGCCGAGCGAATGGCCGACCAGCACCACCGGGCGCTCGGCGGCGGCGACCGCCTCCCTCAAGGCGTCGATCCACTCCTTCAGCACGGGCTGGAACCAGTTGCGCTGGGCGATGATGCGCGCCGTCGGCATCTTCTCGCACCAGCGGTGCATCCAGTGGCCGGCCGGCGTGTCGCCGTAGCCGGGCAGCAGCAGGATATCGGTCTCGGCGATCTTCATGGCTTTGCTTGTCTGGCCTTGTATTGACTGAGTGCGGTTTCCGCCCAGCTGGGCAGCGGGTGTTGGATGCCGAAGCTTGTCAGCCTGTCTTCGGCCAGTTTTATCGTGGCGACCGCGTGCATGGTCGCGCGGGAATTGTCGAACAGGACACTGTGGTCGGCCAGTTCCATTGCCTGCGGCAGCAGGGTCAAGGTCCGTCGGTAGCGGTTCACGACCTTGTCGGTTTCGATGTCGTGCCCGCCGTCTTTCACCCTCTTCGCCACACGGGCGACATTGAGGCGCGGACTGTCCGTTGCCACGAACAGAAGGCGGATGAAATACCCCGCCGTCCTGGCGTCCCGCATAAAGTCGAGCTTGCTTTCGTGGGAGAAGACGGTCTCGAACGAAAAGTCGCGCCCGCCGGTCAGGCAGGCCCGGCGTTGACGTTCGGCTTCGTGAAAGGCCCACATCTCGCGTTCGCGGCGGCTGGAGAGTTCGGGAGCGAGGGTGTGCCAACTGGCCTGGAT
This sequence comes from Stappia indica, assembly GCF_009789575.1. Classification (NCBI taxonomy): domain Bacteria; kingdom Pseudomonadati; phylum Pseudomonadota; class Alphaproteobacteria; order Hyphomicrobiales; family Stappiaceae; genus Stappia; species Stappia indica. The sequence continues at coordinate 1,174,905 of NZ_CP046908.1, read as the reverse complement.
ATCGTCGGCGTTGATATAGTCTCCCAGATCGTATCCGTCGGCGACGAACTGGTTCCGGAGAGTTGTCTTGCCTGAGCCGTTGGGGCCGGCAAAGATGGTCAGAACCGGCGGTGCCGGGTCACCCGACATTCGGAAGCTTCAGCTTCTTCACGGAAGCGCGCTCTCCGCCCCGCTTCGCGGCGGAAGGGGGAGCGCTGGACGGGTCGATCTCGACGACACGGCCGTCGCGCAGCACCGGCAAGGTGCCCTTGGTGTCGGCTGCGTGCCGGCGCACCGTTTCGCTCGCGCGGCGGGCTACGCCGTCGAGCGCGTCGAGGCTGAAAGGATCCGGTGTTTTCGCCATGTCGAAGATCAGTATGCCCTTGATCCGATTGAGGACAGGTTGACGCCTGCCCTCAATCCGAATCTAGGCCGCAGCGGGCGGGAAGGCAATACCGGCGCCGGTCCCCGCCCGCAGCCTGAGGCCGGGTGTCAGGCCTTGCCGAACACCCGGTCGAAGATCGTGCCGACGGCCTTGGTGTGGTAGCCGAGGTCGAAGCGCGAGCGGATCTCCTCCTCCGACAGGGCGGCGCGCACGTCGGCGTCGTTCAGCAGCTCCTCCAGGAAGTCGACATCGGCGCTGCCGTCCTTCTGGTAGCTGTCCCAGACCTTCATGGCGTTGCGCTGGACCAGGCGATAGGCGTCCTCGCGCGAGGTGCCGGCCTGGGTCAGCGCCAGCAGGATGCGCTGCGAGTGCACCAGGCCGCCGAGGCGGTTCATGTTGGCCAGCATGCGCTCGGGATAGACCATCAGCTTGTCGATGACGTTGGTCAGGCGCGCCAGCGCGAAGTCGAGCGTCACGGTCGCGTCCGGGCCGATCATCCGTTCCACGGAGGAGTGCGAGATATCGCGCTCGTGCCACAGGGCGACGTTCTCCATCGCCGGCATCGCATAGGCGCGGACCATGCGGGCAAGGCCCGTCAGGTTCTCGGTCAGCACCGGGTTGCGCTTGTGCGGCATGGCGCTGGAGCCCTTCTGGCCCGGCGAGAAATACTCCTCCGCCTCCAGCACCTCGGTGCGCTGCAGGTGGCGGATCTCGGTCGCCACGCGCTCGATGGACGAGGCGATGACGCCGAGCGTCGCGAAGAACATCGCGTGCCGGTCGCGCGGGATCACCTGGGTGGAGACCGGCTCGACGGCCAGGCCCATCGCCTCGGCGACATGTTCCTCGATGCGCGGATCGATATTGGCGAAGGTGCCGACGGCGCCGGAAATGGCGCAGGTGGCCACTTCAGCGCGGGCGGCGATCAGGCGCGTGCGGCAGCGGTCGAACTCGGCATAGGCCTCGGCCATCTTCAGGCCGAAGGTCACCGGCTCGGCATGGATGCCGTGCGAGCGGCCGATGCAGACCGTGTCCTTGTGCTCGAAGGCGCGGCGCTTGAGGGCGGCCAGCAGCGCGTCGATATCGGCCAGCAGCAGGTCGGCGGCGCGGGTCAGCTGCACGTTGAAGCAGGTGTCCAGCACGTCGGACGAGGTCATGCCCTGGTGCACGAAGCGGGCGTCGGGCCCGACGATCTCGGCCAGATGCGTCAGGAAGGCGATGACGTCGTGCTTGGTCTCGCGCTCGATCTCGTCGATGCGGGCGACGTCGAAGGTCGCGGCCCCGCCCTTCTCCCAGATCGTGCGGGCGGCCTCCTTGGGGATCACGCCGATCTCGGCGAGCGCGTCGCAGGCATGCGCCTCGATCTCGAACCAGATGCGGAACTTCGTCTCGGGAGACCAGATTGCGACCATTTCGGGCCGCGAATAGCGCGGGATCATGCGGGTGTCCTTCTCGGGCAGCGGCGGGGTGTGCCGGCTCCTTATCAGACGTGGCGCGGCGGCTCAATGCGCGCGAAGTACCACGAGAAGGCGAGCATCGGCAGGAAGACGAAAGGCAGCAGCGGGCGGGCGCCCATCACGGCGAAGATGTAGCTGGTCGAGGCGCCGGTGAAGGCGAACTGCCAGAACATCTCCATGGAGATCGTGCTGGTGTGCCACTCCGAATAATAGGAGCGCAGCTGCAGGAAGAAGAACACGGCGCAAAAGCCCGCGGTGCCGAGCGTCAGCGACAGGATCATCGCGGCAAAGCGCGCCGGCAGCCGTCCCTTGCGGCGGCGGAAGGTGAGGAGGTTCGCCGCGCCCCAGGCGCAGAAGGCGCCGAGGAAGGCGCTCACCGTGAAGACGGTGACGACCCCGGCCGAGCGGCCGGTCAGGGCTTCGCCGCGCCAGAAGGTGAGCGCGGTCTCCGTCAGGCCGATGAAGGCGGCCCAGGCAATGGCGAAGACGAGCGGTCGCACGTGGCAGGTCCATCCGTTCTGGTCACCCGAACCTGAAGTTCGTCACACTTGTCAGCACGCTCTGTGCGAACTTCAGATTCAAACGCCGACTGTCGGCCGCGCCGCGCAGCCGGTCAAGCCGCGGCGGCGTCGGCGGCCTTGCGGATCGCCTCGATATTGGCGCGGTAGCCGGCAACGCCCTCACCCTTGAACACCGCCGAGCCGGCGACCAGCACGTTGGCGCCGGCCTTGGCGACCAGCGGCGCGGTCTGCGCGGTCACGCCGCCGTCGACCTCGATGTCGATCGGCCGGTCGCCGATCATCGCCTTGATGCGGGCGACCTTGTCGACCATCGCCGGGATGAAGGACTGGCCGCCGAAGCCCGGATTGACGCTCATCACCAGCACCAGGTCGAGGCGGTCGAGCACGTATTCGATGACGCTTTCCGGCGTTGCCGGGTTCAGCGAGACGCCGGCCTTCTTGCCGAGCGCGCGGATCGCCTGCAGCGAGCGGTCGAGATGCGGGCCGGCCTCGGCATGCACGGTGATGATGTCGGAGCCCGCCTTGGCGAAGGCCTCCAGATAGGCATCGCAGGGGGCGATCATCAGATGGGTGTCGAACACCTTGTCCGTGTGCCGGCGCATCGCCTTGATGACGTCGGGGCCGAAGCTGATATTGGGCACGAAATGCCCGTCCATCACGTCGAGATGGATCCAGTCGGCGCCGGCCTCCACCACGTCGCGCACTTCCCTTCCGAAGGCGGAGAAGTCCGAGGCGAGCATGGACGGGGCAATGACGACGGGGCGGGTCATGGGCGGCGGCTCCGATGGCTGAGCTTGGGGGAGGCTGATCTGGCGCAAGCCGCTATCACAGGCTCCCCGGTGCCACAAGCATCCAGGTGGGCGCTCCCTCTCGTCTCACAGCCGCCCGGTGATCGCCAGATACCGCCCGTCGCGCCCCTCGAAGCCGACCTGCTCGACCAGCACCAGCACCGCGAAGGCGGTCGGGCCGCCATCGGCGGGGTGATGCAGCACCAGCCGGTCGATCCGGTAGCCGAGCGCGCAGCCCCGGCTCTGCGGCAGGCGGGCATCGTCGTTGAGCACCCGCGTCTCGCCCTCCAGCGTCAGCGTCAGGCGGAAGCCCTTGATCTCGCCGAAGCCGTCCGGGCAGCGCGCGGGCCGCTCCACGCCGTGCTCGGTCAGCCGCAGCTCCACCTGCGGCCCGAACTCCGGCACTTCCGCGCGCATCGTTGCGATCATCAGGTGCGGGTCGGCGCCGCGCTGCGTCGGCGGATTGTGCGCCACCGTGTCGCCATGGCCGCTGATCGCGGCCGAGGAGATCAGGCCCCATGCCTCGTCGCGATTGGCCGCGCGGGTGCGGGCAAGGTCGGCTTCCGCCTGTGCGGGCGTTGCGTCGCCGGTCTCGTCCAGCCGGCGGAACGGGCTGCCGCCGAGCCAGGCGTCCCGGTCGACGTCGAACAGGTAGATGTTGGAATAGGGAAAGCCCGAGCCGTCCTGCGTGCCGTATTCCTCGAAGGCGAAGCGGCTGCCATCGGACGAAAAGCCCAGCACGTCGACCCTTGCATGGTCGGCGGCGAAGGCCGGCGTGGTGCCCAGCGTCAAAAGCAGGGCGAGGGCGGCGGCCCCCAGCGGAGCGGCTGCGGCAAGAGGCGTGCCTTTCGACGTCGGGCGGTGTGGCAAGGGGCGGTCTTCCTGATGATCCGGGTTGCGTTGCCCGTCAGACTAGCCGCCGGGTGCGGCGCTGCCGTGATCCCGGTCACGTTCCGCCTGATCGGCGGCGATGCGGTTGGCCAGCGGCTTCAGGAGCCATGGCAGCAGGTAGATCGGCAGCTGGCCGAGCCCGAAATACAGCCAGGCGAGATCCGGCAGCGTGCCGCCCAGCGCGGCGACCAGGAGCCCCATGTTGCGGTTGCCGACCGCGTGGCCGATGACGAAGCCCTGGTCGCGGCGCACGCGCGCGAACACCAGCAGCGTCACCCCCATCTGCGTCAGTGCCACGGCAAATGTCAGCGCCGCCACCGCCAGGGTGAACAGGGGCGCTGCCATGAAGCGCTCGGCGACGCCGTCCATCACCGCCACGGCGAAGATGAACAGGATCAGTACGTTGAGCCCGTCGATATGCTCCTTCGCCTCGACGACGCGGGCATTGCCGGCAAAGCGGCGAATCAGCAGCGCCATGCCGGCGGAGGCGGCGAGCAGCCCGGTCAGGCGCAGGCCGAGGGCAAGCGCGTCGATGGGCAGGCTCTCGCCGAGCAGCAGCCCGCCGATCAGCGGCGCTGTGATCGGCGTCAGCAGCATGCCGCAGCCGACCAGCGCCAGCGACAGCGCTCCGTCGAGGCCGATCAGCGCGATGAAGGCCGGGGCCGACATGATCGGCGGGGCGGCGGTGACGATGAAGGCGGCCAGCGCGATGTCGGGATGCAGGGCGGCAAGCCCGCTCGCCTGCAGCAGCGCGCCCACGGTGAGCGGCACGGCGAGCAGCATCCATATCAGCGACAGGGCCACCAGTTTCGGCCGGCGGACATGGGCGACGACGGCGACCGGATCGACCCGCAGGAAGGCCAGCACCAGCAGCACGAAGATCGCTTCCTCGACCAGCGGGCGGAACAGCGCCGAGAGCGGCGGCAGCACCATGCCGAGCAGGGCGCTGATGGCAACGGCGCGGGTGCCCTGGCGGCCGAGCCAGGCAAGGAGGGTGAGCGGCAGGGCGAGCGCCGGCATGTCGGACACTTTCCGGGAAGGGCTCGGGGGCGCCCCGGGAGGGGCTCGGGGGCGCCGCAACGGCGCCGGGCGGGAACAATTTCAGGACCTTGAGTATCGTGGAGAGCGTCTTCCACTTGCAAGGCGATTGTGAACGGTGTCGAAAAGCGTATGCGCAGCTTCGACGCGATCGTCCTTGGCGCCGGAATCACCGGAACGAGTGCCGCCCTGCACCTGCAGGGGCGGGGCCTTCGCGTGCTTCTCGTCGACCGGGATGCGCCGGGAGAGGAGGCAACGCGCGGCAATGACGGGCTGATCGGCCGCGATGCCTACTGCGCACCGGCCCTGCCGCTGACCCTGCCGGGCATCCTCGCCGGCGCGCTGACCCGGCGCCGCGGCTTCGGCATCGATTCGCGCTCGCTGCCCGATCTTGCCCGTTTCTTCGGCGAATGCCGGCTCACCGCCCAGCCGGCCGCCGTGGCGCGGGCGGCGCGCGCGCTCTCCCCGCTGCAGGCGGTGGCGGCGGCCGAGCATCTGGCGCTGGCGCGGGCGGCCAGCGCCCTGCGCTTCTTCCGCCGCACCGGCTGGATCAAGCTGCTGCGCTCGCCGCGGGTGCGCGAGCTTGCCGAGGTCGACCGGCATTTCGCCCGCATTCTCGGCGTGCCTTACGCGGATCTCGACGCGGTCGAGATCGTCCGGCTGGAGCCGCATCTGCGCTCGCTGGAGGAGGCGGCGATCTACTGGCCGGAGAGCCAGTCGGTCTCCTCGCCCGGCGGCGTTACCAAGGCCTATGGCCGGCTGTTCCGCGAGCGCGGCGGCGAGGTGGAGATCGGCGATGCCGCCACGCTTCTCGACACGCGCCGGGGCTATGCGCTGCGCACCGTGCGCGGCGAGGTCGGCGCGCCGATCGTGGTGCTGGCGCTGGGCGCGGGCATCTCGCCGGTGCTGGCGCGCTTCGGGCTGACGATGCCGCTCGCCGCCTGCCGCACCTATCACCGCCATTTCCGCGCCGTCTCCGGCGTGTCGCTGACCCGGCCGGTCACCGACCTGGAGGGCGGCTTCACGCTGACGCCGATGGAGCGCGGGCTGCGGCTTGTCGGCGGCACGGAGCTGATGTCGACGGCCCGTGCGCTGTCCGGGCTTCCGGTGCGCGCCAATGCCCTGCACCGTGCGACCGCCACCGCCCGCGCGCTGCTGCCGCTCGGCTCGGCGGTGGAGGAGCTGCCGGTCGCGGGCGTGCGCGTCTTCGTGCCGGACCAGCTGCCCATCGTCGGCGAAATGCCCGGCATGCCGGGCCTGTGGCTGTCGGTCGGCCACATGCGCGACGGCTTTTCGCTGGCCCCGGCGATGGCGCGGCTCCTGGCCGATCTCGTCACCGACATGCTGCCGCTGGCCGACCCGCAGCCCTATTCGCCCTCGCGTTTTTTGGTCGGGTAAGGCCTCTCCGCTTTTGCGAAGCAAGTCCAGACGTCCGAGAGAGAGGCAGGAGCTAACCTCTCGCTCCCTTCTCCCCCCTTGAGGGGGAGATGTCGGCGGAGCCGACAGAGGGGGGTGAGCAGTGCTGGCGACGGAGCGCCACCTCTCCCCGCGTCCTCCCGGGTCGCGGCTTCGCCTCGTCCGGGAAGACGCCAGGGAGGGACCCTGCCTTAGCGCTGACCGTCAGTCGCGCGCGGCGAACTCGGCGATCAGCTGCGGAAACTCCTCCGGCTGCGGGAAACCCTCGAAACTGCGCGCCACCGGAAGCTCGACCCAGGCGAGCTTTTCCGCCGTCATCGTCTCCATGAACGGGCGCGACCAGCGCTCGTCGTCGTCGAACATGGTCGGGCGCACGTTGACCACCGCCTCGAAGCCGGTGATGCGGGTGAACATCCAGGTCTTGCAGTGCGGGCAGAAATAGTGGTCGAGCTGCGGCCCCTGGATGCCGCCCTTCACCGGCTCGCCGGCGGTGACGGAGAACGCCTCGGCCGGCACCATCGCGGTCAGCGAAAAGGCGCTGGAGCTCATCTTCTGGCAGCCCCGGCAGTGGCAGGCGGCGGTCATCACCGGATCGGCGGCAATCGCGATCGTGGTGGCCCCGCAGCGGCAGCTGCCCGTCAGCGGCCCGGCAGTGTGTCCCATCGTCTGTCCTTTCCCGAAGTGGTGTTTCCCGAATGCGCCGCACCCGATTGCGGCATCGCGAGCCTGCACCCGCGCGCCGCCACTCTGCCCTGTCCGCGTGCAGGGTCAAGTCGGGTGCGACCATTGGCTGCGGGGGAGGTGCGCGACTTCGCATCCCCTCTGCCGTCACCCCGGACGAGCATCGCGAGATCCGGGCCTATTAGTTTCCAGAGCGGCGGTGAGGACACGCCCACGCGCGCCCACACACCGTGTGTCATCCCGGTTTCGGCGCAGCCGAAGACCGGGAACCAGTAACCCCCAACGGTTCGGCTCAGACCTCGGCGTTGTCGCAAGCGCCCTTTGTCGAGGGGCAGCCGCTTTCGCAAACCCACACGCCCCGGCGGATACTGGATACCTGCCTTCGCAGGTATGACAGCTGTGGAGGTGGCGAAGCGCTCCCGCCTCACGCTTGCCGAGGGTGCCAATGGGTTCCGGGTCGCGCTTGCCCGCGACCGGGATGACCTTCGAGAAGGAGTGGCAGCCTCGCATCCTCTCGGCCGCCGCCACCGTCCCTCACGTCTCGCGAATCGGCAGCGCCACCGTGTGCTTCACCGTGCTGACGACGATGCGCGACTGCACGTCGGAGACCAGCGTGTTGTCGAGCAGCTTCAGCCGCAGGAAGTCGTCATAGGCCTTGATGTCGCTGGCGACGACCTTGATCAGGTAGTCGACCGCGCCGGTGATGCGCTCGCAGATCACCACTTCCGGCCAGCGCTGCAGCAGCTTGTCGAAGGTCTCCATGTTCTCGCGGCTGGGCACGGCCAGCTTGACGAAAGCATAGGCGACGAAGCCCAGCCCGACCGCTTCCCGGTCGACGACGGCGACGACCTGGCGGATCACGCCGGTCTCCTTGAGCTTCTTGATGCGGCGCCAGCACGGGGTCTGGCTCATGCCTGCCTCGCGGGCGATTTCGGCGATGGAGAGGGAGGCATCCCGCTGCATGATCTGCAGCACGCGGATATCGGACGGATCCAGAAGGTTTTTTTCGCTCATGGGGTGTCGAGGGGAAATTCCGTGCGGTTTTAGGGTCTGTTTCGGGCACGATAGCACAGAATTTCACGCAAAGAAGGAGCATATTGGGTCCCAGCAGATTGCGCGGGGTGCGGGCGCTTCACGCCCCCTCGCGCGCGACCCTCGAAGACGGATGAGGAGGCCGTCTCCATGAACGCCATCATGCGCTCTGTCTCCCTCGACGACAAATACGTCTCCAATGACGGCCGTGTCTACCTGACCGGCATCCAGGCGCTTGTTCGCCTCGCCCTCGACCGCAGCCGGCTCGACCGGGCGGCCGGGCTGAAGACCGGCGGTTTCATCTCCGGCTATCGCGGGTCGCCGCTTGCCGGCTTCGACACCGAGCTGGTGCGCGCGAAGCGCCATCTTGCCCCCGCCGACATCGTGTTCAAGCCCGGCGTCAACGAGGAACTCGGCGCCACCGCCGTCTGGGGCAGCCAGAAGGTCGCCCATCACGGCAAGGGCAGCGATTACGACGGCGTCTTCGGCATCTGGTACGGCAAGGCGCCGGGCGTCGACCGGGCCGGCGACGTGCTGCGCCAGGCCAATGCCAGCGGCACCGCGGCCAATGGTGGCGTGCTGGCGCTGGCCGGCGACGACCACCTCGCCAAGTCCTCGATCCTGCCGGCCCAGTCGGAATTCTTCTTCCAGCATGTCGAGATGCCGGTGCTCAACCCGTCCGACATCCAGGAAGTGCTGGACTACGGGTTGCACGGCTTCGCCCTGTCGCGCTTCAGCGGGCTGTGGAGCGGGCTGATCTGCCTTGCCGACACGATGGACGCCTCGGCGACCATCTCCGTCGATCCGGCGCGGCTCGATTTCGTCTTCCCGCAGGACCGCGACCCGCGCCGCCACGACGATCTCAACCGGGTGATGCTGCTCGGCAATCGGCTGGAGACCGAGCGGCTGCTGCGCGATGTGCGCATTCCGGCGGCGCGCGCCTATGTGCGGGCCAACGGGCTCGACCGCGTCGCCTTCGGCGCCAGCCGCCCGCGCATCGGCATCGTCGCCACCGGCAAGGCCTATCGCGACCTGCGCCAGGCGTTCGAGCTGATCGGCCTCACCGAGGAGCGAGCCCGCGACATCGGCCTTGCCATCTACAAGGTGGCGATGCCCTGGCCGCTGGAGCCCATCGGCCTGTCGAATTTCGCCCGCGGGCTGGAGCGGCTGCTCGTCGTGGAGCACAAGCGCGCCTTCCTCGAGCCGCAGATCAAGGAGATCGCCTATGGCTGGCCGGACCATGCCCGTCCGGCGATCTGGGGCAAGATGACGCCGCAGGGCAATCCCTTCCTCTCCGACCTGCTGGAACTCGCCGTTGCCGAGATCATCCCGGCGCTGCTCGCCTTCCTGCCGGCCGATTTCGTCACCGCCGAAATGCGCGCCGTCGCCGAGCGGATGAACCGGCAGGTGATGTGGTCGCAGGGCCATGCGGAGCGCGCCGCGCGGGTGCCGTATTTCTGCTCCGGCTGCCCGCACTCGTCCTCCACCGTGGTGCCGGAGGGCGCCCGCTCCATGCCCGGCATCGGCTGCCATGCGATGACGGAGATCCCGGGCCGCACCACCGACGGCCAGATCGCCATGGGCGGCGAGGGCGTGTTGTGGGTCGGCCAGGCGGACTTTGCCCGCGATAGCCACGTCTTCGCCAATGTGGGCGACGGCACCTATTTCCACTCCGGCATCCTGGCGATCCGCCAGGCCGTCGCCTCCAAGGTGCCGATCACCTACAAGATCCTCTACAACGATGCGGTGGCGATGACCGGCGGCCAGCCGGTCGACGGTATCCTCACCGTGCCGCAGCTCACCCGCCAGCTGGAGGCCGAGGGCGTCGAGCGCATCGTCGTCGTCAGCGAGGAGCCGGACGCCTATCTCGGCCGCCACGATCTTGCGCCGGATACCGATGTCTTCCACCGCGACGAGCTGATGCGCGTGCAGGAGGAGCTGCAACAGGTCGCCGGCGTCACCGTGCTGATCTACGACCAGACCTGCGCGGCCGAAAAGCGCCGCCGCCGCAAGCGCGGCAACTTCGCCGATCCCGACATGCGCCTCTTCATCAACGAGCGGGTCTGCGAGGGCTGCGGCGATTGTTCGGTGCAGTCGAACTGCATCTCCATCGAGCCGCTGGCGACGCCCTTCGGCGAGAAGCGGCGGATCAACCAGTCGTCCTGCAACAAGGACTTTTCCTGCGCCAAGGGCTTCTGTCCCTCCTTCGTGGAGGTGGAGGGGGCCTCGCTGCGCCGAGCCGAGGCGAGCGGGCTCGACCTTGCCGCCCTCGTCGCCGAGCTGCCCGAGGCGGAGGTCGCGGGGCTGGAGACGACGCTCAACCTGCTGATCGCCGGCATCGGCGGGGCCGGCGTCACCACCACGGCGGCGGTGCTGGCGATGGCCGCGCATGTGGACGGCAAGCAGGCCTCGACCCTGGACATGACCGGCCTTGCCCAGAAGGGCGGCCCGGTGACCTCGCATCTGCGCTTTTCCACCGCGGACCGGGCCATCGAGGGGCCGCGCATCCCGACCGCCAGCCTCGACGTGCTGCTCGCCTCCGACATGGTGGTGGCGACCAATGCCGAGCAGCTGGCGCTGATCGACCGGGAGCGCACTGCGGGCTTTGCCAATTCGCGCGTCGCGCCGACGGCCGAGTTCGTCATGAAGCAGACGCTCTCCTTCGACGAGGCGCGGATGCTGAAGACGCTGGACGAGGCCTGTCCGCTCTTTGCCGGTCACGACATCGCCCGCATCGCCGAGGCGCTGTTCGGCGATGCGATCTACGCCAACATGATGCTGGTCGGCATGGCGCATCAGGCCGGCCGCCTGCCGCTTTCGACCACCGCGCTCGACACCGCGATCCGCCTCAACGGCGCGGCGGTCGACAAGAACCTTGCCGCCTTCCATGCCGGCCGGGTGCTGTTCGCGGCACCGGACAAGATCCTTGCCGGTCTGCCGGCGGCGAATTCCGTCGATCCGGCCGCGGAGATGGATCTCGACACGCGGATCGCGTTTCTCGGTCGCGAGCTTGCCGCCTATCAGGACGAGGCTTACGCGCAGCGCTTCCTCGATGCGGTGGCACAGGTCCGCGCCGCCGACGAGCGCGCCGGCAACGGCACCCTGCGGCTGACGCGCACGCTCGCCGAGGGCCTCTACCGCGCGATGGCCTACAAGGACGAGTACGAGGTCGCGCGGCTCTATTCGCAGCCCGACTTCCGTGCCCGGCTGGAGGCGCAGTTCGACAGTCCGCGCAAGCTCAAGGTGCTCTTGGCGCCGCCGCTGATCTCCCGCACGCTCGACGCGCGCACGGGGCGGCCGCGCAAGATCGCCTTCGGCCCGTGGATCTTCACCGCCTTCCGCCTGCTGGCGAGGGCCAAGCGCCTGCGCGGCACCGCGTTCGATCCGTTCGGCCGCACCGAAGAGCGGCGCATGGAGCGGGACTTCGCCAGCCTCTGCCTTGCCGATGCCGAGCGCATCGCCGGTCTTGTCGGCACGGCGAATTACGGCCTGCTCGTCGAGCTCGCCCGCACTGCCGACACGGTGCGCGGTTTCGGTCCGGTGAAGGAGGCGAACTTCGCCAAGGCGATGGTCCGGCGCGAGGCGCTGCTGGCGCAGCTCGCGCCGCAGGGCGAGGGCACGCCTGTGATGGAGGCGGCGGAGTAATCCGCCGCCGCGGGTCCGGTCCGGCTCTATCCGCCGAAGCGCTCAGCCCAGGTCGGCAGCGTGTCGCCGGGGGCGGGGCTGGCCGCATGGACGGCGCGGGCGATCGCCCGGCTCATCACGGCAGCTGCGACCGCGCCGATCTCCACCGTCTCGGCCAGGGGATCGCGCATCTCGCGCGCGGCCGTGGAGGCCGCGAAGATCAGGTCGCCGTCGAGCGGGGTATGCGCCGGCCACAGGGCGCGGGCGAAGCCGTCATGGGTTGCCACCGCCAGCCGCTGCAGTTCCGCCTTGGTGAGCGCCAGATCCGTCGCGATGATGGCGATGGTGGTGTTGGCGCCCTCGCTGAGGCCGTCGAGCTTGGTGCGCGGCCTGTCGGGCAGGGCGGGCAGTGCTGCCGGCCAGCCGAGGCCGCCGAACTCGTCCCCCTTCTCGAAGGGCGCGGCCCAGAAATGCGGACCCTCGCCCAGCACCGCGCTGCCGAGCGCATTGACCGCGACCAGCGCGCCGACGGTCGCACCCGACGACAGCTTCGCCGAGGCCGATCCGAGGCCGCCCTTCAGCGTTGCCGTCGTCGCGCCGGTGCCTGCGCCATGGCTGCCGATCTCGAAGTCCGGGGAGGCTGCGGCCAGCGCCGTGCGACCGAGCGCGCCATAGGGGTTGGTGTCGCCCCAGTCCTTGTCGCCGCCGTTGAGCAGGTCGAAGAGGATCGCCCCCGGCACGATGGGCACGCGCGCGGTGCCCACCGCAAAGCCGCGCCCTTGGGCGGCCAGCGCCATCTGCACGCCGGAGGCCGCATCGAGGCCAAAGGCCGAGCCGCCAGACAGCACCAGCGCGTCGACGTTTTCAACCGTGAAGCGCGGATCGAGCAGCGCTGCCTCGCGGGTGCCCGGCGCCCCGCCATGGATCGCCACGGAGGCGCGCAGCGGCGTGTCGGCGGTCAGCACGGTGACGCCGGATTTGAGCTTCTCGCAGGAGGCATTGCCGACCGAAAGGCCGGGCACGTCGGTGATCAGGTTGCGCAAGGCGGGGCCTCGTCGGATCGTTGCAACAGGGGGCGGGGAAGATCAGATGCGGTGATAGGCGCGGTCGAGATAGATCAGCGCCGGGCCGCGCTCGCCCAGCTCGATGCCGAGGATCTCGCCGAAGATCACCGAATGGGTGCCGATTTCGGAAATGCCGGTCACCCGGCAGTCGAGGGCGACGCGCGCCCCGCGCAGGATCGGCGATCCGGTCGCCAGCCGATGCCAGTCGGCCAGCGCGAAGCGGTCGTCGAAGGTGAGGTCGCCCTTGCCGGCGAAGGCGTCGGACAGGTCCTGCGCCTCGGCCGGCAGCGTGTTGATGGCGAACAGGCCGTTGGCCTTGATCGCGGCGTTGATGCGGGCCTGGCGGTTGACGCAGACCAGCACCGTGGGCGGCGCGTCGGAGACGGAGGCGACGGCCGAGACGGTGGTGCCGCCGCGCCCGGCAACGCCGTCGGTCGTGGCGATGTGCACCGCGGTGCCCAGCCGGCTCATCGCCTCGCGGAAGGCGAAGCGGTCGACGGGCTGCGTGCCCTCGCCGTCGAGGCCTCCCGTCCTGAAGGCTGAGCTGTTCGTCATGTCGTCCCCTCCGGTCCTATCGGCCAATTCACATGGCCCGACCGTGCCCGTCCCTGTTTGTCCGCATCTTGAGCATCGATCCTAACCTAGGGCGGTTTCGAAGTGGTTTCACGGGGCGGTGTGCGGATTTTCGGCCCGTCCGAGGTCCGGCGGGTCGGCGACGCTGCCCAGCATGCGCTCGGTGATCCACTCGATGAAGCGCTGGGCGGCCGGGCCGGGCGGCTGCGCCGCGGTCAGCCAGTAGCCGCGGTCGCGGCTGCCAAGCGTGTTCGTGAGCGGGATCAGGTCGCCGCGCTGCAGCTCCGCCTCGATCATCGTTTCCACGCAGAGCGCCACCCCGTGGCCGGCGACGACGGCGCTGACCAGGAGGTTGAAGTCGCTGAACACCGGGCCGTTGCCGGCAAGGTCCGGCGGCAGGCCGTTTTCCGCCAGCCAGTCGCGCCAGTCCTTGCGCGTCTCGTCGTGCAGCAGGCGCGCGCCGGCGAGCTTTTCCGGCGTGTCGAAGGGGCCGTGCGCGGCCAGATGCGCCGGGCTGCAGACCGGCCGCGTGTGGCCCGACAGGAGCCGCAGGCGCACCGCATAGCGCTCGGCCAGCGGCGGGGTGTCGAACCAGTCGATGGAAATGTCGGTGTCCTGCGCCAGCCCGTGCTGGGCGTAGAGCAGGCTGAGCCGCAGGTTCGGCGCGACTTCCGCGAAGTCGACCAGCCGGGGAATGAGGTAACGCGTGCCGAAGGAGGGTACGCAGGCGATGGACAGTTCCGGCCGGCGCACCGTCTCCAGCACGTCGTGGCAGACGTCGCCGATCCGCTGCAGCGAGGCGCGCGTCACCTCGGCGATGCGCTCGGCCTCCGGCGTCAGCTCGACGCGGCGTCCGACCCGCCGCACCAATGCGACGCCGAACCAGTCCTCCAGATTGCGCAGATGGTGGCTGACGGCGGCATGGGTGACGCCCAGTTCGTCGGCGGCCAGGCCGACGCGGCCGGTCTGGGCGAGGGCGGCCAAGGCCCTGAGCGCATTGAGGGGAGGCAGGCTGCCGGTGCTCATCGTTAGATTTTCTAACCATCACGTCGGGAAGTTTCAATTGAAACTGGCGTTTCCTTGTGACTTTTTTCCCCTACGTTAACGGCGCGATCGGGAGGAGCCACGTCGCCGCTTCGATTCCCCGCCACAGGTCTGTCCGGATATCGCCGGGTGCATTGCGCGCCCTGCGGGGCCGCCGGACGGTATCCGCGCGCGGGGAGGGCCATCGGGGCGCAGTGGAGGAACAATCGCGTTTCGTTTGCCGGCGGAGGGGAAAGATGTTCTTTTCTAAGTACCGGTTTTCGAGGGGAATTGTGCCGCCCACAGGGGCTTGGTAAGTACATAAGATCATGCGCCGCTGCCATGTCGGCGGTGCTGCGGACTGAGAACGGCGAAGCCGCCAGTCCTTCAGGGGGACCACAGGGCCTATGGACTACTTCATCCAACAGTTGATCAATGGCGTAACGCTCGGGTCGATCTACGGCCTGATCGCCATTGGCTACACGATGGTCTACGGGATCATCGGCATGATCAACTTCGCCCATGGAGATATCTTCATGGTCGGAGCCTTCATCGCGCTCATCGTGATCATCGCGCTGGGCATCACCGCGGCGACGCCGTTGCTGCTACTCATCCTGGCGCTCTGCCTCGTGCTGGTCATCGCCATGGCGCTGACCGCCGTCTGGGGCTGGACGGTGGAGCGGATCGCCTACCGGCCGCTGCGCGGTTCGTTCCGCCTGGCGCCGCTGATCACCGCCATCGGCGCCTCCATCGCGCTGCAGAACTTCGTGCAGATTTCGCAAGGCGCGCGCACCAAGCCGCTGCAGCCGCTGCTGGGCGGCAACATCCAGCTGTGGGAGACGGTCAGTCCGGAGGGCAACTTCGTCGTCCAGATCAGCTACATGCAGATCCTGATCATCGTCGCGACGCTGCTGCTGATGGCCGGCTTCACCTTCCTCATCACCAAGACGCCGCTCGGGCGCGCCCAGCGCGCCTGCGAGCAGGACCGCAAGATGGCCGCGCTGCTCGGCATCAATGTCGACCGCACCATCTCGCTGACCTTCGTCATGGGTGCGGCGCTGGCCGCCGTCGCCGGCCTGATGTTCCTGCTCTACTATGGCGTCATCGACTTCTACATCGGCTTCCTGGCCGGCGTTAAGGCCTTCACCGCGGCCGTTCTCGGCGGCATCGGCTCGCTGCCCGGCGCCATGCTCGGCGGCCTTCTGATCGGCCTCATCGAGACGTTCTGGTCCGGCTACTTCTCCCTTGAATACAAGGACGTGGCCGCGTTCTCGATCCTCGCCATCGTGCTGATCTTCATGCCCGAAGGCCTCCTGGGCAAACCCGAAGTCGAGAAGGTCTGACACCATGGCCGCACAGAAACAGGATTTGCTCGCCGGCTCCGTGAAGGATGCCGCCGTGGGCGCGCTGGTCGCATTCGGCCTGTTCGCCATGCTCATCGGCATGAAGACCGACGTCAGCATCGGCGGTCTGTCGATCGAGTACCGCTGGGGCGCGGTCGCCATCGCGGTCGCCGTCGTCTTCGTCGGACGCCTGGCTCTCAACCTCTTCGTCTGGAAGAGCGAGAAGCCGGTCACCGCCGTGCTCGGCGGGTTCGTGCCCAGCCAGGAGGCGGCCTCCCGCTTCGGCCACCTGATCACCCCGGCGCTCTTCGTGCTCGCCGTGGTCCTGCCGTTCCTGCTGATGTATTTCCTCGGCTCGCGCGGTTCGCGCCAGTATCTCGATCTCGCGATCCTGGTGACCACCTACGTGATGCTCGGCTGGGGCCTCAACATCGTGGTCGGCCTCGCCGGCCTGCTGGACCTCGGCTATGTCGCCTTCTATGCGGTGGGCGCCTACTCCTATGCGCTGCTGGCCCAGTATTTCGGCTTTTCCTTCTGGCTCTGCCTGCCGCTGGCCGGCATCCTCGCCGCCTTCTGGGGCGTCATCCTCGGCTTCCCGGTGCTGCGCCTGCGGGGCGATTATCTCGCCATCGTGACGCTGGCCTTCGGCGAGATCATCCGCGTAGTGCTGCTCAACTGGTACGAGTTCACCGGCGGCCCGAACGGGTTGTCCGGCATTCCCCGGCCGAGCTTCTTCGGTCTGGAGTTCGAGCGCGGGGAGGGCGGCTTTGCCGACTTCTTCGGGCTGGACTTCAACTCCATCCACCGGATCATCTTCCTCTACTATCTGATCCTGGTGATGGCGCTCGCGACCAACTTCGTCACCATGCGGCTGCGCAAGCTGCCGGTCGGGCGGGCCTGGGAGGCCCTGCGCGAAGACGAGATCGCCTGCCGCTCGCTCGGCATCAACACCACCAACACCAAGCTGACCGCCTTCGCGCTCGGCGCCATGTTCGGCGGGTTCGCGGGCTCGTTCTTCGCCACGCGCCAGGGCTTCATCTCGCCGGAGAGCTTCACCTTCATCGAATCGGCGGTGATCCTGGCGATCGTCGTTCTCGGCGGCCTCGGCTCGCAGGTCGGCGTCGTCATCGCCGCGGTGGTGATGATCGGCGGCTTCGAGTTCTTCCGGCAGTTCGAGGAATACCGGATGCTCGTGTTCGGCCTCCTGATGGTCGTCATCATGGTCTGGAAGCCGCGCGGTCTGATCTCGACCCGTGCGCCCTCCATCGCGCTTGACCGAAAGAAGGCCAAGGGCATTTCCGCCGATCTGGTTCAGGAGGGCCACGGATGAGCCGCTGGAACGACGATCCCGTCCTTCGCATCGAACATGTGACCATGCGCTTCGGCGGCCTGGTCGCGGTGAACGACCTGTCGTTCAATGTCGGTCGCGGCGACATCACCGCCCTGATCGGTCCCAATGGCGCCGGCAAGACCACGGTCTTCAACTGCGCCACCGGCTTCTACAAGCCGACCGAGGGCCGCATCACCATGAAGCGGCGCACCGGCGAGCACTACCTGCTGGAGCGCATGCCCGACTTCCAGATCTCGGCCAAGGCCGGGGTCGCGCGCACCTTCCAGAACATCCGCCTGTTCGGCGGCATGACCTTGCTGGAAAACCTGATGGTGGCGCAGCACAACCCGCTGATGGTGGCCTCCGGCTACACGGTCGGCGGCCTGCTGGGCATCGGCGGCTTCCGCAAGGCGGAGGCCGGCGCGGTGGACCGGGCCAGGTACTGGCTCGAGCGCACCAACCTGATCGACCGGGCCGATGCGCCGGCGGCGGACCTGCCCTATGGCGACCAGCGGCGGCTCGAGATCGCCCGCGCCATGTGCACCATGCCCGAGCTTCTGTGCCTGGACGAGCCGGCGGCGGGCCTCAACCCGCGCGAAAGCGCCGAGCTCAACACGCTGCTCCACTACATCCGCGACGAGCACAAGACCTCGGTCCTCCTGATCGAGCACGACATGTCGGTGGTCATGGAAATCTCCGACCACGTCGTCGTGCTGGACTACGGCGAGAAGATCTCCGACGGCACGCCGGACGAGGTGAAGAACGACCCGAAGGTCATCGCCGCCTATCTGGGCGTTGCCGATGACGAAGTCGACCAGGTGGAAGAAGAGGTGGGCCTGTGAGCGAGAAACAACCGCTTCTCCAGATTCGCGGCGTCGAGACCTATTACGGCAAGATCGTCGCGCTGCGCGGCGTCGACATGGACGTCCACGAGGGCGAGATCGTCACCCTGATCGGTGCCAACGGCGCCGGCAAGTCGACCCTGATGATGACGATCTGCGGCACGCCGCAGGCGCGCAACGGCACGGTCCACTACAAGGGCATCGACATCACCCACATGCCGACGCACGAGATCATGCGGATGGACATCGCCCAGTCGCCGGAAGGTCGCCGCATCTTCCCGCGCATGTCGGTGATGGAAAACCTGCAGATGGGCGCGGCCGTCGTCGATCCGAAGTATTTTTCCGACGATCTGGAAAAGGTCTTCACGCTCTTCCCCCGCCTCAAGGAGCGGCGGGAGCAGCGCGGCGGCACGCTGTCGGGCGGCGAGCAGCAGATGCTGGCGATCGCCCGCGCCCTGATGGGCCGGCCGCGGCTGCTGCTGCTGGACGAGCCGTCCCTCGGCCTTGCGCCGCTGATCGTCAAGCAGATCTTCGATGCCATCGCCGTGCTCAACCGCACGGAGGGCCTCACCGTCTTCCTCGTCGAGCAGAACGCCTATCACGCCCTCAAGCTGGCGCATCGCGGCTACGTGATGGTCAACGGCGTCATCACCATGTCGGGCACCGGCAAGGAGCTGCTGTCGAAGGAAGAGGTGAAGGCGGCCTATCTCGAAGGCGGCAGGCATTGATCCGGCGGCCGCCAGCCCTTTGCGGCGCGGCGGCCGGAACCCGTGTTCTCATTCTCGCCGGCACCAGCGCCCCATGGGGCGGCCGGCGGCACAACGGGAGGTCCTGATGGGATTCCTCTATGACACGAGCCTTGCGGGCTTCATCATCCTGACGCTGGTGCTGGGCGGGGCTGCGGCCTGGTCCACGGGCCGCGCCTGCGCCCTGACCTGGCGCCCGCTCTTCGTCCTGGTGTGGTTCATCTTCCTGCTGTCGGTGGCGGTGCGCTTTCTCAGTTTCGCGCTCTATGGCGGCACGCTGCTGTCGGTGCAGCACTGGCTGATCGCCTTCGCCTATCTGGTCGCGCTGGCGCTTGCCGGCTGGCGGGTGACGCGCACCAACCAGATGACCAGCCAGTACCGCTGGCTCTACGAGAAGACGAGCCCGTTCGGCTGGCGGCTGCGTCCGGGAGCGGACGACAGCATCGCCTGACGATACGCGCATTGCGGGAAGCTCCGGCTTCCCGCTACCTGATCCGAAACGCTCGACTTTGCCAGAAAAGGCGATAGTGTTTCGGTAGATGGCCGATCCGGAAGGGACGGCCCGCGGGCAAAAAGCCCGCACAACCAGAGTGGTTCAGCTCCCGGTCCGAGGTGGGTCGGGAATGCATCTGGAGCAAGGGGAGACTACCTTATGAAGAAGCTTCTTATGGCGAGCGTCGCCACCGTCGTCGGCATGGGCCTGTCGACCGCGGCCATGGCCGACATCATCATCGCGACCGCAGGTCCGATGACCGGCCAGTACGCCTCGTTCGGCGCGCAGATGAAGGCCGGTGCCGAGCAGGCCGTCGAGGACATCAATGCCGCCGGCGGCATCAACGGCGAGAAGCTGGTGCTGCAGATCGGCGACGATGCCTGCGATCCCAAGCAGGCCGTTGCGGTTGCCAACCAGTTCGTCGGTTCGGGCGTCGTCTTCGTCGCCGGCCACTTCTGCTCGGGATCCTCGATCCCGGCCAGCCAGGTCTATTCCGAGGAGGGCATCATCCAGATCTCTCCGGCCTCGACCAACCCGACCTTCACCGACGAGCGTCCGGGCCCGGGCATCTTCCGGACCTGCGGTCGTGACGACCAGCAGGGCCAGGTTGCCGGCGCGTTCCTTGCCGAGAAGTTCGGCGACAAGAACATCGCCATCATCCACGACAAGACCGCCTACGGCAAAGGTCTCGCCGACGAGACCAAGAAGTACCTGAACGAGGCCGGCAAGCAGGAAGCCCTCTACGAGGCCTATACGGCTGGCGAGAAGGACTACACCGCGCTCGTCTCCAAGCTGAAGTCCGAGAACGTCGACGTGCTCTATGTCGGCGGCTACCACACGGAAGCCGGCCTCATCAAGCGCCAGATGGCCGAGCAGGGCATGGCCACCATCCTCGTCTCGGGCGACGCGCTCGTCACCGACGAGTACTGGTCGATCACCGGCGACGTCGGTGCCGGCACGCTCATGACCTTCTCGCCGGATCCGCGCAAGAACGAGGTCGCCAAGCCGGTCGTGGATGCGCTCGAGGCCGCCGGCCGTACCGCCGAGGGCTACTCGCTCTACACCTACGCCGCGATCCAGGCCTGGGCCGAGGCCGTCAAGGCCGCCGGTTCGACCGACTTCGACGCGGTCGTCGGCAAGCTGAACGAGATGGAGTTCTCCACCGTGCTCGGCAACCTGGCCTTCAACGACGTGGGCGACGTGACCCTGCCGGGCTACGTCTTCTACGAGTGGAAGGACGGCACCTACGACTATCTGAAGTAAGCCTTTCGGCTGACTGGATTTCTGGCCCCGCCCGGTTCGTCCGGGCGGGGTTTTTCTTTGCCCGCTGGGGCCCGCGTAAACCTTAATCCGTAACCATGCGAATCGATTCCGCGCGGCGGCCTGCGCTTGCTGCTTCCCCGCGCTCTGCTATTGCGTAAACTTTCGGTAAACCAATACCGGGGCATGCGATGGGCAAGGTCGTCTGGGGTATCGTTGCGATCTATCTGGCAATCGGCGTGGCGCTGTGGAGCCATCAGGCGCTCGCCGCACCGGAGCTCGTCGCCTTTTCCGACGCCCGCATCGCGCCGGGGACCATCGTCATCCGCAACAGCGAGAAGCGCCTCAACCTGGTGCAGCGCGGCGGCACGGCCCTGCGCTATTCCGTTGCGGTGGGCAAGCGCGGCAAGGCCTGGGCGGGCCGCACCTACATCACCGGCATGCATGTGCGTCCGGCCTGGTCCCCGCCGGCCGAGGTCAAGCGCGACCTGCCGCATCTGCCGAAGGTGATCGCGGGCGGGGCGCCGAACAATCCGATGGGGGTTGCGGCGATGACGCTCGCCGGGGGCGAATATGCCATTCACGGCACCAACCGGCCGGGTTCCATCGGCCGGCCGGTCTCCTACGGCTGCATCCGCATGCACAATCGCGACATTGCGGACCTGTTCCGCCGGGTCGGCGTCAACACGCCGGTGATCGCGGTCAACTGATCGCGGTCAACTGACGGCCTGCTCCTCAGCCGACCTGTGCCGGGGCTGGCGCCTCCGCCGGCCGGGCCAGCGTCGCGTCCTTGCGGCTGACATCGGCAAGGCCGGCGCCCAGCACCATCAAGGTCGCCGTTCCCAGCACGAAGACGATCAGCGCGGGCAGCAGCATCCGGCCGCGGCGCGGTGCGGCAGGATCATAAGGCTCGGTCAGTCGCATCATGGTCCGTTCGCCGCTCTTTCTCGCGGCTCCCTTGCTTTCGTCGGACAAGAAATGGCGACGATCTTGGCGATTTCAAGTCGACCGCCGATCTGTCCTTCCGACTACTGATCACATCCGTGTAACTCCCTCGCGAGTCTTCCGGTTTCCTCGCGAGAGTGAAAAACGTCGCTGCACAACGCCCTCGCATCGCCGCGCTTGCCGGCGGTCCGGCGGGCTTGCACTGTGGGGGCACTGTGGGCGGATCGAAGATTGGGGGAAGCGCGAATGATCGGGGCTCTGACGCTGATACTGTGCTGCCAGCTCGCCGGCGAACTCGTGGTCACGGCGGGCGGCCTGCCGGTGCCGGGCCCGGTGCTCGGCATGATCCTGTTGTTCCTGCTGCTGCTCATCCGCGGCGGGGTGGGGGAGGATCTCGGCCGCGTCGGCGATGCGCTGCTCAAGAACCTGGCGCTGCTCTTCGTGCCGGCCGGCGTCGGCGTCGTCGTGCATCTCGGCCTGATCGGGCGCGAGGGGCTGGCGATCACCGCCGCGCTCATCGTCTCCACCTTGCTCACCGTGCTGGTCACCGGCCTCGTCATGAGCCGGCTGGCGCGGCACGAGGCGGAAAGCCCCTCCGGTCCCGAGGGAGGCGCGCCATGAGCGAGCCGCTGTCGCAGATCTGGGTCTATCTCTCGGCGAGCCCCTTGGCCGCCCTGACGCTCACCCTTGCCGCCTATCAGCTCGGCTTCTTCCTGTATCGGCGCGCCGGCTTTCACCCGCTGGTCAATCCGGTGCTGGTCGCGGTGCTGCTGATCGGCGCCGTGCTGCTTCTCTCCGGCACCGCCTACCCGGTCTATTTCGACGGCGCCAAGTTCGTGCACTTCCTGCTCGGGCCGGCGACGGTGGCGCTCGCCATCCCGCTCTACCGCCAGTTCGCGCGGGTGCGCCGCTCGGCGCTGGCCATCGGCGTCAGCCTGCTTGCCGGCTCGCTCACCGCCGCGCTCTCCGCGCTCGCCGTCGCTTCGCTGCTCGGCGCCTCGCGCCAGACGCTGGCCTCGCTGGCGCCGAAATCCGCCACCGCGCCGGTCGCCATGGGCATTGCCGAGCCGCTCGGCGGGCTGCCCTCGCTCACCGCTGTCCTCGTCATCCTGACCGGCATTCTCGGCGCAGCGCTCGGGCCGCTGGTGCTGGACCTGGCGCGCATTCGCGACTGGCGGGCGCGCGGCTTTGCCATCGGCGTCGCCGCCCACGGCATCGGCACCTCGCGCGCGCTGCTGGTCAACGAGACCGCCGGCGCCTTTTCCGGCCTTGCCATGGGGCTCAATGCCATCGCGACGGCGCTCTTGGTGCCGCTCGTCTGGCGCCTGATTTTCGGGTAGCGGGTCTTCGGGCGGTCGTCAGCTCGCGGCGAGGCGCGCTGCGTCCTGCGCCGCATGCGCTTCCGCCCGGCGCAGCCAGGCGCGCGGGTCGGTCAGCTGGCCGCCGCGGCCGCGCTCGCCGCTGAGCGCGGTGCAAAGGTCGGCGACCGCGTCCAGCGAATGCACGGCGCGGAACTCGTCGACATGCGGCAGCATCGCCCGCACGCCCCTTGCGCGCGCCTCGAACCCTTCGAAGCGCAGCAGCGGGTTCAGCCAGATCAGCCGCCGGCACGAGCGGTGCAGCCGGTCGATCTCCCGCTCCAGATCCTCGTCCGTGTCGCGCTCCAGCCCGTCGGTGACCAGCAGCACGATGGGCCCGCCGGACAGCACCCGGCGCGACCATTGCCGGTTGAAGGCGGCCAGCGCCGTGGCGATGCGGGTGCCGCCCGACCAGTCCTCCACCCCTTGCGTGCAGGCGAGGAGCGCCTCGTCCGGGTCCTTCATCCGCAATTGCCGCGTGACATTGGTCAGCCGCGTGCCGAACAGGAAGGTGTGGACGTTGCGCCGCTCCTCGGTCAGCGCATGCATGAAATGCAGCAGGATGCGGGTGTACTGGCTCATCGAGCCGGAAATGTCGCAAAGCGCAACGATGGGCGGGCGCTTGACGTCGTGGCGCCGGTGGCGCAGCTCGATCATGTCGCCGCCGGTGCGCAGCGAGGCGCGCAGGGTCCGGCGCGGGTCGATGCGCCCGCGCGTCGCGCTGACCAGCCGGCGCAGGCGCACCTTCTCCATCGGCAGCACCATGCGCCGCAGCGCCGCCTTGGCCCGGCGGATCTCCTCCGCGTTCATCTGGGCGAAGTCCTTGCGCTGCAGCAGCTCGCGGCCCGACACGGTGAAGCGGGCATCCACCACCACCTCCTCGCGCTCGTGCTGCTGCTGGCGTTCGCGCGTTGCCTGGAAGGCCTGGGCGACGCGGGTCTGGCCGGCCTTGGGCTTGTCCGGCTCGCCGCGCGCGGGCGCCACCGGCGAGAGGATCGACAGCAGCTTCTCGATCAGCCCGCGCGAGCGCCAGTAGATGCGGAAGGCCTCGTCGAAGACGGCGCGCTGCTCGCGCTTGCGCACGAAGACCGCATGCAGCGTCCAGTACAGGTCCTCGCGATTGCGGATGCCGGCGACCTCGACCGCGCGCACCGCGTCGACGACGCTGGCCGGACCGACCGGCAGGCCGGCACGGCGCAGGGTCCGGGCGAAATGCACGATATTGTCGGCGATGCGTCCGCCGGCCTGCTCCTGCAGCGTCGCGAGCTCGTCCGTCATGGGGCTCAAGCCGCTCCGCTTGCCGTGCGGTCGTGGTCGCGCTGGATCTCCTCGATGATCTTGCGGGCGCGCGAGCCGCGGACGCGCTCGATATCGTCCTGGTATTTCAGCAGCACGCCCAGCGTGTCGGACACCATGTCCGGGTCCAGCGCGATCTGGTCCAGCTCGGTCAGCGCGGTCGCCCAGTCCAGCGTCTCGGCAACGCCCGGCTGCTTGAACAGGTCCTCGTCCGTGCGCAGCGCCTGCACGAAGGCGACGAGTTCGCGCGACAGCCGGTCGCCGGCGCCCGGCACCTTGCGCCGGACGATCTCCAGTTCGCGCTCCGCGTCCGGATAGTCGACCCAGTGATAGAGGCAGCGCCGCTTCAGGGCGTCGTGGATCTCGCGGGTGCGGTTGGTGGTGATGATGACGATGGGCGGCTCCTCGGCGCGGATCGTGCCGAGTTCGGGGATCGTTACCTGGTTGTCCGACAGCACTTCCAGCAGGAAGGCCTCGAACGCCTCGTCGGCCCGGTCGAGCTCGTCGATCAGGAACACCGGCGGGCCGGAGAGCGAAGGCTCCAGCGCCTGCAGCACGGGGCGCTTGATCAGGAAGCGCTCGGCGAAGACCGACTTCGACAATTCGCTGTGATCGGTGTCGCCGGCCGCTTCCGACACGCGGATCTCGACCATCTGCGCGGCGTAGTTCCATTCGTAGACGGCGGTGGAAACGTCCAGCCCCTCGTAGCATTGCAGGCGGATCAGCTCGCGCCCCAGCGCCTGCGACAGCACCTTGGCGATCTCGGTCTTGCCGACGCCGGCCTCGCCTTCCAGGAAGAGCGGCCGCTTCAGCTTCAGCGCCAGCAGCAGCACGGTGGCCAGCGAGCGGTCGCCCACATAGCCCTGGCCGTCCAGCAGGGCGCTCGTCGCGTCGATCGTGTCCGGGAGAGGCTGCGCGGTCATCTGGGCTCCTGTTGCTTGGCTCGCCCGCGCTGCCGTCTCAAGGCGCCGGGCTCTTTCCCTGCAACATAGTGCGGGCAGGCCGCGCTTGTCAGGTGTCCTTAGGGACAAGGCGGACCCGGATGCGGGGAACGGCCGGTTAACCCGCCGTTAACCATAACTTCCGGACACTTGACGTTGGGTGAGGGACTTCGAAAGGTTCGGATCATGAGATCATCGGATTTTTCCCGCCAGCTCGAGGGCTACGGCCTGCTCACGGCCCATATCCTCTACCACATGCCCGACCATCCGCGGCTGTTGCAGACCTTCCTCTGGCAGACGCTCGACAAGGCGCCGACCTTCCCCGAGCTCAGCCGCTTCCTGCAGTTCTGGGAGCGCGACATCGAGGGCAGGCTGCATTCGGTGCGCATTTCCCATCGCGACCTGATCGGGCCGAGCGACTGGCGCATCCTCGACGCGGAGTTCCCGATCCACTGACGGATCGGTCCTGCCTGCGGTCCACCGCGCGGGGCGTGGCGGAGTGCCATGCCCCGCCGCACGGGCAACTTCGGCCGCGCGGCTACCTGCGACGCCGATAGAAGCCCAGGGCGAGCTCGAGAGAGAGCGGCACGTGCAGGCCAATGCCAAAGAAAAAATACAGAAAATTCAGCATCGAATAATTATCGGCGTCAAATTTATAGAAGGCGTAAGTTGAAAATATTATCCAAAATAAGGAGGAATAAAATTTGTAGTTTTCATACTTTGTTTTAATTTTGCATAGGCCGATTAATCTAAATAACAAATATAATGATGTATAGATGATTATTGGTGAAATATTAGAATAGTTACCTAAAGTAAAAATGAAATAAGCTCCAATGGCGAGGCACGAAATCAGCAACACCGACTTGATGTTGCCCTGTGCCGTTTGAGAGAGACGCCACTCCATGAAAACCCCCATCCTCGATTGCGAGGAGGTTAGGCATAAAACATGAGTCTCTCAATCATGTTTTAGGGCGCGCGGTCCTGGTTCCCCAAAATCGCGAATTCCTGCATCCCGGACTGCCGCCTGCGCCGCGTCTCAGCGCGGCGGGGGCGGAGGCAGGCCGGCACCGTCGCGCATGATCGCGCGTGCCTCGGGGGTGAAATCGGAGCCGGCGCCCTCGTGCAGCACGAAGCCCGGCAGCAGGCGCAGCGGCGCCCGGCTCGCCCGCACGCAGCGCACCAGGATGCGCGTTGCCGCGGCCTCGGGGCGCGGGCGCAGCGGAATGACGTCGATGGCGCCGAAGCGGCCGGGCAGCAGCTGCAGGATCTCGCCCAGCCCGTCGGCGCGGAAGATCATGGTCAGCGTGCCGCCCTCGCGCACGATGTCGGTGGCGACCCGCACCCAGGGCTCCAGCCCGCGCGTGTCCAGCACATGCGCCCCGGCGCGCGGGGCGGCGGGCGAGGCGCGGAACCGCCCGTCGGCATAATAGGGCGGGTTGACGATGGCGTGGTCGGCAAGGCCCGGCGTCAGGCCGGCGGCATGGCGCTCGCGCCCGCGGGCGGTGATGTCCGCTTCGATGATGGTAACGCGCGGCGCGAAACCGGCATTGTCGGGCAGGGTCAGCGCGCGCTGCGCCAGATCGAGCGCGGCCCGGTCGCGGTCGACCAGCAGCACCTCCACCTCGGGCAGGCGCGCGGCAAGGCAGAAGCCGGCAGTGCCGACGCCCGAGCCGAGGTCGACCACCCGCCCGCGCGTGGCCGGGGGCACGGCGGCGGCCAGATAGACCGCATCCAGCCCGGCGCGGTGGGCACCGCGCGCCGGCTGCAGCACCTGCACCAGCCCGCCGAGAAAGGCGTCCCGGGTGATCTCCGCGCTCTCCTGCAAGGCCTGCTCGACAGGTCCCGGCTCGCTGGGATCCGTCCCGGCCGGGGCTTCGGCCTCGGCCGCGTCCTGAGCGTCGCCGCTCACGGCGCCTGCCTCCCGCCGGCCTTCGCGTGGCGGGCCAGCGTGTCGGCATCGAGCTCGTGGGCGAGCTCCGCCTCGCGCATGAGGCGAATGGCCGCGCCGAGGTCGTCTTCGGTCACCATCACCCGTCGTGCGATGATGCCGATCGAGCCTTCCAGGATGCTCATGTTGCCGTCCAGCACGAGATGGCCGATGCCCGCTTCGCCCAGAAGCGCCTCGACATAGGAAATCAGGACCATATCGTTGGTCTTGAGCAGAGGAACCATGTAGTCCTTGTCCGTTCGCGGGTTCGGGTGGGGCACCTTACAAGACCAGGGCGGTCGAGGCGACATTCCCTGACGCGGCTGTGCGGCATCCCGTCGGTTTGGTCAACGGTGTGTCTCGCGAAAGACGGCTTGCCGTGGGCATGGGGCGGACCTATTGTCCGCCCGTCTCTTACTCGAAACGAGGTTGTTCAACGTGGGCGTGGTGGTTCCCTTGCGCGAAACCCGGTCAGAACCGGCCAGCATCCAGAACCTGGTCGACCTCACCGCCGGCGGCATGGAGGCCGTCAACCAGCTCATCCTGTCCAAGGCGGGATCGAATGTCGAGCTGATCCCGGAGATCGCCCGCCACCTGATCTCGTCGGGCGGCAAGCGGCTGCGGCCGATGCTGACCCTCGCCATGGCCGACATGTTCGGCTACGCGGGCGAGGGCCATGTGGGCCTCGCCGCCAGCGTCGAGTTCATGCACACCGCGACGCTGCTGCACGACGATGTCGTCGACGAGAGCGACATGCGGCGCGGCAAGCTCGCCGCGCGCAAATTGTGGGGCAATCAGGCAAGCGTGCTGGTCGGCGACTACCTGCTCGGCCAGGCCTTCAAGATGATGGTCGATGTCGGCTCGCTCGAGGCGCTGCAGATCCTGGCCAGCGCCTCGGCCGTCATCGCCGAGGGCGAGGTCATGCAGCTCGGCGCGGCGCAGGACCTGGAGACCACCGAAGAGCGCTACATGCAGGTCATCGAGGCGAAGACGGCGGCCCTGTTCGCCGCTGCCGCCGAGGTCGGCCCGGTCATCGCCGAGGCCTCCGATACGGACCGCGCCCACGCCCGCGCCTATGGCATGGCGCTCGGCCTTGCCTTCCAGCTCGTCGACGATGCGCTCGACTATGGCGGCTCGGCCGCTGATCTCGGCAAGGACACCGGCGACGACCTGCGCGAAGGCAAGATCACCCTGCCGGTTATCCTCGCCATCCGCCGGGGCAAGCCGGAGGATCGCGAATTCTGGGTCCGCTGCCTGGAGGAGCGCGACGTGCGCGACGGCGATCTCGACCGCGCCATCGCGATCATGCAGGAGACCGGGGCGCTCACCGAGACGGTCGAGCGGGCTCGTGCCTTCGGGGCGCAGGCGCTGGATGCGCTGCGGGGATTACCTGCCGGCGGGCAGCGCGAGGCGCTGGCCGAGGCGGTCGAATTCTGCATCGCCCGCGTCAGCTGAGCTTTTCGAGACGCCATTATCGAATTTGAGCGATTTCGAGACGGGTTTTTGCAAAATCCGTCTCGAAATTTGCAACCGCCTCGCTGCCGATTGCGGGGCGGGTTGTCCCCGTGGCGGCACCGCCCCGGACCGCCCCCGATGGGGCCGGTTGTCCCCTCAGCCCATCCGCTCCGACGCATAGCTGCCCGGGCTCGCCGGGAAGACCACCGTCTTGTTTCCGTTGAGGAAAACGCGGCGGTGGATATGCGCGTGGATGGCGCGGGCGAGAACCTGGCTCTCCACGTCGCGGCCGAGCGAGACGTAATCCTCGGGCGACTGGGCATGGGTGACGCGCACGGTGTCCTGCTCGATGATCGGCCCCTCGTCGAGGTCGCTGGTGACGTAGTGCGAGGTCGCGCCGATCAGCTTCACGCCGCGCGCGAAGGCCTGCTTGTAGGGGTTGGCGCCCTTGAAGCTGGGGAGGAAAGAATGGTGGATGTTGATGATCCGCCCGGCCATTTCCTCGCACATGCGCGTCGACAGCACCTGCATGTAGCGGGCCAGAACCACCAGTTCCGCGCCGGTTTCCTCGACGATCGCCATCTGCCGCGCCTCGGCCTCCGCCTTGTTGTCCTTCGTCACCTTTATGTAGTGGAAGGGGATATCGTGGTTCACCACCAGCTTCTGGTAGTCGAGATGGTTGGAGATCACGCCGACGATATCGATGGGTAGCGCCCCGATCCGCCACCGGTACAAAATGTCGTTCAGGCAGTGCCCGAACCGAGAAACCATAATTAAAACCTTCATTTGCGCCTTCTCGTCGTGGAACGAAAAGTCCATTCCGAAGGCCTCGGCACGGGCCGCAAAGCCGCTTGAGAGCGTCTCCAGCGTTGCGCCGGTCTCGCTGTTGAAGCTGACCCGCATGAAGAAATTCCCGGTCTCGCGGTCGTCGAACTGGGCGCTGTCGGTGATGTTGCAACCGTGCTCCGCCAGATAGGTGGAGATGGCGGCGACGATGCCGCGGGTCGAGCGGCAGGTGACGGTCAGGGCGAAGGCGCTCATCGGTGATGATTCCCGGCTGAGAGGACAACAGGCCCACGCGATAGCGGAGTGTCGCGGGTTGTCCAAGTGTTGTCGCGTTCGCGCGCCGGGGACATTTCGAAAAACGGCGCATTGGCGACGATTTGCGACGGGCAGGCGTGCGGTTTCGCCTCAGGCGACCGCCGCGACGGGCGCCGCCTGGATCCACCAGCCGGGATGAAGCGCGGTGAGCCGGCGGGCCTCGCGCTCGGCCTCGTCTATCCCCGCGAACAGCGCGAAGCATGTCGCGCCCGATCCGGACATGCGGGCAAGCCGCGCGCCGGGCGCCGAGCGCAGCGCGGCCAGCACCTCGGCGATCTGCGGCGCAAGCCTCAGCGCCGGCGGTTCGAGGTCGTTGCGCGTGCCCTCGATCCAGGCAACGAGCGCGTCGAAAGAGGCGAGATCGCTTTCGCGAAGCGGGGGTAGCGGCGGGTTGTCCCGACGCTCCAGCTGCGCGAAAACCTGAGGCGTTGCAACGGGTAAGCCCGGATTTGCCAGCAGTGCCGCATGGCCCGGAAAGCGGGGAAAAGGGGCGACCTCGGTGCCGGTGCCCGAGACCAGCGCTGGCTGCGAGGCAAGGCACATCGGCACGTCGGCGCCGAGCGTTCCGGCGATCTCGGCAAGCCGCGCCATCTCGCCCGCGTTCGCCGCGCGGCCGGTCATCGCGGCGAAGCCGAGCCGCAGCGCTGCGGCCGCGTCGGCCGAGCCGCCGCCGATGCCGGAGGCGACCGGCAGGTGCTTTTCGAGCGTCACGGCGAGGGGCGGTGGCGCCGTTTCGAGGGCGAGGGCGAGCGCGGCGAGTGCACGCAGCACGAGGTTGTCGCCCTGCGGCTTATCCTCCGTGTCCGACGCCAGCGCGCCGGCGAAGGGGCCGGTGAGCGCAAGCGTCGTGCCTTGTCCGCTCCCGGCCGGTTTCGCCGACAGGAGGTCGCCGAATTCGGCAAAGGCGACAAGGCTTTGCAGCAGGTGGTAGCCGTCGTCACGCCGGCCGGTGACATGCAGGGCGTAGTTGATCTTGGCGCGCGCAAGCAGCGGGGTAGGGGCGTTCCCGCCCGCAGATATCCCCGCTCCGGGCCGGTCGTCCTGCGGGCTCTGTCCCCGCGCGTCAGGGCGCACGGCGGCGTCAGCCGCCGTTCTGCTTCGGCTCGGCCTTGGCGGCCGGCGCCTCGCCGGGTTCCGGCAGGCCCTTCTCGATCTTTTCCAGGATCTTCGGCAGCTCTTCCGGCTCGGGGCCGAGGTCGCGGGCGTGGTTCCACTGGAACTGCGCCTCCAGCCGGCGCCCGACCTTCCAGTAGGCATCGCCCAGATGGTCGTTGAGCACCGGATCCTGCGGCCGCAGCTCGACGGCGCGCTCCAGTTCGGTCACCGCCTCCTCGTAGCGGTGCAGCTTGTAATAGGCCCAGCCGAGGCTGTCGACGATGTAGCCGTCGCGCGGGCGCAGCTCCACCGCCTTGCGGATCATGTCCAGCGCCTCGGGCAGCTTAAGCCCTTGATCGACAAGCGAATATCCGAGGTAGTTGAGCACCAGGGGCTGCTCGGGCGACAGCTTCAGCGACAGGCGGAAGTCGGCTTCAGCCGCTCCCCAGGTCTTCAGCCGCTCGCGGCAGATCCCGCGATAGTAGAAGATCGTCCAGTGGCGGCTGTCCGGCTCGGCGATGGTGTCGATGCCCTTGGAATAGGCTTCCTCGGCTTCCTTGAAAAGCTTGTGGGATCTCAAGACGTTACCGAGCGCCATCACCGCGTCGAGGTCGCTCGGATCGCTCTCCACCAGGGCCGAGAGATGCGCGCGCGCCTCGTCGAGATTGTCGATGGCGTTGTAGTTGATGCCGACCTGGATCTCGGCATCGCGCTTCAGCGGCGAGCTGTCGGGAACGCCCGAGAGAACCTCGATGGAGCGCTGGAAGCGGCCCATGCGGTCGAAGAGGCCGGCCAGCGCGATGGCCGCGACATCGGCCTCCTCGTCGAGATGCAGGGCGAGCTGCAGGAAGGTCGCCGACAGCTCCTCGCCGCCGTCCCGGCCGATCGCCGCGCCCAGTCCGTACAGAACCTCGGCGGCGCCCACCTGCGGGCTTGCGGCGATGCGCTCGATGGTCTCGCCGCTCTCGATCCGCTCGCGGGTGGCCACCAGAACCGGGTGGTCGGGCAGCATCGCGTCGAACTCGGCCAGAACCTTCAGCGCGGCCTCCTTGTCGCCGTTGCGATAGAGCGACAGCGCATAGGCGTTGACGACGCGCAGGGCGCCCCGGTCGGCGCTGTAGGCATCGCGGAAGTTCGCCTCCGCATCCTTGGCCCGGCCCGCGAAGTCCTGGATCAGGCCGGTGTGGTAGGCGACGAAGACGGTGTACCAGCTCGGCCCGTTCAGCCGCGAGATTCGCGCCAGCGCCTCGTCGGTCTTGCCGTCGCCGGCCAGAGCCCAGGCCGACAGCAGCCCGGCCGCAAGCTCCGCCAGCGGGCCGCGGCCGCCGTCGGAAAGATACTCGCCGGCCTTGGCGTTGTTGCCCGCGCGCATCTCCTCGACCGCCAGCATCAGCCCGGCGAGGAAGTGGTCGGCCTGCTCGCCCTTGAGGCGTTCGGCCAGTTCCAGCGCCTCGGCAAGGTCGCCGTTGGCCAGTTTCAGCACGAAGGTGCGGTCGAGCAGGAAGGGATTGCCCGGGTCGACCAGCAACGCCTCGCCGAAGAAGGTGGCGGCATTGTCGAGGTCGTTGCTCTGGCCGGCCAGCCGTCCGGAGAGATAGCTGCCGCTCAGGGTGATCGGCAGGCCTTCCGGAGTGCCTGCGCTGAAGTCGGGGGCGATATCGGTCGCTTGCGCTTGCGTTTCGGCGAAAGCCAGAGGGGCGGACGAAAGGGCCGCGAGCGAGGCCAGAAGTGCGACGCTGCAGGCAAGGCTGCCGCGGCGGGCGGTTCGGGTGAGGCGGCGTGTTGTCATCCGGATTGTCTCAATGCCCCTGCTTTGGCGCGAATGCGGCGAGTCATCCGCCTGATTTTGCCTGCGAGGATGGCCGCAATATGTCCCGCCTGCAAGCATCGGCGGGCTTGCTGCCCGCTGAGCCGGCTCATACGTGGGGCGGTCTGCTGCGCATCGATCCTGCCTGTTTTCGCGATATGGGGCGTTGCGGCATGTCCGGCAATGCGGCAAGCGCTGGAATCGCAGGGTTTTACGGCATCCGCCGATGCCTTGCGCCGAGAACGGAGCGGGCAATCGCGCAAAAAACCTTTGTTTCGTGCACTGCATCATTTATGGGGGTGGGCATCCGGGGAGGGAGGCGCGTGCGAGCCCAAGCGCAGGGCCCGGCGCCTTCCGGGGTGCGCGACCGCAAGCCCCGAAGCGAGAGGATGCAGGCGGCATGACCAAATGGGTGTTCGGTTTCGGTGACGGCAAGGCCGAGGGCACTGCCGGAATGAGGAACCTGCTCGGCGGCAAGGGAGCGAACCTTGCCGAGATGAGCAATCTGGGACTGCCGGTGCCGCCGGGCTTCACCATCACCACCGAGGTCTGCACCTGGTTCGACAGCCACGACAAGACCTATCCGGACGAGCTGCGCGGCCAGGTCGATGCCGCGCTCGAGGAAGTCGGCCGGATCACCGGGCGGCGCTTCGGCGACACCACCAACCCGCTGCTGGTCTCCGTGCGCTCCGGTGCCCGCGTCTCGATGCCGGGCATGATGGACACGGTGCTGAACCTTGGCCTCAACGACGAGACGGTGCCGGCGCTTGCCGCGGCCGCAGGCGATCCGCGCTTCGCCTATGACAGCTACCGCCGCTTCATCCAGATGTATTCCGACGTGGTGATGGGCCTCGATCACCATGCCTTCGAGGAGATCCTTGAGGAGTTCAAGAACGAGCACGGCCGCGACCTCGACACCGACCTGACCGCCGACGATTGGCAGCAGGTCATCGCCAGCTACAAGGCGCTGGTCGAGGACGAGCTCGGCACGCCGTTCCCGCAGGATCCGCACGAGCAGCTGTGGGGCGCCATTGGCGCGGTGTTCCTGTCCTGGGAAAGCGCGCGCGCCATCACCTATCGCCGGCTGCACGACATCCCCAACGACTGGGGCACGGCGGTCAACGTGCAGGCGATGGTCTTCGGCAACATGGGCGAGGACTCGGCCACGGGCGTTGCATTCACCCGCAACCCGTCCACCGGCGAGAAGGCGCTCTACGGCGAGTTCCTGATCAATGCGCAGGGCGAGGACGTGGTCGCCGGCATCCGCACGCCGCAGGACATCACCGAGGCCGCGCGCATCGCCGCCGGCTCCGACGCGCTGTCGCTGGAGCGGGCGATGCCGGAGGCCTTTGCCGAGTTCATCGAGATCTGCGACCGGCTGGAAGGCCACTATCGCGACATGCAGGATCTCGAGTTCACCATCGAGCGCGGCCGGCTGTGGATGCTGCAGACGCGCTCGGGCAAGCGCACGGCGCGCGCCGCGCTGAAGATCGCGGTGGAGATGGCCGACGAGGGCCTGATCTCCACCGAGGAAGCGGTGATGCGCGTCGATCCGGCCGCGCTCGACCAGCTGCTGCACCCGATGATCGATCCGGCGGCGGAGCGCGACGTGATCGCGACCGGCCTGCCGGCCTCGCCGGGCGCAGCGTCCGGCGCCATCGTCTTCTCCTCCGACGAGGCGGAAGAGGCCAAGGCTGCCGGCCGGAAGGTGATCCTGGTGCGCGTCGAGACCAGCCCGGAAGACATCCACGGCATGCATGCGGCCGAAGGCATCCTGACGACGCGCGGCGGCATGACCAGCCACGCGGCCGTGGTGGCGCGCGGCATGGGCAAGCCCTGCGTTTCCGGCGCCGGCGCGCTGCGGATCGACTATCGCACGGCAACGCTGACGGTCTCGGGCCGCAAGCTCTCCAAGGGCGACGTGATCACCATCGACGGCACCACCGGCCAGGTCCTGGTCGGCGAGGTGGCGATGCTGCAGCCGGAAATGTCCGGCGAGTTCGCCCGGCTGATGGAGTGGGCCGACGTCCACCGGCGGATGGCGGTGCGCACCAATGCCGAGACGCCGGCGGATGCGCGCGCGGCCCGCGGCTTCGGCGCCGAAGGCATCGGCCTGTGCCGCACCGAGCACATGTTCTTCGAAGAAGAGCGCATCGTCGCGGTGCGCGAAATGATCCTGTCGGAGACCGAACAGGGCCGCCGTGCGGCGCTCGACAAGCTGCTGCCGATGCAGCGCGGCGACTTCACCGAGCTGTTCGAGATCATGCAGGGCCTGCCCGTGACGATCCGCCTGCTCGACCCGCCGCTGCACGAGTTCCTGCCGCATAGCGAGGAGGAAATCGCCGAGGTGGCGGCGGTGATGGGCGTCGACAGCGAGGTGCTGCGGCAGCGGGCGCACGATCTCGACGAGTTCAACCCGATGCTCGGCCATCGCGGCTGCCGACTGCTGGTGACCTATCCGGAAATCGCCGAAATGCAGGCGCGCGCCATCTTCGAGGGTGCCGTGGCGGCCGGCAAGACGACCGGATCGCCGGTGACGCCGGAGATCATGGTGCCGCTGGTCGGCGTCAAGGCGGAACTCGACCTGGTGCGTGCGCGCATCGACGCGATGGCGAAGGCGGTGGCGCAGGAAACCGGCGTCACCATCGACTATCAGGTCGGCACGATGATCGAGCTGCCGCGGGCGTGCCTGCGCGCTGGCGAGATCGCCGAGACGGCGGAGTTCTTCTCCTTCGGCACCAACGACCTGACCCAGACCACCTTCGGCATCTCGCGCGACGACGCGGCTTCGTTCCTCGGCCCCTACCAGCGCATGGGCGTGGTGGAGCGCGATCCGTTCGTCTCGCTCGACCAGGAGGGCGTCGGCGAGCTGATCCGCATCGGCGCCGACCGCGGCCGGGCGGCCCGCCCGGGCCTCAAGCTCGGCATCTGCGGCGAGCATGGCGGCGACCCTGCCTCGATCGCCTTCTGCGAGAGCGTCGGGCTCGACTACGTGTCCTGCTCGCCGTTCCGCGTGCCGATCGCCCGGCTGGCGGCCGCGCAGGCGGCGCTGAAGGCGAAGAAAGCGGCCTGAGGCCATGGCGGTCCGGCGGCCGGCGACCATCGCGGAGCTTGCCGCCGGCGGCAAGCCGGCGCTCGCCCGCACGCTGTCGGCCATCGAGACGGCGGCGGCCGAGCCCGCCTTCCTGCAGCTTCTGGATGAGGCGGCGGGGGCAGGGGGCGGCCGCGTCCTCGGGCTGACCGGTCCGCCGGGCGTCGGCAAGTCGACGCTGACCAACGCCCTTATCCGCACCTATCGCGGGCGGGGCGAGAGCGTCGGCGTCATCGCCGTCGATCCCTCCTCGCAGATCACCGGCGGCGCGCTGCTCGGCGACCGCACGCGGCTTTCCACCGATCCTGAGGATACGGGCGTCTTCGTGCGCTCGATGGCGGCGCGCGACCGGCTCGGCGGGCTCTCCGACCATGCCATCGCCGCCGTCGTCCTGATGCGCGCGGTGATGGACCGGGTGATCGTCGAATCGGTCGGCATTGGCCAGTCGGAGGCGGATGTCGCCCATGTCGCCGACACGCTCGCCCTGTGCATCCAGCCGGGGTCGGGCGACAGCCTGCAATTCATGAAAGCCGGGGTGATGGAGCTGCCCGACTTGGTGCTGGTCACCAAGGCGGACATGGGCGCTCTGGCCCGGCGCGCGGCGGCCGATGTGCAAGGCGCGCTGTCGCTGGCCCGCCCGGCCGGAGCCGCCCTGTCCGAGGTGCTGATGGTCTCGGCGACGGCGGAGCAGGGTATCGCGGAGGCGGTTGCGGCCTGCGATGCCCATGCGGCGCGGCTGGAGGCGGGCGGCGAACTCGCCGGGCGGCGCGCGCGGCAGCAGCGGCACTGGGTGGTGGATGCCGTCACCCGGCGCTTCGGCACGGTGGGACGGGCGGTCTGCGACATCGACGCGGCGCTTGCCGGGGCAGGCGGGCCGTTCGGCGCCATCGCCCGGCTGGACGGCGAGCTTCGGGCGCGACTTGTCCCCTGATCACGCCCTGAGCGGCACGGCCTGCTGATCCTCGCCCGACAAACGGGCCTCAGCTTCGGCGATGCGGCTTGGAGGCACGGGCCGCGACAGGTAGAAGCCCTGCAGGCGGTCGCAATTCGTCCGCTGCAGGATCACCGCCTGCTGGCGGGTCTCGATGCCTTCCGCCACCACCTTCATCCCCAGCGCCTCGCCCAAGTCGATGATCGTCGACAGGATCGCATGGGCATGCGGTGCGATCTCCAGGTCGGCGATGAAGGAGCGGTCGATCTTCAACGTGTTGAAGGGAAAGCGGCGCAGGTAGCTCAGGCTCGAATAGCCGACGCCGAAATCGTCCAGCGCGACGCGCACGCCCATTTCCTGCACCTGGGTGAGGATCTTGAGAATGTCGTTGTCGTTGTCGGCGAAGACCGACTCGGTCACCTCGATCTCCAGCCGCGAGGGCTCGAAGTTGCAGGCCTCCAGCGTGTCGCGAAGGTCCTCGATGAAACGCGGATGGCGGAACTGGGTCGGCGAGACATTGACCGCAAGGCCCAGATGCGGCCAGGCGGCGGCGTCCTGGCAGGCGCGGCGCAGCACGTAGAGGCCGAGATCGTTGATCAGGCCGGTCTCCTCGGCAATCGGCACAAAGGTCGCCGGGCTGATCGCGCCCATGTCGGGATCGGTCCAGCGCAGCAGCGCCTCCACGGACAGGACCTTGGTTCCGTCGATCGTGGTCTGCGGCTGGTAGACGACGTCGAGCTTGCCGCGGGCAATGGCATCGCGCAGGGCGTGGGCAAGGCTCTCCCGGGTGCGCACATGTTCTTCCATGCAGGCCTCGAAGAAGGCCCAGCGGCCGCGGCCGCTCGCCTTGGCCGAGTAGAGCGCGATGTCCGCCTTGCGCAGCAGCTCGCCCATCGACAGGCTGTCTTCGGGCGCAATCGCCGCACCCACGCTGAGACTGACATGCAGGTGGTTGCCGCCGATATACATCGGCACGGCGAAGCGGTCCTGCATGCGCTTCAGCACCTGCTCGATGCGCTCGCGGGAGTCGCAGCCGGGCAGCAGCAGAGCGAACTCGTCGCCGCTGATGCGTGCGAGCGTCGCCTCTTCCGGCACCAGCACGCGCAACCGGCGCGCCGCCTCGCGGATCACCTCGTCGCCGGCGGCGTGTCCCAGCGTATCGTTGATGTCCTTGAAGTGGTCGAGGTCGATATAGATCACGCCGAGCAGGCCCTTTGCGGCCTGCCATCCGGCCAGCTCCTCGCGGAAGCTGCTGGCGAAATAGTCGCGATTGGCGAGGCCCGTCAGGCTGTCATGCAGCGCGGCATGCTGGGCGCGGGCCTCGCTTTCGGCGAGCCTGCGCGTGTTCTGGCGGGTGTAGAACAGCACCAGGCCGGTGAGGCCGGCAATGGTCGCGGCAAGGAAGAACAGGATCGGCCCCACGCCCGACAGGATCGAGGACCCCGGGTTCTCCGCCTGCCAGGCGAGATAGCCGATATGCTGGGCGCGCGGGTTGCGCAGTTCGAAGGTCGCGGCCTCGCCGGCGGGACTTGCGATCGAGCGCAGGCCCGTGATGCCCGAACGTTCGGCCAGAGCCTGCAGGCGGGCGGGGTCGAGCTTCTTCAGGCTGACGACCACGGCCGGGGCGCGGCGCTTGGACAGGAACTGCTTCAGCTCCGGGCTGATCGCCGTCGCCGCGACCAGGGCCGGCTCGCCCTCGAACGAGGTCATACCGGTCTCGTGAAGCGAACGGGTGAAGCCGCTCGGCGGGCGCTCGATGTAGAAGAGGCCCGACGGCAGCCGGTCGAAACTGGCGATGAAGCGGGCGCGCGCGCGGGCCACAAGCGGCTTGATGTCGTCGAGCAGCGCCGCCGCATCGTCCACCGGCATGCGCTTGCCGCGGACCGAATTGTAGACCGGGTTGCCGTCGACATCGAGGATGATGGTCTGGTCGTGGCCGTAATTGGCAAAGAGCCACAGGCCGACATTGCTGTCGAGCCAGTCGACGCTCAAGGTCTCCGGCCGGGCGTAGAAGAACGACTGGTCCCAGACCGCGACGCCTTCTTGCTCCTTGGCCAGCAACTCCAGCTGGAGATTGGTGCTGCCGCGCAGCAGGGAGCGCTCGCTGTTGAGAGCGGCGATGTCGGCGGACCGCGACGTATAGGCGATCAGCGCCACCGAGAACGCGATCGCGAGCAGCACCAGTCCCACAACGGGAAACAGGATGGCATTTGCCAGACGTGCGCCTGTGTCGGTTCGTGTCGCTACCATTGCGAGCCCCTTAATAACGAGGCGAAGGTGGCATGGCGGCTGTTAACAAATGACCATCAATGCTTGGTTAATCCGCGTAAACACCTGTTTGCGAAACCTCATCATCCGCAATGGCTTAGCGTGAATTTCCGCTCGAGCCGGAGCGAGTTCGGTTCTCCCTGCAGCGCTGCGAGCAGTGGCGGACCTCCTCCCAGTTCAGGCGCCATTTGCGTCGCCAGGCGAAGGGGCGGCCACAGGTCGCGCAGACCTTTTGCGGCAGGTCCTGGCGTTTGCGCATCTTCATGACTTGTCCTCTCCGCCGATGTCGAGCGAGAGCGAAAGCTGGCGTGTGTCGGGGCTGCCGCGCTTTGTGCGGCCGGGCACGGACAGGCCGGCGCGCCGGCTGCCGTGGCGCTGCTGGATCCGGGCGGCGGCATCGCGGAAGCCGGACGAGACGCGTCGTCCCCAGACGGCTTCGCGGGCATGGCGTGCGGCCGCCAGATGGTCGACGACGGGCGCGGGATAGCGGCTGCCGAGGACGCCGTCTGCGCCCTCCCACTTCCACGGCTCGTGCAGGAAGCGGTCCGGCACGGGGGCGAGCTCCGGCACCCAGCGCCGGGTGAAGACGCCGGCTGGGTCCTGGTCGATGCCCTGTTTCACCGGGTTGTAGATGCGCACGGTGTTGATGCCGGTGGTTCCCGACTGCATCTGGACCTGCGGCCAGTGGATGCCCGGCTCGTAGTCGGTGAAGAGGCGGGCGAGATGTTCGCCCGGCCGGCGCCAGTCGAGCCACAGGTGGTAGCTGGCCACCGCCATCAGCATGGCGCGCATGCGGAAGTTCATCCAGCCGGTGGCCGCGAGCGCCCGCATGCAGGCATCGACGAAGGGCAACCCGGTCTCTCCGTGCATCCAGGCAGCGAGACGGGCGGGCTCGCTTTCCGCCGGCGGGCGCAGGCCGTCATAGGCGCGGTGCAGGTTGCGGAACTCCAGCGAGGGCGCATCCTCCAGCTTCTGCATGAAATGCGAGCGCCAGTGCAGCCGGCCGTCGAAGGAGGAGAGCGACTGCCGCCAACCGCGCGCGGACACCGGCCCATCGCGAAGCGTGCGCTGGCGGACCCGGCAGGCCTGCAGCGTCTCGCGCAGCGACAGCGTGCCCCAGGCAAGATGCGGCGAGAGGCGGGAGCAGGCATCGAAGCCGAGCAGGGGGCTCGACATGGCCGCACGGTACGGCTCGCCCCGGCGGTGGAGAAAGCTGTCGAGGCAGGCAAGCCCCGCCGGCCGGCCTCCGGGCTGGCGGCCGGGGCAGGGGTCTGCGGCAAGGCCGAGGTCCGCGGCTGTCGGGATGCGGCCGGCATCGGCAAGGGGCAATGGGGCGAGAGCGGGAGCGCAGACCTGTGCCGCGGCCATGTCGCGCTCCCAGTTCGCCGCCCAGCCGTCGCGGCTGCGCAGCCGCCGGGTCACGCCGTCCTGGCGTAGCTCGTGCCAGGGAATGCCTTGCGCCCGGCACCAGGCGCCGACCTGTCGGTCGCGGGCGAAGGTCCAGCCATTGCCCGTCTCCTGATGCGACCACAGGGCGGCGATGCCGCGAGCGGCATGGATGCGGGCGAGCACCTCGACCACCTGGCCGTGGCGCAGGAGCAGCGGCTGGCCGAGCCTGCCGAGGTCCGCCGACAGAGCGTCCAGGCATTGGCTCACGAAAGCCCAGTGGCGGGCGGAGATGTCCGGCTGCTGCCAGAGCTCGGGCTCGACGACGTAGAGCGGCAGGACCGGCCCGCGCTCCGCCGCCCGCGCCAACGGCTCGTGGTCATGCGTTCGAAGGTCGCGCTTGAACCACACGACCTGCAGGGCAGGGGCGGGAGGGGAGGTCACCGGGGGCGTCTTCAGCGCTATGCGTCAGCGGGATCGGCGGTCAGGACCCGCCGGCGGTCGATGCATGGGTGGCAAGGCTGCGCTCGATGGCGGCGCGCAGGCGCGGGGAGTCCGGTTCGGTCATCGGCGTGTACCACTCCACCAGGCGGCCGTCGGGTCCGATCAGGTATTTCTGGAAGTTCCAGCGCGGCGCGCCGAGCGGCCCGGCCTCGCGCGTCACCCATTTGTAGAACGGCGTTGCCGCCTCGCCGCGCACCGATGTCTTGTTGGTCAGCGGAAAGTCGACCCGGTAGGCGGATCGCGTGAAGTCCTCGATGTCGCCTTCCGTTCCCGGCTCCTGTCCGCCAAAATCGTTGGACGGCACGCCGATCACCACGAGGCCGCGGTCGCGATATTCCTCGTGCAGGGCCTGCAGCGGCGCATATTGCTGCGTGAAGCTGCAGCGCGAGGCGGTGTTGACGACGAGAACGGTCTTGCCGCGATAGGCTGAAAGCGGCATCGCCGAACCGTCGATCGCCGTCAGCGAGAAGTCATGCGCGGTTCTCTCGTCCGCCCGCAGCGGCGGGCCGCCGAGAGCTGCAAGGGTAAGCAATGCGCAGGCAAGACGTGCAAACAGGCGGTTCATGGCGGGCTCCTCACGTTCAGCATGTGCTACGCTGTAAAAAGGCTGGCGGATTGCCGCAGCGGTTTGCGCGCTGTGCGGCAAAGGGCGGCCGAGGGGTCCGGATATTGACGGATTGCGTGCCGGGGCGGGGGGCATACATGCTCCCGCGCGACCGACTGACACCCAAAGACAAGCCGGGACCGATCTTTCATGGACATTCGCACGGGCGCCACCAGCCAGGACATGGTGGAGAACCGGACCTTCGACGAGATCGCGGCCGGCGACAGCGCGGTGTT
Organism: Stappia indica; assembly: GCF_009789575.1. Taxonomy (NCBI): domain Bacteria; kingdom Pseudomonadati; phylum Pseudomonadota; class Alphaproteobacteria; order Hyphomicrobiales; family Stappiaceae; genus Stappia; species Stappia indica. Next base: position 1,133,477 of record NZ_CP046908.1, on the reverse strand, counting down.
GCGCCGGACGCTCGCCCAGCAGGATATCGACCTGCTGGCGGTGATCGCGGGCGGCGGCAGCGGCGGAGAAGGCGCCAGCGCCGGCCCGGTGGTGACCGGACTGGTGTCGCTGCTGGTTGCGACCGAGCTGCCGGGACCCGGGGTGGTGATGCTGGGGCAGGAGCTTGCCTTTCGCGGCACGGTGTCCGCCGGCGATGCCCTGGTGCTGACGCTCACCGTCACCGGACGGGAAGCCGGGACACGGGAGCTGACCCTGTCCTGCGACTGCCGCACCGAGGCGGGCAGGGAGGTGGCTTGCGGTACCATCCGCGTGCGCGCGCCGAACGAGAAGATCCGCCGGCCGAGGGCCGAGCTGCCCGATATCCGCATGAGCCGGCACGAGAGGTTCCGCGCGCTGATGGCGGAGGCGGCGTCCTCCGAGCCTCCGGTCGCAGCCGTTGCCCATCCCTGCAGCGCACCGGCGATCGCCGCGGCCGCGGAGGCCGCGCAGGCGGGCATCGTCGTCCCGATCCTGGTGGGGCCGCGCGGCAAGATCGAGCAGGCGGCAGCGGAGGCGGGCGTTGCCCTCGACCGGTTCCGCCTGGTCGAGACGCCGCACAGCCACGCGGCGGCCGAGGAGGCGGTGGCGCTGGTGCGGCGGGGTGAAGCCTCGCTGCTGATGAAGGGCTCGCTGCACACGGACGAGCTGCTGCGCGCCGTGCTCGACCGGGCGAAGGGACTGCGGACCGAGCGGCGGCTGTCGCATGTCTACCTGATGGACGTGCCGGGCTACCCCCGGCCGCTGCTGGTGACCGATGCGGCGGTCAACATCGCGCCCGATCTCGCGATCAAGCGCGACATCATCCAGAACGCCATCGATCTGGCACATGCGATGGGTCTCGCCCTGCCGAAGGTGGCGATCCTCTCGGCGGTGGAGACGATCAATCCGAAGCTTGCCTCGACGCTGGACGCCGCGGCGTTGTGCAAGATGGCGGACCGGGGCCAGATCACCGGCGGGCTCGTCGACGGGCCGCTGGCCTTCGACAATGCGGTCGATCCATGGGCCGCCAGGGAAAAGGGCATCGTCTCGCCGGTCGCGGGCGAGGCGGACATTCTCGTGGTGCCGGATCTGGAGGCCGGCAACATCCTCGCCAAGCAGCTGACCTTCCTTGCCGGCGCAGATGCCGCCGGCGTGGTGCTGGGCGCACGGGTGCCGATCATCCTGACCAGCCGGGCGGATGCGGAGCGCACGCGGCTCGCCTCCTGCGCGGTCGCCGCGAAGCTGGCACGGTTGCGCCTTGCCGCGGCCCCCGGCGGGGAGGGCGCGGCGTGAGCGGGGCAGGCGAGACCGGAGCGATCCTGACGCTCAATGCGGGCTCATCGAGCATCAAGTTCGCGATCTTCGATGTTGCCGCGGACGGCGCCCTGCAGGCCTGGCGGCGGGGCGAACTGCGCGAGGACGGAGCTGGCCAGCGCTTCCGGGTGAAGGACGCGGACGGTGAGTTGCTCGCCGACGAGGCCTGGGAACAGACCGGTTTCGAGGCCTCGCTCGAGCATCTCCTTTCCCGGCTCGACGGCGAACTCCACGGGCGGCATCTTGCCGGTATCGGCCACCGTGTGGTGCATGGCGGGGCCGGCCACAGGGCACCCGAGGAGGTGACGCCGGAGCTCCTGGACCTGCTCGGCAGCCTGGCGGAACTGGCGCCGCTGCACGTGCCGCACAATCTCGCACCGATCCGCGAGATCGCCCGCACACGGCCCGGCATCCGGCAGGTCGTGTGCTTCGACACGGCCTTTCACCGCACGATGCCGGCGGTGGCGACGCGCTTCGCCCTGCCGCGCGAGTTCGAGCGGCGCGGCATCCGCCGCTACGGCTTTCATGGTCTCTCCTATGAGTACGTTTCGCGGCGGCTGGCGGTCGTCTCGCCGCAGGTGCATGGCGGGCGGGTGATCGCGGCGCATCTGGGCAACGGCGCCAGCATGTGCGCCTTGAGGGGCGGCGAGAGCATCGACACGACCATGGGCTTCACGGCGCTGGACGGGCTGGTGATGGGCACGCGCTGCGGCGCACTCGACCCCGGCGCCCTGCTGCACCTGATGCGCTGGGAAGGGCTGTCCATCGACGAGACGGAGCGGCTGCTCTACACGCGCGCAGGACTGCTGGGGCTTTCCGGCATTTCCAACGACATGCGGGTGCTGCTGGAGAGCGCGGAGCCGGCGGCGGCCGAGGCGGTCGACGTCTTCGTCCATCGCATCGTGCGCGAGACAGGTGCGCTGGCCAGCGTGCTCGGCGGGCTGGACGGGTTCGTCTTCACCGCCGGCATCGGCGAGAATGCGCCCGAAATCCGCGAGCGGGTCTGCGAGCGGCTGGGATGGCTCGGCGTGCGGCTCGACAGGGCTGCGAACGCGGACGCGGCACCGGTCATCTCTGCGGCGGACAGCGCTGTCGAAGTGCGGGTGATCGCCACCGACGAGGAGGCGATGATCGCGGAGCATGTCCGCGACCTGCCGGCTTCGTGAGTGTTGCGGTGCGCCGTCAGGCGACGACGAGAGAGGCCGCCTTCAACTCGTCGGAGACTTCTTCCGCGTCGCGGGCGGCCCGTTCGGCCGCCTCCGCCGCGACCTCTGGCACAAGATTGGCCGCGCGGAAGCCCTCGCGGGCGTAATCCTCGAGCGCATCGCTGCAGAACTCGGTGCAGGCCGCAACGACGTCGACGGGCTGGCGCGCCTGCAGCAGGCGCTCGGCGAGACGGACGTCCTTTTCCACCCGCAGGCGCAGGAAGTCGACCATCTCGACTTGCCGGTCCAGTGTCGCGCGCAGCGCCTCGGATTGCATGCGCCCGATCAGAACCATCGGATTGCAATAGGCCATCTCGAACGGGGTGAGGGAGGCATTGACGCCGTCCTCGGAAGCGGTCTTGCGAGTATCTGCCATCGTGCGGTCCTCCCTGCGGCGTCCCTTTGCGGGGACAGGCGTTGCGGCCGTCCACGACCGCAAGGACCATCCTAGCGCCGGCGTGTGGCAGAACGTTGATAAACGTCAAGCACGGCTGCGACGGGGTGTCGCTGCCGGGGTGCTGTCTGACGGCGCTGTTCGGAGCTTCAGATCAGCTGCAGGCCGCGGAAACTCGCGTGGCCGTCGCGCCCGACGATGATGTGGTCGTGCAGGACGATGCCGAGCGTGCCGGCAATGTCGGCGATCTGCTTGGTCATCTGGATGTCGGCGCGCGAGGGCGTCGGGTCGCCGGACGGGTGGTTGTGCACCAGGATCAGCGCGCTGGCGGAAAGCTCCAGCGCCCGCTTCATCACCTCGCGCGGATAGACCGGCGTGTGGTCGACCGTGCCGCGCTGCTGCACCTCGTCGGCGATCAGCGCGTTCTTCTTGTCGAGGAAGAGGATGCGGAACTCTTCCCGGTCGGAAAAGGCCATGGCGGTGCGCACATAGTCGATCACCTGCGACCAGGACGACAGCACGGTGCGCTCGCGAACCTGGCCGCGCAGGAAGCGCTCGGCCACCGCATGGGCGAGCTTCAGCTCGTCCACCACCCGGTCGCCGACGCCGCGCACTTCCTTGAGGCGGGCCGGCGGGGCGGCCAGCACCTCGGCGAAAGACCCGAAGCGGTCGATCAGCGCCTTGGCCACGGGCTTGGTGTCGGCGCGGCGGATCGGCGAGAACAGCAGCAGCTCGAGCAGTTCGTAATCCTGCAGCGCGGCATGGCCGCCTTCGCGGAAGCGCTGGCGCAGCCGGTCGCGGTGCCCATGGAAATGCGGAGCGACGCCAGCGTCTGAGAAGCCGTCGTCGGTGCCGTTCATGCCGCCCCCTCCCGTGGTGCCGTCGTCAGGCGCGACCGAAGGTCAGCGGATTGTCGAGGCCGGCGGGCGACAGGGTGAAGATCTCGCACCCCGTCGCGGTGATGCCGACCGAGTGCTCGAACTGGGCCGACAGAGAGCGGTCGCGGGTGACGGCGGTCCAGCCGTCGCCGAGCACCTTCACATGCGGCCGGCCGAGATTGACCATCGGTTCGATGGTGAAGATCATCCCCGGCTTCAGCTCGATGCCTTCGCCCGGACGGCCGTAATGCAGGATGTTCGGCATGTCGTGGAACAGACGGCCGACACCGTGGCCGCAGAAGTCGCGCACCACCGAGCAGCGCTCCGCTTCCACGAAGCTCTGGATCGCGTGGCCGATGTCGCCGGTGGTCTTGCCGGGCCGGGCCATCTCGATGCCGCGCAGCAGCGATTCGTAGGTGACCTCCACCAGCCGCTCGGCCGCGCGCTTCAGCTTGCCGACCGCATACATGCGGCTGGAATCGCCGTGCCAGCCTTCGAGGATGTAGGTCACGTCGATATTGACGATGTCGCCTTCCTTGAGCGGCTTGTCGTTCGGGATGCCGTGGCAGACGACATGGTTGATCGAGGTGCAGGTCGACTTGGTGTAGCCGCGATAGTTCAGCGTCGCCGGCAGGGCGCCGTTCTCGACGCCGAAGCGGTAGACGAAATCGTCGATCTCCTGGGTGGTGACGCCGGGAACGATCTTTTCCACCAGCGCATCCAGGCAGCGTGCGGTCAGCTGTCCCGCCTTGTGCATGCCTGCGAAGTCCTCCGGCCCGTAAAGGCGGATCTGGCCGGTATTCTTGAGGGGGGCCGTGGCGGCGTCGATATAGGTGACCATTGCGAGATGCTCGTCCGGGCTGTTCGTGTCGCGGGACTGCCGCCCCCCGCGCCGCAGTGTCTGCGGTCGCCGCGCGATGCGGGAGGCATGCGGGGCGCAAGGGTCGGGCGGGACTGGCTCCGCCGGGATTTCCAATAGCCTTAAAACGCGAGGGCGCGGGGCGCAATCCGCTTTCGCCGCAAGGGCGAGCCGCACCGGTCGCAGGGCCGGCGCAGGAGGGTGCCGGGGAAGCCGGCCGAGAAGCCGGCGCGTGAAGCCAGTCTGTCTGGTACGGACGGCGGGACTCGAACCCGCATAGCCGAGGCTGAGGGATTTTCGTACCAGCTACGGCTTTCGCCGCCGCCTTCCGGCGTTTGTGGTCTGGACTATACCTTCACCGTAGCGAAAGCCTTAGGTGCTGCCCGTCTAGTCTCTACACCTTCCCGATTTCTCGGGCTTGGCTCGGGATCGCCATGTGACAGGGTTCCCCGAATTTGAGCAGTTCTACGTCCCGCGTTTCCGCCGGCGCACTCAAGTTTGACCCAAGTCCCTTGTGTCTACCAATTCCACCACGTCCGCACTGGCCTCTCTGCTAGCAAAGCGCCGGCCAATGCTCAACCTGGAACTGCGCCGCCGGCATGGTCCCTCCCTCGGGCAACCATGTGCTAGGTCTTGCGTTGACTCCCAAGACAGACATGGAGGCCTCCCCATGGCGTTTTCGCGCCGTCATCTGCTCCACCCTCATGGCGGCGTTTCCAGCTGCGCTTGGCGGCACTCAGGGAGCGCGGCATCGTCGCATCGGTCGCACCTTGTGCGCAGGCGCATGTGCATCTGACGCCCTCGATCCGCAATCTTGACGCCGAGGTCGACAGGGCGGTCGAGGCGGTGAGAGCCCTGGTCTAGAGACGGCGGTGCGCGCCGGGGCTGGCGGCCCTACCCGAAACATCGCAATCCTGCAGAAGAAGGAGATTTCGTCATCCTTGTCAGCGCGTCCACCACCACGGTGCTGGTTGTCTTCATCGCGGCAGCCCTTGCAGTTTTCGTCAGCGGAACCCGCCTCACCAGGCTCGCCGACACGCTTGCCGATCGCACGGGCCTGGGAGAAGCGATTGCCGGGGCGGTGCTGCTGGGGGCGTCCACCTCGCTCAGCGGCACCATCGTCTCGATTACGGCGGCACTGGAGGGGCAGGCGTCGCTGGCGTTCTCCAACAGCATCGGCGGTATCGCCGCCCAGACGGCGTTCCTGGCCATCGCCGACCTGACATACCGGCGGGCCAATCTCGAACATGCCGGCGCCGAACTGGTAAATGTGTTTCAGGCGGTGGTGCTGTTCGGCTTGCTGATGCTGCCGTTCTTCGCGGTGACCCTGCCGGAGGTGACCTTGTGGTCGGTCCATCCTGTCTCCCTGGCGATACCGGTCATCTATATCGCGTCGCTGGTCGCCAGCCGCTCCATTCGCGCAGAACCCATGTGGCGCCCCGTTGCGACCTCCGATACCCGGGAAGACCGGCCGGAGGCGGAAGGCGGCGGCGAAGCCGAGCGCTCCACTGCCGCGCTCTTCGCGAGCTTTGCAGGATTGATGGTGGTCATGGGGACTGCTGGCTGGGCCATCGCCTCGAGCGCCTCGGTGCTGGTGGACAGGTTCGCGCTCTCGGCCTCGCTGGTCGGTGCGCTGGCGACGGCGACGATCACCTCGATGCCGGAGCTTGTGACCACGCTGGTCGCCGTCCGGCGCGGCTCGCTGCAACTGGCCATCGGCGGGATCATCGGAGGGAACACGTTCGACACCCTGTTCCTGACGGCCGCGGACATCTCGTATCGGGACGGTTCGCTCTATCACGCGGCCGGCCCTTCGGACTTCTTCTGGGTCGTTATCGCCGCCATGATGACGGCGGTTCTCCTGGCGGGGCTCATTTTGCGCGAGCGCTCCCGGCCCATCCGCATCGGGACGGAAAGCGCAGCGCTGCTTGCCATCTATGCGGGCGCTGTCGCGCTCCAGATCTTCGTCACATGAGGCGCTAGTGCCCCGCAGCAGGGACCTGCTGCAGCAGCCTGTCAGTCTTTGCTTGTGACCGCGCGGTTCGGAGCGTTGGAGTGTGCGTCCCGCGAGTCTTGTCGCCCGGTAGGCTGCGTTTGCTCGGGTTCGCCGCGTCCGGGCAGGAAGCGTTCCAGAACACGAACGCCGGTGAGCAGGACCGCACCCAGGACGAGCGCGGTAACGAACAGGACGAACTGGCCCGCGCCTGCGGCGATTCCCAGCGCGGCGGCAAGCCAGAGATTGGCGGCCGATGTCAGGTTGTGGACGTCGCCGCGGGAGAAGAAGATGGTCCCGGCCGCGATGAAGCCGATGGCTTGCGCCAGTCCCTGGATGACCCGCAAGGGATCCATGCTCTGCGGGCCGGCATCCACCCTCAGCGCATCATAGAGCAGAAGCGCGGACACCGTGATCGCCGCCGAACTCAGCGACACGATGCCATGCGTGCGAATGCCGGCAGAAATGCCGCGCAGCTCGCGGTCGAGACCCAGGACGAGGCCGCCGGCAACGGCGAGCGACAGCCTCAGGACGATATCCGTTTCAAGCATGCGACCACTCCATCCCCTGCAAACGGCCTGATCGAAGACATTGTTCCGACGCCGGCGGTGGCGAGTGCAGATGACAAGGCCGCGATGAGGCGAGGGGCGGCACGGGAGGCGTGGCTTCCGGGCGAAGCCTTGACCATGTCCGTTCAGCCTTGTACTTGGCTCGGCCGGGGAAAATGGTAGGTTGGCAGCCACATGCAGTCGGTGCCGCAAGGCAGCAGGCGGATGAGGTCCGAGATGCCCGCAAAATCAGCAGGATTCGTGCGCACTGTCCTGCGCGCTCCCGGATAAGCCGGAAAACTCGCTTTCAGATACAGAACGACAGGTACGGTCTCCAGAGTTCCCGGTCCCACGACCTAGGCCATGCGGGATCGAGCCCTACCGTCCGTACCAGGATTGCCGCCACGCATCGCAAGACGGGACGACGATCGCAGATCCCGGACGACGCCAGACGACGAAAGACGCCATTCCGTGATTTCGCTTCGCCCCGTGCTCAACGTCCTCGGTTTCCTCTATGTGGGCCTGGCGACAGCCATGCTCATCCCGGCGATGGTCGACGTCGCCGCGCGCAATGCCGACTGGCAGGCCTTTGTCATGTCGGCGCTGATCACCGGCCTGATCGGCCTGCTGCTGTCCGTCGCCGTCGGCGGTGCGCTGACCGAAGGGCTCGACATCCGCCAGACCTTCATCCTGACGACGCTGTCCTGGCTGACGCTGCCGGCCTTCGGAGCGCTGCCGTTCCTGTGGCTCGGCATCGGGTATGCGGATGCGGTGTTCGAGGCGGTGTCCGGCTTCACGACGACCGGATCGACCGTGCTGTCCGGCCTCGACAGCTTGCCCCCCGGATTGCTGGTCTGGCGCTCCCTGATGCAATGGATGGGCGGTGTCGGCATCGTCGTCATGGCCATCGTGCTGCTGCCGTTCCTGCGGATCGGCGGCATGCAGCTCTTTCAGAGCGAAAGCTCGGACCGCAGCGAGAAGATCGTCGCGCGCTCGGTCGAGCTGATCCGTCTGTTCGGCATCACCTACCTGTTCCTGACCTTCGTCTGCGTGCTGGCCTTCCTGCTGACCGGCATGACGGTGTTCGATGCGATCAACCATGCGATGGCGACGATCTCGACGGGCGGCTATTCCACCCATGATGCGTCCTTCGCCTTCTTCACCAACCCTGCATCCGGCTGGGTCGCGGTGACCTTCATGCTGATGGGTGCGATGCCTTTCGTTCTTATCATCCAGGCGCTGCGCGGCCGGCCGCTGGTGCTGTGGAACGACCCGCAGGTGCGTGCCTTGCTCGGCCTGGTGGTGCTGACCTCGCTGGCGGTGACGGTCTATCTCGGGGCGGCGCTGGAGATGAATTTCTCGGAGGCGCTGCTGGCCTCCACCTTCAACATCGTCTCGATCATCACGACGACGGGTTTCGCCATGGGCGACTACACCACCTGGGGCCCGCCGGTGATAGGCCTTGCCCTGCTGCTGACCTTTGTCGGCGGTTGCACGGGTTCCACGTCCGGCGGTATCAAGATCTTCCGCTTTCTGGTGTTCTTCGGCACCGTGCGGGCGCATGTGCGGCGGATGGTCCGGCCGAACCGGGTGATGTCCGAACAATACGCCAATACCCGCCTGACGCCGGAGCTGTCCTTCTCGGTCCTGGCCTTTCTCGTTGTCTACATGGGCTCCGTCGGCACGATCACGCTGGCGCTGTCCGGCTTCGGCCTCGACCTCGTCACCGCCTTGTCGGCGGCGGCAACGGCGGTCTCCAACGTCGGCCCCGGTCTCGGCCCGATCATCGGCCCGGCCGGCAACTTCGCACCGCTGCCCGATGGGGCGAAGTGGATCCTGTCCTTTGCCATGCTGATGGGCCGGCTCGAACTGTTCACCGTGCTGGTGCTGCTCGATCCCGACTTCTGGTCGCGCTGAGCCCGTTCAACTGTCCGGAGTTTCCATTGCGTTTTGCCACTCCTCTCGTGCCCGGCCGCCTGGTCAAGCGCTACAAGCGGTTCCTTGCCGATGTTGTTCTCGACAGCGGCGAGGAGGTGACGGCCCACTGCGCCAATCCCGGCTCGATGCTGGGACTGCGCGAGCCCGGCGCGCGGGTCTATCTGTCGGTGTCCGACAATCCGGCGCGAAAGCTGAAATATTCCTGGGAGATCGTGGAGGCCGACGGAGCGCTGGTCGGCATCAACACCGCTCATCCCAACGGCCTGGTCGAGGAGGCGCTGCGTGCCGGGTTGATCGAGGAACTGGCCGGTTTCACCGGGCTGCGCCGCGAAGTGAAATACGGCCGCAACTCGCGCATCGATATCCTGCTTGAAGGGGCTGACGGCCGTCCGGTCTATGTCGAGGTCAAGAACGTTCACCTGATGCGGCAGGCGGGCCTCGCAGAGTTTCCGGACTCGGTGACTGCGCGCGGTGCCAAGCATCTCGTCGAGATGGGAGACATGGTGGCGGAAGGTTCGCGCGCGGCGATGGTCTACCTCGTGCAGCGACCGGACTGCGACCGCCTCTCCTTTGCCGGCGATCTCGACCCGGCCTATGCCGCAGCCTTTGCGGCGGCGCGGGAACGGGGCGTCGAGGCCTATGCGATCGGCTGCCGGATCACGCCGGAGGAAATCATCGCCGAGCAGCGGGTAACCCTGCTGCCATAACGAAAACGGGCCCGTTGCAACGGGCCCGCCAGCATCTTGTGTATTCGGTGGGAAAATGCGGCCGCTGCCGTCAGGCGACGCCGCTATTGTCCTGCAGGACGACGATCGGCGTGTTGTTAGGCACGCGCGCGGCAAGGTCGATGATGTCCTGGTTCATCAGGCGCACGCAGCCCGAAGAGACCGCCTTGCCGATGGTCCAGTATTCCATCGTGCCGTGGATACGGTAGATCGTGTCGCGGTTGCCCTCGAAAATGTAGAGCGCACGGGCGCCGAGCGGGTTGTCGAGCCCCGGCTCCATGCCGTTGCGATAGGGCTCCAGCTCCGGCTGGCGGGCGATCATCTCGGCCGGCGGCGTCCAGCGCGGCCAGGCGCGCTTGTAGGCGATGCGGGCACGCCCGCCCCAGTCGAAGCCGGCGCGGCCGATACCGACGCCATAGCGCAAGGCCTGTCCGTTCTCCATCACCAGATAGAGGAACCGGTTCGGCGTATCGACCACCAGTGTGCCGGCGCGTTCCTGGGTGCGGTAGGGCACCACCTGGCGGAAGTAGACCGGATTGACCCGGCGCAGGTCCACGGCCGGGATCGGGAACTTCTCGTTCGGCATCGCCGCGTACATCTGCAGGTAGTACGGGTCGATCACCGGGGCCGGTGCCGTCGCCGATGCTGCCTGGATGCGCGGGTTGTTGCCCGTGCTCTGGCAGCCGGCAAGCGCCATCGCGCCGAGACCGACCAAAGCGGTGCGACGCGACATGAGGGTGTTGCCGGAAGCGGGAAGGGAACCGGCGCGCTGGAGAATCTCGTGTGTCATAACGGGGTTATAGGCTGAGAAATTGCGCCGAAATATGGGCAGGGCAATAACTTTCCCGCGAGTGCAGGGCTGGCCTGCACCCGCCGGGGAGCTATGTGGTAAAGTTGACGCAGGGTTCTTCAGCCCTGAGTGCTGGTGGCGATCGGCGGCTGGAACTGCCAGCCCATGTCCCAGGGGAAATAGATCCAGGTGTCCTGCGAGACCTCGGTGACGAAGGTGTCGACCAGCGGACGGCCCATCGGCTTGGCATAGACGGTGGCGAAATGCGCTTCGGGCAACATTTCGCGAACGACGCGCGCGGTCTTGCCGGTATCGACCAGGTCGTCGATGACCAGCACGCCGGACCCCTTGCCGCCGTTCAGGTCGACCACCTTCTTGTCGATGGTCTTCAGGACCTGCAACTCGCCCTGATTCTCGTAGTCGTGATAGGAGGCGACGCACACCGTCTCGATGAGCCGGATGCCGAGCTCGCGCGCGACGATGGCCGCCGGAACCAGGCCGCCGCGGGTGATGCAGACGATCGCTTCCCACTTGCCCTGTCCCGACAGGCGCCATGCAAGGGCACGGCAGTCGCGGTGGAACTGGTCCCAGGAAACGGGAAAGGCTTTGGGGGCTTGCGGGTTTTCCATGCGGGTCGGGTCCTGTCGTTCGGCAGATACGTGAAAGGTCAGCGGGTGGTGGCGGCGACGGCGTTGCGTACCGCCTCGGCCGCCCGTTGCAGCAAGTCGCCGTCGCGCGAGCGCACGACGATCTGGGTCGAGAAGCGCCCGTCGACGGAGCGAGGGTACGAGCCGATCATGACGCCGGGATGCGCCTCCTGGATCTCGCGCAGGCTTGCCGCGATGCGGCTTTCCGGCAGGTCGGCATCCACCGCCTCCGACAGCATGCGCTTGCCGGTCTTCAGCGTCGGGGCGACGGCATCGAGCATGGCCTGCATGATCGAGGGGACGCCGGCCATGACATGGACGTTGCCGATGCGGAAGCCGGGCGCCTTCGAGACGGAATTCTCGATGAGGTCGGCGCCTTGCGGAATGCGCGCCATGCGCAGGCGCGCCTCGGTCAGCTGGCCCTCGGGATAGAAATTGCGAAGGATCTCGACGGCGCGCGGATCGTGGTCGATCGGCACGCCGAAGGCCTTGGCCATCGAATCGGCGGTGATGTCGTCATGGGTCGGGCCGATGCCGCCGGAGGTGAAGACATAGGTGTAGCGGGCGCTCAACTCGCGCACCGCCTCGACGATGCGGTCTTCCACATCCGGCACCACGCGCACCTCGGACAGGTCGACGCCGATGGCCGTGAGATATTCGGCGAGATAGCCGATGTTCTTGTCCTTGGTGCGCCCCGACAGGATCTCGTCGCCGATGACGAGGAAGCCTGCGGTCACGATGTCCTGGTCAGTCGACATGCCCACCCACTCCTGGATCAGTCCCTGTCGCCCCTTTTCCCGCGCCGTCGGGGCGTGGATCGGTGCGCTCGCGGGCATGATCAGGCGCCCGGAGGCCGCCATCCATATAGCCAATCGAGCCGCGCGAGAAGACGTTCCGACGGCAAGGATCGCATCACCAGGTCGCGGGCAAGCGCCAGCGGCCCGCTCATGTGGTAGATGCGGTCGTTGGAGCGTGCCAGGCGCATCACCCGCTCGGCCCGATCCTGCCGTTCCGCCTCATAGGCGCGCAGGGCACGCGGGACATCGCTCGCGCCCTGGTCGAGATGACGCGCCAGCGCCTCCGCATCCTCGATGGCCATGGCCGCGCCCTGGGCGGCAAAGGGCAGCATCGCGTGGGCGGCATCGCCGAGCAGGGCAAAACGCCCGTCGACCCAACTGGTGCCAGGATCCATCGAGCACAGCGCCCATTTCAGCCAAGAGGAGGGGAGGGAAAGCAGTTCGCGGCAGCTGCCCGGCCAGTCGCGGAAGCGGTCCAGCAGGGCGCTGCGGTCGGCGGGGCCGGACCAGGCCTCTTCCTGCCAATCCTCTTCCACCAGGGCGACCAGATTGAAGCGCTCGCCGCCGGCGACGGGATAGTGCACGACATGGGCGCGCGGGCCGAGCCACAGGCCGGTGACGTTGCGCCAGCGCTCGGGCACCTCGCTCGCCGGGATGACGGCCCGGTAGGCGGTGCGCCCGGAGAAGGCGGCGGCACGCAGGCCCATGATGCGGCGGCGCACGGTCGACCAGACGCCGTCCGCGCCGATCAGCGCCGCGCCCGTATCGTGATCGAGCGGGGTGTCTGGATCCGTGTCCTCGGCTGCGTGCTCGAGTTCCAGCTTGATGGCGTCGGCGCTTTGCGCGGCTGCGCGCAGCCGCGTGCCGAGGCGCAGGGTAATGCCGGCTGAGGCGCGGGCCGCTTTCAGCAGCACTCCCTGCAGGTCTGCGCGGTGAATGACCAGATAGGGCGCGCCGTACCGCTCCTCGGCGATCTTCCCGAGCGGAATTTCGGCGACCGGGGTGTCGCTGCGCCAGGTCATCACCTCGATGGCACGAGGCGCGGCAACATGCGGAAGAAGCGCGTCCTCAAGGCCGAGGTCGCGCAGCACCTGCATCGTATTGGGGGGAAGCTGCAAGCCGGAGCCGACGGGGCGCAGCTCGCTCGCCTGCTCGATCACCGTCACGGCCCGCGAGCGGCGCGACAGGCACAAGGCGGCCGTCAGGCCGCCGATGCCTGCACCGGCGATGAAGATGCGGTTCGCGTCGGAGTGGGACTGCGCCATGGGCGAGCCTTGCGGCAGCCGTCGGTCAGGCGGCTTCCGGGGCCCAGACGCAGTCGGCCGGCTCCGCCTGATGAGCGCTCAGGGCCGGGTTGTAGCGGTAGAGCGTCGAGCAGTAGGGGCAGATGATCTCGTTGTCGTCGCCCATGTCCAGGAAGACGTGCGGATGGTCGAAGGGCGGGCGGGCCCCCACGCACTGGAACTCCTTCGCGCCGATCTCGATCGACTCCAGGCCGCGGTCGTTCTGGAAATGGGGAATTACAGCATGCGCCATCGCATCCATCCGTCGTTCAGCATGTCCTGCAGGATTTGCCGGACCATACGCAGGAAGGAGCAGTTTGAACAGGGGGAAGTGGCGGTTTCGCCACAACTGCGGCGACCGGAAGCAGGGAGCGCGAGCAAGGGGCGCACAGCCCGGGGGCTGCAGGCTTTTCATCGGCAGCCATGCGCACTATCGTGGGACTCTGTCTTTTTACGTTTACGTCAAGGTAAAGGCTCCGATGCCCCATTTCGATTCCGCCGATCTCCGCCTCGCCTATCTGGACGAGGGACGGGGCGAGCCGATCCTTCTCATCCACGGCTTTGCCTCCAACAAGCATGTGAACTGGGTCTATCCCGGCTGGGTGAAGCTGCTGACCGAGGCCGGCCGGCGGGTGATCGCCATCGACAACCGCGGGCATGGCGAGAGCGCCGGCAGCCACAATCCCGACGACTACGGCGCGCCGGCGATGGCGGAGGATGCAAGGCGCCTGCTGGACCATCTCGGCATCGAGCGGACCGACGTGATGGGCTACTCGATGGGCGCGCGGATCTCTGCCTTCCTGACGCTCAACCATCCGCAGCGGGTGCGCAGCGCCGTCTTCGGCGGGCTGGGCTACGGCATGATCACCGGCGTCGGCGATCCCGAACCGATCGCCGCCGGACTTGAGGCGGAGAAGCTCTCGGATGTCACGGACCGCGGAGCGCGTGCTTTCCGGGCCTTTGCCGAGCAGACCAATTCCGACCGTCTCGCGCTCGCCGCCTGCATGCGCTCCTCGCGGCAGAAGATCGGCGAGGACGAGGTCTCCCGCATCACCCAGCCGGTTCTGGTTGCCGTCGGGACCAAGGACGAGATCGCCGGTTCGCCGGAGAAGCTCGCCCGGCTGATGCCAAGGGCGAGGGTGCTGGAGATCCCCGGCCGAGACCACATGATCGCGGTGGGCGACAAGGTCTACAAGGCGGGCGTGATCGACTTCCTGGAGAGCCTGGCGCGGGAGGGGGTTGCGTGAGCCGCGAAACCGTCACGCTGACCGGGGCGGAGAACAACCGTCTGGTCGCCGATGTGCATGGCGCCGGCGGGCAGCCCGTGCTGCTGCTGCATGGCGGGGGACAGACGCGCCATGCCTGGGAGGGGACCGGCGAGCGGTTGGCCGCGCGCGGTCTTGCCGCCTGGTGCCTCGACCAGCGTGGCCACGGCGACAGCGACTGGGTCGACAGCGGCGCCTACGAGTTCCGCGACTTCGGCCGCGACGTGGTGGCGGTGTCGGACCAGATCGCCGAGCGCTCGGGCGCGCGGCCCATCGGCATCGGCGCCTCGCTCGGCGGCATGGCGAGCCTGCTGGCCGAGGGGGCGTTCCAGCCCGGCACGCTGTCGGCGCTGGTGCTGGTCGATGTGACGCCGCGGATGGATCCGGCAGGCGTGCACAAGGTGATCTCCTTCATGGCCGACCGGGCGGAGGCAGGCTTCGGCACGGTGGAGGAGGCGGCCGATGCCATCGCCCGCTACCTGCCGCATCGCAAGCGCCCGGAGCGGCTCGACGGGCTGGCCAAGAACCTGCGTCTTCACGACGACGGGCGCTATCGCTGGCACTGGGACCCGCGCTTCCTAGGCGACAGGCGCGGCCGGCCGGTCGAGCCTGGCGAGGGGATCGAGGAACGCGTCGAGGACGAACTCGTGCGCGCGGCGCAGGCGCTGAAGGTGCCCGTCCTGCTGGTGCGCGGCGCGCGCTCGGAACTGGTCACCGAAGCGCAGGTGGACGAGTTCCTGACCATGGTTCCGCATGCCGAGTACACCGATGTCGCAGGGGCCGGCCATATGGTCGCCGGCGACCGCAACGACGCCTTCGCGGGCGCGGTGGTTACCTTCCTCGACCGGTTGCGCGCCGCCTGAGCAGGTCAGTCGCCCACGGCTTTTGAAACGATCTTTCCAGCGTCTGAGCCGGCGTGCCGGGTGCCTTTGAGGTGCCCGGAGCGCTGCCGTGCGCGTGGCGGTCGGGGCATGCTCTCGCGCGCTCCGAGCGGCCGCGGTTCTCACCTGCCGATTCAAGTTGGCGTGTTGGGATGGCCTTCGGGCTTTCTCAATGAGTACAAAGGCTTGTATGGTTAATTGAAAGTTAATGCAGAAAATGGGTTCACTCAAAAGCATAGCTTGAGGATTTTTCCTCAAGCTGCTGATTGGGAATGAATTTTCAGTCTGTCTTAAAGTGGTGCGTCAGCTTTCTGCTGAGGATCCGATTTAAGGTCTTCGCAGGCAGAATCAAGCTGGATCGAGCGCCAGAGAATCATCCCGGATTCCGCCGGTCAAGTGGCCGGTCCGCAAAGTCGGTGGGTGCTCGGCTCTTTTTCGACGCTGCAAGGAGTCGGTTAACAAAATGACTCTGCGTCGCCCGCCGTTGCCCTTCGCGCGGCGGGATTGCTCTGACGAAGGCGGGTATCGCGCGTCATGGTTAACCGCCGGTGAATTCCGGCGCCCGCTTCTCCATGAAGGCGGTTCGCCCTTCCACGAAATCGCGGCTGTCGAAGCAGGCATCGGCCAGCGCCTGGCAGGCATCGAGGTCCTCGCCCGACAGGCGCGCGGTGAGCGCGTCGATGCCGACGCGGGCCGCGCGAAGGGTGAGGGGCGCACCGGACGCGATCTCGCCGGCAAGGCGCCGTGCCTCTGCCTCCAGGGTGCCTGCGGAGGCGACGATGTCGAGGAAGCCGAACCGCTCGGCCTCCTGTACGCCGATGCGCCGCGCCGTAATGAACAGGAGCTTGGCGCGCGAGGGGCCGAGCAGGCGCACGACATCGGCAATCGCCGTCGGCGGGTAGCCGACGCCGAGCCGCGCCGCGGGAATGCCGAAGCTGGCGCCGTCCTCGGCGATGCGCAGGTCGCAGGCGGCCGCAAGCCCGAAGCCGCCGCCGAGACAGAAGCCGCGGATCATCGCCAGGGTCGGCAAGGGTGCATTGCGCAAGGCATCGAAGGCGGCGGCGTTCGAGGCCTCGTAGGCGCGGGCCGAGGCCGCGTCCTTGCGCAAGGTGGCGAACTCGGAAATGTCGGCGCCGGCGATGAAGGTCTCCTCGCCGGCGCCGCGCAGCACGATGACGCGCACGCCGGGGGCTGCGGCAAGCTCTGCGACCGCCTGCGGGATGGCCTGCCACATGGCGAGCGTGATGGCGTTCTTGCGGGCGGGGTTGTCCACCTCCAGCCAGCCGATGCGACCCTCGATCCGGGTGGCGATACGGGCGGGGCGGGTGTCGGCGGGACTGTCGGTCATGTCGGGTCCGAAGCTTCGAGAAGGGGCGGGTTGCGCATGGTTATCGCAAGGTGCGGCGACACAGTCCATTCGAGGAGGGCGTTGGATGCGTGCCAGAGAGCATGCCGTGTACCCAGAGCAGCGTGAAATGACCGTTACGGCAAGCTTGACCTATGGCCTTGCCTGCACACATCGCAGTAGGATGGCACCAACGACCTGTGCTTGAAGGGAGCCTGTCCTGCCCGTCCGGCGGGGGCTCCATAAGGAGGCGGACATGCCGCAAACCAACCCCCTTGCCGAGGCGCCGGCCCTGCCGCGCCACGATCCCGTGTGGAGCCAGCTCCGCGAAGAGGCCGAAGCGATGGTGCGCTGCGAGCCGGCGCTGGCATCCTTCGCCTACGAGACCGTGCTCAACCATGACCGGCTGGAAGAGGCCGTCGTCCACCGCCTGGCCGACCGGCTCGGTCATGTGGTGGTCTCGCCCTCGCTGATCCGCCAGACCTACCTGGAGGCGCTGCAGGATTCCCGTGCGCTGGCCGAGGCCTTCCGCGTCGACCTGGTTGCCGTCTACGACCGCGATCCGGCCTGCACCCGGCTGCTCGAGCCGCTGCTCTACTTCAAGGGGTTCCACGCCCTGCAGACGCATCGTCTGGCCAACTGGCTCTGGAAGCGCGGGCGCAAGGACTTCGCGCTCTACCTGCAGAGCCGATGCTCGGAAGCCTTCCAGGTGGACATCCATCCGGCCGTCCCGGTCGGTGTCGGCGTCTTCGTCGACCATGCCACCGGCATCGTCGTGGGCGCCACGGCACAGATCGGCGATAATGTCTCGATCCTGCAGAACGTGACGCTGGGCGGCACGGGCAAGGAGGAGGGCGACCGCCATCCGAAGATCCGAAATGGCGTGCTGCTCGGCGCCGGTGCCAAGGTGCTGGGCAATATCGAGATCGGCCATTGCTCGAAGGTGGCATCCGGCTCGGTGGTGCTGATGGACGTGCCGCCGAACTCTACGGTTGCCGGCGTGCCGGCACGGGTGGTGGGGGCGGCCGGCTGCGCCGAACCGTCGCGCACCATGGACCAGCTTCTTTCGGCGGACAGCGAGAAGGGCTGACGCTGCCGAGGCGGGACGCTTCAGGCCGCGCGAAAGCAGGGCGCGCCGCCCCCAACTGGGGGAAAGGCGCGCTTTTTTCTTGGTTCGAGCGGCCGAATGTGTAGGTTCGGGCGCATTCCGGCATGGCCGGCAACCCGTTTGGGCGCGGATGCACTGTCCGACGCCCCAGAAAGGAGCCTTTCGTGAAGCCAGACGAGATCCGCAAGCTCGAGGCCTACCTCCAGAAGAAGTTCGAGCTTCCGAAGCTTGTCGTCCGTGCGCGCCCGAAGAAGGACGATTCCGCCGAGGTCTATATCGGCGAGGAGTTCATCGGCGTGATCTATCGCGACGACGACGATGACGACGACCTGAGCTGGAACTTCCAGATGGCGATCCTGTCGTACGATCTCGACGAAGCCTGAGCCGGACGGCACGTATAACCACCGGGCTCCGGCATCCGGCCGGGGCTTGAAGAAAACGGGCGCACCGCTTGGCGGGCGCCCGTTTTTCGTATCGGCAGCAAGGATGCGCTTCAGGAGGTGGGGCCGGGCGACAGGCCGGCGACCAGGGCTGCGATGCCGTCATCCAGCTTCTGCCAATGCTCCAGCTGGGCCTGGCGGAAGCGGTAGGTGGCGAAGAGGCCGTGGCCGAGGCGGATGCTGCGCTCGCAGGTGGCGGCCAGCGCCTTGTCCCGCGGCGTGAAGCAGCGGGCGGCAAAGAGGCGGCCCGCGTCGGCGCGATGCGCGACGAAATCGGTGCCGCTGGCCGGATCGCCGGGCAGGGGCAGAAGGGCAAGGCCTGCCGGACCGGGCAGGGGATCGCCCGCGGCGAGCGACAGCCAGACCTGGGTCAGGCGTTCGCTTGTGTCCATGATGTCGGCCGTCAGCGTCGGCTCCAGTGCCACGAGAATGACAGCGGACGTATCGCTCGGGTCGGCGAAGGCGCGGGCGTTGAGCTCGCTGTAGCCGTCCATGGAAGGCCAAAGGACCGCCAGGCTCAGCCGGTCGACAGGGCCGCCGGCAATCCGCTCCTCGACCCTGCGCATCATGTTGGCCGGCACTTTCAGCACGGTGGCGCCTAGGGTGACGGGAACGCGTTCGCGGCTGTCGCTCCACCCCGTGGGGCCGCGGGTATAGGTCAGCCAGCTGCCGACCGTGTGGGCCACCAGCGCGGTGCCGGCGAGGGCCAGCGCAAAGACCATCGATGTGAAGTGGCGGGCCTCGATGCCCGTTCCGCCGGGAAGGGTGAGCGGCATCATCCGCGGGCTCCCGTTGCCGCCCGCAAGGGCGCGCCGGGGCAGGGCAGGGCGCCCGTCGGGCTGTCCCGATGCGGGACGGGTGTCCCGATCTGTGCCGGGACGCGGGGCGCTCCGTTCGCCATCTTTATGGTTACCAGTCCGTTAATGGGGCCGCGCAAACGGCATGCTATTTGCTGGAAGGAAACCCGAGTTTCCGGTTAAGGTCCCAGAGAATTGGTTAACGAGGGGTTAACGGCATCATGAGTGAACTGGCACTGGCGGCCTATCTCGGCTGCGCGGGCTTCGTCATTTCGGGAATTGTCGGCAGTTTCTATCAGCTTGTGACGGGAGAACCCCTGCGGTTTGCCATCTCGGTAGAGACCTGGATAAAGGGGCTCATGTCCTGCGTGCTGTGCGTCTTCGCGGGCCCCTTCATCATCATGCGTAACGCGATTCGCGGCCGCAGGATCGAACAGCGGCCGCTCGGATGGCTGGTTGCGTCCTCCACGATCGCGGGAATGTGGAGCCTTTGCTCCGGCATCATGGTCGTGCATGCTGCGTTGACCGTCCTTCTGTAAGGCGCAGCGCCTGCCGGGTGCTGCCCCTTGCTGCCTTGATCCCTCCTCCTGTCCCGCATGACAGCCCCGCCGGAGTTTCAGATGCCGCTTTACCGCCTCGACGATCACAGCCCCGTCACGCCCGAGCCCGGAACCTATTGGGTCGCCCCGGATGCGGCGGTGATCGGGCGTATCGTCCTGATGCGAGGAGCCAGCGTCTGGTTCGGCGCGGTGCTGCGCGGCGACAATGAAACGATCACCGTGGGCGAGGGCTCCAATGTGCAGGACGGTTGCGTGCTGCATACGGACATGGGCTTTCCGCTGGACATCGGCCGGGGCTGCACGATCGGACACAAGGCGATCCTGCATGGCTGCAGCATCGGCGACAACACGCTGGTGGGCATGGGCGCGACCGTGCTGAACGGCGCCCGCATCGGCCGCAATTGCATCATCGGCGCCAACGCGTTGATCGCCGAGGGCAAGGAGATCCCGGACAATTCGCTGGTGGTCGGCATGCCGGGGCGTGTGGTGCGACAGCTCGACGAGGCCGCCGAGGCGCGCAACGCCGCCTCTGCCGAAGGCTATGTCGGCAAGTGGCGCCGCTATATCGCCGGCCTGTCGCCGGTTGCCGAGAGCTGAGCAAAAAAAAGGCCGGCCTCCGCATCAGCGGAGACCGGCCGGCAACCCGACCCCGGGGTATGGGGGAGGGGGATGGGCCTGGTTGCCATCAGTGACGGCGCAATGCTTCGTGTATTGCCAACCCGCGCGGGTGGCGGGTTTTCGGTCCCGCCGACCAGGCGTCAGTTTCCGATGCTGGCCAGCGTGCTGGTCCGCAGGTCGGAGATGGCGGCCCACTTCGCCGGATGCGACACCGACTGCCGCTTCACGAACCGATAAGGGGCCGAATACCAGGGCAGAACGGCCTCGATCTGGTTGTCGAGGATGACGTCGCCCTGATCGGTGCGGACCGTGAGAACGGCATGGCCCGCGTTGTTGGTGTCCTTGACGACGGTGATCAGCAGGGCGCTGGCCGGCCAGCCCCGGTTCAGGAGCACGCGCTTCTTCTCCAGCACGTATTCCTCGCAATCGCCGGAACCGTCGACCGGATAGGTCCAATATTCCTCGACGCCGAAAAGCTCGATGTCGGTCACCGGACGGATGCGATCATTCACTTCCGTATTGATGGCGATGAGCTCGTTCCAACGCTCGCGGTCGAGCTTGACGACCACGGCGCCCTTGCCGTCCGGTTCGCACTCCGCAGGATTTTCCTGACAGAAGCCGACATGGCCGACAGGGGCCTTCGCCGTTGTGCCGGTTTCCATGAAGCGCCCGGCCTGTGCATTGGCCTGGCTTGCGCCGGCCGCGATCAGCGCCAGTGCGAGAAGAGTATACTTCAGAGGTTTTGCGTTCATTGTCATGTCTTCGCCCTCCCCAAGGCTGACTAGACAATGGCACGCTCGTTTTTATTTGCATCTAAGGTCGATATCGGAAGTTTATTTGAAATATAAGAGATTTATACGATAATTTATACTTGTTTTGATTAAAATTGTAGGGATCGAACGTCCCCGGGGAAGGGCCGTGAAACGGGCGCGAAAACGCCTTTCCCCGCAAGCGCATGGGCGAGTGCGGGTCGGCAAAGCGAGCGATCGGAAGAGGGGAGAGAACGGCGCGAAAACGCGATCAGGCCCGCACGGACATGGCGTCCGGGCGAGCCTGTGCTGCGGTCTCTAGGCCGTCAGGATCAGGAAATGTGCTTCTCGAGCAGGTCGCGGTTCTGGATGTTCGCGAACTCGACGGCGATGCCGTCCTCGGTGTGGCGCACCACGCGGGCGCGCATCTTGCCGATGCCGATCGCCATGCCGATCTCCGGCTTCACCTCGGTCTTGAGCGAGGCGCCCGACAGCGACACGTCGATGATCCGCGACTTGTAGCTGCGCCCGTCCGGCAGGACGATCTGGGTGATCGGGTTTTTCGGCGTGAAGCGGTCGTGGCGCCGATCTTCCGGCAGGCTGAGCACGTCGCGATTGGCAAGCCAGGTCAGGACGTTGGCGAGCTTGTCGCGCTTGCGCATCGGCGCGTTGATGCGGATGGCGAACCCACCCTCGATCTCGCGCACCACCTCGCCCTCGATCCGGCCGATATGGTCGATATAGGCGATGATGCGCTCGCCGACGCGCGCCGGCACCGGGGCGATTATGGCGGCGCCCCCGGGAGACATGTCGACGATCTGGCAGGGATACTCCTGGCGATCCTCCAGCATGAAGCGGCCGAGGATATTCACCGGAACGCGGGAATGGCGCCGACGGTCGACATTCTTGGCTGCGGCAGCTGTCGTGTACGTGAGTGCCGTGGCGTGCGCCATGCGTCGTCGACCTTCCCTGGAGCGCACGGCATGGAGGCCGCGCGAACACTGCCGGTCGAAGATATGTTGCGGCAGTTAACAGTTGGTAAGCAACGGCCTGCGCAGGGCTGCGGATGTCAATACTTGCGGCAGGGCC
Source organism: Stappia indica (assembly GCF_009789575.1). NCBI lineage: Bacteria > Pseudomonadati > Pseudomonadota > Alphaproteobacteria > Hyphomicrobiales > Stappiaceae > Stappia > Stappia indica. The sequence goes on along the minus strand of NZ_CP046908.1, from coordinate 1,111,235 downwards.
ACCTCAGCTCTTGCCGCCCTCGATGACCATCAGATGCTGTACCCGCCGCGCTTCGGCCAGCACCTGCATGGGGGGAGGGGCGGCCTGCAGCAGGGACGGCTGCCGCCCGAACCGCGGAACGGTGCTGACGGAGCCGCGCGGCTGCGGGCGCAGGAAGGCAGGACGCTCGTCCGGCCAGATCAGCCGCACGCTCTTGATCGTCTGCGACAGGATCGGATGCATGCCGGCCCAGTAGGGCTGTTCCAATGCGACACACGCGCCAAGCACGCGGCTGCAGCCTTCGCCGGGAATGTGAAGCGGCAGCAGCAGCATCTCCATGTCGACCGTCTGCTTGCGCTCCGTATAGCCGGTGATCCCGATCACTGCAGCGGCCGCGTCCTCGTTGACCGCGGCGAGCAGCGTCGACAGCGCCTCGCGGTCCTCGTCCGACCAGCCGCGCAGGATGTTGCGGTTCTTCAGCTCGCGGCAATGCAGGGCGCAAAGCCGGGTGCCTGCCAACCGGTAGCGATAGGTGTCCCGGTCGACGAGTTCCAGGATGAAGGTGTCGCCGAGCACGGCGCGGATCCGGCCTGGCTCGATTTCGCCGCGGTCCGGCGCGGGCCGATCGCCGCGCAGACTGTCCCAGTACTCGTAGAGCTGCTGCGTCACCGGATGTTTCATGTCGACCAACCTTGCCCCCGGTTTCCGCTCCTCCCCGGCGGGCCCGGTGGGAGCGTGTGTCCTGTTTTCGCGCAAGGCCGGCCATCGGAACCGGCAGGTGTGCCGGAACGTGGAACGCCTTGCGCTTTCTTGTCGGCAGAAGCGGAAAACTGTCCGGTTTCGGGACGGTTTTCCCACCTGTGCCACGCGTTGACGGTTACGAAGCAGGGCGCATGCCAAGCAGTTGAACGGTTGGCTTTACCTCTTGTTAAGGTTAACGAAGGGTGGCGGTTGCCGCTGCGTCGGTTTGATGTGCAGGATCAGGCAGTTGGTAAATCGAGCTTATCTGCACCGCGCGACGACTGACTTCGTTTGCGAGAAACCGGCCCAAGCGCCGATTTCCGCCACTTCCTGGCCGCCCGGATCGCGTGCAAGCGCGGCGGGCGGCTTTTCTTTGTCGTTCGTTTTGCCCCGACTGCCGGCAGGCGGCTTGACGGATCGTCCCCGGCGGCCGATCTGGTGACTGACGATCACCGCCAGGCGCGAGACAATGCACGAACCCAGACCTTTAGAGATTTACGATCAGGGCCCGCCGCCGTCGGAGCCGGTCTTCAACCTGCCGAAAGTGGTGACCTGGCTGTCGCTGGTGCTGATCGGCGTGCATCTGGCGGACACGTATCTGTTGTCGAGAGACCTGCGATACGAAGTCCTGCTCGCCTTCTCGTTCCTGCCGGCACGCTACCTGCCGGACGCGGTCGCCCTGTATCAGTTGCCGGGCGGCGAACCGGCAAAGGCCTGGACCTTTCTCACCTATGCCTTCCTGCATGGGGGATGGGGGCACCTCTTCGTCAATGTGATGTGGATGGCGGTCTTCGGGTCTGCGGTCGCCCGGCGCTTCGGTACGGCGCGGTTCCTGGTGCTCTCCGCCGTCTGCGCCGTGGCCGGCGCTGCGCTGCACCTGGCGCTGCACTTCGGCGAGACGGTGCCGATGATCGGGGCTTCGGCCGCGATCTCCGGCCAGATGGCGGCTGCGACGCGCTTCGTCTTCGACATGGGCGGGCCGCTCGGCGCGATGCGGCGGACGGATGAGTTCGCTTACCGTATCCCTGCCTCCGGCATGGCCGCGACGCTCGCCAACCCCCGGGCGATGATGTTCCTGCTGGTCTGGTTCGGCATCAACTTCCTGTTCGGCATCATCTCCCTGCCGATCGCCGGGGAGGGCGGTAGCGTCGCCTGGGAAGCCCATATCGGCGGGTTCGTCGCCGGTTTTCTGTTGTTTTCCCTGTTCGATCCGGTGCCGCGCCGCCGGTAGGGCGTCTCTCCCCCGCAGTGTTGCCGATTGCGCGGCGACAGGGATTTGTCATGATGGAAGCGGAATCGGGAGCTGTGATGCTCCCGGCCCGCAGCCAGGACAAGCCACCGGGGAGGTCGGACATGACGGTCGCATCAATTCTCAACGAGAAGGGGCGGGACGTGGTGACGGAGCATGCCGAGACGACGATGCGCGAGATTTGCGCGATTCTCGGAGCCAAGCGCATCGGCGCCATCGTCATCACCGACGGCAAGGGTGCCATTCGCGGGATCATTTCCGAGCGCGATGTGGTCCGCGCGATCTCGCAGGACGGGACCGATGCGCTCGACAAGCCGGCCTCGGCTTACATGACCGCCAAAGTCGTGACCTGCCAGGCTACGGAAACCGTGAACACCGTCATGGCGCGCATGACCGGAGGGCGCTTCCGTCACGTACCCGTGGTCAAGGACGGCAAGCTGGACGGATTGATCTCCATCGGCGACGTGGTCAAGCATCGCATCGCGCAGATCGAGCGCGAGGCGGAGGACATGCGCAACTATATCGCCATGACGTGACAGGGGCGCGTGGCGGGCCGGCTTGAGCCGCCACGCGGCGGGGCCGGCCTGGCGAGCGGAGAAGACGCGGCATCATGCGGGCAAACCGCTACCATCATCTCGGCTGGCATCACGGAATCGAACTGTTCGAGGCCGCCTTCAGTACCCAGACGTTCGCGCGGCACGCCCATGCCGGCTTTGCCATCGGCGCCATCGCCGAGGGCGCGGGTGGATATGTCTGTCGCGGCGAGAGCATGATCCTTCCTGCAGGCACGCTGTCCTTGATGAACCCGGAAGAGCCTCATACCGGCCATGCCGCGGCCGGGCGCGTCCGCTACAACATGCTCTATGCGAGCGAGGATGCGGTTCGCGAGATCCTGGGTCTGTCGCAACTGCGCGGCTTTGCGGAGATTGCGCCGCGCGACCGGGCCCAGGTTCTGACGCAGGCGCTGGGCGTGCTGGCCGCAAGGCTGAACGCGGCCAAGGGGCCCGACTGGCGATTGGCGGCAGAAGAAGCAATCCACCAGGTGCTCGCCTGTGCCTTTTCCCTGCACGGGCGGACCGAGCTGCGACCTGCAGGGCGGGAGACTGCGGCGATCCGCAGGCTCAGGGAGCGCATCGCGGCCGGCGTGGAGGCGGGGGAGAGCCTGACGCTTCAGGAACTGTCGGCCGAAGCCGGTCTTGCGCCGTCCTATCTGGTGCGCAGCGTCGCGAAAGTGACCGGCATGACACCGCACGCGCATGTCTTGCAGCGCCGTGTCGATTTCGCTCGGCAGCTGTTGCTGGATGGTATGCGTGCGGCAGAAGCGGCGGTGGCCGCCGGCTTTTGCGACCAGGGCCACATGATCCGGCAGTTCCGGCGGCACTACGGGGTCACGCCGGGCGCCCTGATCCGTCACTGCTAGGTCAATTTCGTCCAATCCGCGCCAGATCAGGCATGGCAAGGGCAAGCCCCTGACAACAGGGGAATGCCATGTCGATCAAGCCTGTAATCATTCTGTCCGACAGCCTGCCGGTCGGGCTGAAGGCCAATTTCGCTGCTGTGCTGGGGATGAGCCTCGGCCGGTTCGAGCCTGCTCTCGTTGGAGCGGACACGCCAACGAATGACGGTGTCGTTCTTGCCGGAATCACGAGGGTGGCGCTGCCGGTGCTCGGTGCCCCGCAAGAAGAACTGCCCGTCCTCTTCACGGAGGCCGAGGGCCTGCCGGTTCGCCTTGCCTATATGCGCGCGGCCTTCGAGGCGAGAGACTACGAGGACTATTCGCACCGCATCGCAGCCGCACCGCTTGCCGGCCACACGCCGCAGGCGATCCTGCTGGCCGGGCCGCGCAAGGCGGTCGACCGGATCTGCGGCAGGTTGCCGCTGTTGCGGTAGTGAGGGAGTGCGGGGAGACGGCGGCGGTCAGCCGCCGTAGACGTCCTTGGGATCGTAGACCCGCTCGCCGCCGGCCTGTTCCAGACCGACGCTGCCGTCCCTGCCCGAGACGATGCGGCGATAGAAGCACGACCGGTAGCCGACATGGCAGGTGGCGCCATTGCCGGCAACGCGCACCTTCATGACCAGGGCATCCTGGTCGCAGTCGGTGAGGAGTTCGACGACCTGCTGGACCTGGCCGGAGGTGCCGCCCTTCTTCCAGTATTCCTGGCGGGACCGGCTCCAGTACCAGGCCTCGCCCGTCTCGATGGTGCGGGCGAGAGCCTCGGCATTCATGTATCCGACCATCAGCACCGTGCCGTCGTCGGCATCGGTGACGACACAGGCGATGAGCCCGTCGGCATCGAACTTCGGCTGGAAAACGGTACCGTTTTCCAGCTCGTTCTTGTCGCCGCGCCCGGCGAAGCGAATGTCCGTCATGTGTCTTCCGTCGACGCCGGGCGGCGCCTTGTCCTTGCGTGCCCGATCAGTCGCGACGGCCGCCGCGAACCAGGCTCATGAAGCGGACCTGCTCGCTGGGATCGTCCCGGAACACGCCGGTGAACTGGGTGGTGATGGTCGTAACGCCCTGCTTCTGCACGCCGCGCATGGTCATGCACTGGTGCTCGGCCTCGATCATCACGGCGATGCCGCGCGGAGCAAGATGCGTATCGATCGCATCGACGACCTGGGCCGTCAGGTTCTCCTGCGTCTGCAGGCGCTTGGCGAAGATGTCGATCACGCGCGCGATCTTCGACAGGCCGACGACGCCTTCCGACGGATAGTAGGCGACATGCGCCTCGCCGACGAAGGGCAGCATGTGATGCTCGCAATGCGAGAAGAACGGGATGCCGCGCACGAGCACGATGTCGTCATAGCCGCCGACATCCTCGAAGGTGCGCTTCAGGTGTTCTGCCGGGTCCTGGAAGTAGCCGGAGAAAATTTCTTCATACGCCTTGGCGACGCGCTTGGGCGTGTCGAGCAGCCCCTCGCGCTCGGGATCGTCTCCGGTCCAGGCAAGCAGTGTGCGCACGGCCGCTTCCACTTCCTCGCGGGACGGGCGGGGGCGGGTTGCCGCCGCAGTGTCGTCGCGGGTCGTGACCGGCTTCAAGATGGCATCCATTGCGGGATCTCCCGATTGTACTGTATTCCGCATCCCTTACGCCGCCCCCGTGATTTCGGACCACTGGAGTTTCTCAAAGTGCTGGCCCCGGGCGGCGGAGGGGTCGCATGCCATGTTGTTTGAATTACGGCAATTCTTCGCGACCTGTCCGGCCCGGTCGCGACCTGAGACCTGTGTGTCCATTTCTTTCCCGCGTTCCACCCTATATAAGAAATGCCAAATGGCTGTGAAGCCGGTTGCTCCGGCGTCACGCTGTCTTGATGAGGCGCCCATGCTCGACGACATCTACAACTCGAAGATCCTCGAACTCGCCGGCAACATCCCCTGCCTTGGCCGTCTCGACGCACCCGATGCCTCCGCGAAGGCGCATTCCAAGTTGTGCGGCTCGACGGTGGTTGTCGACCTGAAAATGCAAGAAGGAGTTGTGACCGATTTCGCGCAGGACGTCAAAGCCTGCGCGCTCGGTCAGGCGTCCGCTGCCATCGTGGCGCGGCATATCAAGGGCGCGACGCTGGACGAGTTGCGCGAGGCGCGCGATGCGGTGCTGGCCATGCTGAAGGAAAACGGGCCGCCGCCGAGCGGACGTTTTGCCGAGGCGGCCGTGCTGCAGCCGGTGCGCGACTTCAAGGCTCGCCACGCCTCCACAATGCTGGCCTTCGAGGCGGTGGTGGAAGCCGCCGAGCAGATCGAGGCGCGGCGCGCGGCCTGAAGGATCGGGGCATGTGTACTGGTCGGCCCGCCCACGACAGCACGGGCAAGGACGCACCCGGCGTGCCCGCGCGCATCGGTCTGCTGCTGATCCGCATCTACCAGCTGACCCTGTCGGCCTTTATCGGCCGCTCCTGCCGCTATGCGCCGAGTTGCTCGGGATACACGGCCGATGCCATCACCCGCTACGGATTGTGGGCCGGAAGCTGGATGGGTTTTGCGCGCCTGCAGCGCTGCCGGCCCGGCGGCGGCAGCGGTTTCGACCCGATTCCCGAGCACCTGCCGGAGAGGGCCAGATGGTATCTGCCGTGGCGCTACGGGCAGTGGACGGCGGACCATATCGACCCTGCGACGCGGCTCGATTGAGGGTGTTTCCCGCGGCCATGCGAATTCCGTTGGAGCCATGCGAAACCCGTTGAAGACGCAAGGCGAATTTGGAGATAGAGGCCTTTCAGGTCATCATCGGGAAAGCGCCATGAGCGAACAGGCGGCGACCGGTGATCGACCCAGCAGATTCCCCCGGAGATCCGGACTTGAACACTCTCGAGACAGGGCCGGCCCCGGCACCTGAAGCCGGCCGCGAAAACGCGCCGGAAACCGACCCGGAACCTCGACCCGGCGGCGACAGGCCCACCCTGCGCGTCGCCAGACCGGAGGACCTTTCCGCGCTTGTCGAGGTCGAGGAAGCCTGCTTCACGCAGGACCGGATCTCCCGGCGGTCCTTCCGCCGCTTCCTTGAAAGCCCCGGTGCCTCCTTCGTCATTGCCGAGAAGGCGGGCAGGATCATCGGCTATGCCCTGCTGCTGTTCCGTTCCGGGACGGCGCTTGCGCGGCTTTACTCCTTTGCCCTGCGCGAGGAGATGCGCGGGCAGGGATACGGCCGGGTGCTGCTCGCAGCGGCCGAGGCCGACGCCTTCGCCCGCGACAGGATCGTCTTGCGACTGGAAGTGCGCGAGGACAACACGACGGCCCGCGGCCTTTACAAGAAGGCCGGATATCGGGTGCATGGGCGGGTTGCCGACTACTATGAGGACGGCACCGCCGCGCTGCGGATGGAGAAGCTGCTGCACGATGAGGCCGCACGTCCTTCCACCGTGCCGTACCACGCGCAGACGACCGAGTTCACCTGCGGGCCGGCCTGCCTGATGATGGCGCTCAAGCATTTCGACCCGGCCACCGACCTGGGCGAAAGGCTTGAGCTGCGGCTCTGGCGGGAATCGACGACCATCTACCTCGCCTCCGGCCATGGCGGCTGCGGGCCGTTCGGCCTTGCCGTCGCGGCCGCGAGCCGCGGGCTTTCCGCCGAGGTGCGGCTGTCGCCGCCGGGGCACCTGTTCATCTCCTCCGTGCGCGATCCCGACAAGCAGCGGGTGATGCAGACCGTGCAGGACGACTATCGCGCCGAGGCGCGGCGGCTTGGTGTTCCCGTGATGGAGGAGCAACTGCCCGCCCGGGCGCTGGCAGCGGAGGTGCGGGCGGGCGCACTCGCCATCGTGCTGATCTCCGAATACCGCATGCTCGGCCGGCGCGGCCCGCACTGGGTGCTGGTACAGGGCGAGGACGCCCGCCATCTGTTCATTCACGACCCCTGGCTCGGCTACGAGGGATACGAGACGCCGCAGGACGCCTCGAACCTGCCGGTGCCGGATGCCGAATTCGACCGCATGGCCCGTTGGGGCAAGCCGCCGGTGCGCGCGCAGATCATCTTGAGAAAGGGCTGAGACCGATGGCTACATGGGTCGTTCTCGTCGACAATCCGAAGGATTTTTCCAACGCCGACACGCCCCACAAGGTGATGAGCGTGCGCGACTACATGCTGCGCCCCAAGCTCTTCACCGGCACCAACCCGAACATCATCAACCTGTCGCGGTCCTTCGCCTACCAGGGGGCGGGCTATTACGCCTCGCTGCTGGCCGAAGCACGGCAGCACCGGGTGCTGCCGAACGTCGAGACGATGATCGAGCTGTCGCGCAAGGGGCTGTACCGGCACGCGCTGCCCGAGCTGGAGGACAGTCTCAACCGGTGCCTGGCAAAGACGGACGGCGTCGGCGACAAGCTGCTGGTCTGCCTCGGCCAGACGGAGATCGCCGCCCTCGAACCGTTTGCGCGCCTGCTGTTCGACTGGTACCGGGCGCCGATCCTGGAGGTGAGTCTTGGCAAGGACAGCTGGCGGGCGATCACCCGCATCCGCGTCGTGCCGATCTCCGATCTCGACGAGGCCTCGCGCGGCTTCCTGAGCGCCAGCCTGGAAAGCTACACGCACCGCGCCTGGCGGGCGCCGAAGCAGCGCATGCCGATGAAATACTCGCTCGCCGTGCTCGCCAACCCGAAGGAGGACCTGCCGCCGTCGAGCCAGGCCTCGCTGCGCCATCTGGCCAAGGTCGCCGGACGCCAGGGCGTCGAGATCGTGCCGATCGGCAAGGGGGATCTCGACCGGCTGGCGCAATACGACGCGCTGTTCATCCGCGAGACCACGAATATCGACAACCACACCTATCGCTTCGCCCGCCGGGCGGTGCAGGAACGCATGCCGGTGATCGACGATCCGGTGTCGATGATCCGTTGCACCAACAAGGTCTATCTCGCCGAGCTGATGGAAACGCACGGCATTCCGATCCCGAAGACGGCGATCCTGTCGAGCGTCAAGGAAGCGGCGGGGCTGGAGGCGCGGCTCGGCTCGCCGGTGGTGCTGAAGATCCCGGACGGCTCGTTCAGCCGCGGCGTGTTCCGCGTCGCGGGCGAGGCTGCCATCGCCGACAAGGTGAAGGAGCTTCTGGAAGACAGCGACATCATCATCGCGCAGGAATACTGCCCGACCGAGTTCGACTGGCGCATCGGTGTGCTGGACGGCGAGCCCCTGTTCGCCGTGCAGTACCTGATGGCCAAGAAGCACTGGCAGATCGTCAAGCACGAGGACGGCAAGCAGGCGAAGGAGGGCAGTTTCCGCTCCATCTCGCTCGCCGAGACGCCGCCTGCCGTGGTGGAAACCGCCGTTCGTGCCGCCCGCCTGATCGGCGACGGGCTCTACGGCGTCGACCTCAAGTCCTTCGGCGACCGGGTCGTCGTCATCGAGGTCAACGACAATCCCAACCTCGATCACGGGGTGGAGGACTCGATGGAGAAGGACGCGGTCTGGGAGAGGTTGGTGCGCTGGTTCGTCCGCCGGATCGAGGCGCGGTAGCGCATTTGCATCAGCTCGGGCGTGCGCCCCCTGTTGCCCGCCCTTTGGGGCACGGAGTGCTCGGGCCGACGGTTCTTCCGGACCTTGCGTAACCTCCAGACGTGCGGAGGCGGGTGACTGCCCGACTTGCCGCCTGCCGGCCTGACGCAAAGGCCATCGGTCCGGATATTATATTACGTAGAAACACCTTCAATACAATTGGAAATAGAACCTGCGCGATCCTGGATTGTGATTTTTAAAATATTTCAACTCTATGTAATTCAATGTTCTTTAATTGTTTTTTGGTAGCTGTCGCAAGTAATCCGCTTTTGGAGGCGCGACGGAAATGAGTTTGAGGGCACTTCTGATTTCATTCACTGTAGCGCTGCTGACCGCAGTGGCGTCTCTCGCGTGGGTTGGTCTCTCGGGTTTGGCGACGATGAACAGCAGCGCCGAGGAGCTGGGCAACAATTGGCTGCCAAGCGTCAGCGTGGTGAATGCCATCAACACAGCAACGTCCGACTTCCGAATCTACCAGGCCGAGCACATTCTCTCGGCCGATGACGCGGCCATGCGTAATGCGGAAAAGAAACTGGCAGATATCCAGGCTGCCATCGTCGCAAGCTCTCAAAAATATGAAAAGCTCATTTCGTCGCCGGAAGAGCAGGGCGTCTATGACGGGTTCAAGGCCAAGTGGGCCGACTATCTGAAGCGCAGCGACGATGTCGTCGAGCTGTCGCGTCAGAACAAGAACGCAGAAGCGACGGTTATTCTTCGGGATGAGATTCGCCCCGAATTCGACAGCCTGTCCCACGATCTTGCAAACCTGATAAATCTCAACGAGCAAGGTTCCCGTGCATCCGTGACGCACTCCGAAGAAGAGTATTCCAGTATCTTCTGGATCTTCACGGTTGCCGCCTCGATCGCGGGGGTGATCGGTCTCGTTTACATCTATTACATCGTCGCCAACGTGACCCGGAACATCGTCGGTATTTCCGGCGCTATGAGCCAGATTGCCGGCGGCGACTTCGACGCCCACATTCCTTGCGCAGGGCGCAAGAATGAGCTCGGCGACATGGCGAACACGCTGCAGACATTCCGCGACAGCCTGCGGGAAAACGAGAATTTGCGTGCGGAGCAGATCGCAACAGAGGCACGCAACGCCGAGCAGGCTCTGAGCCAGCGCCGCGCCTTGGCCGATCAGTTCGAGGCGACGATGGGACAACTGGTCCAGTCGCTGGTGCGTGCCTCCGGCGAAGTCGCCAGCGCGGCCGAAGGCCTGTCCGCGAACGCAGAAGAAACCTCGCGCCAGGCGCAGGCGGTTTCGGGAGCTGCGGAGGAGGCCTCGACCAACGTGCAGACGGTTGCCGTTGGAGCGGAGGAGCTGTCGGCATCCATCAGCGAGATCACCTCGCAGGTCGAGCGCTCGGTGACCATTTCGAAGGATGCCGCAACAACCGCCGAAAAGACGAGCCGTCACGTCAACTCTCTGTCTGAGGCTGCCCAGAAGATCGGGGAAGTGGTCGAGCTGATCACGACGATTGCCGAGCAAACCAACCTGCTGGCGCTGAATGCGACGATCGAGGCTGCACGAGCCGGGGAGGCGGGCAAGGGCTTCGCCGTGGTCGCGGCCGAGGTCAAGGGGCTGGCAAGCCAGACGGCCAAGGCTACCGAGGAAATCTCCGGCAAGATCACGGAGATCCAGGCAGCGACCCGCACGACCGTCGACTCGATCTCGCAGATCGTCCACACCATCAACACGATCCAGGACGCATCCCAGGCAATCTCCATTGCAGTGGAGCAGCAGGGCGCGGCAACCAACGAAATTGCCACGAACATCAATCGTGCGTCCTCGGGCGCGAACGAGGTGACGCAGAACATTGCCGGCGTGGGCACGGCAGCGGAAATGACCGGCGCTGCCTCGACGCAGCTCATGAGCCTGTCCGGCGCGCTCTCGGGGCAGTCCCGTACGCTGGAGGAGGAGGTCAGCCAGTTCCTCCGCACTCTCAGGGCCGCCTGAGCCGTCATCCTTCCCTGAGGCAATCATGAGAGCGGGCTGGACCACATGGTCCGGCCCGCTGCTTTTTGGCGCAATGGATTTGTCGGTCGCGGCGGTGCGTGAGGCCGGTCCCTGCCAGGCCCCCGAGAGAAGGACTTGGCCTTCGTCCGGGTTGTAACGGTTGCCGCCCTTGCCCAAATCCTCTATTCAACCGCGGTCCAAAAACACAACGCTTACCTGCCCTGTTTGCAGGAGTGAGCCGGAGACAGACATGATCCATCTGACCTTCCCCGACAATTCGGTTCGTGATTTTTCGCCCGGCGTGACCGGCGCCGAGATCGCTGCCGGCATTTCCAAGTCGCTGGCCAAGAAGGCGGTCGCCGTGACGCTCGACGGAGAGCTCGCGGACCTGTCGCTGCCGATCGAGCGCGACGCCCGGCTGGAAATCGTCACCCGCGAGGACCCGCGGGCGCTGGAGCTGATCCGCCACGACGCCGCCCATGTGATGGCCGAGGCGGTGCAGGAACTTTGGCCGGGGACGCAGGTGACCATCGGTCCGGTGATCGAGAACGGTTTCTACTACGACTTCAAGCGCGATGAGCCCTTCACGCCCGACGACCTGCCGGTCATCGAGAAGAAGATGCGCGAGATCATCCAGCGGGGCGATGCCTTCACCCGCGAGGTGTGGTCGCGCGACGAGGCGAAGCGCCACTTCCTGGAAAAGGGCGAGACCTACAAGGTCGAGCTGGTCGATGCGATTCCGGCCGACCAGGACGTGAAGATCTATCGCCAGGGCGCGTGGCTCGACCTGTGCCGTGGGCCGCACATGGCCTCCACCCGCCAGGTGGGCGATGCCTTCAAGCTGATGAAGGTGGCCGGCGCCTATTGGCGCGGCGACAGCAACAACGAGATGCTGACCCGCATCTACGGCACCGCCTGGGCGAACGAGGCCGAGCTCAAGGCCTATCTCCACATGCTGGAGGAGGCGGAGAAGCGCGACCACCGCAAGCTCGGCCGGGAGATGGACCTGTTCCATTTCCAGGAAGAGGGGCCGGGCGTCGTGTTCTGGCATGCCAAGGGCTGGAGCCTGTTCCAGAGCCTGGTCGCCTATATGCGTCGGCGCCTCGACGAGGATTATGACGAGGTCAACGCGCCGCAGATCCTCGACACTTCGCTGTGGGAGACCTCGGGTCACTGGGGCTGGTACAAGGAGAACATGTTCTCCGTGCAGTGCGCCGACCCGGAAGCCGAGGACACGCGTCTCTTCGCCCTGAAGCCGATGAACTGCCCGGGACACGTCCAGATCTTCAAGCACGGGCTGAAGAGCTACCGCGACCTGCCGCTGCGGCTGGCCGAGTTCGGCGCGGTGCACCGCTACGAGCCTTCGGGCGCCATGCACGGCCTCATGCGCGTGCGCGGCTTCACCCAGGACGACGCCCATATCTTCTGCACCGAGGAGCAGATGGCGGCGGAGTGCCTGAAGATCAACGATCTGATCCTCTCGGTCTACGAGGACTTCGGCTTCAACGAGATCGTCGTGAAGCTGTCGACCCGGCCGGAGAAGCGCGTCGGCTCCGACGAGCTCTGGGATCATGCCGAAGCGGTGATGGAAAAGGTCCTGAAGCAGATCGCCGACCAGTCGGGCGGGCGCATCAAGACCGACATCCTGCCGGGCGAGGGCGCGTTCTACGGACCGAAGTTCGAGTATACGCTCAAGGATGCCATCGGGCGCGAGTGGCAGTGCGGCACCACCCAGGTGGACTTCAACCTGCCGGAGCGCTTCGGCGCCTTCTATGTCGACAAGGACGGCGAGAAGAAGACGCCGGTTATGATCCACCGCGCCATCTGCGGTTCGATGGAGCGCTTCCTCGGCATCCTGATCGAGAACTTCGCGGGCCATTTCCCGCTGTGGCTGGCGCCGCAGCAGGTGGTCGTCACCACCATCACCTCCGATGCGGATGAGTACGCGAGCGAGGTGCAGGCGGCGATGAAGAAGGCCGGTCTGCGGGCCGAACTCGACCTGCGCAACGAGAAGATCAACTACAAGGTCCGCGAGCACTCGCTGGCCAAGGTTCCGGTCATCGTGGTCTGCGGCAAGCGCGAGGCGGAAGAGCGCACCGTCAACATCCGCCGGCTGGGCTCGCAGCAGCAGTCCGTCACCGGGCTCGACGAGGCGATTGCCGCGCTCGTCGAAGAGGCGGTGGCGCCGGACCTGCGTCGGAGCTGAAAACGGCATATGCCCAAATCCAGAATGAGCCGGTCGGGATCTCCCGGCCGGCTCTTTTCGTAAGAGGGCTGTCGGACTGTCGCGATCCTGTCACGCAACGCGGGCTAGATCGGGGTTTCTTCCGCGCAGGCGAATTCAGGGGCCGGGTGGTGAAGGAAACGGAACTCAGCTACGCCAACGAGGCGCATTCGTGGACCAAGCGTGTCGTGATCCGCTGGATAGAGACGCTGTCGGGACGCAATTACCTGCTCGGCTACTATCGCTACTGGCGCGATGCCGTCGCTGCGACCTCGACCACCAAATGGAGCGACCTGCTGGCGCTGATCGGCGTCGACGTGGTGGTGGAAGAGGGCAGCTGGCCGCCGGAGAACCTGCCCGACGGACCGCTGGTGATGATCGCCAACCACCCTTATGGGCTCGGCGACGGGCTGGCGATCCTGTCGCTCGCCGAACGGTTGGGGCGTCCCTACCGCATCCTCATCAACAACGAACTCCTGAAGGCGCCGGAGATCCGTCCCTACGCGCTGCCCATCGACTTCGAGGAGACGGCGGACGCGCTACGGACCAATATGCGGACCCGGCAGGAGGCCCTGCGCCTGCTCGCCGAAGGCGTCACGATCATCGTGTTTCCCGGGGGCGGGGTCGCAACGGCCGACCGACCCTTCGGCCGCGCGCGTGAGCTGCCGTGGAAAACCTTCACGGCCAAGATGATCCGCGCGGCCCGTGCCACGGTCATCCCGCTCTATTTCGACGGCCAGAACTCGCCGCTCTTTCACATGGTCTCGCGCGTTTCGCTGACGCTGCGCCTGTCGATGTATATCCGCGAGTTCCGCCGGATCATGGGCTGCGACCTGCCCGTGCGGGTTGGCGCGCCGATCCCGTATGAGGAACTCGCGGCCTTCGGAGACCAGAAGGCGATGACCGAGCATCTGCTGGCGCGGGTGGTCGCGATGGCGCCGGCGGTGCCCAGGCCGCGAGGCAGGCCTGACCGGCGCCGGCTGCGTCGGATCGCTGCCTGAGGCCTGCTCGGGACTACTGCTTGAGAAGCGAACTCGTCAGGACCTCGACCTCGCCATGGGCGGCGGTCTTCACCTCGAAGTCGCGCGAGTAGAGCTTGTCCTCGTTGCGCGCGATCACCTGATATTCTCCCGATGCCAGCACGAAGGCCGGGAAGGCGCCCGTGCCTTCCACCACCGTATCGCCACCGGGGGTCAGCACCGACCAGTTGGTGTTGGCGATGGCCTCGCCGCCCGGCTGGTTGACCAGCTTCAGCGTGACGCGGGCCGCGTTGTGATAGACCGTCGCCTCGGTCAGCTTGCCCGGCTCGACGCGGATGTCGGCGCGCACCGTGGCGTTGACGGCGCCGTAGCGGCTGACGATGTGGTAGGTGTCGGCGTTCAGCCGCACGATGTCGCCCGGCTTGACGTTGCTCGCCACGATCTTGCGCTCGCCGCGATTGTTGAAGTCGCGCTCGTAGATGTCGAACACCAGCCGGCCGGTGCGGATCGGCTGATTGCCGGAGAATTGCGCGTCGAGCTTGATGCCGCCGGCATTGAGCACGACCGTCTGGCTGGTGAGGCCGTTGCGCACGGAGATGCGGCTGGTGCGGCCGGCATAGCCGAAGGCGGTGTGGACGAAATAGTCGCCCGGAGCCAGGCGGAAGTCGGCATCGCCGCCGGTTGCAGTTGCCACCAGCTCGAGCCGGCCGGTGTCGTCCAGCGTCGGCCGGTAGACGCGCCAGGTGACGCCCTGCGTCAGGGCGGGGCCGTCCTCGGCGAGGCGCGCGACCATGTAAACTGGAGATTCCGTGCCCTGGTCGGGCATGCCGGTGTCCGGCGTGATGGCGGGCGCGTAGGGCACGACCGGCGTCGACGAGCCGGGCACCGCGTTGCCGCCGAACAGGTCGCCGAGGGGCGGTGCCGCCGGCTCTTCGGGGGCGGCCTGCGTATCCGCGCCCTCCGTCGGTGCGGCCTCCAGCTCGCCGGGCTTGGCCGGGGGCGTCACCACCTCCTGCGCCTGGAGCGGGGAGATCGCCAGACCGACGGCGCAAAGCGCGATTGCGAAAGCCCTGAACACCTGCATTGGCCGGCTGCCTGCCCCTGTCTTGAAACGAAAGCGCGTGGAAGAAATCCCGCCCCTGGGTTCCACTCCAAAACTGGGGCAATTTCAAGTCATCTGTCGCCTGCGGTCTCGGCAAGATTGACAGGCGCGAAAACCCGTCTAGGTCATGAAGGCGACAGCGCGTTTCGCGCCCCTTCCATCTTGTGCCGACCCGTTTGCGGCCGGCGCCGACAAAAAGGCTGAAAATGACGACGGAGCAATCCGAAACCCTGCGCCTGATGCTCACGCGGCGCTCGCATCCGGCCATGTCCATGGTCGAGCCGGCGCCGGAAGGCGAGGCCCTGCGCACCATCCTGCAGGCCGCCTCGCGCGTGCCCGACCACGGCAAGCTGGTACCCTGGCGCTTCATCCTGATCCGCGACGAGGCGCGGGCGGACCTCGGCAAGAAGCTGCTGCCCTTGGCCGAGGCGCGCGAAGGCGCGCTTTCCGCAGAGCGGCGCGATCAGGAACTGACGCGCTTCACCCGTGCGCCGCTGGTGGTCGCCGTGGTGAGCCGGGCCGCCGTGCATCCCAAGATTCCGGTCTGGGAGCAGCAGCTGTGTGTCGGCGCGGTCTGCATGAACCTGGTGATGGCGGCAAATGCCAGCGGCTTCGCGGCGCAGTGGCTGACCGAATGGATGGCCTTCGACGACGACGTGTCGTCGCTGCTGGGCCTTGCCGAGGCCGAGCGCATCGCGGGCTTCATTCATCTCGGTACGCCCTCGCAGCAGCCGAGCGAACGCCCCCGCCCGGACCTCGACGACCTGATCAGCGAATGGAGTGCCGCATGAGCATGTACAGCTACGAGGTCGCCAAGGGGCACGGCCTGCCGCACAACCCGTTCAAGGCGCTGGTGGCGCCGCGGCCGATCGGCTGGATTTCCAGCCGGGCTGCCGACGGGTCGGTGAACCTTGCCCCCTACAGCTTCTTCAACGCGGTCTGCGATACGCCGCCGATCGTGGTGTTCGCCTCGTCCGGCTACAAGGACTCGGTCGCCAATGTCGACGAGACCGGCGATTTCGTCTTCAACCTTGCAACGGAAGACCTGAAGGACGCCATGAACACGTCCTCGGCGCCGTTCGACAAGGGCGTGTCGGAGTTCGAAAAGGCCGGCCTGACGGCGCAGGACTCGCTCCTCGTCGGCGCGCCGCGCGTTGCCGAGGCGAAGGCCGCGCTCGAATGCAAGCATCTGCAGACGATCCGCCTGACGGCCCATGACGGCACGCCGACAAACAACTGGATGGTGCTGGGCGAGGTTGTCGCCGTGCATATCGCCGAGGCCATGCTGGTCGACGGGCTGTTCGACGTGACGAAGGCGCGGCCGCTCTCGCGCCTCGGCTACATGGACTATGCGGTGGTGGACAGCGTCTTTCAGATGCGCCGTCCCACGGCCTGAGCATCTGCCGCTTTTGGGCGCGATTGAGAAGGCCGGAGGGCGTGTCCCTCCGGCCTTTTTTCGTGTCAGGCGGTGGCGGCGATGCCGGCGCGCGCCAGGATCTTCTCGGCCCGCCGCAGGTGCGGGCGGTCGAGCATCTCGCCGTCGAGGCCGACGACGCCGGGGTTGCCGGCGGCCGCGAAGGCCTCGAACACTCGCTTGGCCTTGGCGATCTCTTCGCTCGAGGGGGTGAAGACCTCGTTGATCACCGGAACCTGGGCCGGGTGGATCGCCATCTTGCCGGTGAAACCGTCGTTCAGAGCTTCCAGCGCCTCGGCCCGCAGGCCGTCCATGTCCCGGAAGTTGGTGAAGACGGTGTCGATCGGCGCGGTCTCGGCCGCGACCGCGCCGAAGAGGCACAGATTGCGGGCGAGCCAGAAGGGTCCCGAATAGCGCCCGTCTGCCGTCCTGTTGCCGAGCGAGCCGAGATCGGCCGACAAGTCTTCCGCGCCCCAGGTGAGGCCGGCAAGGCGCGGGCTCGCTCCCGCATAGGTGCCGAGGTTGAAGACGGAGGCGGCGGTCTCGGTCGCGACGACGATCACCCGGGTCGCGCCGTCGGCAAGGCCCTGCTCGGCCTCGTGCACCGCCAGCTTGGCGGCAAGATGCTGGACATCGCGGCCCGAGATGGACTTGGGCAGCATGATGCCGTCGGGCGCTGCCCGCATCACCGCATCGAGATCGGCGTCCGTCTCGCCGGTGTCGAGCGCGTTGACGCGGACATAGAGACGGGGGCGTGCATCGAGCCTGCGGTTCGCTGCAAGAAAGGCGGTGGCCGTCTCGCGTGCCTTCGGCTTGGCCTCGAGCGCGACGGAATCCTCCAGGTCGATCAGGAGCACATCGGCGCCGCTCGTCAGCGACTTCTCCAGCTTGCGCTCGCTGTCGCCGGGAACGAAGAGGAGCGAGCGCATGCTCAGCCCTTCTTCTTCATGAAGGCCTGACGGCGGCAGCTGGCGACCAGGATGTCGTTCTGGTTGTAGGCCTTGTGCTCGAACTCGACGATGCCGGCATCGGGGCGGGACTTCGACTCGCGCTTGGCGACCACCTCGGTGGTGCAATGGACGCTGTCGCCCTGGAACAGGGGGTGGGGGAAGCGGACATCGGTCATGCCGAGATTGCCGATGGTGGTGCCGACGGTGGTGTCGTTGACCGAGATGCCGATCATCAGGCCGAGCGTGAAGATGCTGTTCACCAGCGGCTGGCCCCATTCGGTCTGCGTCTCGCAGAAATGCCGGTCGATATGCAGCGGCTGCGGGTTCAGCGTCATGTTGGAGAACAGCATGTTGTCCATCTCGGTGACCGTGCGGGTCAGCGAATGGGCAAAGACGTGGCCGATCTCGAACTCCTCGTAATACAGTCCCGGCATGCGTTCCTCCCTGCATGTGGGCCGGCATAGGGCCGGCAAATCCGCTTTCCGGACGAATCGAGTCTCTCGATTAAAGAGATAAAGTGCAATTCGCAACGGACCTTAGCGGGCGTTAACCACTCGTTAACCAAATGGCCGTGACTCTTAATCAAATCCTAAGACATGCGTTACGCAGGAGAGCGGAGCATGAAAGTCGGCGAACCGATCTCGATCGCATCCAGGATCGAGCAGGCGTTCCAGTCGGCCAGCACGACGACCGGCACCTCCTTCGAGTATCTGGTGAAGACGGCGAAGCGGGAATCCAACTTCGTCGAAACGGCCCGCGCACGGACCTCCAGCGCAACCGGACTTTTCCAGTTCATCGAGAGCACCTGGCTGGAGACGCTCAAGGAATCGGGCGGTCGCCACGGCCTGGGGCAGTATGCCGATCAGATCGAGCGGACCGCGAACGGCAAGTATCGCGTGGCCGATCCGGCCATGCGCGAGACGATTCTCGATCTGCGCAACGATGCCAACATCGCATCGATGATGGCCGGCGAGCTGACGCAGAAGAACGCCTCGTATCTCACGGACAAGCTCGGCAGGCCGCCCAGCGAGGGCGAACTCTACATCGCGCATTTCTTGGGGGCGGGCGGTGCCCACAAGCTGATCTCGCTGGCCCAGAGCCAGCCGGACCTTGCTGCGGATCAGGTCTTTTCCCGCCAGGCGAAGGCGAACAAGCCGATCTTCTATGACCGGAGCGGCGCGCGCAGCGTTTCCGAGGTCTATGCCAACCTGATTTCCAAGCATTCCGGCCCCATGCCGGCGCTGCCCGGCGCCGGCGGCACGATGGTGGCAGCGCGCCCGGAGACGAAGCCGGCCGCGGGCTCCGAGCTTGCCTACAATGCCGGCGGCGAGCGGTCCGCCAGCGACGCCCCCACCAGCCGGGTGCTGACCGCCTGGTCCGCCACCGACGACATTTCCTCGCCGTTCCATGCGCTGTTCCGCAATGGCATGGAGGCGCGGCGCGTGTCGTTCGATTCGCGCTTCACCTCCGCCTTTGCCGCCCAGGAAGCCGGGCAGGCCGAGGCGCTTGAGCGGGCTGCGGCGCGTCTGGAGGCGGCTTCGAGCAGCGATGCCTATGCCGAGCGGCGGTCGCGGGTTCTCGTCGAGGCAAGCGGCGGGCAGCGAACTGCGAGCCTTGTGCGCAGCCAGCCGATGGATCTCACCGGCTTCCTCAACTACCAGCCGACCTTCGCCCAGAGGGAATTGCTGCCGCCGGTGTGAGCCGCGGCACCAGC
This sequence comes from Stappia indica, assembly GCF_009789575.1. Taxonomy (NCBI): domain Bacteria; kingdom Pseudomonadati; phylum Pseudomonadota; class Alphaproteobacteria; order Hyphomicrobiales; family Stappiaceae; genus Stappia; species Stappia indica. Next base: position 1,091,942 of record NZ_CP046908.1, on the reverse strand, counting down.
AAGGATGGACAGCGACGCGCGGACCAGGCGGTTCGCGCGTCTTTCTTTTTGTCCCGGCCGGTCATGGTGAACGAAGGCTTTATGGTGAACGAAGCTTTAAGCGTTTTGGCCCCAGACTGGTGACCTGCGCAGCGTTACGCGGCGCGACCCAGGGGACTACGCATCATGATCGTGCATCAGTTTTTGCGTTGGATGGCAGATGCGCCGGTGGCCCGGCGGGCGGAGGCAACGAGCGCGCTCGCCAAGGCCTATCTTTATTCCGAAATGTCCGCCGACGACCGCGATGCGGCGGAAGCGGCGATGATCATCCTTCTCGACGACCCGGCCTTGCAGGTGCGCCGCGCCCTGGCCGAGGCCCTGTCGCGCAGCGACAAGGCCCCGCGCGAGGTGGTGCTGGCGCTGGTGAGCGATCTGCCGGAGGTGGCGCTGCCCGTTCTGGAGCGGTCTCCCGTGCTGTTGGATGCGGAACTGGTCGATGCAATCGGCGGCTTCGCGGACCCGCTGCCGGCGGCGGTGGCGCGCCGGTTCCACCTGTCGGTTCAGGTGGCGGCTGCGATCGCGGAGGTCGGGTCGCTGCAGGCATGCGTGGCGCTTGCCGAAAACGACACGGCGGAGATCCCGCGCTTCAGCCTGGTGCGGCTCGTCGAGCGGCACGGCAAGGATGCGGCCTTGCGCGAGGCCTTGATGGCGCGGCCCGGCATTCCCATCGAGATCCGCCAGATGCTGCTGAAGCAGGTTGGCGACCTGTTGAGCGATCACCCTCTCGTCCGCCGGGGGCTCAAGGAAGAGCGCGCCCGAACGGTGGTGACGGAAGCGCGCGAGCGGGCGACGGTGAGCCTTGCCAGCCAGGCGGGGCCGCAGGAAACGGATGCGTTGGTCGGGCATCTCGTGGAATCGGGACAGTTGACGGCCGGCCTGCTGTTGCGGGCGCTGTGCACGGGCAATATCCGCCTGTTCAATGCAGCGCTGGCGCGCCTGTCGGGCATGCGCGGAGATCGCGTGCACGCGGTGCTCGAGACGGGCAGGGGACTTGCCGTGCGGGCGCTGCTGGCACGCGCCGGTCTGCCGCCGCGCACCCATGCGCTGATCCAGGTTGCGGTGGGCGTGTGGCGGGATCTGGCGCGCGAGATCTCTCCCGATCTCGTCATTCCGTCGAACCCGGCCGTGGCACGGCTGATGATCGCCGAGGTGCTCGAGCGCTACCAGTCGCAGGATGGGGTCGAGGCGGACGATCTGGTGGTCATGCTGCGCCGCTTCTCGGCCGAGATCGCGCGCGAGGCAGCGCGCGCCTATGTCGGCCGGACGCTGGCCGCCGCCTGACCGGTTTGCGGCTTGTCGACGGAGGGCGAGGGGATCACTCCTCCTCGCCGTCTCCATGCCGCGACACGTAGTCGTTGGTGACGTCGGCAAGCCTGTCGACCAGCGCCTTGGCGGTGGCGTTTTCTTCCTGCTGCCCGGTCTCGGCGACCATGGCGCGGATCGCCTCGACATGCTGGGCGATAAGCTTCAAGGGCAGCTTTTCCGCCGCCACATGCTCCATCAGATGGCAGAGGCTGCCGGCGACGGCGCCGACCCGCGGATAGCCGAAGGTGCTCGCCTGGCCCTTGATGTCGTGGGCCGCGCGGAACAGCGTCTCGCGCCGCTCGGTATCGCCGATGCCGTTCTCCTGGATGTCGGTCCAGGCCTGCGACAGGGTTTGCGCCTCGCTGGCCATCCAGTCGTCGAAATCGTGGGAAAGGCGCTCGAGCGCTGCTTCCGCCGACTTGATCGGGTCGAACCGCGCAGCCTCGCGCTCGCTCATGACCCGGACCTTCGCGCGAAGATCGCGTGGTGGCTTCACGAGTTCGTAGCCGGCATTCTGCTTGGTCGGGTCGCTGCTCATCTGTTCTTTCGCTCCCGCTGCGCGCCGTTCCCGACAATCTCGCCGTCGAACGACATGCTGCTCAGGTTGCCAAAGGAATGCGGTCTCATCCTGTCGCCGATTCCCTGCCAGCCCGTGAGGAGTGACTTTGCGGGAGTTCCGATGGACCGTCCAGAGTATATCCATCGTCGACCGGCTGTCCCCGACGTTCGTCTCCCGAGAAATTCGGGTTCTGGAAGCGGCGCCGGTCGGGTCCGAAAAAGCCCTTTGTGCGGACGAAGTCGCGCTGGTTGAGAATGCAATTGGCGATGCGCAGGTAGAGGGCGCGGGCGGAAACCGGCTTGCACATCACCTCCGTTACGCCGCTGTCCCTTGCCTGCATCACGCGGCGCTTCTGGGTATGTGCCGTCACCGCGATGATCGGCACGAAGCAGGCGGGCGCGTGCGAGGTGCGAATGCGGCGGGTCAGTTCGTTGCCGTTCACCAGAGGCATCAGCCAGTCGATGATGATCAGGTCGGGATCGTTGCGGGAGATCTCTTCCAGCGCATCGGCTCCATCCTCGGCCTCGTAGATGGATTTGACGCCGAAGCCGGCAACCATCGTCCGCAGGATCCTGCGCATGTTGGTGTTGTCGTCGACGATCAGTACTCGTATTCCGCCGAGGTCGAGATGGGGCAGTTGCATCCTGCGTCAGTCCTGCACGCTCTTGTCTTCAAAAGAGCCTAGCGGAAAGATCGCGGCCAAAGCTTAATTATTTGCGAAATAAGGCAAGCTACTTATTGCGGTCAGTAGCGGAACATCTCGGACAGGATCCGTTCGTCCCAATTGTGGTCCGCGTCGAACAGGGCAAGGCTGGAAGAGTTCTTCTCTTCGCGCACGCGCACCTCGATGACGTTGCGGATCTCGGTATAGTCCGCTGCCGCGCTTACCGGGCGCTTGTCTGCTTCCAGAACGCTGATGCGAACGTTGACGTAGTTCGGAAGCAAGGCACCGCGCCAGCGCCGCGGGCGGAATGCGCTGATCGGCGTCAGCGCCAGCAATTGTGCGTCGATGGGCAGGATCGGGCCATGGGCCGAAAGGTTGTAGGCGGTGCTGCCGGCCGGGGTGGCGACGAGGACGCCGTCGCAGGCCAGTTCCTCCATCCGCACGCGCTCGTCGACCGAGATGCGCAGCTTGGCGGCCTGGTGCGTCTGGCGCAGCAGCGACACCTCGTTGATCGCAAGAGCCGAATGGATATGGCCGAACGTGTCCGTCGCCTCCATCACGAGCGGATGAATGCGGCTGACCACGGCCCGCGCGATCCGCTCGGGCAGTCCCTCTTCGCCATACTCGTTCATCAGGAAGCCGACCGAACCGCGGTTGAGGCCGTAGATCGGCTTGCCGGTATTCATGAACCGGTGCAGGGTCTGGAGCATCAGGCCGTCGCCGCCGAGGGCGACGATCACATCGGCCTGCTTGGGGTCGTTGGCGCCGTAGAGGCCCTCCAGCTGGATGCGGGCACGCTCCGCCTCGTCCGTCTCGCTTGAGACGAAGGCCAGTTTTTCGATAGTCTGCGGCAGACGGTCCATGTCTTTCACGTAGCACGGGCCGGGAAATTTGGGGACCCGTCTTTTGATGCAGGGCGAGATGGATATCCGTTTGATCTACGCGACTTTTCCCGACACGCAGAGCGCCCGTGCGGCGGCCGGACGGCTGGTTGGCGAGGGGCTGGCGGCCTGCGTCAACATGTGGCCGGGAATGACGTCGATCTACCAGTGGGACGGGGCGCTGGAGGAAAGCCAGGAGGTGGTGTTCCTGGCCAAGACCACGAGGTCGCGGGCACGGGAGGCGATCGAGGCCGTCGTCCAGGCGCACCCTTACGACGAGCCGGCGGTCATGCTGTTGCCGGTGGAGGGAGGCAGCGCCTCGTTCCTCGACTGGATCCGCCGGCAGACGGGCAGCGAGGCCTTCGAGGGCAGCTGATCTCCGGCACCTTGGCGGATCGGATCAGTTGCCCTGCGCCGGGACCGGGGCGATGGCCTTGAGATAGGCGGCGACGGCCGCGCGGTCCTCCGCAGGCACCTTTGCCCAGTTCGCCTGAACCGACGCCATGCTGCCGCCGACGCTGTCGAAGTCCGGCGTGAAGCCGCTTTCCAGGTAATAGGCGATGTCGGTCGCCGACCAGGAGCCGATCCCCTGCGGAGAGGGCGTGATGTTGGGAATGGTGCCCTCGCCATCGGGATTGGGGCCGCCCGCCAGCCACTGCGAGGTATCGAGACCGCCGAGAACATTGCGCGGCGTATGGCATTCCGCGCAGTGTCCGGCGCCCGTCACGAGATAGGCGCCGCGTTCGGCTTCGGCTCCGGCATTCGCGGCAAGGGCGGGGGCGCTGGTGTCGAGGAACAGGAGTTTCCACATGCCGAGCGCGCTGCGCCAGGAGAACGGGAAGGCCAGCTCGTGGTCGGCCACCTGGTTGTCCGAGGCAGGAAGCGTGTCGAGATAGGCCTTCATGTCGATCAGGTCCTCCGCCTTCATGTTGCGGTAGGAGCCATAGGGGAAGGCCGGATAGTAGTGCAGGCCCTGCGGCGAGGTGCCGTGGCTCATCGCGTTCAGGAAGTCGTTGACCGACCACCCGCCGATGCCGGCCTGCGACGGCGAGATGTTGGGCACGCGGAAAAGGCCGAAGGGCGTGTTCAGTTCCACCCCGCCGGCAAGCACCAGCTTGGCGTCGCCGGTGGCTCCCGGAGCGGCATGGCACGAGGCGCAGCCGCCTGCCCAGAACATCCGCTCGCCGTTTGCCAGGTCCGCCTGATGCGCCGGGATCGTGGCGGGGTCCACCCGCTCGGGCCGCGTGAAATACAGCCCCGCGGCGATCAGCAGCAGGAACACGCCGAGGAGACGGCGGAAGGTGCGGCGGGTCATGTGCTACTCCGGGACACGTCGTGCGAAATGCCTGCCGACCGGCAGAACCGCACCGCGCGCCAGGAGACCTGCTCCAGCGCGCGGTGCGGCATGTTCAAGCGCCCTTGTTAGATCAGTTCTTCTTGACGCGGTAGGTCTCGTGGCAGGCGCGGCAGTTCTGCGCGACCGAACCGAACGAGGCCTTCAGCGCGTCGAGGCTTTCGCCGGCCGCCGGGATTGCGGCCATGGCGGCGTTCTGCATGTCGAGGGCGACCTTCTCGAAGCCGGCGCGGTCTTCCCAGATCTTCGGACCGGCCTCGCTGGTCGGCGAATCGGCCCCGTCCGGAAACTGGGCAACGAATCCCGAGGGCGTGGTGAAGAGGATGCGCATGGCCAGTCCGGCCAGCTCCGGATTGTACGGGATTTCGCCTTTCACCATCTTGCCGAGCGTGCCCGTGGCCGCGCCCACGGACTTCATCATGTTCTGGCGGATCTCGATGGGGTCGGCATTGGCGAGCGACGCAGTCGTCGCAAAGGCCACGAGCACGGCTGCCGTGCGCAGGCAGGACTTGAGCATATGTGTGTCTCCCTCAGGTGCGGCACGACACGCCGCCCGAGAGGAGTGTCCACGCATTACCCCTCATTGCTCAAGATGCCGCATTTCACGAAGGCGTGAGAGCAGTCGCGTTCGCGACCTAGTGCCGCGCCAGGTCGCGCAAGTGTCCGGCCGCGCGGTCGGGGCCGATGCATGCGGCGCGGATCAGCATGTCGAAATGCCGGGTAAGCGCGCGGATGTGCTCGACCGAATTCACCACCAGATAGAACGAGCCAAGGAAGAGGGCGGCGCGCTGCGGCCCGAAGACGGTATAGGGCGGGGAAAACCGGGTGCGGCCGTCATAGAGGAACAGGCGGAACGTCGGATAGAGCTCCTCCACCAGCCGGGCCATATGCTCGAGCAGCTCGCGCCGGTCGCCTTCGCTCAGGCCCGTCCAGATGCCTGTTCCGCCGGCCAACTGCTCCAGCGTCTGCAGCGGCATGCAGACTTCCATGTCCGTCTCGGGACGGCGCGTATAGGCGAGCAGGCGCCGCCCCTGATCGGCCTTGGCCGCCGCCTTGACGGTTTCCGGCGCGCCGAATTCGTAGGCGAGCACCGCCTCGGTGCGCAGAAGGTCGGGAATCGTGCCCGGCACATAGCGGATCTTGTAGCCGACCGCCTGCTGGTGCCAGCTGGCCAGCAGCGTGTCGCCGCGGCCGTTTTCCGCCTGTTCGATCTCGATGGCCGGCGCAATGGCTGCCGCATCCGACGCGCTCTGGGTCAGCCCGAGCAGCCAGTCGGTGGTGACACCCTCCGAGCGGGCAATATCGCACAGCGCCTCGGCCCGCGGCATGCGCGTGGAAGCAGCATCGAGAAAATGGCTCAGCGCCGACCGGTCGAGGCCGACACGGGCGGCAAAGCGGCCGGGCGGCTCGCCGCGCCGCGCCATCAGGATGCCGAGCCGCTCTCGGAAAAGCGCTGCGAGTTCGCGCTTGTCGGTGCCGGTCATGTCGGCCGCTCCTCGTCGCTCGGATGTGATTTTCTGATTCGCACGAAATTTGCGAAATCACATCAAATCTACATGTCCTCAATGAAATCACATTTGTCTTTGGATATCGACACATTGTTCCGCGTGCCGGTTCCGGCACTCTGTGCGGATGCAGCACTCGCAAGCCTTGCCAGCCGCCGGCTCCCCCTTCGAACTCCCTCCCTTGCAAGAGGACGCCGGAGCGGGCTCGCTTGCCGGTGTCGAGCGGGAGCTGCTCTCGCGGGCGGCGTTCGACTGGCCCACGCTGGCGCTTGTCGCTGCGGTCTATCTGGCATTCGCCGGACTGGCGGCGTCGGCGTCTGCGCTGCAGGGGACCGGCTGGTCGGCGCTGCTCTGGCTCTGCCTGGTGCCGGTGGTGACGCTGCATTCGTCGTTGCAGCATGAACTGCTGCACGGCCATCCGTTCCGCAATCCGCGGCTGAACGCGCTGCTCGCCGGATTGCCGCTCGGGCTGTTCGTGCCCTACTGGCGGTTCCGCGCCCTGCATATCGCCCATCACGACGACCCGCGCCTGACCGATCCTTACGAGGATCCCGAGAGCTGGTACCTGCATCCGCGCGACTGGCAGGCGGCGGGGCGGGGGAGGCGCGCCCTGCTTGCCTTCAACAACACGCTGTTCGGACGGATGCTGGTGGGACCTGCCATCGGCATGGCGGGCTTCGTCGCTGCCGAATGGCGGCTGGTGCGGGGCGGGCGCAACGACGTGCTGCGCGCCTGGGGCGAGCATCTGGTGCTCGCCGGCGTTCTGCTGGGGCTGCTGGGGCTATTGCCGGGCTTCTCGCTGCCGGCCTATCTGGCGGTCTGCTACGGCGCCTGGTCGCTCTTGAGCGTGCGCACGTTCCTGGAGCACCGGGCGGAAGAGGCGGTCGGACACCGGACGGTGATCATTGAGGACAGGGGGCCGCTTGCCGTCCTGTTCCTCTTCAACTCGCTGCATGCGGTGCATCACCGCTTTCCGGCCGTGCCCTGGTACCGGTTGCCGAGGCTCTATCGCCGCCACCGCGATGCGTTCCGGGCCGAAAACGGCGGCTATGTCTACCGCTCGTATCTGGAGATCGCGCGCCGCCATGCCTTCCGCGCCAAGGAGCCGGTGGAACATCCGGTCCTGGCGCGGCGGCTGGAGCGCGAGAAATTGCAGTCGGCAGAGTGAGGACGTGCCGGCTCAGACCGAGAATTCGGAGATGCCGCCATGGGCGGCCGACCACTTCAGCGGCTCGTTGAGGAACGACTCGACCGAGGCCAGCGTCTTCTCGTCGAAGTGGTTCTCGTCGCGGGCGACCGCCAGCACGTCGCGCCAGGTGGCGAGATAGTGCAGCGTCAGGCCGTTGCGGGCCATCGCCTCATAGGTCTGCGGGAAGATGTCGTAGAAGAAGAGCACGATGGCGTGGTCGACCTGGGCACCGGCCTTGCGCAGCGCTTCGGCGAAACGGACCTTGCTGCCGCCGTCGGTGGTCAGGTCCTCGACCAGCAGCACCCGGTCGCCCTCCTTCAGAACGCCTTCGATCTGCGCGTCCCGGCCGAAGCCCTTCGGCTTTTTGCGCACATACTGCATGGGCAGGCCGAGGCGCTCGGCGATCCAGGCGGAGAAGGGGATGCCGGCCGTCTCGCCGCCGGCGACCGCGTCGAGCGATTCGAAGCCGACATTGCGCAGGATCGTGGCGGTGGCGAAATCCATCAGCGTGGCGCGCAGGCGCGGGAAGGAAATCAGCTTGCGGCAGTCGATATAGACCGGGCTGGCAAGGCCGGAGGTCAGCTTGTAGGGCTCGTCTGCGCGGAAGTGGACCGCCTTGACCTCGAGCAGCATCCTGGCCGTCTGGCGTGACACGAAGGCGGGATCCGGGAAACCGATCGGGTTCATGTGCTGTCCTCTCGCTGCTGTATGCGCCGTGTTGCGCCTTCGGCCCGGCTGTTGCGCAGCCGGGCGAAACCGTTCGACCCGCGATGCGGACCGTGCCGTGTTCGGACTGGAAAACATCGGGGAGGTAGTGGTGCCGGCAACAGGATTCGAACCCGTGACCCCCTGATTACAAATCAGTCACCTACCCAATGTTTTCAATCGCTTAGCATTTTCCATTTCGCGAATTCTTGTGAAAGTCTCATGTCGCTGCGTGGAAAGCGCCATGGTTCCTTTCGTGCCTGCGGCGCGCGTGGCATAGTGCCGCCGTCGACGGCTTGTCAAGGTTTGCAGCAGTGATTTCACGAAGCGTCTTTGCCCTCACACTTCTCGCCATCGTTCTGGCTGCCGGCTGGTGGATGCGCTTCGACATGCGCGCCGTCGGCGGCGCGGGTGGCGTCTACATTCTCGATCGCTGGACGGGCGAGGTGCGGCACTGCCAATTCGACCTGTGCACTCCGACCGAAGACGCGACGTTCGCAAAGAAAACGCCGCCGAACATCTTTGATAAGTTCGACGGCGAGCCGGTTCTGGAGAATGCGCGTTAGCCGCGGAGACTTTCCGAAGGCGGGAGCGGCGGCGGCTCGGCGCCGCACGGCGGCGTCCAGTCCAGCTCGATCAGCGCGCGGCGGAGCTTGCCTTCCGTGTCCTCGGCGATGGCGGTGCGGACCTTCTCAATGATCTGTTCGAAGGGCTGCAGCTCGTCCGAGTAGTCGAGGTGATAGCTTCCCGTCCTGCTGTCGTATCTGGTCTTCATCGGATCTACCTCCAGCCGTCTTCGACCACGATGCCCTCGCAGACGACGCGATAGGCCTTGCGGCCTTCCCTGCCATAGAACTCGCAGCGGTATTCCAGAATTTCGATGGGCTCAGGCTGAGCCGGAACGCGGCGCTGCATCACCTTCGGGCGCTCAAATAGATCGGCCCGCGCACAAAGGATGATGCCTTCCTGAAACATCACGGCCGCGCGCGTCCGGTCCCAGGTGTGGCGGATCAGCTTTTCACGCTCGGGGTCCATCACCCTTCTGCTCCCATGTACCAATCTTCCAGCTTGCCGATGGCGCGTTTGGCCAGGTCCGGGTGCAGCCCGAAATAGTGCTGCAGGATCTGGTCGATGGTTTTCAAGGAGTGGCCGGTGATGGAGGCGATCTCCATCTTGTCGGCGCCGGCACGGGCAAGCCATGTCACCGCCGTGTCGCGCAGGTCCTGGTCGCGCAGGTCGAGCAGCGAGGGCATCGGCGGCAGCACCTCCACCGCGCCACGGGCCGGCAGGCGCGCCAGCGCCAGCGTGCCGATATGGCGCGGGGCGGGGCGCCCGGAGGGCACGACGGTCGCCAGCGCCGGCGGGCCGCCGTCTTCGGCCGGCACGCGCCACAGGCCCCAGGCGGCGGCATTGGCCACCTCGCGAAAGACGTGTTGGTAGTGCTTGCTCTTGAACGGGCGGCCGGCCTTCTCGTCGAGGTTCACATGCGGCCAGACGACGACGGGCGTGCCGCCCTCTCGCAGGGCGTCTTCACGCTGCTGCCGGCGGCGGGCGGTGGCGGCGAGGCGCTTTTCCAGCAGGCGGGCGACGGGGATCTCCAGCGGCTGGCCGCCCTTCTTCGCCTGGCGAAAGGCAAGCGTCAGGTCGCGGAGCTGCGCATGGGTGAGCGACAGGCGGTCGGCCTGGCGCTGGCCGGTCCACACGCCCTGGAGCACCATGTCGCCGACTTCCGGCCGGCCGACGAGATCGGCCGCCGCCACCAGATGGCGAATTTCCTCTACCGATCCGTAGCGCACGCGGGGCGGCAGGACCGGCAGCCGCTCCTCCAGAAATCGCATCGGGTTGTTTTTCCGGTGGCGCAGCTTCACCTCGTTGGCGAAGGCCTGGGACAGCATGGCACGCACGGCGCGGGCCTGCGCCAGCCCGTGGCAGACTTCGGCCCGGTCCAGCAGCAGGGAGATGGTTTCCGGGTGCCAGGCCTCGGCCGGGCGCGCCCAGAAGTCGCCGCCGTCCAGCCGGCGCACCAGGCTGGCGGCATCGCGGTAATATTGCGCGGTCTTGGGCGCCAGCGCCGGGCGCACCTTGCGGCCCTCGACGATGTCCTTGCCGAGCATGCGCGGGCTTCTGTCGGTGAAATCGGTGACGATGTGGGCGAGCGTGCGGCCGCTGCGGCCCGTGGCCGGCCGGCGAGGGGCGGCGGGCAAAGTGCCCCGTGCCGGGCCAGCGGGCGCCGCTGGCGCGCGTTCGGCCCCTCCCGCGTGCGATGAGGCCGAAAGGGCTGCGCGCTTCTCCTGCGACCATTCAAACGCCTGCTCGTAGGTGAACCAGCTGCCCGAGGGGTGTTTCAGGTCCTGGCCCTTCTCGCCCCGCGCGCGGGCGGTGGCGGAGGGCACGTAGCGCGGCCGGCCGTCGCGCCAAGCGACGAGGGGAATGCGCGGGCCTTTCGATTTCTTCATGGTGTGTTCCTCGCCTGCTGGTGGCAATGGTACTCGATCTTGTCCAGCGGATACGCCGCCGGCAGCGTGGCGATGGCATCCATCACGCATTGCCGTGCTGCTGCAATGCGCCGGTCAACGTGTTTGATCTCGGCAACGACAGCGACCAGACCGATAGCAACGACGGTTGGAACCGCCAGTACGCCCAGCGATGCCATTGCGATACGGAACAGCTTGCGTGCCATCGGGGCAATCTCCGCTCACTCTGCCGCGTCGTCGGGCTTGAACCGATTGGAAAGCTCTCGCGAGGACAGCAGAAAGGCCGGCATGTCGAACGCGGCCAAGGCCCGTTGCGCCACCTGCCAGCCGTCGTCGTCGTCGGGCCATGGTCCCTTGCGAACCGTGATGATCACCTCAAGATGGCACATCGCGACCAGGCGGACGACATACTCGCCGTCTTCCTGCTGCTCCATGTCGATGAAGCAAAGCAGCTGCGTTCCGTCGATCACTTCCAGGCGTGCGAATTCGGCCATGCGGTATCCTTTCAAGAGAAAACGGGCGGCGGCTACGAGAGACACAGGCCGCCGCCCGAGGTGCGGTCCGCCAGGGAGGGCGCGAACCGGGGAGGGTTAGAACGGCAGCTCGTCGTCGCGCTCGGCCTTTGTGAGCGTGTCGATGTGGAAGCTCTCGCAGTGGAACGCGCCGCTGCTGTCAAACCAGCCGCATTCCACGTCCAAGCAGGACGGGCAGACCACCGTCATCCAGCGGTCTTCGGATTTCAGGCGCACCACGTCGCCATACTTGAACGGGTTTCGTGCGGCCGCCTCGGCACAGGTCTGCGGTTCTCTGGGCGGTGGCGCGTCCGTCTGCTGCTGCGACGGCGCAGGGAAGCGGCCGGCTTCCCGCCAGAGAGTGATCCCGAGTGTCGTTTCCTGCTGCAGTTTCCTGGCGACGGAGACCGCATGCGCTTGCGTGTCGCCCGGCCCATCGATTAGGGCCCTGGTCTCGGCACCCTCGCAAACGAGGAAGCGCGGCGGGGTGGTCACATCAACGTGGTTCGTGTCGTCTTTCATCTTTCTTGCTCCTTTCACTCGGCCGTTGCCGGCCGGCAGTCGCAGTGGAAATAGCCGCGCCCGTCGCACGCCGGGCAGAGTTCGCGGTCGGTCATTTCGCGCGCCTAATGATAGTGCGGACGGCGCAGAGCCCTTCCGCCGCTGCGTAGAAGCCGGGGCCGCGCGCTCCGCTATGCGTGAGGTGGTGACGTCGCTCCTCATCGCACTTCTGCGCGTAAGTCCTGGCGTTCGCCTCGACCTCCGCAAGCCTGCGTTCGACGGCGATCAGATGGTGCATTGTGTCTCGGAAAAAACGAAGATCGCTCACAGCCCGCCTCCTTTCACTCGGCCGCTGCCGGCCGGCAATCGTCGAGGAGGGGCGTCTCGTCTTCGAGGTCGCCGGTCCAGGTTTCGCCCGGCACCGGGGCGCCGGTGACGATGTAGCGGCAATCGTCCGTGACGATCCCGAGCCGGCCGGCCGAGGAGACGGCCGCGACGGTGGCGATGGCGCCGTCGACGGCGATGCGCTGGCCGAGCTGCGGCTCGTCCGCCGCGGCGTGTTGCAGCGTGGCGAAGACGAGAACGGCGGCGATGGCGGCTGTGGTTTTCATGGGCATGGCTCAGCCTCGTGCCGCTCTTTCGAGCTGGTCGGTCAGCTCGGAAAAATCGAAAGTGTCGAACTCCCCGAGGGCCGCCTCCAAGGCGTCGATCGCGTCTTGTATAGCCATGCCCCGATTGCCCTCCTGCAGGCTCTCCGGCAGGTTATCGCGGGCCGTTTCTTCCTCGTCACGAACCCCCTCGACGATATCCCTCGCGGCCTCCATGGCGGCGTGTGCATCGGCGATCATCTGGGCCGCCGCCTGGATCCGCTTGCGTCGTTCCCTGTTCATCTCTCTTGCTCCTTGCGGCGCGCCTCGATGGCGCGGATCTGGTCTTCTTCCTCGTCGATCCGGGCCAGCGCCCGCGAGATGCGGCGCAGGGCGGCGAGGCCGGCGACGACGAGAACCGCGGCGCCGGCCGCGACGATCCATGCGACGATCTCGATCAGCTCGAGGAGGTGCGGCGTCATGGCGTGGGCGCTCACGGCAGCCGGCGGCGGGCGACGGCCTGGATCTTCTGCAGCAGGCGCCGCCGGCGCCGCCGCTCGACGGCCCTTTCCAGCTGATGCGCCGCCCACAGGCAGAGGACGCCAAGGCCGATGGTCAGCAGGAGGAGGCCGGCGACGACGACGCGCGCCGCCGACCAGGGGCCGAAGATCTCCATCATTTCGCGCCCTCGCTCAGCCGCAGGGTGGCGGCCGCCAACAGCACCGTAAGGCTGTCGATGTGGGATTTGGCCTCGCGCAGCTCGCGCTCGGCCGCTTCGATCAGCACCACGGCGGAGGTCTTGTCGGCGAGCGCACGCGGCAGGCCTTCGGGCCTCCAGGGCCCGCGGATGAAGGCAAAAGTCTGCGTTGCACTCCTGCCGTATCCGCAGGCGAGACAGACCTGATCGTCATGGATCCAGCTTTGCCCGTCGGTGCAGCCGCAGTCGGGGCAGCCTTCCGGATGCTCAAGCATCGGGCCGCTCCTTCGTCTCGCCGCACAGGCGGGCGCTAAGCAGCACGCCGCGCGGCGTCAGCTTGAGCCGGGCCGGCGCGCCGCCTTCCTCGAAGGCGAGGCCGCGGCCGACGAGTTCGTCCGCCACCTTGAACGGGGTGCCTTCCCGGTCGCCCCGGAAGCGCCAGCCGCGCGGTTGCTTGAAGGCGACGCCCTGTTTGCGCAGGCGGCGCAACATGGCCGCCTCTCGCTTGCCGAGCCTGGGCATCTGCTCGGCCGCCTCGCGCGGGTTCATGCCCGGCCTCCCTTGACGGGAGTGGCGGTGACCTGTCCGTCAAAGGCGTTGGTTCTGGTTGCGGTTTTCAGCATGGCCCGCGCAAGCGTTTCCTGGAACGCAGGCCCAAAGCCCTGCGACAGGGACATCACATGACCGGATAGGACGACGCAGACCGCGTTCATGATCACGGTCTCATCCATGCCTTCATTGAGAAGGGCGAGCATTTCCCGCGTCATGATGTGCGCTGCGAGATGGATACGGCGCTGTGCCTCCACCAGCTGGCGAGCCTCGTCGTCTGCAACGGTCTCCAGCGCTTTGGCGCAGCCGCGCTCGACCTCCGCATGCACGCGCCGGGTGATGTCCTCGACATCGTAATGCACATGGGCGGTCATGCCTGGCCTCCCTGCATCGGAGTGGTGGTGACGGTGCGCTGCACCGTGTCGATGCCTTCGCGGCACATCTTCACGTAGTCGAGGAAGTTGTTGGTCCAGAGCCTGCCGACGTTGCCGCCCTCGTCGAGCTTGCCGGCGACGACGTTGGCCAGCATCGCGCACATGGCGCTCTCGACCGTGGCGCGCGAGGCGCCCTTGTTCGCCAACTCCATCACCGCCTTGTCGACCGAGATGAAGGCAAGGCGCAGCGCGGTCTGAGCCATGACGAACGCGCGGCCGTCCGTGTCGCCGACCTGCGCCAGCGCCTCCTGCCCCACATTCTCGGTTTCGGCGATCAGCCGAGCCACCGCGGCTTCTACATCGAAATGCACATGGGCGGTCATGCGGACTTCCTTCCGTAGTCGGCCAGCAGCTGGCTGGCGTCGGGGCTGAGGGTGTCGAGGGAGAGAGGGCCGGCATCGACCGTGTGCAGCGGGTGCATGTCGGACGGCAGGTAGGTGCCGCCATTGGTGGCGATCCACCGGCGCACCGCCGGCAGGGACCAGGCGTTGCAGCCCGGCAGGCGCGGCGGAAAGCCGTGCGCGGCCTCCAACCGTGCTCGCTTTTCGCGGAAGGTGCCCTCGGCAATTCCGAGCATCGCCGCCACCTCGGCCGCCGTGGCGGTGAGCTTGGGCGAAGACGGGCGGGGCGGTGCGCCCTGCGCCTTTCGGGCGGTTTCGGGTGTGGTTCGGGGTCGTTCCATGTCGGTTCCCTCGCTGTGAACACGAGCGAGGATGTGAAGAAATTCACATCGCGTCAACAAAATTCACGTGAAAAGTCGTGAAAAGGATATGGCGAAAAATCACGATAAGTGAAAAATCGGTGGAGAATTCTGGACTTAGGCGGCCCGGCGCGGACGGAAAGACGCGACGATCACGCCGCGAATTATCACCTTTTCATCGTCCACCAGGAGCGGGCGGCGGGCCGCCGGATCGGACGAAGCGGCGATGAGGAAGGGGTGTTCGTAGATCCGCATGATAGTTTCCGCCTTGCCCTGGCGGTCATAGACCTGGGCGCAGACGGCATCGCCCGAACGGGGCTGCATGTTGAGATCGACCATCAATATGTCGCCGGGCAGATAGCCCTCGTGCTCCAGCGCGCGCGACCGCATCACCCACGGATCGAGCCCGTTGCGCCCCGCCTTCATCGCGGAGACCGCAACGTCAACCACCGTAGTGGCGGCGGCATCGTCGAAGGGCTCGGCCTCGATGTCGGTAAGGCCGGCCGGACGGACCGGCGGGTGCGTGAGATACGGGCGAAAGCCGCTGGCGTCGGCGATCTTCTCGATCGAGTTGGTCTGGAGCTGAGCCTTGTTCAGCGGGTCGGCCAGGAATTTGGACAGCGTCGAGGGATCGACGCCGGCCTCTTTCGCAAGCCGCGATCTGTTCCAGCCCTTGTGTTCGAGGATCGCCTCGATCCAGGCCAACTGTTTTCGCCGAGTGTTTTCCACAAGGGCGAGCATGCCTCAGCGGTACTCCAATACAAATCCGGTGAATGTCCCCTTGACTCCGTGAAGCAAATCACATTTTTTCACATATGCAAAGGAGGACATGCTGTGACGAGCTGGCATGACATCGAACGCCGACGCCTTGCCGCCGGCATTTCCCGCGCCGAGCTGAGCCGGCGCGCAGGCCTTTCCGAAAGCACGATCACCAAGGGGCTGAAGCGGAAGATCAGCCCTCGTAACACCGTCCGCACGGTCTGTGAACAGGTGCTGGACGAGGCGGAGCGCGAGAACGCGGCGCGCGCCGGAGCGGAGCCATGACCCGCAAAAAGCGCGAGCCCGTCGGCTGCACCCAGATCGCCACGCTGGCCCTGCACGGGCAGGCGAGCCGCCAGCGCCACATCGCCGAGACGGACGACGGCGAGATCGTCGTTCTGGAGACCGGCGGCGGGCGCGATGCCCCCGACGTGCGGGCCGGGCCCTTCACCCTGCCGCAGGCGCTGGAGCTGGCCGAGCAGGTGCTGGCCGGCAGCCCGCGGCACATCACCCATGCGCGCACGCCGATGGTTCTCGGCGCCGCGCTGATCGCGGTGGAGGCGGCCGTGCGCGGCCTGCACCCGCCGGCAAACCCCAACCAGGAGACCGGCGAATGAGCCTCTTTCCCTCATGGCGGAAGATCATCCGCCCGAAACTCGGCACGGATTATCGGCTCGGCTGCCCGGCCGGGAACATCGATTTCCGGCTGAACCACTTCGCGGAAATGACCGGGGGAAAGGGGTTCCGCGTGCCGGCGAAGCCGCCCTCGGCACAGCGCGCCGCGCACAAGGCTGAGATGCGCGCCCTCAATCGGGAGCGGCTGAAGGCGCAGCAGGGCAAGCCGCTGCCGATGAAGTATCGCAACTGCCGCTCGCGGCATCGCAAGGAAGGGAAGTGAGATGGAGAGTGACACCCAAATCGTCATCCGGTTTTGGATGGTGATCCGGCATGACGGCTTCGGCAGCGATAGGACGAGCTTCCGCCACTCGACCTACCAGGCGGCCTGCGCCGAGGCCTACCGGCTGTCGCGGCTGCACAAGGCAGCCTTTGTCGTGCTGGAGGCCCAGACGGTCATTCCGGCGCCGGAGCCGGAATGGAAGGCCGTCGCTGTTCCGGTGACGGCCGCCACCTTGCGCTCGGACATGGTGGTCAGCCGCTGCGACGGCGATCCGGACTTCTAAGCCCTCGGGGCGGCGTTCGTTGCGGTGAAGTGAAAGCCCATGCGCTGACTTCCGCAGCTCGAAACATCGAAGCCTGGAACGCCGCCCCGTCCTTTGTTCGCTTATCCGCCGGTGTGTCTCGTGTCCGGCGCCCGACTTCTCACCTCACGAGGCGACCCATGTCAGACCTGCGACAGCGCGGCCCGTACCGGCCCGACCAGCAACAGGCCATCGCCCGCCTGGAGCGGCGGCGGCAGCGGCTGGGCGTCTCCCTCGAAGATCTTGCCGCCCGCTCGGGCGTGCGCCTGCGCCGCCTGTGCCGGATCCGCTCGGAAGGGCGGGCCTTCGCACGCGACATCAAGGCGCTGCGCTTTGCCCTTCGCGCCATCGAGCGCGAGCGCGCGGCCGAACAGGAGGCGCTGGGATCATGAACCTGAACACCGACGAATGGGACGATCTGCAGCCCGCGCCCAAGGCGGCCGCCGCGACGGCTCCCGTGCGCTTCTCGCTGAAACAGGGGCGTGGCGGCGCCTGGCGCGCCACGGTGCTGATCCGCAAGGAGGTGCTGGAGAAGCTGCGGGCAACGCACTGGCGGTTCTCTGTGCGCATCGGCAAGGGCGGCAACCGCCACCGGCTGGCCATCGTGCCGGCGAGCGACGGGCGGTTCGAGCTGCAGGAAGTGGGCAAGGCCAAGGGCGGCGGGGTCTATCGGCTGTTTCTGCCGCCGGTGGACAGCTGGGCCGAGGTCGAGATGGCGACCATGGCGGTCGGCCATTCCGTCGCCGACTTTCGCGGCAACCAGAAGGCGCTGTTCATCGACCTGCCGAAGCCGGTCTGGGACCCTGCCGCCGGCCGCGCCCTGCGCAGCGCACGGGAGGGCTGAGCGATGGCCCTGACTGCGTTCGCCCGCTTCGACCCGGCCGAGCAGGCCAGGAGACTGCGCCTTCACCTTTCCCTCTGCCCGGAAGGACAGAGGCTCACGCTCGACATGTCGAAAGCCTACTGCCAGGGCCTGATCGACGTGCTGGAGCGCGATCAACGCGCCGTCGATCTGGGCAAGGCGGCGGGCGCCGCTTTGCAGGAGGCCGAGGCAATGCGCCGCGCGGCGCTGGCCATGATGCCGCTGCGCAAGGCGCAGGAGCGGCAGGCGAAGAACGCCCATGTGTTCTGGATGATCTACGGCATGTTCGTCGTCGGCCCGGCGCAAAGCCTTTTCGCGCTGGTGTGCGGGTGGCTGTCATGACCCCGCTGACGCCGCTGGAGAAGGGCGCGAAGCTGGCGCTCACCGGCATCCGCGCCCTCGTCGAGGTGTCGGCGGTGCCGCGCGCGCTGCGCCATGCCGGGGCCATCCATCTTCTTGTCAATTCGGCCGGTGTGCCGGGGGCCTCGGCCGCCCGGGTGCTCGGCGTGTCCAAGCAGTACGTGTCCAAGGCCGTCGCCCAGGTGGAGGCGCGCCGGGTGATGGAGCCGGCGATCGAGGCGGCCTTCGACGCGATCGAGCTGCAGCTGTTTCCGGAGGAGTGAAGCGATGAGCCTGCCCATGACCGAATTGCCGATGTGGATCCGTGCCAAGGGGCGCGGCGCCGGAACGTCCTACCCGTCCGGCAAACCCTATGTGCAGGGCGTGTTCGACAGCCGGCCGGATGAGCCGGGGCAGGCCTATCTGCACGAGCGGCAGGTGCGGCTGCTGCAGCTGGCGCTGGCGCGCTCGGCCTCCGTGCTGGCCTGCCTCGCTCAAAATGCCGGCGTGTCCGAAGACGCGCTGTTCCGCGTGCCGGAGCCGGGCGGTGAAGCGTCCAAGGTGCATGCGATCAGCCTGGGCCAGATCCTCGACGAGGCGAACGCCGCCCTTGCCGAGACCAAGGGCAGCCCGGCCGCGCCGGCCTGCGCAATCCCTACAGTGCCGATTGGGGGAGGTGAGGGGATGCAGCTCCCGGATCTTGCACTTTCCGTCCGGCAACCGTGGGCATGGGCAATTATCCATGCCGGCAAGGATATCGAAAATCGCTCGTGGCAAGCCATAAATCGCGGCCTGCTCATGCGCGGCCGGGTGTGCGTCCATGCTGCCAAGGGCATGACCCGAAGCGAGTATGAAGACGCTGCCGATTTCATGGCGTCCATCGGGGTGGAATGCCCGCCTCCTGCGGAGCTCCTACGAGGTGGCATCATCGGTGTCGTCGATGTCGTCGATGTCGTCGATGTCGTGAAGCAGCACGAGAGCCCGTGGTTTTTTGGACCCCGCGGGCTTGTCCTGGAAAGTGCCCGGGCGGTCCCGTTCGTCCCTGCGGTCGGTGCGCTCGGCTACTTCCGGTGGTCGCCGGGTGACGCTTCGATTGTTCCTGCTCCCGCCAAATGGATGCGGCCCGCCTCGAACAGCCAAGAGCAAGGCGGTTTGCTGTGACCGCACCCGCCCGCTACCCGGTCACGCAACATGCCGTGCTGCGCTACCTCGCGCGGGTGATGCATGTCGACCTGCGGCCGTTCCAGCGGCTGGCCGGCGGCGGCGAGGGGCGCACGGCCGCGCCCGCGCAGGTGCTCGCCGCCTTCCAGGCGGAAACCGGCATCGACATCGAGGACCTGCGGCGGAAGATCCTGCCGCCGGAGCTGCTGTTCGCCCTGCGCCAGGGCGCGGCGCGGGTGCGCTGCAAGGGGCATGTGTGCCTGTGCAACAACGGCATGGTCATCACCGTGCTGGCCAAGGAGAAGTGGCGCTCGCGGATCTATTCGGCCGCCGAGATCCGCCGCCGCCCCAAGAGCAGGCGGCGCGCATGACATCCCGCTTCGCCATCGCCAAGCAGGTGGCCCTGGACCACCTGGAGACGTTGATCCCCGAGCTGTTCGGCTCGGGCGCGGCCGCGCGCCACAAGCGCGGCGGGCTGTGGAACGTCGTCTGGCCGTGGCGCGCGCGGGCCAAGGCCTCGCAGACCGTCATCTGGCTGTCCGGCGCGCGGCGCGGTGGCTGGACGGATTTCGTGTCCGGCGACAAGGGCGACGTGATCGACCTGGTGGCGGCGGTGCAGAGCGGCGCCGTCACCTCGCAAAGCCGGGTGGATGCGGTCGCCTGGATCGAGGATCGGTTCAATCTGTCGCGGCTCGACGAGGCCACGCGCGAGCGGATGGCGGCCGAGGCGCGGACGCGGCGGGTGGCAGTGGAGGCGGCGGAGGAACAGCGGCGCGAGGCGATGCGCGCGCGGGCGCGGAAGATGTTCTTTTCCTGCCAGGACTGGCGGGGAACGCTGGTCGAGACCTACCTGCGCGAGGCGCGCGGCATCGAGCTGCGCGACGTGCCGAATGTCGGCAATGCGCTGCGGTTCCATCCCTCTTGCGAATACTGGCTGGGCGCGCCGCGCGATGCCGACGGCAAGCGCTGCGGCGAGGCGCCCCGCTTTCCCGCGATGATCGGCGCCATGGTCGACAGGGCGGGGCGCATCGGCGCCTGCCATTACACCTTCCTTGCCCCGGACGGGCGCGACAAGGCGCAGGCCATACCGTTCGGTGACGATGTGGCAAAGGCGAAGATGATGTTCCCGGAAACGCAGGGCCTGCGCATCCGCCTCACGCTGGGGCCGAGCGGCCTCGGCATGGAGCAGGCGGCCGAGGCGGGCGTGAGCGGCATCGAGGGCATCACCGAAGGCATCGAGGACGGTCTGTCGGCCGCCTGGGCGGACGGCGAGCTGCGCATGTCGGCGGCCGGCAGCCTGTCCGGCTACCTGTCGCTCTACGACCACGCGGCGGCCAGCGGCTACCTGCTGTTTCGGGACAACGATTGGGACAACCCCCAGGCGGCGGCGACCTTCGACAAGGCGCTGGCGCGGATGCGCCGGTTCGACAAGCCGGTGGAGCCGGTGGCCATGCCGGCCAGCTGGGGCAAGGACGTCAACGACGTGCTGAGGAGCGAGTGAATGAACATCACCGAGATCGACGTGGACAGCTATGCCACCCGTGTCGCCTTCGTGGCGGCAGCTGAGCTCCATGCGCTGCTGAGCGAGGGGGAGGGCAGCCACTTCATGCCCGCCTGCGCCGACGAGGCCGCGCTGCAGCAGCTGGTGGAAGAGACCGGCGCCTTCGTCATCGCCCATGGCGTGGAGAAGGGCGAGACCGTGTGGCGCTGGCTGCACGAGCGGCTGGGCGGCCTTGCGCCCTGGGCCGCCGTGCCGGAGGAGCGGCGCTTTGCGCTCGACCTGTTCGCCGTCACGTTGCGCGAGCTGCGCCAGCGGCTCGCCATCCGCCAGATCGAGGCCGAGCGGCGCGCCAGCCTGCCGCCGCCGAACCCGGCGCCGGCCATCGAGGACACGATCTTCGAGCCGGTCGGGTCGCTGGGCGAGATGGAGCCCTGGGCGGCCGAGGCGGTCGCCGGCATGGCGCGGTTCGACCAGGCGCAGGAGGCCGAGCGGGAGCTGCAGCGCAAGGCCGAGATCGCCGCGCGCGAGGCGGCCGAGGCCGCCGAGCGGGAAGCGGCAAAGCCGGCGCGGGCGGCAACGCTCAGCGCCGGAAAGGCGGCGCCGAAGCCCGCGGCGAAGGACCAGCCCAAGGGACTGCCCAAGGTGCCGAACCGGCAGAAGCCGCGCGGCAAGGCGCCTGCATCCGGCTGATGTCGGCGAAATTGACATGTCAAAAGTCAACCTGACGGCGGCCTGGGGCGATGAGCGAAAAAGAAACCGGAAGTTATCCACAGGAAAGGAAAAAGGGCTCGCCGGAATGGGTGGCGGCTGCTGCCGCGCGTGCCGAGGCCGGGTTGAAGGAGGATGCGGCGCGCAAGGTGGCCGAGGGCGGCAAGCGCAAGGTGGCGGCCGTCACCGGCGCGGCGCGCGAGAAGCTGGAAGTGCAGGCGGAGCGCAAGGGCGCCCGCTCCAGCATGGCGCGCGCCGGGATCGAGCCCGGCCAGTGGCGCAAGGCGGGCGAGACGGACGAGACCGGCTACATTCCCGCCGACGCGCCGGTGAAGCCGCTCGGCTATGACGGTGAGCAATTCTTCTTCGTCGACACCCGCGGCCAGGTGTTCAACACCGGCGGCAAGGCCATGGGCGTGGAGCGGCTGCAGATCCTGTTCGCCGGTGCCGAGGACTTCCTGTGCTGGGCCTGGCCGTCCTACGACAAGAAGGGCGCCATCGCCGGGTTCAAGAGCGAGGAGGTGCGCCGCGATCTCTTCGCCGCCTGCCGCGAGCGCGGGCCGTGGTCCATGTCCGACCTGGTGCGCGGGCGCGGCGCCTGGCGCACCGACGACGGCCGGCTGCTGCTGCATTGCGGCGAATATCTGTGGCTCGACGGGAAATTGCGCGACACGGGCGAGGTGGGGCAGCATTTCTACGTGAGGCGGCCGGCCGGGATCGTGCCATGGCCGCACCCGGTGGACGGCGACAACCCGGCGCCGGAGCTGTTCCGCGCGCTGCGCAGCTGGAATTTCGAGCGCGGCGACGTCGACTGCATGATCCAGCTGGGCTGGTACGGGGTCGCCATGATGGGCGCCGCGCTCGACTGGCGCCCGTCCATCTTCACCGTGGGCGATGCCGGTGCCGGCAAGTCCGAGCTGATGAAGCTGCACAAGATCGTGCTCGGCCGGTCGATGGTTTCCACCACCAATGCCAGCGAGGCCGGCCTGTATCAGCTGGTCGGGCACGACAGCGTGCCCATCGGCATCGACGAGATGGAGGGCGACGACGGCATCGAGCAAAGCCAGAAGATCATCAAGATGGCCCGCGATGCGGCGAGCGGCAGCGTGCGTATCCGCGGCGGCGCCGATCACAAGGGCGTCGAGTTTCAGGCGCGGTCGAGCTTTGCCTTCTCCGGGATCAATCCGCCGCCGATCCCGCCGGCCTCGATGTCGCGCCTGGCCGTGCTGCAGCTCGGCCCGCTGAAAAGCCGCGACGGCAAGGTGCCGCAGCTGAAGGACCCGGAAAGCGTCGGCCCGCGCCTGTTGCGCCGGGTGGCGGACGGGTGGAGCCGGCTGCCCGATATCTACGAGCAGTATCGCGCCGTGCTGCGCGAGGCGGGGCACGACAATCGCGGGCAATCGACCTTCGGCACGTTCCTGGCCTGCGGGCACCTGCTTCTCGGCGACGAGGGCATGGATGCGCTCGGCCTGCCGTTCGAGACGCTGGACTGGTGGGGCGAGCAGCTTGCGGCCGATGCGGTGCCGGAGCTGGGCGACAAGAAGCCGGCCTGGCTGGACTGCCTGGATCACATCCTCACGACGACGATCGACAACTACAACCACGGGGTCAAGCTGAGCCCGGCGCAGGTGCTGGAGAAGCTGGAACTTAGCTTGATGGAGGAGACCGAGGCGCGCTCGATCCTGGCCGCTGCCGATGTCGGCCTGATGCCCAAGGGGACGCTCGGCCAGTCCTACGCGCTGGCCATCCCGAACCAGTCCAAGGTGCTGGGCCGGATGCTGGAGAACACGCCCTACGGCCATCGCGGCGGCAGTGGCAGCTGGTCCTGGGCGCTGCGGCGCGGGCCGGAACCGGTGGTGGCCAAGGGTTTTGTCGTCGGCAGTAAGCCGGACGGCTCGGTCAAGCTCGAAAACCGCTACAGCGTAGCCGGCCACCAGCGCCGCTGCATGTTCATTTCCCTGAGCGATTTCAGGACTTTCCAGCGCCAAGAACGGGCCTGAGCTGCAGTGCGTCGGGCGGGCGATTGCGCGCGCCCGGCGGGTTCTTTGACATGGTGAAGATGGATCAGGAGACGGGCTCCAGGCCGGCCAGCAGGGCGGCCAGGGCGAGGCGCAGCTCGCCTGTCTCGGGGATGGGCTCGGCGCCGCGCTCCCACTTTGAGATCGTCTGCGGGTGCCGGCCGAGAACGGCGGCAAGCCCGGCCTGATTGAGGCCGAGCTTGCTGCGGATCTCGCGGAGATCGACGGGGGTCATTGGTCAGGCCTGCGGGTTGCGTGTGGCGAAGGTGAACTCCTCGCCGTACAGCTCCGCATGGGCGCGGCAATAGGCTTCGAAGAAGGCCTGATCGCTGTCGAAGCCCTGAGAGTGCAGAGCCTCGCGGATGTCGTCGTCCATCAGGTTGGCGACCGCATCCATGTCGAACTCTGCGCCGTGCTGGTTGGTGATCTTGGTCATAGGTGCGTCTCCTGTTGGGGCATCGCCCGCTGCTGATAGTGCTATTTATAAGCGTCACACTTAGTCGTGTCAATGCAAAATAAGCGCAACGCTTATTTTTATGGTCGGCGATGTCGAATTTTTGCGCTCAATCCCGCACCCCGACCCGTTGGGGATCAAGGAAAGGACCGGTTGACCGGTCTGGCGGGCTCCTATCGTCGGGTCATGGCCGATGGCGGGCAGACGAGACTGTCTGGAGCGTCTAGCGGCTGTCTAGGACGGGGCAGGCTACAAGCCCTTGATACGACAGACAAAAATCAATCGATAGACGGGTTAGACAGTTTAGACAGCGTAGGGATACGCATACACGCGCACACGCGCGCCCGTGTAAGGGGATATGTGTCTAAACTGTCTAATGTGTCTAAATTGTAGTTAGTGAATTGAATTGATTGATGAATTTCCTAGACAGTCACCTAGACAGCACCTAGACAGCTGCGCCCGCCGGTCCCGATTAAAATAATCCGGAGCCGGATGGAATGGCGGAAAACGGCAGTTTCGAAGACGACGACGAGGGGGGTGACTGGTTCGCCGATGCGGGCGCGGCGCTGGCCGCGCAGCGGCCCGACCAGGCCGAGCGGGCCGAGGCGAGGCGGCCGCGCGGCCGGCCGAAGGGCTCGCTGAACCGCAAGACGGCGGATTTCGAGGCCTGGTACCGGGAGAAGGGCTTCACGGACCCGCTGACGGCAATGGCCCGGTTCCTCACGGTCGATCCGGTGGCGTTGCAGGCGTGGTTCTCGCAGCACGAGCAGCTCGGGACAGGGCGCGGGAAGGACAAGCGGCCGCACTGCCCGACGCTGTGGGACATCGTGCGCGAGCAGCACACGGTGGCGAGCCAGCTGGCGCCCTACCTGCACGGCAAGAAGCCGGTCCAGCTGGAGGTGATCGACGAGCGACTGCCCATGCTGGTGGTCAACCTGGGCACCAACCAGCTCGACGCGGGCCGCGCGATCGCGGGCCAGCGGGCGCTGTCGGTGGGCCAGCAGCTCGGTGCGCCCGAGGGCGAAAAAGCCAAGGAAATCAACGACAGCGACGACGGGGAGGCGTGAGACATGGCGCGAGAAAGTCTCACGAGACGGCAGAGCGTTGATATCGCGTTCGAATTCGGCGCGGCTCCCCTGATACGAAATCAGGGTGGCCGAATGTCCGATCCGGAGGGGGACAGGCCATTTCCGGCATCCCTCCAGGCCATGGCCCAGGGCGGCAGGCCGGTGCACCTGGTGGGGGGGGCAGGCAGGCCGGCGGGCGGGCCGGGGGTCCCCGGAAGGGGGGGGCGGGTACCCCCCCAGGGGCTTCGCCACGCACGCCGATGGCGATTTTCGGAAACCGGGTCCGGATTTTCCATCGGCCGGACTTCCTTGCGAAGCCTGGGGTCGGGGATCGGGCGGCACCGCGCGGCCTTTCTCGCGGGTTCAAGGGTCGGGGAAGCCAGCGAGGTGGCGGCATGAGCGAGCATGTCAGCGATCTTGTCGGCGCCAAGGAGTTCCGGCGCGTCGGTGAGGAGGAAATCCGGCGCCTGGCGCTCAAATACGACCTGGCGGGCGACTTCGACCCGTTCGGCTACGTGCCGCCCGGCCCGGTGGCGCAGCTGTTCATCCTCGACGAGACGCCCACGGTCATCATCATGGGGCCGCTGGGCGGCGGCAAAACCACCGCCTGCGCCTTCAAGCGGATCTATGCGGCCACGCTGGCGCCGATCGCGCGCCATCCCGAGGACGGCCGCCCAACGCGCATGTGCCGCTGGCTCGTGCTGCGCGACACGTTCCGCTCGGCCGAAAAGACGGTGCTGGAAAGCTGGAAACAGTGGTTCCCGAAGGGGTTCCCCGGCTCCAGCTGGGCCGGCGGTAACGACAGGCCCGTGACGCACACCCTCCGGTTCATCGGACGGGACGGGGTGCGCATCGAGGCGATCACCGAATTCGCCGGCTTGAACGACAGCGACATCGAAACGCTGATGAAGGGCCGCGAATATTCGGGTGTGTGGCTCAATGAGCTGGACACGCACGCGGAAGGTGCCCTCGACGACGCGGAGCAGCGCGTCGGCCGCTATCCGAAAAAGGATCTGCTGCTCGATCCGGACGCCCGGCGGCTGAAATTCGTCATCGGCGACATGAACGCGCCGACGCTCGACAACTGGACCTACAAGGTCCTCGTCGTGAAGCGCGGCCCGGACCGGGCCTTTCACCAGCAGCCCTCGGGCCGGTCGCCGGACGCCGAAAACCGCTTCAACCTGGAGCCGGATTATTACGACCGGATCGTGCGGAACCAGGACGAGGCCTTCATCCGGCGCATGGTGGACAACGAATTCGGCTACTCGCGGGCCGGCAAGCCGGTTTTCGAGACCTTCAACCGCCGGGTTCACGTCTCCTTGCGCGAGATCGGGTTCAGCTCGTCGGACGATCTGCTGGTCGGGATCGATATTTCCATGAACACGCTGAACCCGGCCGCCGTTTTCGGCCAGGTGCAGGCGCCGGGGCGCATCGCCGCAATCGACGAGCTGTATCTGGGGCACGGCGTCGGCGCCGCGCGCTTCGGCGAGGCCCTGAACCAGCGCCTGCAGGACCGTTATGCCGGCGCCCGCAATGTCCGGCTCTTTGTCGACCCGGCGGCGGAATACGGTGCGGACCGCGAGGGCGGCCAGCTGGCCGCCATGGAGACGATCGCGCTGATCTGCGGCCTGCCGACGCTCATTCCCGGCAACGGATCGAACGAGCTGGGTCTGCGGCTCGACGCGGTGAAGGCCGAGCTGCGCGGATATCTCGAGGCGGGCACGACGCTGCTCATTTGCCAGCGGCGTTGCCCGCTGCTGGTCGAGGGGATGGAGGGCAAGTACCGCTATAAGCGGCGGAACGAGCGCGCCTCGACCGAATACGAGGAAACGCCCGAAAAAACGCACCCCTGGGCGGACATCGTCGACGCGCTGCAATACCTGATCCTCGGCGTGCGCGGCCGGACGGCGGCAATGCGCGCGGCGGCGGGCCTGCCGGGCAAGGGGCAGGGCGGCGGGCCATGGGGGAGGGCCCGACATGCGCCCGGCGGCGGCCGTGGCGGCTTCGACGTGCACAAGGTCGGGCGATGACGGGGCTCGACATCAAGGCGCCGGCCGATCTCCTCGACCTTGCCGCCCTCGGCGGCGCCATGACGCGCGTGCAGTGGGGCATCCTTCGGCACATGTGGGCGAGCGGGCCGACCTGGGCGCTGTCCCTCGATGGCCGGCGCCTGGCAATCTGCGGGCTCTATCCCGTCGAGGATGCCGGCTACGAGGCCTGGTTCAACTTTTCCGCCGATGCCCGCCCGCACATGCTGGCCATCGCCCGCGCGGTGCGGTTGACGCTTTCTGCGGCTGCTTACGGTGAAATCGTCGCCTGCTGCCGGTCCCGGACCGGCGCGCGTTTCGCGCGCGCGGCAGGCTTTTCGTTCCATGCGCCCGTCGCGGCGCGTCCTGAATGGGAGTGGTGGCGATGGAAGCCCTAGGCCTTGGAGGAAATCGCGGCGAAAAGCTTGCCGCGCAGCAGGCCGCCGCAAACCAGCGGCGTTCGCTGGCACAGCTTGCCGCGCAGCAGGCGGAAGCCGACCAGGGCAGTTCCACGCCCGGCGGCCGGCGCCGCCAGGGCGGGCAGCTTCTGACCTTCCTGTCGGGCTCCGGCCAGGAAACGCTGGGCTGACATGGAGACATCGGCGGCCGACATCGGCCTGACACCCCGCCTCAAGGCCCGGCGCAACGATGCGCGGCGCGAGAAAGATGCGATCCAGCACCTTCTCGACGAGGCCTACCAGTATGCCATCCCCTTCCGCAAGACGACGCGCAAGACCGGGCAGGGCGAAAAGCGCGTCGACCAGGTGTTCGATCACACGGCCATCGACAGCGCATTCCGCTTCGCGGGCAAGGTGCAACAGGATCTCTGGCCGACGGGGCAGGAGAATTTCGCGCTGGAGCCGGGGCCGATCATCCGGGACAAGGGCGAACGCGACACGATGGCCACCGAACTGGCCGATATCTCGGGCGTGCTGCAAGCCTTCTTCGATGATGGCGACTGGGACATGGCCTTTCACGAGATGGCGCTCGACCTGTCGGCCGGCACCGGGGCGATGCTGCTCAATCCGGCGCCGGCAGACGAGCCCGAACGCCTCTGGGATCCGATCTCGGTGCCCATCGAGGAGCTGTTGATCGAAAACGGGCCGGCGAACCGGATCTCGGCCGTGTTCTGGGACCGCAAGATGAGCGTCCGGGTCCTGCGCGAGACCTGGCCGGAAGCGAAATTCGGCGCCGATCTCGAAAAGCTGCTGAAGGACAAGCCGGAACACAAGATCGAGGTCCACACGGATACGATCTGGGAAGGCGGCAACCGGCGCCGCTGGCGGATGATCGTCTGGTGCGACAAGCAGGAGACCGCGCTTTTCGAAAGCGAAAGCCGCACCTGCCCCTGGCTGATCCCGCGCTATTTCCGCGTGCCCGGCGAGACCTATGGCCGGGGGCCGGTCATGCTGGCCATGCCAACCATCAAGACCCTGAACACGGCGGCGCGCTTGCAGCTGCAGGCGGCGGCCATCGCCATGCTCGGCATCTACACCGCCGTCGACGACGGCGTGTTCAACCCCGATCTCGCGCCGAACGAGCCGGGCGTGTTCTGGAAGGTGGCGCGCAACGGCGGACCGCTCGGCCCCTCCGTCTCCCGGTTCCCCGATCCGCGTCTCGATCTCAGCAATCTGGTGCTGAACGAGATGCGCATGGGCGTCAAGGCGACGATGATGGACCAGTCCCTGCCGGCAGACGGCGCCGCCGTGCGCTCGGCAACGGAGATCCTGGAGCGCGTCAAGCGGCTCGCCTCCGATCACCTCGGCGCCTATGGCCGACTGGTCAAGGAGGTGGTCATTCCGGCCGTCAAGCGCGCGCTGGAGATCGCCTACAACAAGGGCCTGATCGCGACGGAAATCCCCATCGACCAGCTGCTTGTGCGGGTGCGCGTGAAGTCGCCGCTCGCCATCGCCCGCGAGGCGCAGCGCGTCGAGAAGATCGTCCAGTGGCTGCAGATGGTGGTGGCGATGGCCGGGGCGGCCGGCGCGCCGCAGATGGCCCGGTATGTCGCCAAGATCGAGGATGCGCTCGCCGCCATAGGCCGGGATCTCGGCGTTCCGCAAGAGTTCATCGTGACCACCGACGAGCGCGAGAAGCTGAAAGCGGAGGACGAGGCCAAGGCTCTGGCGGCCGCCGGGGCCGCCGCACTCACAGGAGCGTCTGCATGAACCCGATGAGCTTTCAGGACGTGGTTTCCGGGGCGCGGAACGGCGGCTGGGACTGGTTCCAGCAGCTGGATGAGAAGGTCGCCGCCGCCCTCAAGCTGGAGCAGGAAAGGGCGCAGGAAGACGCGGAGGCCATCGCCCGCGCCTGGGCCGACTTCGCCAGGACGCCCGGCGGTCTCAAGGCGCTGGAAGCGCTGTTCGACACGACGCTGCGGCGCACCGTGTTTTTCTCGAGCCTTGGCCTGGATATCCAGTCCATGGCCGTTTACGGCGCTTTTCGCGAAGGACAGAACAGCGTCGCGCATGAAATCGCCCGGCAGATCGCGAAAGGCCAGGGCGAACCCACAAAACCGAGAGACGTGACATGACCTTCTTCGACTTGCAGCGGTTTGCGCCCTGCCGGGCGCCGGATGGCGCCGGCGGGGCCGGTGGTGGCGGTGGCGGCGGTCTGGCCGGCGCGGCCGGAGCGGGGTCTGGAGCGGGGGCGGGCGGCGAGCCCGGCGGCGGCGACGGCAAAACGCCGCCTGCGGGCGCTGGTGCCTGGACGCCCCCGGAGGGACTGCCGGCCGAGTTCGTCGGCTCCACTCCGGATGAGACGATCGCCAAGATGCTGCCGGCCTATACGGACGTCAGCCGGCGTGCCGAGGGCCTGCGCGAAAAGCTGTCGACCGCGCCGAAGGCTCCGGACACGGTCGACGGCTACACGTTCCAGCCGGACGAGAAGCTGGCGCCGTATTTCCGCGACCTGGAAAACAACCCGGTCTGGACCAACGCACGGCAGGCGGCGAAGGAGGCCGGGCTGTCGAACGAGCAGCTGCAGAAGTTCGTCTCGGGCGTCTATGGGCCGCTGGTGGACGGCGGGCTGTTGGGCGCTCCCTACGATGCCGCCGCCGAAATCAAGTCCTTCTCGACGGCAGGCGGTTTCGACGCCAAGAGTGCGCAGAATGCGCTGGTGGAGGCTGACGGTTTCGCCAAGGGGCTGGCCAAGCAGCTCAAGGGCGTGCCCGAGGCCATGAAAACCGATGTCGAGGCGCTGCTCCTGACGCTGACCGACACGGCGGCCGGCAACTTCCTGCTGCGCGGGCTGTCGGGCCGCCTGGCGGAGAACGGCATCCGCATCGCCGGCGAAAGCGTCACCCAGGGCGAGCTTACCGACGAGGACGTGAAGAAGCTGCACGCCGATCCGAAGATCGATCCGCGCAACCGGAACCATCCGGATCCGAACAAGCGCTTCGACGAGGATCTGCGGCGGCGCTACGACGAGGCGACGAACCGCCCGAAGCGGTAAGCAGCCCACCCGCGAGACCACAAGAGACCCCGGCCACCCGCCGGGGTTTTTTGTTGCCCGGTTTACCCAAGCGGCAAAGCGCGAGGATGGCCTTGCGCACCGAGCGGACCTGCGGCGCGCGCGGCCTCTCCGCCCTGGCAGCGGACCCGCGCGCGGCCTGCGGCCTCTCCGGCCCCGGTGTTTCCCCTTTCGTCAACATCGAGGTTGTCATGACCGCACAGGCACCCGAGTGGTTCCGGACGCAGTATCCGGCCCGCGCCATGCACATCTACCAGGAGCGCGGCAACCGCCTGCGTCCGACCGTCTCCCAGCCCGTTCGCTTCGAGGGCTCCGAGAAGGCGATCTTCTACCTGGCCGGCAAGTCCAAGGCTCACAAGAAGGATCGCAACCAGAAGAACATCCCGTCGAACGCGCAGCGCAAGAAGTTCTCCGTCGATCTGATCACCTGGAAGTGCTTCGACACGGTCGAGGAGTGGGACCTCGACCGCATGTCGATCGACGAACGCGAAGTCGTCTACGAGAGCGGTGCAATGGCCCTCGGCCGCGCTACCGATATCGAGATCTACGAGAAGATGGCGGCCGGCGTCACCTCGGTGACGGGCCTCGACTTCTCGTCCGCCGCCTTCAATGCCGCCAACGCCATGACGCTCTGCAAGGCGCTGCAGCAGGACAAGGTGCCGTGGGACGGCAACGTCTATTGCGGCCTCCCCGCCTTGCAATGGAACCAGCTGCTCGCCAACAAGGTGGTGAACTCGGCCGAACATGTCGGGCCGGACCTGCCCTTCGTCAAGGCGACCGACACCCGGTTCTGGAACGGCGTCAACTGGTTCCTCTTCGAGGAAGAGGACGCGCAGGACCTCTATCCGGTGCCGGAGGCGAACAAGCAGGACCTGTTCATCTGGCACAAGTCCGCCGTCGGCTGGGCCACTCACACCGACCTCGCCATGCGCGAGCAGTGGCACAACGAGTACGACTGGTGGTCGATCAACATGGAAGCGAAGGGCGCCGCCACCCTCCTGCAGGAGGGCAAGGGCGTGAAGCGGTTCCGCACCGCCAGCGACGGCGCCATCGCCATCGTCTGACGACATCGGCGCCGGCGGCCAGGCCGCCGGCATCCCTCCCGCCACGAGCCAAGGAGCTCCTGCAATGGCACTCACCAAGTCCGGCTTCCGGACCCTCGATCACATCGGCACCACCAACGCCTCGGTCGCCGGCTCGAACCGTGCGCTGCACGCCTATGTCACCGACGACACGGCGGCTCAGGTCGAGACGTCCGACTATTTCCTGTCGCTCAACGAGCGGCTGAAGGTCGGCGACGTGCTCATCGCCACGATGGCCAAGGCGACCACGCCGACGGTGCGCATGTACGTCTTCAACGCCGTCTCCTCCTCGACGGTGACGATCTCGCGCGACACCGCCGCCGTCAGCGGCGACCAGACGGCGGTCACCCTCACCGGGGCCGATCTGACGGACAATTCCGCCGGCACCCCGGCCGATACGATCGCGGCCCTGGCCGACGGCACGACCTACGCCACCGACGTTGCCGCGATCCGCAGCAACTTTGCCTCTCTGGCGCGGGCGGTCGACCGCAACACGGCGGACATTGCGGCGATCCACGCCGCGCTCGTCGCTTCCGGCCTGCTCGCCGCCTCCTGAGGCTTGCGGCTGAAAGGGGCCGCGGCGGTTCTCGGTCCGCCGCGGCGTCCATCGACGGGGAGTTGTCATGGCGCTGCTTACGCATCTCGACATCGTCAATTCGGCGTTCGCCCTGATCGGCGCCGAGCCGCTGCAGGATCTCGACGACGAAGTGATCGGCGGGCAGTCCGCCTCGCTGCTTTACGAGGCGGTGGTGGATTTCAATCTGGGGCTGGAGCCCTTCTCCTTCGCGCACGAGCTGCGCCAGCTGTCGGCTGTCGACGGCCCGGCGCCGGCATCCGGCTTCGCCACCGTGTTCAACGTGCCGGGACCGCTGCTCAGCCCGCCGCTATGGCTCACCGACGATCCGACCGACCCGGACCGCCGGTTCTGGCGCTTTGCCCAGATCAACGGTCAGGTCCATTCCGATGCTCCGGCGCTGTGGGCGTTTTGCCAGTTCCGGCCCGAACCGCACCGTTGGACCGCGACGTTTCGCGCCGCGACGATCACCTCTGTGGGAGCCTCGTTCGCCCTGTCGGTCGCCAGCGACCGCAACCTGCACGAAGTCCTGCACACCCGCGCCTACGGCACGCCAACGGAGGCGAAGCGGGGCGGCGAGATGCGCGCGGCAATCACCACGAATGCGCTGTCGACGCCGCCGCGCCGTCCCGGCTGGGACGACAACCCGCTCACCCGCGCCTGGAGAGGCTGATCCATGGTCGCCCGTCCCGGTCGCCTGCAAAGCGCCTTCACCGCCGGCGAGCTCGACAAGCTGCTGCACGAGCGGACCAATCTCAAGTATTTCACCACCGGCGCCGACCACATGGAAAATGTGGTCTCGATCCCGCAGGGCGGGTTTCGCTGGCGCGGCGGCTTGCGCGATGTCGGCGGCGTGGCGGCCGATGCCGCGCGGCTGTTCCCGTTCATGGCATCGGACGGCAGCGTCTACGACATCGTCCTGCGCCCCGGCGAGGCCGCGGCCTGGTCGGCCACCGCCAAGCTGACGGATTTCACGATCAGCGGGCTGACGGCCGGCATGCTGCCGGCGGTGACCGATGCGCAGCGGCTGGACACGATGCTGCTGTTTCACCCGGATCTGCAGTCCAAGCGCATCAAGCATGCCGGCCCGACGAGCTGGAGCGTCGACAACCTGCCCTATGTCGGCGTGCCGTCCTACGACTATGGCGGCCCGATCGGCGGCGGCGACTACACGAACGGCGTGCCGGCAAAGTGGCGGCTGGAATTCGTCGGCCTGTCCACGGGCACATCGATCTTCAACCTGACCGTCAGCCAGCAGGAAAGCGCCTCGATCACCTACGACAGCGACATGACCGTGCTGGCCGGGCTGATCGAGGCCGCCATCGAGGATCTGCCCAACGTCTCGGCCGGCATCACCGTCACCTCGGTGAGCGGCGGCGCGGGCGGCACCAAGATCGACGTGGAGTTCACCGGCGCGGGCAACGAAGGCGACGGCTGGGCGCTGTCCGGCACCGTGATCAACAAGGCGGATGCCGCGATCCTCGCCAGCAAGACGACGGTCGGCGTCTCGCCGGGCGAGGACGTCATCTCCGCCGATCGCGGCTGGCCGCGTTGCGGCACGTTCTACAATCAGCGCCTGATCGTCGGCGGCTTCAAGGGCCTGCCGAATGCCTGGATGTTCTCGCGCCAAGCGGATTATTTCTCCTTCGACGTGCGGTTCGTCGGCGCGGCCGGCCCCGCGCTGGTGCCGATGGACACGGACGGCGGCGAAGCCATCGAGCGGATCACCGACAGCCGCAACCTGACCATCTTCACCAACAAGGCGGAATACTGGATCGCCGAGCGGGCGCTGTCCCAATCGGAACCGCCGAACCATGTGGCGTTCGGCGAGCGCGGCGTGCGTCCGGGCGTGCCGGTGGTCAAGAACGAAGGCGCGCTGAACTACGTTTCCGCGACCGGAAGCGTGATCGGCGAGGCCCGCTTCACCGACGTGGAAGGCAACTTCGTGTCGCGCGACGTGAGCCTGCTGGCGCCGCACCTGGTGGACAGCGTGCGCGACCTGGCGGTGCGCCGGGCGGTGCAGTCGACGTCCGGCAACATCCAGTCGATGGTGCAGGACGACGGCCGCGCCCGGATCGCCACCGTCCTGCGCGAACAGGACATCATGGCCTTCGGCCGGCTGACCTCGGGCGCGGCGGAGTTCATCGCCACGGCCGTCAACGGTCGCAACGAGTTGATGTTCCTGACCGACCGTCCGGACGGGCGGCGGCTGGAGCGGCTGGAAGACGCTCTGCTGCTCGACGAGGCGACGGCTTTCACGCTGGAGCCGGCCTCGGCCACGATCACTGGCCTGTCGCGGTTCAACGGCCGGGAAATCTGGATCGTCGCCGACGGGCATGTGCTCGGCCCCTTCACGCCGCTCTCGGGCAGCGTGACGCTGCCGTTCGAGGTTTCCGGCGGCTATGCCGGCACCTGGACGGCGCCGCTGGTGCGCACGCTGCCGCCGCCGCGCGACGTGGGCCCTAACGTGGTGCTCAAGCGCCGCGCGCGCCTGCACTCGGCGCATATTTCCGTCGTCGACAGCACGAGCCTGGCCGTCGCCGCAAACGACGGGCCGCTGCGCGATGTGCCGTTGCTCCGGTTCGGCCTGACGGCCGATGTGCCGGAGCTGCAGCAGGGCGTCACCGACACGATCACCGTGCGCGGGCTCACCGGTTTTTCCATGGAACCGAAGCTGACGATCTCGCAACTGCGACCGGGCCGCCTGACCGTCCGGTCGGTGACGCTGGAATACGCGCTGTAGGCTGATCCTATCAGGGAGAGACGTCATGGAACTGGCTGTGGCCGCAATCGCACAGGTGGGAAGCGCGCTCGGGCTGGGCGCCAGCGGCACCGCCGCGGCGACGGCGGGTGCTGCGACGGGCGCGGCGAGCGGGTTCGGCTCCACCGCCCTTTCGGTGTTGCAGGGCGTCGGCACGGCGGCCGGCATTCTCGGTCAGCTGGGCGGGGCATCGGAAAGCGCCGCGCTGCAGGCCGACATCCAGGCCGGGCAGGAGAAGGTGCAGGGCACCCAGGCGGAAACCCGTATGAAGCAGGAGCTGCTGCGCATCCTCGGCGAGAACCAGGTGGCGACGGCGGCGGCCGGCATCGACATCACGGCCGGCATCGGCCAGCAGGCGAACCAGACGGCCAAGCGCCGGGCGGCCAGCGAGCTGTCCATCAGCCGCGAAAATTCCGACATGCAGTCCGCCCTGTACCGCCTGCGCGCCAACGGGTTGCGCACGCGGGCGCGGGGCGAGCGGTTCGGCGGCCTCGTCGGCGCCTTCGGCACCGGGGCTCA
The DNA here is from genome assembly GCF_009789575.1 of Stappia indica. Taxonomy (NCBI): domain Bacteria; kingdom Pseudomonadati; phylum Pseudomonadota; class Alphaproteobacteria; order Hyphomicrobiales; family Stappiaceae; genus Stappia; species Stappia indica. Next base: position 1,056,785 of record NZ_CP046908.1, on the reverse strand, counting down.
GTTCGGCATCGACCTGGCGGCGAGGGGGTAACATGGCGAACCGCAGTTCCCGCGATCCGGGCCGCTTCGGCGAGTTCACCGGCCGTGCGCAGATCGGCGGCGTGCCTGATTTTGCCGTCGATACCGGCGGCGGCGCGAGGGCGCTGGCCAGTGTGGCCGGCTCGCTGTCCTCGCGCTTGAAGACGCTGGCCGACCAGGCCGCAGTCCGCGAGGGCGCCATGGCCGGCCTTTCCGCCGGCGATCGCGGTGCGGCCGGTTACCTGCAGGCGCGCGCGGCCGAAACGATTTCCGAGGAACGGCGCGGGCCGCCGAGCCGCGCCCAGGTCAACGCGCCGGCCGCGATCCGCGACACGATCGTCGCGGCAGCGCAGAAATACGGCGTCGACCCGGCGGCGATGCTGAAGATCGCCGAGATCGAAAGCTCGTTCCAGCCGGGCGCAAAGAACCCGCGCAGCTCGGCCGGCGGGCTGTTCCAGTTCGTCGACGGCACCGCGGCGCAATACGGGCTGGCCGACCGCTACGACCCGGCCCAAGCCTCCGACGCGGCGGCGCGGCTGGCGCGCGACAACGCGGCGCATCTGCGCAAGGAGCTGGGGCGCGAGCCGAGCGCGGCCGAGCTGTATCTTGCCCACCAGCAGGGGGCGGGCGGGGCGGCGAAGCTGCTGGCCAACCCGAACGCGCGGGCGGTGGACGTGCTCGGCCGGGACAAGGTGCTGCTGAACGGCGGCAGCGAGACGATGCTCGCGCGCGACTTCGCCGGCAAATGGCTGTCCCGCGCCAATGGCGGCGGTGCCGTGACGGTGCGCTCCACCCTGCCGCAGCTGTCCGACCAGCCGCTGCAGCTGCGCCGCGACGGAACCATGCGCGGCGAGGCTTTCGACGCGGCGGCGATGCGAGCCTATTCCTGGCGTGTCGAGGAGGGGCTTTCCACCGACCTTGCCAATGCGTTCCAGGAGCTTGGCGACGATCCGGCCGCCTTCGCCGGCCGGATGCGCGAGATCCACGATTACTACCTGCAGGACGGCTCCCTTGCCGACCCGGAGGCGCGAGAAGCCTTCGAACGCGCCTTTGCCGGCCGCTCGCGCGCCTATGCGATGAACGTGGCCGCCAAGCACGAACAGCGGCTCAAGGCGGAGGAGCAGGCGGCCGTTTCCGACGGTCTGGCCGCGCGGGGGCTGGATCTGGAGCGGCAGGCCTATGCGCTCGGCGCCAATCCGGAAGGCGACCGCATCCTTGCCGACCAGCTGGAGCGATCTTCGCGCGCTGTCGACGCGGCGGTGGAGGCGGGGACGCTGACGCCCGCACAAGGGTCCGAGCGCAAGGCAAGGATGGCGCGGGTGGCCGCGTCCGCGCGCGTGCAGGGCGTGTTCGACAATCTGGCGACCCCGGGCGAGAAGGAGCAGTTCGCCCTGTCGCTGCTGGAGGACTGGCAGACCGGCGAGGGGCCGCTCGCGAAGCTGCCCTTCGCCACGGTGAAGTCGCTGTCGCAGACGCTGTATCGGGACGCTCGCGCCGAGGCCAATGCGAAGGACGGGGCGGCGCGCATCGAAAAGGCGCGTATCCGGCGTCTGCTGGAGGACGACGTGTCGTCGATCGAGGCGACGGGCAAGCCTGTCGACTTCGCTTCCGCCGGCACCGATCCCGATACGATCGCGGCAGCGCTCACTCCGGAAGAGCATGCGGCGTGGACCGCCAAGCGCGAGCTGGCCGGGTGGGTATTCGATGCTGTGTCCGGCATTGAGGGACTTCCGGCCGAGGACATCGAACGGCGCCTGGCGGCGTTGGAGCCGGCACCCGGCGCGCCCGGTTTCGTCGATGCGGAGGCGGTACAAGCTGCCGCCGAGAAGCGGGCCCGCGAGGTCCTGAAGCTGCGCGAGCGCGACCCGGCGCTTGCCGTGGAACAAGCGTTCCCGGCGGTTGCCGACCTGGCGGCCGAGGCCTCGCCCGACAACCCGGAAAGCCTGCTGGCCGTGGTGGATGCGCGGCTGGCCGCGCAAGAAGCGCTGCAGATGCCGGAGATGGCACGGCAGCCGCTGACATTGGCCGAGGCCGGCAACCTGGCTGCCGCCGTGATCCGTGCCGGCGATCCGAAGGCACAGGCGAAGGCGATGCATGACCTCGTCGGCCAGGTGCAGGGCGCCTATGGGCGTCATGCCGACGCGGTGCTGCGCCAGGTGCTGGAGGTGCAGGGGGTGGACAAGCGTATGGCCACCTATGGCGCCAGCCTGTTTTCGCGGATGAGCCGCGGCGATGCTCCTCGGCCGGCGGATCAAAGGCAAGGGGCGGTGCTGGACGAGACGGCAGCGGCCGAGCGCGCCGGCACAGGCAAGGCCGAAGCGCTGGCGCTGCCGCCCCAGAAGGCTGTGCAGCTGCTGCTGAGCCAGCCGGAGCTTGCCGAACAGTTCGACCGCAAATACGGGACCGGCGCTTCCGAGCGCGTCCTCAGCCAGCGGCGCGAAGACCCGTATCGGCGCCGCGTCGAGGGCGGCGTGGAGTTCGTCGACGACGAGGGCGAGGGTTTTATCCCCGATGAGTAACATTTTCGACCAGTTCGACGGCGAGGACGACGATGTCCTGCGCGAGGCGCCGCCGCCCGGCCTTGCCGAGCGGTTCCGGCTGAACTTCGAGGCCGGCTACCGTCTCAACACGGTGGCCGGCGCCGTGCGCGATGCCAGTTCCGACGCCCGTGCCTCCGATCGTGGCCGCTTCGACGAGCAGCTTTCCGCCTTTCCGGAGTGGTCCGGGTTCATGGAAGGCGCCGCGGCGCTCGGCGGCCAGGTGGCGGGCACCGCGGCCAGCGTCGAGAACTTCGTGCCGGTGGGCCTCGGCGCGCGCCTGGTGGCCACGGGCAAGACGGGGCTCACAGGGCTGTGGGCGCGGGTCTTTGCCGGCGCCGTCGACGGTGCCGCCGTCAACGCGGTTACGGACACGGCCATTCAGGGGATCGAGCAGGGTGCCGGTTTCCGTGACGGGTTCGACCCTGTCCAGCTGCTGGCCGGCACGGCGCTCGGCGGCGTGATCGGCGGTGCCGGCGGCGCGGTCGCGCGCGGCATCGAGGTGGCGCGCGATCGCCGTGCCGCGCGTGCGGGCGGGGATGCGGAGGCGACCAATCCGTTCGACCAGTTCGACGAGCCGGCGGCGAGTGCGGAGCGACCGTCGGCCGACGCGCCAGGCGAACAGGCCCCCGATGCGCCTCCGGCCGCTCCTGATGCCGCGCCCGCTGCGCCCGATGCGCCCCCCGATGCGCCCACGGCGGCCCCCGATGCGCCGCCGGCGCGGCCGGATGCGGCGCCGGCCGCCGGGATCGACGAGATTGCGGCCGGCTACAATTACGATCTCAACGCGATGCCCGACGATGTGGCGCGGCAAGTGCTCGAAACCGGGTCCGTCGAGACCCGGGCACGGTCGCTGATCGCACAGGACATCGAGCGGGCGTCCCGCGAGATCGAGCAGCTGAAGTCGCTCAAGAAGACGGCCGCCAAGGCACAGGACGGTTCCTTCGTGCTCGACGAGGTTTTGCCCGACGGAACCTTTGCCGGCCGCGTGGATGCCGGTACGGAGGCAAAACGGGGCTATTCCGTCAGGGAGCGGAACGCACGGATCGCGGAACTGGCTGCCAGCATCGAGGACCTGCGGGCGCAATTTTCCGGGGCCCAGCCGATTTCCGAGGACCGGCTCGCCTTCATTGCCGATCTCGACAGCGTGCGCCGCCCGCTCGGCGAGACCTTGTCCGAACAGGCTGTCATGGCGAGGCTGGGCGAGGAGCCCGTGCCGCCGTCGGCCTCCCGGCCGGCGCGCGGGGCAGGGCGCAAGGGCAAGGCGACCGACACGCCCCAGGCCCGCACGGCGGGGCAGGAATTCCTCGGAGTGGAGCCGACGCGGGCCTCCCTGTTGCTGCGGAAGGGCAACCGCGCCCGTGCCGAGGATGGCACCGGCGCCGATCCGTCGGCCGGGCCGGTGGCCCGGGTGCGCGAGACGGCCGAGGAACTGGCGCGGCAGTTGGGCGTCGGCGCGACGCGCCAGGGGCGCATGTCGAACGCCAAGGCGCTCGGCCTGTTCTACACCCGCTCCGGCGCGGTGCGGGTGCGCTCGCTCGACGACTTCGACACCCTGACGCACGAATACGGGCACCATGTCGACGCCAAGGTGCCGCTCGTAAAGCAGTGGATCAAGAAGAACTCGAAGGCGCTGCGTCTGCTCGACTACGATCAGAAGCAGAAACGCGACTACGAAGGCTTTGCCGAGTTCTTCCGCCTGTGGATCACCAACCGCGCTTACGTGATGGAGAATTTTGCGGGGCTCGGGCCGGAGTTCGACAAGCTGCTGAGCGCGGAGCCGAAGATCAAGGCGGCCATCGATGCGGCAACGGAAGCCTACGACGCCTTCATCCGGGCGCCGTCCACTGTGGCCGTCTCCTCGACCATCGTTTCCGCGCGGCAGAAAAGCGGGCTGGACGAGGCGCGCAAGGCGCTGCGGGAGCAGGGCGTGGGCAACACGATCACCGATGTGCTCGGCCGGCTCTACTCGTTCTTCCTCGACGAGCTGAACCCGCTGTCGCGGGCTGTGTCCTATCTCACCGACCTGCACAAGGCGAACACGGGAAAGGATCTGATCATCAACGTGGGGGCCGATGCCTACAAGCTTGCCCGCATGAGCCGGGGCGCATTCTCCGCCGGCCATATGGACATCATGTACGGGGTGGCGCCGTATCGCGGGCTCAACCCGGAGACCCCCTCCTTGCGCGATGCCATCGTCGAGGCGACGGGCAAGCCCAATGCCCTTTCCGGCTGGGACGATGCGAAGGTGCTGGACTTCGGCTCCTACCTCTGGTCGCGTCGGGCGCTCGGCGAGTGGCAGCGCTTCCTGGAAGGCAAGATCCCGCGCGCGCCCGACAAGCTGACGCTCGGCGACCACCAGACCAACGTGGCAGAGCTTGCGGCGGCGAACCCGACCTTCGCGAGCGCGGCCGAGAAGATCTACCAGTGGAACCTGGCGCTGTGGAAGAAGAAGCTCGACGCGGGCCTGATCACCACGCGGGTCTACGAGGAAGGCCTGCAGATCGCCGACTATGTGCCGGGTCTGCGCGACTTCACCAGCGCCGCCGACGAGAAGATGCCGGCCGGCAAGCCTCGCCGCACCAAGGATCTCAAGTTCGGCGTGGCCCGGCGGTTCCAGGGCTCCAAGCGCGACGTCATCAACCCGCTGGAAAGCCTGGCGGCGGATGCCTACGAGACCGCCATGACGATCGCCCGGAACGACGTCGTCAAGGCGCTCGACCGGCTGGCGAAGACGGCCGGGCTCGGCGGCTCGCGCATTGCCGAAGAAATCCCCGTCACCCAGCTCACCGCCACGATGGTGGACCCGATCGAGGCGGTGGAAAACGCCGCCCGCAACGCGGGCCTTTCGGGCCCCGACATCGTCACGCTGCGAGACGCCATCGAGGGCGCGATCGGCGACGAGAAGGCGGCGATCTTCCGTCCGGCGATGATCAGCGAGAAGGGCGAGCCCATCGTGTTCTTCCGCGATGGGGGAGACCTGCGGGCGCTGCGGCTCGCCGATGGCGCATTCGGCCGCGACATGTACCGGGCGCTTACCTCCATGTCGCAGCAGGAGCGTAATTTCTGGGTGGAGCTGGTGGCCATGCCCGCGCGCGTGCTCCGCCTCGGCATCACCACAAGCCTCGACTTCATCGGCGCCAACTTCATCCGCGACCAGACGATGGCCTGGATCTATTACGGCCGGCCGCTGCGCCGCGTCGGTGCCTCGCTGCGCGGTGCGGCCGACGACATCGTAGGGTCGCAGGTGGCCAAGCGCTACGCCCGCGTCGGCGGCATCACCGGCGGGCAGGAGACGGCCAGCCTGTCGCGCGTGCGCGCACAGCGGGACATTTCCCGCCTTGCCCGCAAGGGCTGGGCAGCGCAGCGGCTGACATCGTTTCGCGGCGTGCTGGAGACCGTCGAGATCGCCGAGACCGCATCCCGTCTCGGCCTGTTCCGCACGTTCCACCAGGAGGCGAAGGCGCGGGGTCTCGACGACATGGAGGCGGCGCTGGAAGCAAGCTGGCGCGCCCGCGACTACATGGATTTCGACCGGCGCGGCTCCGGCATGGCGGCGCTCTCCCGGGTGATCCCGTTCCTGAATGCCGCCCTGCAGGGAACCGACAAGACGGCCCGTCACATGATCGCGCCGCTGGCCCGCCGGGCGCTCGGCCATGCCAAGCGCGCCAGCGACGACGCGGAGATGGGCGAGGCGGTGAAGGCCTGGGCGCGGGTGGCGGCGGCCGCCACCGCGACGATCTCGCTCTATGCCCTCATGCGCCGCCATGAGGACCACGACGAGATTTCCGACTACACGAAGTCGACCCACTGGACGATCAAGGCCGGCGAGAAGTGGGTGGCGATCCCCAAGCCGTTCGAATTCGGCGTCGTGCTCAACCTGGCGGAAGCGGCGTTCGATGCCATGGTGGAAAAGGACCCGACCGCGCTCGGCCGATGGCTCGACAACCTGCATTTCTCGCTGGCGCCGCCGTCGCTGCTGGAGGGTAATCCCGCCATAAAGAGCTATTTCGAGCTGCGAACGAACACCAACCTGTTCACCGGCGCCGACATCGTGCCGGAGCATCTCCGCGGCATGGAACCGTTCCTGCAGTACACGGCGCGCAACTCGGCGCTGTCGCGGCAGCTGGGCAAGGCCTTCGACATGTCGCCGGCCGTGATCGACCATCTGATCATGAACCACCTGGCCAGCTGGGGGCGCTCGGCACTGGCGCTCTACGACATGGCGCAACCCGACGCGCCGGCCACCGGGTGGGACGACGCGCCGATCCTGCGCCGCTTCATCAAGGATGCAAGCAAGGGCGCGCAGTCGACGACGCAATTCTGGGAGTTGATGGGGTCGCGCACCGGCGTGCTGGAAGGCAAGGCGCAAAGCTATCGCCAGTTGGGTGCGGCCGAGCGGGCCGATTACTACGCCCGGCAGAACGAGCAGGGCAAGGTCTATATCGCCCTGTCCACGCACAAGGCCGACGTGAAGCGGCTGCATCCGCTGGTGCGTGCCCGAAACGCCGTCCAGGCCATCGGTACGATGCGGCGGGAAATGGCGGCCGGCAAGCTGCTCGATGCCGACGGCAACCCGCAGCAGGTCTCGGCCGCGGCACGCACGGCCGCCGACGACGTGCTCGGCACCCTCGCCATGGCCATTGCCCGCAACGCGCTGGTGACTGTGGGCGAACCCGGCTGGGCGCAGCGCAAGCCCATCGACGAGCAAGGCTTCTATCGCGAGCTTGACGCCATCGATCCGGCGCTGCTGTCGACGCTCAGTTCGCTCTTTGCCGACAAGAAGGTGTGGCGGGCGGAGGCGGTCGGGCGCTCCTGGCCGGAGCTTCGCCAGCGCCTGCTGCAGGACGGCACGCAAGCCGATCTCTTCGACCTGGTGATCGACGTGGAAAGCGAAGGCCTGGAGCTGGACGGCGTGAAGCGACCGAAGGCGCCGCGCCCGGCGGTGTTGCCGAACGGTTGACCGGACCGCCGGGCGGCGAAGCTCGGGTTACCTGCCAAGGGGTGCCCGATGAGCCAAGCCTTTCCGATCCCGGTCGACACGCGCGAGCGCAACTACACGGCGACGGCCGGCCAGACGGTCTTTGCGGCCGATTTTCCGTTCCAGCAGACCGCCGACGTCAAGGTCTACCATCGGCTTGCCGCCGGCGGGCCTTACGAGCTGCTGGTGGAGGCAGCCGATTACACCCTGACCGGGGCCGGCAATCCGTCGGGCGGCGCCGTGACGCTGACCACCGGCGCGGCCGTCGGCGACAAGATCCGCATTCGCGGCGAAGCGGTGCTCGACCGTACCTCGTCGGTGGTGCAGGCCGGCGTGTTCAACAGCAAGACGCTGGACAACGAGCTGGACCGCAACCGGATCATCCAGCAGGAACAGGATCGCGACAGCGACGACGCACAGGCCAAGCTGCTGCGGGCTATGCTGACGCCCGAGGGCGAGACCATCGGCCAGCTGCCGGCACTGGCCGACCGCAAGGCGAAGTTGATGGCCTTCGATGCCGACGGCAACCCGACCGTTGCCCAGGCCATCGACACGTTGCCCGAGTACCCCGCGCTGGAAAAGCGGTTCGACACAGTCGACGAGCTGCAGGAACTGAACCGCGGCCTCGTCGGCGAGGGCGAGACGATAACCGTGGTCGAGGACGGGCGCGGCGGGCGCTTTCTCTCCTGGCCCGATCTGATGCTGCCGCATGATGGCGGCATCGTGATCCGTTATTCCGACGGTCTTCCCGGCGGCTTCGTGCGGCTGTTCACCGGCGATCCCTGGGTGGAGTTCTGGGCCGGCATCGCCAGCGGGCTGGCGATCCATGCCAGCCGCAACCGGGCTGCCTTCCAGGCCGCGCTGAACTATTGCAAGGGGCTGGCCAACGGCGGCATGGTGCGGATCCGCGCCGGGGTCTATGTGGTCGACGACGAGCTGGACCTGTCGACGGACGCCAATTGGCGCCGTGTCGGCATCGAGGGCGCCGGCATGTACCAGTCGACCATCCTCGGCCGCTTCCTCGGCGCAGCCAAAGCGATCATCAAGGGAACACGACCCGACGCGCTGCGCTGCGGGGGCCTGGTGCTCAAAAACCTTACCGTCCGCGCGAACAGCTCGCTCGTCGGCATCAAGCCGAAGTGCATCGAGATGCGGATGGCGGAGTCGCCGCAGCTCGAAAACGTCATGCTGGTCAGCGACTACAGCAACGCCGCCGCCCACTTCACCGGCGGCTGGAACGGCGTCTTCTCCAACGTGCAGATCTGGGGCGGCGGGCATTTCCGGCCGCGCAAGGAGGTGCCGGACGGAGTGACCTTCGACGGCACCGCCGGCGGCACCACCATCACCGCCAGCGCCAATCACTTCGACGCGAGCGACGAGAACACCTGGTTCTTCGCGGTGCAAACGACGGGCCGTGCTGGCCGTCATTTCATCCAGACGGTGAATTCGCCGACGTCGATCACCGTTTCCGAAGTTCTCCTGGACGCCTACGAGAACGCCTATGGCTGGCACGAGGGCGTGCGCGGCAGCATGTCGGCCGCCGGCAACACGCTGACGCTCGACACCGACACGCTGAACGATGAGCATATCGGCCTGACGGTGCTGATCCGGAACGGCAAGAACAGCATCCTGGGCACCAAGGCGCCGTTGATCGCCGAGATCACGGGCGTTCCGGCGCCAAATCAGGCGACCCTGAGCGTGTCGGCCGACGTCGAGATCACCGACCAGACCGTCTATTTCGCGCCGGCCTTCATGTGCGTGAACGACACCCAGGCGCAGGGCGACATGAACGACATGGCGTTTCGGGACGTGCGGGTGGAAAGCTTCGCCGGGCTCGCCTTCGCCATCCAGGGCACGCATTTCAAGGCCAGCGGCCTCAAGGCCCATGGGCACGGCATGCTCGCGAGCGGGACCTACGCCTCGGCCTATGGCAGCGAGCTGGCGCAGTGCGCGGCGGTGATCAATCCGCTGATCGCGCAGATCGAGCAGTTCGCCACCGAAAGCCAGGTGACCGATCCGCATCGCATCTATCTCGATGGCGTTGCCTCAGGCGTGACGATCCATAGCGTGCTGGGCGCGCTGATCGAGAACCAGAAACTGATGTATGTGTCGAACAGCAACGTGTGGGCGTGCGTGACGCTGGGCACGGTGCACCTGACATCGGACGTCAACGACGCGACGATCGCCCGCACGATCGTCGAGCACGACTATACCTGTCGCCTCAACATTACCGGGCCGGCGCCGAGCTTCTATGGCAAACAGCCGAACCGCGCCTGGGCGACAAGCGGGCTGTCGGCGATCTCGTTTTCGTCGCATGACGACACGCCGTATTACGTCGAAGACGACCAGGTGGCCGTCATCCCGATCCCGCCGGCTTACCTGAACGCTGCGAGCACGCAGCGCGCCGGCATTCTGGCCCTGTGGGCCAATGCCAACATCAATGCCAGCGGGTTCTTCAACTACGTGCAGAACGTCGCCAGTCCCTTTGCCGACATCAAGGTGCTGTCGCAGCCGGGCACGTTGTTCGCGGTAAGCACGTCGGCCCTCACCGGCACAACCGGCACGGACGGAAAGGTGACAATCAGCCTGTCCGGGGCGAACGGCTACATCCAAGTGGAGAACCGCTCCGGCGGCACCATCAGGTTCGGGGCGGCATTCTTCTCATGATCCGCCTTCTCCCCCACTGGCGAAAGATCCTGCGGCATGCCTGGAGCGTGCGGCTGATCGTCCTTGCTCTCGTCCTCACCGTGCTGGAGGTGGCGCTGCCCTGGATGGGCGGCGTGCTGCCGCCGGGCCTGCTCGGCATCCTGGCCGGCCTCGCCTCGGCCGGCGCCTTCGTTGCCCGCCTGCTCGTCCAGAAGGAGCTTGTCCATGAAGACGCGGCTTAAGATTGCCGGAGTTCTCACCGCGCTCGGCCTGACGGCCGTCGGCGTCGTCGGGCCGTTCGAAGGGCTTCGCCTCACCGCCTATCGCGACATCGTCGGTGTGCCGACGGTCTGCTACGGCGAGACGCGCGGCGTGCGCATGGGCGACAGCTACACGCGGGAAGAATGCGCTGAGATGCTGGGCGACGGCCTGGTAGAATTCGAGCAGGAAATCCGCAAGTGCCTGAAGGCGCCGGACACGATCCCTGACGGCCCCTACATCTCGTTTGTCAGCCTCGCCTACAACATCGGCGCCAAAGCCTTTTGCGGGTCGACGCTGGTGAAGCTGGCTAATGCCGGAGATCTGGAGGGCGCCTGCCGCCAGCTCCCGCGCTGGAACCGCGCCGGCGGCCGCGTGGTCAAGGGCCTGGTCAACCGGCGAGCCGAGGAAATGCGGATCTGCCTCGAAGGGCTGGACGGCCCGGTGAGCCTGCCGGGCGTTGCCGCGCCGCGGCCGAAACCCTCTGCCCCGACTGTCGATGCCGAACCGGTGCCCGTCGCGGCCTGGCCGTACTGGCTCGGCTCGTTCCTGGTGCTGCTGGCGCTGGCCGGTCTCGGCTTCGGCGTGTGGCGCCTGGTGCGGGGGAGGAAGCGTTGATGCTGGCAAAACTCGCCGGGAGCCTGCTGGGCTCGCCTTACGCGATTGCAGCACTCGCTGCCTTGCTCGGGGTCGGCGCGCTGCTGTGGACCCTGCGGGACGTCCGGCAAGGGGGCTACGAGGCGCGGGTGGCGCAAGAGGTACAGGATGAGGTCGCCGCGTGGCGGGAAAGGAACAGGGACGATGCGCGCATTCGCAAGCTTACGGATTATGAGCTGTGTCGCGATTACGTTCGCGGCGGTGGCGAGCTGCCAGACGGCGGCGCCTGTGAGCAGCTGCGGGGGCTTCACGGCCAATGACCTGTCGCCGGCCGGCTTTGTCGCTCTGATCCGCGCCGACCGGCCGGGCGCCGAGCGCGTGCGGAACAACGACGCCAACTATCGCCGGAGGTGCGGGGCGTGACGGCAAACGACGTGTCGTGGATGGTGGGCGCAGTGATCGCCCTGGTCACGATGATCGGCGGCATCATCGCCCGCGACCGGCAGCTGGCCCGGATGATCCAGGACGGGGACGAGAAGCTGCACGACCGGATCAATCGCGTGCGCGAGGACATGGTGCACCGCTCGGATCTCGACGGCCACATTCAGCGCCTCGACAAGTCCGTGGGCGAGTTGCGCACCGATATTCGCGAGCAGGGCAAGGAGACGACGCGGCGGCTCGACGCGCTGGTCACCCTGCTTTCGAAGCCCCCGCAATGAGGGCGGATGCGAACAGCGGTGGAACATAAGTCTCACGTGAGACCTTGCGCAGGTCTCAAAATGTCTCATGTTCCGCTTGCGTTCTCCCTCGCGTTTCCTCGCAAGTGATTGACGCACAAATGGGAAATGGTGGTGCCGGCAACAGGATTCGAACCCGTGACCCCCTGATTACAAATCAGGTGCTCTACCAGCTGAGCTATACCGGCATCGGAGCGGCGTTTAGCACACCTTTCGCAGGCGTGCATCCGTTTCGAATGCTGCTTTGCTCAAAAACGAACGTGTTGTGCATGAGGCCACGCCGGCTGGTCACAAGCTCTCCAGGAACGCGATCAGAGCCTCGATCTCCGCCTGCTCCAGATCGAGGCGCTTGAGCAGCGGCGAGGTGCGGGCTGCATGGGGCCAGAGCGGGTCGGCTGCTTCCGCTTCGTTGCGCGGCCGGATGCGGCCACCGCCTTGAATATAGAAGGCGATGACGTTTGCGAGACGGGGCATGATCCCGTTGTGCATGTAGGGCGCGGTCAGCCGCACATGGCGCAAGGGCGGCGTACGGAACAGGCCGACATCCTGAGGATCGCCCGTCTCCTCGTACCGGCCGAGATCCTGCAGCCGGCGGCGAAAGAAGGTGAGCCCCAGATTGTGCATCTTCTGGTCGGTCAGCAGCGGGCCGAAGTGGCAATTGGCGCAGCCTGCCTTGCCGCGGAAGAGATTGAGACCCCAAAGCTCCTCATCGGAAAAGCGGACGGGCAGTCCTGCGGCGAAGCGGTCGAATCGCGTCCCGCGTTCCAGCGTGCGCTGGAACGCGGCTAATGCCTCGGCGACGTGCGAAAAGGCGATGGGCGTTTCGCCGTAGACCTGGCCAAAGGCGCGGACATAGTCCGGTCTTGCACGAAGGCGGTCCACCACCTGAGCCAGATCTTCATTGGCCATCTCGACGGGGTTCAGCAGGGGGCCGGCGGCCTGCTGCTCGAGGGTTGCCGCCCGCCCGTCCCAGAAGAACGCGTCGCGATAGGCTGCCCCGAAGAGCGAAGGGGCGTTGCGCCGCCCCTCCTGTCGTCCGTGGCCGACCGAGACCCTGAGTCCGTCGCCCCAGCCAAGCTGCCGATTGTGGCAGGATTGGCAGGAAAAGTGCCCGGAAGCGGACAGCAACGGATCCTCGAACAGCCTGCGCCCGAGGCGGGCCTTCCGGAGTTCGACACCCTCCGGGGTCGGGCGCTGCTCGAGCGGGCCCAGTTCGACGAAGGCGACCTCCGGTTCGACCAGGGCCTCAGGCCACTCCGACGGCGGACGCGCATAGGCCCGGCGCAACGCCTCGAAATCTCCTTCGTCCGGATGGGAAGGAAAGGTCGAGGCGAGCCTGTTGTCGCCGGCTCGCTGCCAGCGCTCGTGTAGGAGCAGGCCCGGCATGAGAAGGACAACGGCGATGCACAGGCCCCATAGAAGCACGAAGAAGCGGAAGAAGGGCATGGCTCTTCTTCAGAACGTGGTGCTGAGGCCGAGCCAGAAGCTCCGCCCTTTGATGAAGGGATTGCTGTTGTTGGCCGTCGCGTTGCCGATTTCGTTGAAGAGGTTGTTGGCGACCAGGTTGAGGCGGACGCTCCTGTGCCCGTCGCGCAGAAGGACAAGGTTGGAGTGCAGGTCGACGGTGAGTGTCCCGTCGAAATCCTTGTCCTCCCAGACGTCGTGGCGAACGCCTTCGAACACCTGCGTGCGCCCCGTGTCCTCGACGCCGGTGAAGGGGAAGTTGTAGTTGGCCGCGAAGCCCAGATTGAACCTGCCTTCGTACCAGCTCGTCATCATCGCGAGCTGGGCGCGCATGGGAATGTCCATGTTTCCGGTCACCACGGAGAAGCCCGCGACCGAATAGGACTGACCATTGTAGAGAATCCGGTCGAGAAGATCGTCCTCGTCATAGAAGTAGCTGTCCGGGGAGAGCTCCTGCGCGGACCACGTGAAGGACGCGGTCAGCGTCAGCTGATCGAGGAAGCGGAACCGCTCCACGTGCCAGGTCTTGGCATATTCCGCAGTGGCGGATTCGTAGGCCCCGGTGCCGGAGTTGGTCAGTTCCCAGACATTGCTGCCGAGATTCGCCCTCGCGTACTGGTCTTTCATCGCGCGGTTGACATAGCGAAGGCGGAACGCACCATCCACGAGCGGATCGATGACCTTGATGCCGGCCACCCATTCGTCCGTGAAGGGGGTTCGCAGGTCCGAGGCCCTGTTGCCATAGACGCCGGTGGGCGCGCGCATCGTCCATTCGTCGGTGACATTGCCGCTGCCGTCATGGCTGCGGATGTAGGACTGCCCGCGGGGTTGATTGTCACGGATGGCATAGGCAAGGCTTTCGCCGGCGTAGTAGCGGTTGAAGCCGGCGGAGAGCTCGATCCTTTCGATGGGCGTGATCGTCGCGGCGATGCGCGGCGCGATGTTGACGTTCTTCTGGTAGTCGTCGACCTGGAGGCGCACACCCGGCCGGACGGTCAGCCAGCCGAAGGTCTGCTCGAGTTGCAGCCAGGCATCCGCCGAGTTGAGGGCCGTCGTGTTGTCGAAAGCCGCCCAGATCGACTTTTTGTCGGCATACTGATCTGGGCCGCAGGCCTCGCTGCCCAGGCAGGTGAACTGGCTGAGCCCGAGGGAGCGGGCATCCCAGAGCGTGTTCACCGAGGTGTAGTAGGTGAAGTCGCTTTCGCGCGCGCGGCGGGCGTTCGTGTGGGTCAGGTCGAAGCCGGCCTCGAATGTGCCGGCCCAGATGGATCCCGTGACGTTCTGGCCGAAGAGATACTGCGTCTGTTCCTGGACCTTGTTCGCGCCATATCCGCCTTCGTAGCAGATGACATTCGTTGTCGTGGTCGGGTCGAGCCGGCACCAGGAGAGGATGTCCGGATCGCTCGACGTCCATTGGCTGGCGGTTCTGGTGCCTTCCCTGATCTGGTAAACGCGGGCGGTGTCGCTGTTCGTCTGGTTCCGCGTCGAGGAGTGGGAGACGACGGCCTTGGTGTCGAGCGTCAGGCCGAGAATCTGGCCGAGCGGCGTTTCGACGTTGTCGAACGTGTAGGAATGCTCGAGCTTGCCGGCATAGGTCCGGGTGGAGACGTCGACATGCATGTCGCGCCAGTTCGGGCTTTCGTAGCCTTGCGTATAGTCGGTGACCATTCCCTCCAGCGAGAACAGTCCGTAGTCCGTTCTGGCGTCGAGTTGGAGCCTGAAGAAGTTATTCAGGGAATCTTCCCGGATATCTCCGGAATAATAGATGTAGTCTTTCTGCTTCTTGGTGGTTGCATCGGTCCTGCTGTACTGTGCAATCATCGAGAAAATTTCGTTGATTGGCCCGCTCAGCGAAAGCGATGACTTGATCTTGGTGAACTCGGGCGGCTTGCGATCGAGCGGATTGGTGCCGTCGGTCGTCGCGATGTTGTAGCTGACGAACTTGTCGCTTTCGACTTCGACGCTCGCCGTGCCTGTCCAGCGTTCCGTATTGGGCTTGTTCAGTTCGTAGGAAACGACGCCGCCCTGGAAGTTGCCGTAGCGGGCGGAGGCATTGCTGTCGACGACGGTCACGCTGTCCACAAAATCGGATGGCACGAAGATCGTCTGGGGATGCAGGCCGTAGAATCGGTCTGCATTGGGCGTATTGGTGTCGCTGGCCAGCTCCGAGTTGCCATAGCGCTCGACCGACCCGGTGACCGTGTTGGTCGGGATGCCGTTGACGATGAAATTGTTTTCGTAGGTGCGTCCGCCCGAGATGGAGAGAAGCTCGGGCCGAGTGTCGAGAATCTTCTGGCCGTCGATGCCCGCGTCGGTATCGGTTTCGTCCTGGTACTGGACGTTCGGCAGGCCCCGCAGCGCGGAGTTGGCATCGCCGCTGCCGTCGGTGCGTATGGTGAAGGCGTCCTTGTCGAGGGTCGTCGTGCCGACATCCGCCGGGCTGCGCGCGCCAAAAAACTCGTAGAAGGGAATGATGAGCCTTCTGAGGCTCGTGGCTTGCGCCGGCTTGTCGGTCGCGGGGCTGTCGGACGCCTGGGTGCTCGCGGCGGCTCGCGCCTGTTCGTCGGCCAATGTCGCGGGAGAGACGGCGGGTGCCTGCGACTGGGCGAAGGAGGCTGCCGGCAGGGCAAGCACGATCGTTGCGACGCCGCTGATCGCGGCGCGCTTCTTTGCATTTTGCACGATGGGGCCCTCAAAGATTGTTGTGAGTTGGGGGGAAGAGAGGGTGGCTCGCGCAAAAGCTGGCTAGGGCGCTCAAGCGCCTGAAGCTGGCAAATATTTAACTTGAGTTATTGAGTCAAGAATTAACGCACAAATTGTCAGGACGGTAGTTTTTCGGAGGGCGTCGGACTCGCTGGAGCGGAAAATGGGCTTACAGGCCCATTTTCCCCCGAGTGACGTAAAGGGCCAGCACCGCCGCATTGGAGACGTTGAGCGAGGCGATGGCGCCGGGCATGTCGAGCCGGGCGAGGGCGTCGCACGCCTCGCGCACGCCCTGGCGCACGCCTTTTCCTTCCGAACCGAGCACCAGCAGCACCTTGTCGCCGAGGTCCGTCTCTTCCAGACGCGCCGGCCCCTCGCTGTCGAGGGCGACGGCCTGGAAGCCGGCCTCGCGCATCTCGGTAACGAAGCGCGCCATGTTCTTCACGCGCACATGGCGGACCATGTCGAGCGCGCCGGAGGCGGATTTCGCCAGCACGGAGCCTTCTTCCGGGGCGTGCCGCTCGGTCGTCACCACCGCATCGGCGGCAAGCGCCACGGCGGAGCGCAGAATCGCCCCGACATTATGCGGGTCGGTCACCTGATCGAGCGCCAGCACGAGCCGGGCCCTGGCAAGGTCGCGCGGACCGAAGGCGGGCAGGGGATCGGCTTCCAGGACGGCGCCCTGGTGCACCGCGTCACGCCCGACGAGGTGGTCGAGCTGCCGCGGATTGACGGTTTCCACAGGAACGTCGAAGGAAATTCCGCGCTCGGTCAGGCGGCGCTGGGCGTTCTCGGTCGCCAGCAGCCGGTGGCGGCGGCGGTCGGAATTGCGGAACGCCGCCTCGATCGTATGGAGGCCATAGAGGAGGACCGGCCCCTCTGCTGCGTCTTCCTCGCGCGACGAGCGCGGGCGCACCCTGGCGAACGGACGGCGTCCCTCGCCTTCATGCGCGGCGCCCTGAACCGACTGCTTGCCGCCGCCCTTTCTGAAGCCGCCCTTGGCGCCCCGGCCTTTGCCGTCCTTGTAATCCCGTTGGCCGCCTCCTGATCCATGCGGGGGCTTGCTGCGGGAACGCGCAGGCGTGGGAGCGCCGGTGTCTTCGGAGCTGGTGGAGGTGCCGGACGGGCCGGCCGGTGTGTCGGGTCGTGTCATGAGCGAGCGATTATCCGCAAGGTGATCCGCCGGCAAGGAGAAACCGCTGCCGGACGGGCGGTCGTTTTTGTGTCCAAAGGCTATAAATGGGTGTTGACACCCCCATGCCGGTTCTACATAACACGCGCCACGGGAGCGGCCTCGCGATTGTTTCGCGGGGCGTTTTCGTGAAGCCATCCAGGATGCTTCGGCGACAGGGCGGTGAAACGGAGGAGTGCCCGAGTGGTTAAAGGGGACGGACTGTAAATCCGTTGGCTTGGCCTACGTTGGTTCGAATCCAACCTCCTCCACCATCCCCCCTTGCGGCAGGCGGCGGGTGTAGCTCAATGGTAGAGCAGCAGCCTTCCAAGCTGATGACGAGGGTTCGATTCCCTTCACCCGCTCCACTTTTCGAGTGACGCTGCTGCTCCTGACCAGGCTTTACGACAAACGCGCATGCCCTGCTTAGCATCCACCGCCCTGGGGCGGTCGGGTCTTGATCGAAATGATGGACTTAACCGCAAGTTAACAGAGAGCGACGCCGATGGCGAAAGCAAAGTTTGAGCGGACGAAGCCGCACGTGAACATTGGCACGATCGGCCACGTCGACCATGGCAAGACGACGCTGACGGCGGCGATCACGAAGTTCTTCGGCGAGTTCAAGGCGTACGACATGATCGACGCGGCTCCCGAGGAGCGTGCACGCGGCATCACGATCTCGACGGCTCACGTTGAGTACGAGACGGAAGCGCGTCACTACGCCCACGTGGACTGCCCGGGTCACGCCGACTACGTGAAGAACATGATCACGGGTGCGGCGCAGATGGACGGCGCGATCCTGGTCTGCTCGGCGGCCGACGGCCCGATGCCGCAGACCCGCGAGCACATCCTTCTGGCCCGTCAGGTCGGCGTTCCGGCTCTGGTGGTGTTCCTGAACAAGGTCGACCAGGTCGACGACGCGGAGCTGCTCGAGCTGGTCGAGATGGAAGTGCGCGAGCTGCTTTCGTCCTACGAGTTCCCGGGCGACGACATTCCGATCGTTGCCGGTTCGGCTCTTGCCGCCCTTGAGGGCCGCGACGAGGCGATCGGCGAGACGAAGATCCGCGAGCTGATGGCTGCGGTCGACGACTACATCCCGACGCCGGAGCGTCCGGTCGACATGCCGTTCCTGATGCCGATCGAGGACGTGTTCTCGATCTCGGGCCGCGGCACGGTGGTGACCGGCCGCGTCGAGCGCGGCATCGTGAAGGTCGGCGAGGAAGTCGAGATCGTCGGCATCCGCGACACCAAGAAGACGACGGTTACCGGCGTCGAGATGTTCCGCAAGCTTCTGGACCAGGGCCAGGCCGGCGACAACATCGGTGCTCTGATCCGCGGCGTCGGCCGCGAGGACGTGGAGCGCGGCCAGGTTCTTTGCAAGCCGGGTTCGGTGACGCCGCACACGAAGTTCAAGGCCGAGGCCTACATCCTGACGAAGGAAGAGGGTGGTCGCCATACTCCGTTCTTCACCAACTACCGTCCGCAGTTCTACTTCCGCACGACGGACGTGACGGGCGTGGTGACGCTGCCGGAAGGCACGGAGATGGTGATGCCGGGCGACAACGTGTCGGTCGAGGTTGAGCTGATCGTGCCGATCGCGATGGAAGAGGGTCTGCGCTTCGCTATCCGCGAGGGCGGCCGTACCGTCGGCGCCGGCGTCGTCGCCTCCATCATCAAGTAACCAACATGGCGGAACGGGTGATCCGTTCCGTCCTGGGTTCAAGGGCGTCGCCTCCGGGCGGCGCCTTTTTTTGTTTCCTACTCCCGGCGAGCCCGGTCGGGCGGGGCGAAAAACTGCAAGGATGTGAATAATTTGCCGGAAGGTGCATTTCGCGCTTGAAGCGGCGGGGAAAGTTATCTAAGTCAGGTCGCGAAAGGTCTAGGGGTGTAGCTCAGTTGGTAGAGCATCGGTCTCCAAAACCGAGGGCCGGGGGTTCGAGTCCCTCCGCCCCTGCCACCTTTGCTCTTGATCGACGGGCCATTAGGCCTTAATTAGAGCTTTCGACCAAGGCGCGTGGATGATTCCGCGCGCCTGTGTGTCGTGAAAAGACCGGCAGTTGAATGGCGAAATCGAATCCTTTCACGTTCATCGACGAAGTTCGCAAGGAAACGTCGAAGGTGACGTGGCCTACGCGCAGGGAGACCGCTGTGACCACCGTCATGGTGTTCATCATGGTGTTCCTCGCCGCCATCTTCTTTTTGCTCGCCGACTGGCTGATGGGTCAGGGTATCGGCTTGCTCCTGGGTCTCGGCAACTGAGCGGAGTCCGGTACACAATCGGCTTGAGGGATTATGGCCAAGCGTTGGTATATCGTCCACGCCTACTCGAATTTCGAGAAGAAGGTGGCGGACGCGATTCGGGAAAAAGCGCAGCAGCAGGGGCTTGAGGATCTTTTCGAAGAGATTCTCGTTCCGACGGAAAAGGTCGTGGAAGTGCGGCGTGGCCGCAAGGTCGACGCCGAGCGCAAGTTCTTCCCGGGCTACGTGCTGGTCAAGATGGAAATGACCAATGAGGCATTCCACCTGATCAAGAACACGCCGAAGGTCACCGGGTTCCTGGGCGCGGATCAGAAGCCTGTGCCGATTTCGGATTCCGAGGCGATGCGCATCCTGCACCAGGTGCAGGAAGGCGTGGAGCGCCCGAAGCCGTCCATCAGCTTCGAGATCGGCGAGCAGGTTCGCGTCTCGGACGGTCCGTTCGCCTCTTTCTCCGGCCTTGTCGAGGAAGTGGACGACGAGCGGGCCCGCCTCAAGGTCGCGGTGTCGATCTTCGGTCGCGCGACCCCGGTCGAGCTGGAATACGGTCAGGTCGAGAAGCTCTGATTTTTTACGGTCCGGGACTTGCCGTTCGGCATTCCGGGCCGTTTGCCGCGTTCGCCGTTTACCATCGGCGGGCGGGGCAGTTGCCGGCGATCTGTCGCCGGTTTCCGCCGAAAGGCGGGTTGACGGGGACGTTCCCCGCTCCCTGGTGGGAGGTCTGACGCGCTCCATTCGCCGGACGCGTTGCGGCTGCACCACCTGATCTGAAGACGCCGGTTATCCGGCAGCGCCAGTTGGAGATACGAATGGCGAAGAAAATCGAAGGTTACATCAAGCTGCAGGTGCCGGCCGGCTCCGCGACCCCGTCGCCGCCGATCGGTCCGGCGCTTGGTCAGCGCGGCCTCAACATCATGGAGTTCTGCAAGGCGTTCAACGCGCAGACCCAGGATATCGAGAAGGGCACCCCGTGCCCGACCGTGATCACCTATTACTCCGACCGCTCCTTCACCTTCCAGGTGAAGACGGCTCCGGTCGCCTTCTTCCTGAAGAAGGCCTCGGGCCTGAAGTCGGGTTCGAAGACCCCGGGCAAGGGCGGCTTCGTCGGCAAGGTCACCCGTGACCAGGTCCGCGAGATCGCGGAAGCGAAGATGAAGGACCTGAACGCGAACGACGTCGAGGCGGCCATGCTGATGGTCGAGGGCTCGGCGCGGTCCATGGGTCTCGAGGTCACGGAGTAAGACGATGGCGAAGGTTGGAAAGCGCATCAAGTCTGCCCGCGAGGGCATCGACCGCAACAAGCTCTACGCCCTCGACGAGGCGCTGACGCTGGTCAAGGAGCGGGCAACCGCCAAGTTCGACGAGTCCGTCGAAATCGCCATCAATCTCGGTGTCGACCCGCGTCACGCCGACCAGATGGTCCGCGGCGTCTGCGTGCTGCCGAACGGCACGGGCAAGACGGTCCGCGTCGCGGTGTTTGCCCGCGGCGACAAGGCCGATGAGGCCAAGGCTGCCGGTGCCGACATCGTCGGCGCCGAGGAGCTGGTCAACGAGGTCCAGGGCGGCAAGATCGATTTCGATCGCTGCATCGCCACGCCGGACATGATGCCGCTCGTCGGCCGTCTCGGCAAGGTTCTCGGCCCGCGCGGCTTGATGCCGAACCCGAAGGTCGGCACCGTGACCCCGGACGTCGCCTCTGCAGTGCGCGATGCCAAGGGCGGCGCCGTGCAGTTCCGCGTCGAGAAGGCGGGCATCATTCACGCCGGCGTCGGCAAGACCTCGTTCGAGGCCGACAAGCTGAGCGAGAACATCAAGGCGATCGTCGATGCTGTGGTCAAGGCCAAGCCGACGGGCGCCAAGGGTACCTACCTGAAGCGCGTTGCCGTCAGCTCGACCATGGGTCCGGGCCTGAAGGTCGACCCGTCGACGGTTACGGCCTGATCAGTCAGGCAGGCGGGGCGCGCGTCGCGCCGCCGAACACGAATTCCGTCCGGCGGAAACGCCGGGCGGATCATCTGCCGGGAACGGCAGGTGTCCTGTCCGAGACTGCAGGTGCGGGTCTGGCTCCGGCCAGGGTCGTCTAAGCCCAACGGGCCTGCATAGACGGGTGCGAACCGAATTCGCGGCTCAGGCCGCACCGGTTCGAACCGTTTGTCCTTGCCGCGCCGTCATGGCTCGCGAGGGGGCAGGATCCTCGGTGTTGTCCACCGGTGGTTCCGCAAGGCACCGCCGGAGGGCGGCAGAGACAAACCGGCGGCGCAAGCCGCCAAATGGAGTAGGCAAGTGGAAAGAGCGGAGAAGCGAGAGTTCGTCGCGTCGTTCAACGAGGTGTTGAAGAACACCGGCGTTGTCGTCGTTGCGCACTACGCCGGCCTTTCGGTTGCGGAAATGACGACCTTCCGGTCGCAGGTTCGCGCCGCTGGAGGCTCGGTCAAGGTCGCCAAGAACCGTCTTGTGAAGCTTGCCCTTCAAGGCACCGAGCTCGAGCATATCGCTGGTCTGTTTACCGGCCCGACCGTCATCGCCTATTCGGACGATCCGGTTGCCGCCGCCAAGGCCACGGTTGCTTTCGCCAAGACCTCGAACAACCTGGTTGTTCTGGGTGGCGCGCTCGGCACGACGAACCTGAATGCGGACGGGGTCAAGGCGCTTGCCGAGATGCCGTCGCTCGACGAGCTGCGCGCGAAGCTGGTGGGCATGATCCAGACCCCCGCTTCCCGTATCGCCCAGGTTGTCAACGCTCCGGCCGGGCAGCTCGCCCGCGTCTTCGGCGCGTATGCCAAGAAGGACGAAGCCGCATAAGGCGGACCACAAACACACTGTCGAGACCGATCACGGTTCGAACCATAGGGACTTACGAAAATGGCTGATCTCGAAAAGATCGTTGAGGAACTGTCCGCGCTCACCGTCATGGAGGCCGCGGAGCTTTCGAAGATGCTCGAGGAGAAGTGGGGCGTGTCCGCCGCTGCTCCGGTCGCCGTCGCTGCTGCTGCCGGTGGCGCTGCTGCCGCTCCGGCCGAGGAAGAGAAGACGGAGTTCGACGTTGTCCTGGCCGATGCCGGCGACAAGAAGATCAACGTCATCAAGGAAGTGCGCGCGATCACCGGTCTGGGCCTGAAGGAGGCCAAGGACCTGGTCGAGGGCGCTCCGAAGACCGTCAAGGAAGCCGTTTCCAAGGCCGAAGCCGAAGAGCTGAAGAAGAAGCTCGAAGAGGCCGGCGCCAAGGTCGAGCTGAAGTAATCAGGCTTTTGCCTGGACACTCCCGGCGCGGTTTCGCGCCGGGAGTTCAAGTCTGTCGAACCCCGGCGGGAAATCCTGACCGGGGTATCAGTCCCTAAGAAGGGGCGGCTGTCCGAAGGGCCGTATGCGTGGGGGCCACGCTGACGGTTGAGCCGGAACCGGCTTTTCGGAGAGCCGTACCAGATCGAAACGAGGAGCGACAATGGCGCACACGTTCAACGGTCGCAAGCGGGTCCGTAAGATCTACGGATCGATCCGCGAAGTCGCCGCGATGCCCAATCTCATCGAGGTCCAGAAGGCGTCCTACGACCAGTTCCTTCAGGTCGACAAGCCCGAGACCGGGCGGGGCGAAGAAGGACTGGAGGCGGTCTTCCGCTCCGTCTTCCCGATCTCCGATTTCGCGGGCACCGCGCTGCTGGAATTCGTGTCCTACGAGTTCGAGGCGCCGAAGTATGACGTCGAGGAGTGCCGCCAGCGCGGCATGACCTTCGCCGCCCCGCTGAAGGTGACCCTGCGCCTGATCGTGTTCGATGTCGACGAGGACACCGGCGCGAAGTCCGTCAAGGACATCAAGGAGCAGGACGTCTACATGGGCGACATGCCCTTCATGACGGACAACGGCACCTTCGTGGTGAACGGCACCGAGCGCGTCATCGTCTCGCAGATGCACCGCAGCCCGGGCGTGTTCTTCGACCACGACAAGGGCAAGACCCACTCCTCGGGCAAGCTGCTGTTCGCGGCACGCATCATCCCGTATCGCGGGTCGTGGCTCGACATCGAGTTCGACGCGAAGGACATCGTCCATGCGCGCATCGACCGTCGCCGCAAGATCCCGGTCACCTCGCTGCTGAAGGCCCTCGGCCTCGACGGCGAGCAGATCCTCAACACGTTCTACAAGCGGATCGAGTACACCCGCGACGAGCCGGGCTCCTGGCGCGTGGCGTTTGACGGCGACCGCCTGAAGGGCACCAAGGCCGCCTTCAACCTGATCGACGCCGACAGCGGCGAGATCGTGGTCGAGGCCGGCCGCAAGATCACCGCGCGGACCGTTCGCCAGCTGGCCGACAAGGGCGTCACCGCCCTGAAGGTTCAGGACGAGGACCTGTACGGCCAGTACCTGGCCGAGGACATGGTCGACCCGTCGACGGGCGAGATCTATGCCGAGGCCGGTGACGAGCTCAACGAGAAGATCCTCGGCGATCTGCTCGATCGCGGCTACGACGAGATCGCGGTGCTCGATATCGACCACGTGACGACCGGCGCCTATATCCGCAACACGCTCTCGGTCGACAAGAACGAGACGCGCGAGGATGCGCTGTTCGACATCTATCGTGTCATGCGCCCGGGCGAGCCGCCCACCGTCGACACTGCCGAGGCGATGTTCGCCTCGCTGTTCTTCGATTCGGAGCGCTACGACCTGTCGGCCGTCGGCCGCGTGAAGATGAACATGCGCCTCGACCTGCAGTGCGAGGACACCGTCCGCACGCTGCGCAAGGAAGACATCCTTGCGGTGATCCGCGAGCTGCTGGAACTGCGCGACGGCCGCGGCGAGATCGACGACATCGACAATCTCGGCAACCGCCGCGTGCGTTCGGTCGGCGAGCTGATGGAGAACCAGTACCGCGTCGGTCTGCTGCGCATGGAGCGCGCCATCAAGGAGCGCATGTCGTCGGTCGAGATCGACACGGTCATGCCGCAGGACCTGATCAACGCCAAGCCGGCGGCTGCCGCCGTGCGCGAGTTCTTCGGTTCCTCGCAGCTGTCGCAGTTCATGGACCAGACCAACCCGCTGTCCGAGGTCACGCACAAGCGTCGCCTCTCGGCGCTTGGCCCGGGCGGTCTGACGCGCGAGCGCGCCGGCTTCGAGGTGCGCGACGTGCACCCGACGCATTACGGCCGTATCTGCCCGATCGAGACGCCGGAAGGCCCGAACATCGGCCTGATCAACTCGCTCGCGACCTTCGCCCGCATCAACAAGTACGGCTTCATCGAGAGCCCGTACCGCAAGGTGAAGGACGGCCAGGTCACGGCGGAGACCGTCTACCTCTCGGCGATGGAAGAGGCGAAGTACCACATCGCCCAGGCCAATGCCGAGATCGACGAGGACGGCCGTTTCGTCTCCGACCTGATCACCTGCCGCCATGCCGGCGAGAACATGCTGCTCCCGCCCGAGCGCGTCGAGTTCATGGACGTCTCGCCGAAGCAGCTGGTGTCGGTTGCCGCCTCGCTCATTCCCTTCCTGGAGAATGACGACGCCAACCGCGCGCTGATGGGCTCGAACATGATGCGTCAGGCCGTGCCGCTGGTGCGTGCCGAGGCGCCGTTCGTCGGCACCGGCATGGAGCCGGTGGTGGCGCGCGACTCGGGTGCGGCGATTGCCGCGCGCCGTTCGGGCGTCGTCGACCAGGTGGATGCGACCCGTATCGTCATCCGGGCGACCGAGGATCTCGATCCGTCGAAGTCCGGCGTCGACATCTACCAGCTGATGAAGTTCCAGCGGTCCAACCAGAACACCTGCATCAACCAGCGTCCGCTGGTGCGTGTGGGCGACGTGCTCGGCAAGGGCGACATCATCGCCGACGGCCCGTCGACGGATCTGGGCGACCTGGCCCTCGGCCGGAACGTGCGCGTCGCGTTCATGCCGTGGAACGGCTACAACTTCGAGGACTCGATCCTGCTGTCCGAGCGGATCGTGCGCGACGACGTGTTCACCTCCATTCACATCGAGGAATTCGAGGTGATGGCGCGCGACACGAAGCTCGGGCCGGAGGAAATCACCCGCGACATTCCCAACGTCTCGGAAGAGGCGCTGAAGAATCTCGACGAGGCCGGCATCGTCTATATCGGCGCCGAGCTGAAGCCGGGCGACATCCTGGTCGGCAAGATCACGCCGAAGGGCGAGAGCCCGATGACGCCGGAAGAGAAGCTTCTGCGCGCCATCTTCGGCGAGAAGGCCTCCGACGTGCGCGACACGTCGCTGCGCCTGCCGCCGGGCGTGACCGGTACCGTCGTCGAAGTGCGCGTCTTCAACCGCCATGGCGTGGAGAAGGACGAGCGCGCGATGGCGATCGAGCGCGAGGAGATCGAGCGTCTGGCCAAGGACCGCGACGACGAACAGGCGATCCTGGACCGCAACGTCTATGGCCGTCTGGCCGAGATGCTGCTGGGCAAGACCGCCGTCGCCGGCCCGAAGCACTTCAAGAAGAACGTCGAAGTTACTGGCGACGTCCTCAACGAGTTCCCGCGCTCGCAGTGGTGGCAGATCGCCGTCGAGGACGAGAAGCTGATGAGCGAGGTCGAGGCACTTCGCGGTCAGTACGACGAGAGCCGCAAGCGCCTCGAGCAGCGCTTCATCGACAAGGTGGAGAAGCTGCAGCGTGGCGACGAGCTGCCGCCGGGCGTCATGAAGATGGTGAAGGTCTTCGTCGCGGTGAAGCGCAAGATCCAGCCGGGCGACAAGATGGCCGGCCGTCACGGCAACAAGGGCGTGGTGTCGAAGATCAACCCGATCGAGGACATGCCGTTCCTGGCCAATGGCGACCATGTCGACATCGTGCTGAACCCGCTCGGCGTGCCGAGCCGCATGAACGTCGGACAGATCCTCGAGACGCATCTCGGCTGGGCCTGTGCAGGCATGGGCCGGAAGATCGGCGAGCTGTACGAGGAGTACAAGCGCTCGGGCAAGATCGAGGCGCTCAAGGGCGAGATCGTCGAGGTGTTCGGCGACAACCTCAAGGGCGAGCCGGTCAAGGACTACGATGACGCTTCCGTCATCCGTCTGGCCGAGCAGCTGAAGACCGGCGTTCCGATCGCGACCCCGGTGTTCGACGGTGCCCGCGAGCCGGACATCGTCAGCATGCTCGAGCAGGCGGGCTACAACGGATCCGGCCAGTCGACCCTCTATGACGGTCGTACCGGCGAGGAGTTCGACCGTCAGGTGACTGTGGGCTACATCTACATGCTGAAGCTCCACCACCTGGTCGACGACAAGATCCACGCCCGTTCGATCGGCCCGTACTCGCTCGTGACCCAGCAGCCGCTGGGTGGCAAGGCGCAGTTCGGCGGCCAGCGCTTCGGCGAGATGGAGGTGTGGGCACTGGAAGCTTACGGTGCCGCCTACACCCTGCAGGAGATGCTGACGGTCAAGTCGGACGACGTGGCCGGCCGCACCAAGGTCTACGAGGCGATCGTGCGCGGCGACGACACGTTCGAGGCGGGCATTCCGGAGAGCTTCAACGTTCTCGTGAAGGAAATGCGCTCGCTCGGACTGAATGTCGAGCTGAAGGACGACAAGGTACAGTTGCCCACTGATCCGGGCGTTCCGGCGGTCGACGCGGCGGAGTGACCCTCCGCCTGATGCCGATCACCGCACACACACGATGCCGCATTGCAGGAGCGGGAGGCAGGGTATGGACCCTGCTTCCCTTCCGCGCATTCGAGGAGAGAGCCCATGAATCATGAGGTCATGAACCTGTTCAACCAGCAGGCTCCCGCCCAGACCTTCGACCACATCAAGATCTCGATCGCTAGCCCCGAGAAGATCATGTCGTGGTCCTACGGCGAAATCAAAAAGCCGGAGACGATCAACTACCGTACGTTCAAGCCGGAACGGGATGGCCTGTTCTGTGCGCGCGTGTTCGGTCCGATCAAGGACTACGAGTGCCTTTGCGGCAAGTACAAGCGGATGAAGTACAAGGGCGTCATCTGCGAGAAGTGCAACGTCGAGGTCACCCTGTCCCGCGTCCGCCGCGAGCGCATGGGTCATATCGAGCTTGCCGCTCCGGTTGCGCATATCTGGTTTCTGAAGTCGCTGCCCTCGCGCATCGGCCTTCTGCTGGACATGACGCTGAAGGATCTCGAGCGCGTCCTGTACTTCGAGTACTACGTGGTGCTGGAGCCGGGCCTGACGCCGCTGAAGCAGAACCAGCTTCTGTCGGAAGAGGACTTCCTGCGCGCCCAGGACGAGTACGGCGAGGACGCCTTCACGGCGATGATCGGCGCGGAAGCCATCCGCGAGATGCTGATGTCGCTCGACCTGGAGAAGGAGCGCGACCAGATCCGCAAGGAGATCTCCGAGGCGACGACCGAGCTGAAGCCGAAGAAGCTGGCCAAGCGTCTCAAGGTGGTCGAGGCCTTCATCGAGTCCGGCAATCGCCCGGAATGGATGATCCTCACCGTGGTCCCGGTCATCCCGCCGGACCTGCGTCCGCTGGTTCCGCTGGACGGCGGCCGCTTCGCGACCTCCGACCTCAACGACCTGTATCGCCGCGTCATCAACCGCAACAACCGTCTGCGGCGCCTGATGGAGCTGCGTGCGCCGGACATCATCATCCGCAACGAGAAGCGCATGCTTCAGGAGTCGGTTGATGCGCTGTTCGACAACGGCCGTCGCGGCCGCGTCATCACGGGTGCCAACAAGCGTCCGCTGAAGTCGCTGTCCGACATGCTGAAGGGCAAGCAGGGCCGCTTCCGTCAGAACCTGCTCGGCAAGCGCGTCGACTATTCCGGCCGTTCGGTGATCACCGTGGGTCCGGAGCTGAAGCTGCATCAGTGCGGCCTGCCGAAGAAGATGGCGCTGGAGCTGTTCAAGCCGTTCATCTACTCCCGCCTCGACGCCAAGGGCTTCTCCTCCACGGTGAAGCAGGCGAAGAAGCTGGTGGAGAAGGAGCGTCCGGAAGTCTGGGATATCCTCGACGAGGTCATCCGCGAGCATCCGGTCCTGCTGAACCGCGCACCGACCCTGCACCGTCTCGGCATCCAGGCGTTCGAGCCGACGCTGATCGAAGGCAAGGCGATCCAGCTGCACCCGCTCGTCTGCGCGGCGTTCAACGCCGACTTCGACGGTGACCAGATGGCCGTGCACGTGCCGCTCTCGCTGGAAGCCCAGCTGGAAGCGCGCACGCTGATGATGTCGACCAACAACATCCTGCATCCGGCCAACGGTTCGCCGATCATCGTGCCGTCGCAGGACATCGTCCTCGGCCTCTACTACCTGTCGCTGATTGCCGACGGGGAGCCGGGCGAGGGCATGGTGTTCGGCAATATCGGCGAGCTGCATCACGCGCTCGAGACGAAGTCCGTGACCCTGCATGCGAAGATCCGCGGCCGCGTCCGCGCCATCGACGCCGAGGGCAACACGTCCAACCGGATCGTGGAGACCACGCCGGGCCGCATGCTGATCGGCGAGCTCCTGCCGCTGCATCACGAAGTGCCGTACGACGTCTGCAACAAGCTGATGACCAAGAAGGACATCAGCCGCATGATCGACGCGGTGTACCGTGCCTGCGGCCAGAAGGAGACCGTGATCTTCTGCGACCGCATCATGGGTCTGGGCTTCAGCCATGCCTGCCGTGCCGGCATCTCGTTCGGCAAGGACGACATGGTGATTCCGGAGACGAAGGCCGGCCTGGTCGACGAGACCGCGACCCTCGTGAAGGAATACGAGCAGCAGTACAACGACGGCCTGATCACCCAGGGCGAGAAGTACAACAAGGTCGTCGACGCGTGGGCCAAGTGCACCGACCGCGTCGCCGACGAGATGATGAAGCGCATTCAGGCGGTCCAGCGCGACGAGGAGACCGGGCGTCAGAAGCAGATCAACTCGATCTACATGATGTCCCACTCCGGCGCCCGTGGCAGCCCCGCGCAGATGAAGCAGCTTGCCGGCATGCGTGGCCTCATGGCCAAGCCGTCGGGCGAGATCATCGAGACGCCGATCATCTCGAACTTCAAGGAAGGCCTGTCGGTGCTGGAGTACTTCAACTCCACGCACGGTGCCCGTAAGGGTCTGGCCGACACCGCGCTGAAGACGGCGAACTCGGGTTACCTGACCCGTCGTCTCGTCGACGTGGCGCAGGACTCGATCATTCTGGAGACGGATTGCGGTTCGGAGAACGGCATCACCATCCAGGCGATCGTCGATGCCGGCCAGGTCATCGCCTCGCTCGGTCATCGCGTGCTGGGCCGTACCGCGGCCGAGGACGTGCTGAACCATGCGACCGGCGAGCTCATCGTCCCGCGCGGTACCTTGATCGAGGAGAAGGACGTCGAGGCCATCGAGGCCGCGAACGTCCAGATGATCAAGATCCGCTCGGTGCTGACCTGCGAGACCAAGCGCGGCGTCTGCGCGACCTGCTACGGTCGCGACCTGGCCCGCGGCACGCCGGTGAACATGGGCGAGGCGGTCGGCGTCATCGCGGCGCAGTCGATCGGCGAGCCGGGCACCCAGCTGACCATGCGTACCTTCCATATCGGCGGTACGGCGCAGGTGGTGGACCAGTCCTTCATCGAGTCCAACTTCGAGGGCACGGTGCGGATCCGCAATCGCAACGCGGTTCGCGATTCCGACGGGAACCTGGTCGCAATGGCCCGCAACATGGCGGTCGTCATCATCGACGCAGACGACAACGAGCGTGCGGTGCACCGCATCGCCTACGGTTCGAAGCTGCATGTCGACGAGGGCGACACGGTCAAGCGCGGCCAGCGCATCGCCGAGTGGGATCCCTACACCCGTCCGATGCTCTCCGAGGTGGATGGCGTCGTCGACTCCGAAGACCTGGTCGAGGGCGTGTCGGTGCAGGAGACCACGGACGAGGCGACCGGTATCACCAAGCGCGTGGTCATGGACTGGCGGACGTCGCAGCGCGGCAACGACCTGAAGCCGGCGATCGTCATCAAGGACTCCACCGGATCGATCAAGAAGCTGCCTCGTGGCGGCGATGCCCGGTCCCTGCTGTCCGTCGATGCGATCCTGTCGGTGCAGATCGGCGCCGAGGTGCAGGCGGGTGACGTGCTTGCACGTATCCCGCTGGAAAGCGCCCGTACCAAGGACATTACCGGCGGTCTGCCGCGTGTGGCCGAGCTGTTCGAGGCACGTCGTCCGAAGGATCACGCGATCATCGCGGAAATCGACGGTACGATCCGCTTCGGTCGCGACTACAAGAACAAGCGGCGCATCATCATCGAGCCGCACGAGGAAGGTGCGGATCCGGTCGAGTACCTCATCCCGAAGGGCAAGCACTTCCATCTTCAGGAAGGCGACACCATCGAGAAGGGCGAGTACATCCTCGACGGCAACCCGGCACCGCACGACATCCTGGCCATTCGTGGCGTGGAGGCGCTGGCCGCCTACCTCGTCAACGAGATCCAGGAGGTCTACCGGCTGCAGGGCGTGGTGATCAACGACAAGCACATCGAGGTGATCGTTCGCCAGATGCTGCAGAAGATCGAGATCAACGATCCGGGCGATACGGAACTGCTGTCCGGCGAGCATGTCGACCGCCTCGATCTCGACGAGATCAACGACCGGGCGATCGACGACGCGCGCAAGCCGGCCTCCGGCGTGCCGGTCCTGCTCGGCATCACCAAGGCGAGCCTGCAGACCCGTTCGTTC
This sequence comes from Stappia indica, assembly GCF_009789575.1. Lineage (NCBI taxonomy): Bacteria > Pseudomonadati > Pseudomonadota > Alphaproteobacteria > Hyphomicrobiales > Stappiaceae > Stappia > Stappia indica. The sequence goes on along the minus strand of NZ_CP046908.1, from coordinate 1,025,785 downwards.
ATCTCGGCTGCTTCGTTCCAGGAGACCACCCGCGTCCTTACCGAGGCGGCGGTCAACGGCAAGCAGGACGAGCTGGAGGGTCTGAAGGAGAACGTCATCGTCGGCCGTCTGATCCCGGCCGGCACCGGCGGCATGATGACCCGCATCCGCGAGATCGCGCAGCATCGCGACGATCTGATCCTGGAGGCGCGCAAGGCGTCTTCCACGATCGACCAGGCGGATGGCATGCTGGAAGACCTGACCGGCGCGGGCGAATAACCCCCGTCCTCAGGAACGCAATGAAGGGAAGGGCCGCCATCGTGCGGCCCTTTTCCTTTGGCGACTGGCAGACGACACAGGCCGGCACGGCTCGGCGGAACAGGGTGAGGGAGAGGCGAGATGGCGCCGCACTATCGGGACCAGGCGGATGCTCCGACCGTCTACATCATTGTCGGCCACGCGAGGGAAGGGGATCTCGGCACGCCGGAGGCGGCGATCCCGGTGAACATCCTGCTGCGCGCGGCGGATGAGGACAGCGCCGTGCGCCTGGCGCTCGAGGCGTTGAAGGGGCAGGGGTTTGCGGAAGCCTCCCTCGACCAGATCGGCGTGATCCTGGAGGAGCCGGACGATCCGACCTTCGAGCAGGCCTATGAGGATGCGCTCGCCGGCGAGGTGGCGGTCATCGCCTATCGGGGCTGACCCCTTCAAGGGGAATCGGGAATCGTTCTTCCCGCCGATGCCCCGGCCCGGCGAATCCGGAAAGAGAATCTCCTCGCCTGCGGCGGATCCAGGTTGAGAAAGAGTAAATGCGGGGGCAGCGCGAGGGGGCAAGGCCTGCTCCCATCCGCCGGCCCGGAGGGAGCCCGGCTCGCGGTTCAATCCAGGCACGACGCAATGTTGCGCAAACGTCGATAAAAATATTCCATTTGTTGCGCCAATGCGGCCAAACAGGATAGAAATGTCGTTGCAGCGGCGGCCGAACGGGCGAGGGCGATTTATTCCCCGCCGCACTTGACGCAGGGCCGGCCTAACTGTAGGTTCCGCGCATCCCGAAAGCAGGCGGTAAGCGGCTTTTCGTTCGATGCGCCAAGCGTTGGACACAGGCTGACTTAAACGCTGCTGGGATTACGAGGCGAAAAAATATCGTATGCATGACCGCTTCCGGGTGGTCCTCTCGATTGGCGGCGCCTTTCCCGTTTACCGCGGGAACAGGCGCGATTCCGCATGTCCTGCGGGATCAGCTGGGTCAGAACCCTGGTTCTGGCGTTGCGTCCGCCGCGCCTTTCCGTTCGTTCAAGCGGACGGGTGAGATATTCGCGTTGCGCCTGAGGCGGAACGTAACGGAGTTGGGGCCGGAAACGGTTCCTGAAAGCGCAAAAAGGCCAGCCCCGGGTTGGCACTTTGGAAAGTCAAGGTCTGAGGATCTGCCATGTCACGCCGTCACAAGGCTGAAAAGCGCGAAATCATTCCCGATCCGAAGTTCGGGGACAACGTCGTTACCAAGTTCATGAATTCGATCATGTACGACGGTAAGAAGTCGGCCGCCGAGCGGATCGTCTACGGCGCATTCGACATCATCGAGGGCAAGGTTCGTCAGAACCCCGTCGAGGTGTTCCATGCTGCTCTCGACAACGTCATGCCGCAGGTCGAGGTCCGGTCCCGCCGCGTGGGTGGTGCCACCTATCAGGTTCCGGTCGAGGTCCGTGCGGACCGTCGCCAGGCCCTGGCCATCCGCTGGCTGATCACGGCTGCCCGCAACCGCAACGAGACGACGATGGTCGATCGTCTGTCCGGCGAGCTGCTGGATGCCGCGAACAACCGCGGTTCCGCCGTCAAGAAGCGCGAAGACACGCACCGGATGGCCGAAGCCAACCGCGCGTTCTCGCACTATCGCTGGTAATTCGGACCGGAGAGGCTGACATCATGTCGCGCACTCACAAGATCGAAGACTACCGCAATTTCGGTATCATGGCCCACATCGATGCGGGCAAGACCACGACGACCGAGCGGATTCTCTTCTACACCGGCAAGAGCCACAAGATCGGCGAAGTCCATGACGGCGCCGCCACGATGGACTGGATGGAGCAGGAGCAGGAGCGTGGCATCACGATCACGTCCGCTGCCACCACTGCGTTCTGGAACAACAAGCGCCTGAACATCATCGACACGCCGGGTCACGTCGACTTCACCATCGAGGTGGAGCGTTCCCTGCGCGTGCTCGACGGTGCGGTTGCCCTGCTCGACGCCAATGCCGGTGTCGAGCCGCAGACCGAGACCGTCTGGCGTCAGGCCGACAAGTATCATGTCCCGCGCATGATCTTCGTCAACAAGATGGACAAGCTCGGTGCGGACTTCTACCGCTGCGTCGAGATGATCAAGTCGCGCCTCGGTGCGAAGCCGCTCGTCATGCAGCTCCCGGTGGGCGCCGAGAGCGACTTTGCCGGCGTCGTCGACCTGATCAAGATGAAGGCCCTGATCTGGCGCGACGAGTCGCTCGGCGCTGCCTGGGACGAGGTCGAGATCCCGGCTGACCTGGCCGACAAGGCCCAGGAATACCGCGATCTGATGATCGAGACCGCCGTCGAGGCCGACGAGGCCGCGATGGAGGCCTATCTCGAGGGTGAGGAGCCGACGAATGAGGGCCTGAAGGCGCTCATCCGCAAGGGCACCATCAACAGCGAGTTCGTTCCGGTGTTCTGCGGCTCGGCGTTCAAGAACAAGGGCGTGCAGCCCCTGCTCGACGGCGTCGTCGATTACCTGCCGAGCCCGATCGAGGTTCCGGCGATCAAGGGTATCGATCCCAAGACCGAGGCCGAGACGGTTCGCAAGTCGGGCGACGAAGAGCCGCTCTCCATGCTGGCCTTCAAGATCGCCAACGATCCGTTCGTCGGTTCGCTGACCTTCTGCCGCATCTACTCCGGCGTCCTGAACAAGGGCGTGTCTCTCCAGAACACGGTGAAGGAGAAGAAGGAGCGCGTCGGCCGCATGATGCAGATGCACGCGAATTCGCGTGAGGACATCGACGTGGCTTACGCTGGCGACATCGTTGCCATCGCCGGCCTGAAGGACACGACCACCGGCGATACGCTGTGCGACCCGCTGAAGCCGGTCATCCTGGAGCGCATGGAGTTCCCGGATCCGGTCATCGAGATCGCCGTCGAGCCGAAGACCAAGGGCGACCAGGAGAAGATGGGCCTCGCGCTCAATCGTCTGGCTGCCGAGGATCCGTCCTTCCGCGTCAAGACCGACGAAGAGTCCGGCCAGACGATCATCGCCGGCATGGGCGAGCTTCATCTCGACATCATCGTCGACCGCATGAAGCGCGAGTTCAAGGTCGAGGCGAACATCGGTGCGCCGCAGGTTGCCTACCGCGAGACGATCACCCGTCAGGCGGAAGTCGACTACACCCACAAGAAGCAGACCGGCGGTACGGGCCAGTTCGCCCGCATCAAGCTGGTCATCGAGCCGAACGAGGCCGGTGCCGGCTACGCGTTCCAGAGCACGATCGTGGGTGGTTCGGTCCCGAAGGAGTACATCCCGGGCGTCACCAAGGGTATCGAGAGCGTCATGTCCTCGGGCCCGCTGGCAGGCTTCCCGATGGTCGACATCAAGGCCACCCTCATCGACGGTGCCTACCACGACGTCGACTCCTCGGTCCTGGCGTTCGAGATCGCGGCACGTGCCGGTTTCCGTGAGGCCATTCAGAAGGCCGCGCCGAAGCTGCTCGAGCCGATCATGAAGGTCGAGGTGGTGACGCCGGAAGACTACATGGGCGACGTCATCGGCGATCTGAACTCCCGTCGTGGCCAGATCACCGGCACCGAGAATCGCGGTGTCGTCACCGCGGTGAACGCGATGGTGCCGCTGGCCAACATGTTCGGTTACGTCAACAACCTGCGCTCGATGTCGCAGGGACGTGCCCAGTACTCGATGGTGTTCGACCACTACGAGCAGGTTCCGCAGGCTGTCGCGCAGGAAGTTCAGGCCAAGTACGCCTGATTGCCGTCAACGCCACATCAACTGAATAACGAAGGTACGGAGAAATCCGATGGCGAAAGCAAAGTTTGAGCGGACGAAGCCGCACGTGAACATTGGCACGATCGGCCACGTCGACCATGGCAAGACGACGCTGACGGCGGCGATCACGAAGTTCTTCGGCGAGTTCAAGGCGTACGACATGATCGACGCGGCTCCCGAGGAGCGTGCACGCGGCATCACGATCTCGACGGCTCACGTTGAGTACGAGACGGAAGCGCGTCACTACGCCCACGTGGACTGCCCGGGTCACGCCGACTACGTGAAGAACATGATCACGGGTGCGGCGCAGATGGACGGCGCGATCCTGGTCTGCTCGGCGGCCGACGGCCCGATGCCGCAGACCCGCGAGCACATCCTTCTGGCCCGTCAGGTCGGCGTTCCGGCTCTGGTGGTGTTCCTGAACAAGGTCGACCAGGTCGACGACGCGGAGCTGCTCGAGCTGGTCGAGATGGAAGTGCGCGAGCTGCTTTCGTCCTACGAGTTCCCGGGCGACGACATTCCGATCGTTGCCGGTTCGGCTCTTGCCGCCCTTGAGGGCCGCGACGAGGCGATCGGCGAGACGAAGATCCGCGAGCTTATGGCTGCGGTCGACGACTACATCCCGACGCCGGAGCGTCCGGTCGACATGCCGTTCCTGATGCCGATCGAGGACGTGTTCTCGATCTCGGGCCGCGGCACGGTGGTGACCGGCCGCGTCGAGCGCGGCATCGTGAAGGTGGGCGAGGAAGTCGAGATCGTCGGCATCCGCGACACCAAGAAGACGACGGTTACCGGCGTCGAGATGTTCCGCAAGCTTCTGGACCAGGGCCAGGCCGGCGACAACATCGGCGCTCTGATCCGCGGCGTCGGCCGCGAGGACGTGGAGCGCGGCCAGGTGCTGTGCAAGCCGGGTTCGGTGACGCCGCACACGAAGTTCAAGGCCGAGGCCTACATCCTGACGAAGGAAGAGGGTGGTCGCCACACTCCGTTCTTCACCAACTACCGTCCGCAGTTCTACTTCCGCACGACGGACGTGACGGGCGTGGTGACGCTGCCGGAAGGCACGGAGATGGTGATGCCGGGCGACAACGTGTCGGTCGAGGTTGAGCTGATCGTGCCGATCGCGATGGAAGAGGGTCTGCGCTTCGCTATCCGCGAGGGCGGCCGTACCGTCGGCGCCGGCGTCGTCGCCTCCATCATCAAGTAACCAACATGGCGGAACGGGTGATCCGTTCCGCCGTCCCGCTCGGGGATTGAGAGATGAACGGTCAGAACATTCGGATCCGTCTCAAGGCGTTCGACCATCGGGTTCTCGATGCGTCGACCCGTGAGATCGTCAACACGGCGAAACGGACCGGTGCACAAGTGCGCGGCCCCGTGCCGCTGCCCACGCGGATCGAGAAGTACACTGTGCTTCGTGGTCCGCATATCGACAAGAAAAGCCGTGATCAGTTCGAGATGCGCACTCACAAGCGTCTCCTCGACATCGTTGATCCGACGCCGCAGACCGTGGACGCGCTCATGAAGCTCGACCTTGCGGCCGGTGTCGACGTCGAGATCAAGCTGTAAGGCGCTCACAAGGGGACACGCCGATGCGTTCTGGAGTGATCGCACAGAAGGTGGGTATGACTCGCATCTATAACGATGCGGGTGAGCATGTGCCGGTGACGGTGCTGAAGCTCGAAAACTGTCAGGTTGTTGCCCACCGGACGGAAGAGAAGAATGGCTATGTCGCGCTGCAGGTCGGCGCCGGTCTGGCCAAGGTGAAGAATACGTCGAAGGCCATGCGCGGACATTTCGCCGTTGCCAGCGTCGAGCCGAAGCGCAAGCTTGCCGAGTTCCGCGTCTCCTCGGAGAACGTGATCGAGGTGGGTGCGGAGATCACGGCCGACCACTTCGTCGAGGGGCAGTTCGTGGACGTCACGGGCACCTCGATCGGCAAGGGCTTCGCCGGTGCCATGAAGCGTCACAACTTCGGTGGTCTGCGCGCCTCTCACGGCGTGTCGATCTCGCACCGTTCGCATGGTTCGATCGGTCAGTGCCAGGATCCGGGCAAGGTCTTCAAGGGTAAGAAGATGGCCGGACACATGGGCGCCGAGCAGGTGACCACGCAGAACCTGAAGATCGTCCGCACCGATCCGGAGCGCGGCCTGATCATGATCCAGGGCGCAGTCCCGGGGTCGAAGGGTGGCTGGATCGTGGTTCGCGACGCCGTCAAGAAGGCCCTGCCGGATGGCGTGCCGATGCCGGGCGCGTTCCGTGCTTCCGCGGCCGAGGCTGCGGTCGAGAAGGAGAGCGAGTGATGGAACTTGAGGTGAAGACCCTGGACGGGGCCGCCGCCGGTTCGATCACGGTGTCGGACGAGATCTTCGGTCTCGATCCGCGCACCGACCTGATCCACCGCGTCGTGCGTTGGCAGCTCGCCAAGCGCCAGGCCGGTACTCACAAGGCCCAGCAGCGCTCGGAAGTCTCCGGCTCGACGAAGAAGTTCGTCCGCCAGAAGGGTTCCGGCGGCGCGCGTCACGGCAACAAGAAGGCCCCGCAGTTCCGCGGCGGTGGTAAGGCTCACGGCCCGGTCGTGCGCAGCCACGCTCACGACCTGCCGAAGAAGGTTCGCGCCCTCGGCCTGCGTCACGCCCTTTCGGCGAAGTTCAAGGCCGACGGCCTGATCATCGTCGACGTGGTGAGCGCCGAGGAGGCCAAGACCAAGGCTCTGGCCGCGCGTCTGGCGAACCTGGGCCTGAGCAATGCGCTCGTCGTGGACGGCAGCGAGATCGATGCGAACTTCCGCCTCGCCTCGCGCAACATCCCGGCGATCGACCTGCTGCCCGTCGAAGGCCTGAATGTCTATGACATCCTGCGTCGTGAGAAGCTGGTGCTGACCAAGTCGGCGGTGACGGCTCTCGAGGAGCGGTTCAAATGACCAACCTGAAGCACTACGACACGGTCGTTTCCCCGGTGATTACCGAGAAGGCGACCTTCGCTTCGGAGCAGAACAAGGTCGTGTTCAACGTCTCCCCGACGGCGACCAAGCCCGAGATCAAGGCGGCAGTCGAGGCGCTGTTCGGCGTCAAGGTCACGGCAGTGAACACCCTGGTCCGCAAGGGCAAGGCGAAGCGCTTCCGCGGCCGTCTCGGCCAGCAGTCCGACGTCAAGAAGGCGGTCGTGACGCTTGCCGATGGCCAGTCCATCGACGTCACCACCGGACTCTGAGGGCGGAGAAGGAAAGATGGCACTCAAGACCTTTAACCCGACGTCGCCCGGTCGTCGCCAGCTGGTGATGGTCGACCGCTCGTCCCTGTACAAGGGCAAGCCGGTCAAGACGCTCACGGAAGGCCTGTCGAAGACGGGTGGCCGCAACAACCTCGGCCGTACGACGTCGCCGAATCGCGGTGGCGGCCACAAGCGCCGTTACCGTCTGATCGACTTCAAGCGGACCAAGGCCGACATGTTCGCGACCGTCGAGCGGATCGAATACGATCCGAACCGGACGGCCTTCATCGCTCTCATCAAGTATGAGGACGGTGAGCTTGCCTACATCCTGGCGCCGCAGCGCCTGGCCGTTGGCGACAAGGTCGTGTCCGGCAAGCTCGTCGACGTGAAGCCGGGCAATGCGATGCCGCTGGCCTCGATCCCGGTCGGCACGATCGTGCACAATGTCGAGCTGAAGCCGGGCAAGGGCGGCCAGGTGGCCCGTTCCGCCGGTGCGTATGCCCAGATCGTCGGCCGTGACCAGGGTTACACCACGGTCCGCCTGCAGTCTGGCGAGCAGCGCCGCATTCTCGGCACCTGCATGGCCTCGATCGGCGCCGTGTCCAACCAGGACCATGGCAACATCAACCTCGGCAAGGCGGGTCGTTCTCGCTGGATGGGTCGTCGCCCGCATGTTCGCGGTGTCGCGATGAACCCGGTCGACCACCCGCATGGTGGTGGTGAGGGCCGTACCTCGGGTGGCCGTCATCCGGTTACCCCGTGGGGCAAGCCGACCAAGGGCAAGCGCACGCGTCGCAACAAGGCCACGGACAAGTTCATCGTCCGCAGCCGCCACGCGCGCAAGAAGTAAGAGGGGCCTGGAATGGCACGTTCTGTTTGGAAAGGCCCGTTCGTCGACGGCTTTCTGCTGAAGAAGGCAGATAAGGTCCGCGCCTCGGGTCGCAACGAAATCATCAAGATGTGGAGCCGGCGCTCGACCATCCTGCCGCAGTTCGTGGGTCTCACCTTCGGCGTCTACAATGGTCAGAAGCACGTTCCGGTTCTGGTGTCCGAGGACATGATCGGTCACAAGTTCGGCGAGTTCTCGCCGACCCGGACCTATTACGGCCACGGCGCTGACAAGAAGGCGAAGAGGAAGTAACGATGGGCAAGCCGAAGGGCGGGCGCGCGCTCGCCGATAACGAGGCGAAGTCGGTCGCCCGGATGCTGCGGGTCTCCCCGCGCAAGCTCAACCTCGTCGCGGCAACGATCCGCGGCAAGAAGGTCGAGAAGGCGCTCGCCGACCTCACCTTCTCGCGCAAGCGGATCTCCGACGACGTCAAGAAGGCGTTGATGTCGGCGATCGCGAATGCCGAGAACAACCACGATCTCGACGTCGACAGCCTTGTCGTGGCCGAAGCCCACGTGGGCAAGGCGTTCGTGATCAAGCGGTTCCAGGCGCGTGCTCGTGGCCGTGTGGGTCGGATCGAGAAGCCGTTTTCGAACCTGACCATCGTCGTCCGCGAAGTCGAGGAGACTGCCTGATGGGACACAAAGTTAACCCGATCGGTCTGCGTCTTGGCATCAACCGCACCTGGGATTCGCGCTGGTATGCGGACAAGGGCGAGTATGGCAAGCTGCTGCACGAGGATTTCCGCATCCGCGAGTATATCCTCAAGGCCCTGAAGCAGGCGGCCGTTTCCAAGGTCGTCGTCGAGCGTCCGCACCGCAAGTGCCGCGTCACCGTTCATTCCGGTCGTCCCGGCGTGATCATCGGCAAGAAGGGCGCGGACATCGAGAAGCTGCGCAAGGCTCTCTCGGACATGACCTCGTCGGACGTGCACATCAACATCGTTGAAGTGCGCAAGCCGGAAGTCGACGCCCAGTTGGTCGCCGACTCGATCTCGCAGCAGCTGGAGCGCCGCGTGGCGTTCCGCCGCGCCATGAAGCGCGCCGTGCAGTCGGCGATGCGCATGGGCGCCCAGGGCATCCGCATCAACTGCGGTGGCCGTCTGGGTGGCGCGGAAATCGCGCGTACCGAATGGTACCGCGAAGGCCGCGTGCCGCTGCACACGCTGCGCGCCGACATCGACTATGGCGTGTCCACGGCGCACACCGCCTACGGCACGTGCGGCGTCAAGGTCTGGATCTTCAAGGGCGAAATCCTTGAGCACGATCCGATGGCCTCGGAGCGCCGTGCGGTTGAGGGCGACGGAACGAACCAGGGCGGCGGACGCCGCGAGCGCGAGCGCGGCCGCGCCGCCTAACGGCGCCGGTCGGTCTTGGACAGAAGCAAAGAGCGAGAGAAGAGATGCTGCAACCGAAGCGAACGAAGTTCCGCAAGCAGCACAAGGGCCGGATCCACGGCACCGCCAAGGGCGGTACGGATCTCAACTTCGGCGCCTTCGGCCTGAAGGCCGTCGAGCCGGAGCGGGTGACCGCGCGCCAGATCGAGGCGGCCCGTCGTGCCATGACCCGTCACATGAAGCGTGCGGGTCGTGTTTGGATCAGGATCTTCCCGGACGTGCCGGTTTCGTCGAAGCCGACCGAGGTCCGCATGGGTAAGGGTAAGGGTTCGCCGGACTATTGGGCCTGCAAGGTCAAGCCCGGTCGGATCATGTTCGAAATCGACGGCGTGCCGGAAGATACGGCACGTGAGGCGATGCGCCTTGCGGCAGCCAAGCTGCCGATCAAGTGCCGCTTCGTCCAGCGTATCGCCGACTGAGGCGCGACCAGGAGACTAGTGCCATGAAGGCGACAGACGTTCGGGCAAAGACCATGGACGAGCTGGGAACGGAGCTCGAGAGCCTGAAGAAGGAGCAGTTCAATCTGCGCTTCCAGCGGGCTACCGGCCAGCTTGAGAACACGGCGCGGGTCCGCCAGGTGCGCCGCGACATCGCCCGCATCCAGACGATCATGCGCGAGAAGCGCGTGGCGACAAGCGCGTAAGGAGATCGAAATGCCGAAACGCGTTCTGCAGGGTGTCGTTGTCAGCGACGCCAACGAAAAGACGGTGACGGTTCGTGTGGAGCGCCGCTTCACGCATCCGCTCTACAAGAAGACCGTTCGTCGCTCGAAGAAGTATCGGGCGCACGACGAGACCAACGCGCACAAGGTCGGGGACACCGTCCTCATCCAGGAATGCGCGCCGATCTCGAAGACCAAAACCTGGACCGTTGTCGAAGGGTCGACCGCGGACTGACGTGATTTCCGGCGCCCGGTGACGGGCGCGGTGAAAGAAGAATAAGGCGGCCAGTCATGATTCAGATGCAAACAAACCTCGACGTGGCGGATAATTCCGGCGCCCGTCGTGTCATGTGCATCAAGGTGCTCGGCGGCTCGAAGCGGAAATATGCCAGCGTCGGCGACATCATCGTCGTCAGCGTCAAGGAGGCCAATCCGCGCGGCCGCGTCAAGAAGGGCGACGTGATGAAAGCGGTCGTTGTGCGCACGGCGAAGGATATCCGCCGGCCCGACGGCTCCGTGATCCGGTTCGACCGCAATGCGGCCGTGCTGGTCAACAACAACAAGGAACCGATCGGGACCCGTATCTTCGGCCCGGTTCCGCGTGAACTGCGTGCGAAGAACCACATGAAGGTGATCTCGCTCGCGCCGGAGGTTTTGTAATGGCCGCCAAGATCAAGAAGGGCGACACTGTCGTCGTGCTTACCGGTCGTGACAAGGGCAAGACCGGTGAAATCGTCCGCATGCTGCCGGACGATAACAAGGCTGTGGTGCGTGGCGTGAATGTGGTTCGTCGCCACCAGCGCCAGACCGCCCAGTCGGAAGGTGGCATCGTTTCGAAGGAGCTGCCGGTTCACGTGTCGAACCTGGCGCTTGCCGACCCCAAGGATGGCAAGCCGACGCGCGTCGGGTTCCAGATCAAGGAAGACGGCACCAAGGTGCGCGTGGCCAAGCGTTCGGGGGATCTGATCGATGGCTGAGACCAAGACCGCTCCGCGGCTGAAGACGGAATATCTGGAAAAGATCCGTCCGGCGCTGCAGGAGAAGTTCAACTACAAGAACCCGATGCAGATCCCGTCGCTCGAGAAGATCGTTCTCAACATGGGCGTCGGCGAAGCAGTCGCGGACAGCAAGAAGGCGAAGATCGCCGCCGACGACCTGGCGATGATCGCCGGTCAGAAGCCGGTGATCACCCGCGCTCGCACGTCCATCGCCACCTTCAAGGTGCGCGAGGGCATGCCGCTCGGTGCCAAGGTCACGCTGCGTGGCGAGCGCATGTACGAGTTCCTGGACCGCCTGATCACCATCGCGCTGCCGCGCGTTCGTGACTTCCGCGGTCTGAACGCGAAGAGCTTCGACGGACGTGGCAACTATGCCATGGGCATCAAAGAGCACATCGTGTTCCCGGAAATCAATTACGACAAGGTCGACCAGATCTGGGGCCTTGACGTGATCGTGTGCACGTCCGCGGACAATGATGACGAGGCGCGCGAGCTTCTGCGCGCGTTCAACTTCCCGTTCCGTAAGTAAACGGGAAAGAACGAGGACAGACGATGGCGAAGAAGAGCGCGATCGAGAAGAACAAGCGGCGCGAGCGGCTCGTTAAGAAGTACGCCGAGAAGCGTGCGGAACTGAAGGCTGCGGCGAAGGACGAAGGTCTCTCGCTCGAGGAGCGTTACGCAGCGCGCCTCAAGCTTGCCAAGCTGCCGCGCAACTCCGCGGAGATTCGCGTGCGCAACCGGTGCGAAGTCACCGGTCGTCCGCGCGGCTACTACCGCAAGCTGAAGATGTCGCGCGTTGCGCTTCGCGAGCTGGGCTCCAAGGGTTTGGTCCCGGGCCTCGTGAAGTCGAGCTGGTAAGGAGACGGTCCGATGGCGATTTCTGATCCCTTGGGCGATATGCTCACCCGGATCCGCAATGCTCAGATGCGGCGCAAGAGCAAGGTCTCGACGCCGGCATCGAAGCTGCGCGAACATGTGCTCGACGTTTTGGTCGCGGAAGGGTATATCCGCGGCTACTCGATGGTCGAGTACGAGGGCGGCAAGTCCGAGCTCGAGATCGAGCTGAAGTATTTCGACGGCGAACCGGTGATCCGCTCGATCGAGCGTGTCTCGAAGCCGGGTCGGCGGGTGTATTCTTCGGTGAAGAATATCCCGCGCGTCGCAAACGGTCTGGGTGTCTCGATCCTGTCCACGCCGCGTGGCGTGATGGCGGATCACGATGCCCGTGAGCAGAACGTGGGTGGCGAGGTTCTCTGCCGCATCTTCTGATGCGGCAGTCCTTGCCAGGCAATTGAACTGGACAGGTTGGTCATATGTCTCGAATTGGCAAGAAGCCAGTCCCCGTGCCGAGCGGGGTAACGGCAACGATCAACGGCCAGATGGTCGAGGTGAAAGGCCCGAAAGGACAGCTGTCCTTCGTGCTCAACAGCCTCGTTCTGGCCGAAATGAACGACGATGGTATCTCGATCACCATGCGTGAGGACAGCAAGCCTGCCCGCGCCATGTGGGGCATGTCCCGCACGATGGTCGAGAACCTGGTGACGGGCGTCAGCAAGGGCTTCGAGAAGAAGCTCGAGATCACCGGCGTCGGTTACCGCGCACAGGTGCAGGGCAAGAACCTGCAGCTCGCGCTCGGTTTTTCCCATGACGTGGTCTATGCGATGCCCGAGGGCATCGAGGCCGCTTGCCCGAAGCCGACGGAGATCATCATCACCGGCATCGACAAGCAGCGCGTTGGCCAGGTAGCTGCGGAAATCCGCAAGTACCGGCCGCCGGAGCCCTACAAGGGCAAGGGCATCCGCTATGCGGGCGAGTTCATCGTCCGTAAGGAAGGCAAGAAGAAGTAACGGACCGGATCATGGCGAAGACAAACAATGGCTTCGAACGTCGCCGCGACCGCGTCCGTCGTTCGATCAAGAAGGTTATGAACGGCCGTCCGCGTCTGTCGGTGCACCGTTCGTCCAAGCAGATCTATGCTCAGATCATCGACGACGTTCAGGGTTGCACCCTGGCGTCCGCCTCGACGATCGAGAAGGATCTTCGTGGCACGCTGAAGACCGGCGGCAACATCTCGGCTGCGGCCGAGGTCGGCAAGCTCATCGCAGAGCGTGCCAAGGCTGCTGGCGTCACCCAGGTCGTGTTCGACCGTGGCGGCTACATGTACCACGGGCGCGTGAAGGCTCTGGCCGACGCCGCGCGCGAGGGCGGACTGGAATTCTGATCGTCGTCAAGACGCTCACAGACAAACGGAAGCGAATATTATGGCGAGACAGGATACACGGGAGCGCGGTGGCGATCGCGCCGAGCGCGACAGCGAGTTTGTCGACAAGCTCGTGCACATCAATCGCGTCGCCAAGGTTGTGAAGGGCGGACGTCGCTTCGGCTTTGCCGCACTCGTCGTGGTCGGCGACCAGAAGGGCCGCGTCGGCTTCGGTCACGGCAAGGCGCGTGAGGTGCCGGAGGCGATCCGCAAGGCGACCGAGGCTGCCAAGCGCTCGATGATCCGCGTCGCTCTGCGCGAGGGTCGTACCCTGCATCACGACGTCAACGGTCGCCACGGCGCCGGCAAGGTCGTGCTGCGTGCGGCTCCGGCCGGTACCGGCATCATCGCCGGCGGCCCGATGCGCGCCGTGTTCGAGACGCTCGGCGTCCAGGACGTGGTGGCGAAGTCGCTCGGTTCGGCAAACCCCTACAACATGGTGCGCGCCACCTTCGAGGCCCTCAAGCAGGAGGACAGCCCGCGTTCGGTTGCTGCCCGCCGCGGCCTCAAGGTTTCGCAGATCCAGTCGCGTCGCCGCGACATCGACGACAGCGTACCGGCCGCCGAGGCTTGAACCCGGCAGTTGCCGACCCCAGCTTGAGAAAGGCTTGGTTCCATGGCGAACGAAAAGACCGTCACGGTCGAGCAGGTGGGTAGCCCGATCCGGCGCCCGAAGGACCAGCGGGCAACGCTCGTCGGTCTCGGTCTGAACAAGATGCACCGCCGCTCGACGCTGAAGGATACCCCGGAAGTGCGTGGCATGATCCGGAAGGTTCAGCATCTCGTTCGCGTCGTCGAAGACGCGTAACGGATGCGGGGAGACATACGATGAAACTGAATGAACTCCGGGACAATCCGGGTGCCACCAAGGACCGCATGCGCGTCGGCCGTGGCATTGGTTCGGGCAAGGGCAAGACCGGCGGCCGTGGCGTCAAGGGTCAGAAGTCCCGCTCGGGCGTCGCGATCAAGGGCTTCGAGGGCGGCCAGATGCCGCTGCATCGTCGCCTGCCGAAGCGCGGCTTCACCAACATCTTCGCAAAGTCGTTCAACGCGGTCTCGCTTGGCCGTGTCCAGATTGCGATCGATGCTGGCAAGCTCGACGCTTCCCAGACGGTGACCGCCGAGGCCCTCAAGGCCGCTGGCGTCATCCGCCGCGTCAAGGACGGCGTCCGCCTGCTCTCCGATGGTGAGCTGAAGGCGGGTGTGACCTTCGAGGTCGCCGGTGCCTCCAAGAACGCGCTTGCCGCGGTCGAGAAGGCCGGTGGCAAGGTCACGATTATCGGAGCCCAGGCTGAATAAGCCTGGGTTTTCCCACGTCAGATTGCTCGAGAATTGACCGGAGCCCGGAATGGCATCTGCTGCCGAACAGCTAGCGGCTAATCTGAACTTTTCAGCTTTCGCCAAAGCCGAGGAATTGAAGAAGCGTATCTGGTTCACACTGGGTGCGCTTCTTGTGTATCGGTTCGGCACTTACGTGCCGCTGCCCGGGATCAATCCGGATGCCTTCGCGCAGGCCTTTGGCCAGGCGCAGCAGGGCATCGTCGGGCTGTTCAACATGTTTTCCGGCGGTGCCGTGGAGCGCATGGCGATCCTGGCGCTGGGAATCATGCCGTACATCTCGGCATCGATCATCATCCAGCTGCTGACCTCGGTTGTTCCCTCGCTGGAGCAGCTGAAGAAGGAAGGCGAGCAGGGCCGCAAGGTCATCAACCAGTACACCCGCTACGGCACGGTGGTTCTGGCGACCTTCCAGGCCTATGGCATCGCCATCGGCCTTGAGAGCGCCGCCAATGTGGTGGTCGATCCGGGCTGGTTCTTCCGCATTTCCGCGGTGATCACGCTGGTCGGCGGCACCATGTTCCTGATGTGGCTGGGCGAGCAGATCACCGCCCGCGGCATCGGCAACGGCATCTCGCTGATCATCTTCGCCGGCATCGTCGCCGGCCTGCCCTCGGCCGTCGCCTCGACGCTGGAGCTGGGTCGCCAGGGCGCGCTGGCCACCCCGATCATCATCGGCATCATCCTGCTGTCGATCGTGGTGATCGCGCTGATCGTGTTCATGGAGCGCGCGCAGCGCCGGCTCCTGATCCAGTATCCGAAGCGCAATGTCGGCAACCGCATGTTCGAGGGCAACACCTCGTTCCTGCCGCTGAAGCTCAACACCGCCGGCGTCATTCCGCCGATCTTCGCCTCCTCGCTGCTGCTGGTTCCGGCGACGCTGTCGGGCCTCGGCACGACCGGCGACGAGACCAGCTGGCTGACCACGGTCACCGCGCTGCTCGGCCACGGCCAGCCGCTCTACATGCTGCTCTATGCAGCGCTGATCGTGTTCTTCTGCTTCTTCTACACGGCCATCGTGTTCAATCCGTCCGACACGGCCGACAATTTGAAGAAGCATGGCGGCTTCATTCCGGGCTTCCGTCCGGGCGAGCGCACCGCGCAGTATATCGATTATGTGCTGACCCGCATCACGGTGGTCGGTGCCATCTACATCGTCCTGGTCTGTCTATTACCCGAATTCCTCATTTCCGCGACCGGCGTTCCGTTCTACTTCGGAGGCACCTCGCTGCTGATCATCGTCAGCGTGACCATGGATACGGTTTCCCAGATCCAGGGCCATCTGCTCGCGCATCAGTACGAAGGCCTTGTCAAGAAGGCGAAACTCAGGGGGAAGCGCAGATGAGGTTGATTTTTCTCGGACCGCCGGGCGCCGGCAAGGGAACGCAGGCCGCTCGGCTGGTCGAGAAGCACGGAATTCCGCAGCTCTCCACCGGTGACATGCTGCGCGCCGCAGTGGCGGCCGGCACGCCGGTCGGCCTGCAGGCCAAGGCGGTGATGGATGCCGGCGGCCTCGTGTCCGACGAGATCGTCATCGGCATCGTCGCCGACCGGATCGAGGAAGCGGACGCCCAGAAGGGGTTCATCCTCGACGGCTTCCCGCGCACCGTGGCCCAGGCCGAGGCGCTCGACCACATGCTGGCCGGCAAGGGGCTCAAGCTCGACATGGTGCTGGAACTCGAGGTCGACCAGTCGATCCTCGTCGACCGCATCATGAAGCGCGCCGCCGATGCCAAGGCCGCCGGACAGCCGGTCCGCAAGGACGACGATCCGGAGGTCTTCAAGCAGCGGCTCGAGGCCTACAACCGCGACACCGCGGTGGTGGCTCCCTACTACCGCAACCGCGGACAGCTGGTCGGGATCGACGGCATGAAGCCGATCGACACCGTCTCGGCACAGATCGATTCCGCGCTTGACGCGGTGGCAGCTGCGGGCTAAGGCTCGCGGCTCCAGCAAAACGCCTGCATCCGGGCCGCGTGAAACGCGCGGCACGGGTGCGTTTGCGCTTTCCTCCGCAGGGGCCGGGCTCCACCGGACGCGGGGATAACCCGGCGCGCTCCTCACCCCGAGGTCGCGCCATTGACATGGAGACGGCAGTGGCCCGTATCGCAGGTGTAAATATCCCGACCAACAAGCGCGTCGTCATCGCGCTTCAGTACATTCACGGCATTGGCTCGAAGTTCGCGGCGGAAATCATCGAGAAGGTGAACATCGCTCCCGAGCGCCGCGTCAACGAGCTGTCCGACGCCGAAGTGCTCGCGATCCGCGAGACCATCGACCGCGACTACATCGTCGAGGGCGACCTGCGTCGTGAGACGGCCATGAACATCAAGCGTCTGATGGACCTTGGCTGCTATCGCGGCCTGCGTCATCGTCGCGGTCTTCCGGTGCGCGGCCAGCGTACCCATACGAACGCCCGCACCCGCAAGGGTCCGGCGAAGCCGATTGCCGGCAAGAAGAAGTAATCTCACTGGCAATCAGGCCCGGTGGAGCCGCCGACTTACGGCGGTGACGAGATCGACCAAAGGACAAAGACATGGCTAAAGACACCACGCGCGTCCGCCGCCGCGAGCGAAAGAATATTTCCTCCGGCGTGGCGCATGTGAACTCCACGTTCAACAACACGATGATCACCATCACCGACGCACAGGGCAACACGATCTCCTGGTCGTCCGCCGGTGCGATGGGCTTCAAGGGCTCGCGCAAGTCGACCCCGTATGCGGCCCAGGTCGCGGCCGAGGACGCTGCCCGCAAGGCGGCCGACCACGGCATGCGCACCCTCGAGGTCGAGGTTCGCGGTCCCGGTTCGGGCCGTGAGTCCGCTCTGCGCGCCCTGCAGGCCGCCGGCTTCATGGTGACCTCGATCCGCGACGTGACGCCGATCCCGCACAACGGGTGCCGTCCGCGCAAGCGCCGCCGCGTCTGACGCTCAGCCGCATATCGTTCATTCCCATGGCACAGCATGGCCGGTCCTCGAGACCGGCGGGACAGCCGGAGGATAAGAATTGAGCATTCACAAAAACTGGCAGGAACTGATCAAGCCGAACAAGCTCGAGGTGAAGCCCGGCCACGACCCGCGTGTCGTCGGTACGGTCGTCGCCGAGCCGCTTGAGCGCGGCTTCGGTCTGACGCTGGGCAATGCCCTGCGCCGCGTGCTTCTGTCCTCGCTCCAGGGCGCGGCAGTGACGGCGGTGCAGATCGACGGCGTCCTGCACGAGTTCTCGTCCATTCCGGGCGTGCGGGAAGATGTCACCGACATCGTCCTGAACATCAAGGAAATCGCGCTGCGCATGCAGGGCGAGGGCCCCAAGCGCATGGTCGTGCGCAAGCAGGGTCCGGGCGTGGTGACGGCCGGCGACATCCAGACGGTCGGCGACATCGAGGTTCTCAACCCCGATCTCGTCCTTTGCACCCTCGACGAGGGCGCGGAGATCCGCATGGAGTTCACGGTCAACACCGGCAAGGGCTACGTGCCGGCGGAGCGCAACCGTCCGGAAGATGCTCCGATCGGGCTTATCCCGGTCGACAGCCTCTACTCCCCGGTCAAGAAGGTCTCCTACAAGGTCGAGAACACCCGTGAGGGCCAGGTTCTCGACTACGACAAGCTGACCTTGAACGTGGAGACCGACGGTTCGGTTTCTCCGGAAGATTCCGTCGCATTTGCGGCGCGTATCCTGCAGGACCAGCTTTCGATCTTCGTCAACTTCGAAGAGCCGCGTCGCGAAGTGAAGGAGGACACCGTCCCCGAGCTCGCGTTCAACCCGGCGCTTCTGAAGAAGGTCGACGAGCTGGAGCTGTCGGTGCGTTCGGCCAACTGTCTGAAGAACGACAATATCGTGTATATTGGCGATCTCATTCAGAAGACCGAGGCGGAGATGCTGCGCACCCCGAACTTCGGCCGCAAGTCGCTCAACGAGATCAAGGAAGTTCTCGCCCAGATGGGTCTCCATCTCGGCATGGAAGTGGCCAACTGGCCGCCGGAGAACATCGACGAGCTCGCCAAGCGCTACGAGGATCATCAGTACTGATCGCGCGAAAGCGCGGTCTTCCAAGGGACAGGCGGCGGCACGCAAGAGACGTGACCGCCAGACAAAAAGGAGAGAGCCATGCGCCACGGCAATCGCGGCCGCAAGCTCAACCGGACATCCAGCCATCGCAAGGCGATGTTTGCCAACATGTCCGCTTCGCTGATTGAGCATGAGCAGATCGTGACGACCCTCCCGAAGGCCAAGGAACTGCGGCCGATCGTGGAAAAGCTCGTCACCCTCGGCAAGCGTGGTGACCTGCATGCCCGCCGTCAGGCGATCGCGCAGATCCGCGACGTTGCCCTCGTTCGCAAGCTGTTCGACACGCTTGCCGAGCGCTACAAGGGCCGCAACGGCGGCTACACGCGCGTCCTCAAGGCCGGGTTCCGCTACGGCGACAACGCCCCGATGGCCGTGATCGAGTTCGTCGATCGCGACGTCGACGCCAAGGGCGCGGTCGACCGGGCGCGCAACGAGGCTGCCGAGGGCGCCGAAGCTGCGGCTTGATCTTGCGGGCGAACCTCGCGTTCGCATTCGCACACGGAAAGGCGGCCTTCGGGTCGCCTTTTTTGTTAGGTTTGGCTCGACTGTCCAAAGGCGGGGCATGAGTCGTTCCGGCCATGCCCGGCGCCGCAAATCGGTGAGGTTTCCCGGGATGTCCGTCTACGCCCTCGCAGGCCGCGCTTCGCTCGCGCTTGCCACCGTCCTTCTCATTGCGTTCGCCGGCGCTGCATCGCCCGGTGCCCAGGAGCGCAGCGTGCCGCGCGATGCGGCCGAGCTGCGCCTGTCCTTCGCGCCGGTGGTGCAGCAGGCTGCGCCCGCGGTCGTCAACGTCTATGCCAGCCGCACGGTGCAGAGCCGCCCGGTCTCGCCCTTCTTCGACGATCCGTTCTTCCGCCGCTTCTTCGGCGGGCCGGGGCAGGACATGGGGCGCCCGCGCGAGCGTGTGCAGTCCTCGCTCGGCTCCGGCGTCATCGTGTCGGCCGACGGCATCATCGTCACCAACAACCACGTGATCGCCGAAGCGGACGCGGTGCGGGTGGCGCTGGCCGACCGGCGGGAGTTCGACGCCGAGATCGTGCTGAAGGACGAGCGCACGGATCTTGCCATCCTGCGGGTGCGGGATGCGTCCGAGACCTTCCCGCATATCGAGTTCGCCGATTCCGACACGCTCGCCGTCGGCGACATCGTACTGGCCATCGGCAATCCCTTCGGCGTCGGCCAGACGGTGACGCAAGGCATCGTCTCGGCGCTGGCCCGCACCCGGGTCGGCGTCTCCGACTACCAGTTCTTCATCCAGACGGATGCGGCGATCAATCCGGGCAATTCCGGCGGCGCGCTGGTCGACATGCAGGGCCGGCTGGTCGGCATCAACACGGCGATCTTCTCCCGCTCCGGCGGGTCGAACGGCATCGGCTTCGCCATTCCCTCGAACATGGTGCATTTCGTCGTCGATGCGGCGGAGAACGATGGCCGCGTGCGCCGGCCCTGGCTCGGCGCCAGCCTGCAGACCGTCAGCGCGGAGATCGCCGAGGCGCTCGGCCTCGACCGTCCCAGCGGCGTTCTCGTCACCGTCGTCGGCGCGGGCAGCCCGGCGGAGCGGGCCGGGCTCAAGGTCGGAGACCTGATCACCCATGTCGGTGATACGGAAGTGACCGACCCCGACAGCTTCGGCTACCGCTTCGCCACCCGCACGGTCGGATCCTCGACGACGCTGACGGTGCTGCGGCCGCGCGGCGAGGTGAAGCTGGAGGTGGCGCTGGAGGCCGCTCCCGAGACGACCCCGCGCGATGCGCGGGAGATTTCAGACTTCTCGCCCTTTGCCGGCACGACGGTGATGAACCTGTCGCCCGCTGTTGCCGAGGAGCTGCGGCTCGACGGGTTCGACACCGGCGTCGTCATCGCCAAGGTCGAGCCGGGTTCGCCGGCCGCCCGCGTCGGGCTGCAGGTCGGCGACGTGGTCCAGACCATCAACGGCCGCGAGGTCGACACCAGCCGTACCCTGCAGCGCATCGCCGGCAGCGATCCGGGCGTGTGGCGCCTGGAGATCCGGCGCGGCGGCCGGGTGCTGCGGATCGCGCTGCGAGGCTGAGGCGGCAGGAACAGGGCATCTTCCGATGAGCGATCTCTTCCAGTCTGCAGGGCTCGGGGCGCAGACCCGCCGGCCGCTCGCCGACCGGCTGCGCCCGGCGCAGCTTTCCGACGTGGTCGGGCAGGATCACCTGCTCGGCCCCGACGGCGTGCTGACCCGCATGCTGGAGACCGGCTCGCTCGGCTCGCTGGTGTTCTGGGGCCCGCCCGGCACCGGCAAGACCACGGTGGCGCGGCTGCTGGCGGATGCGACGGACCTGCGCTTCGAGCAGATCTCGGCGATCTTCAGCGGCGTTGCCGAGTTGAAGAAGGTGTTCGAGGCCGCCCGCGCCTCGCGCCTCACCGGCAAGGCGACGCTGCTCTTCGTCGACGAGATCCACCGCTTCAACCGGGCCCAGCAGGACAGCTTCCTGCCCGTCATGGAGGACGGCACGGTGACGCTGGTCGGCGCGACCACCGAGAACCCGAGCTTCGAGCTCAATGCCGCGCTGCTGTCGCGGGCGCATGTGCTCACCTTCCGCACGCTCGACAGCGAGGCGCTGGAGCGGTTGCTCGCCCGCGCCGAGGCGGAGGAGGGGCGGCCGCTGCCGCTGGATGAGGGCGCGCGCGCCGCGCTGTTGCGCATGGCCGATGGCGACGGGCGTGCCGCGCTGACGCTGGCCGAGGATGTCTGGCGCGCCGCGCGGGGCGGGGAGACCTTCGATGCCGAGCGGCTGCAGGAGCTGGTTCAGCGCCGCGCCCCGGTCTACGACAAGTCGCG
This sequence comes from Stappia indica, assembly GCF_009789575.1. Classification (NCBI taxonomy): domain Bacteria; kingdom Pseudomonadati; phylum Pseudomonadota; class Alphaproteobacteria; order Hyphomicrobiales; family Stappiaceae; genus Stappia; species Stappia indica. Next base: position 1,004,158 of record NZ_CP046908.1, on the reverse strand, counting down.
CGACGGCCACTACAATCTCATCTCGGCGCTGCACAAGTCGGTGCGCGGGTCCGATCCCGATGCCGCGCTCTACTGGTTCTGCCGCATGCTGGACGGCGGCGAGGATCCGCTGTTCCTCGCCCGGCGGCTGATCCGCATGGCGGTCGAGGACATCGGCCTTGCCGATCCCAATGCGCTGGTCCAGGCCAATGCAGCGCGCGATGCCTACCAGATGCTCGGCTCGCCCGAGGGCGAGCTGGCGCTGGCGCAGTCGGTCGTCTATCTGGCGACGGCGCCGAAGTCGAACGGCGCCTATGTCGCCTACAAGGCGGCGATGCGCGCGGCCAAGCAGCACGGCTCGCTGGCGCCGCCCAAGCACATCCTCAATGCTCCGACCAAGCTGATGAAGTCGGAAGGCTATGGCGACGGCTATGCCTACGACCACGACCAGCCGGACGGCTTTTCGGGGCAGGACTACTTTCCCGAGGCGATGGGCCGCCAGCGCTTCTACGACCCGCCCGAGCGGGGCTTCGAGCGCGAGCTGCGCAAGCGCCTCGACTATTGGGACAAGCTGCGGCGGGAGCGCGGCGGGCGCTCCTGACAGCTTGCCCATTGCGCTTTGCCGCGAACAGGCGGACCATGGCGGCGGCGTCCTGTTCCGGTAGGATCCATGAAACAGATCGAGTTGCGTCTGGCGCTGGTGCTTTACGGAGGGGTCTCCCTTGCCGTCTACATGCATGGCATCACGCGGGAATTCCTGAACCTGGTGCGGGCGTCGCGGCGCCTGGAGGCGAACGGAGCCGGGGCCGGAGCCGGAGCGGGGGCGTCCGCGCGGGACGAGACCAGCACCGAGGTCTATCAGCGGTTCCTGGCGATGTTCGCCCCCGCGCTGGACCTGCGGGTCGTCGTCGACGTGATCGCGGGGGCCTCCGCCGGCGGCGTCAACGGCGTGATGCTGGCGCGGGCGCTGGCGCATAATCTCACCCTCGACGGCCACCGCGATCTCTGGCTGGAAAATGCCGATGTCACCCGGCTGTCCAACGAGCCGGTCGGCCTCAGCCGCTATCTCAAGGGCTCCATCGCCCCGGTGCTCGACCGGCTGGTCGGCATGGCGCTGAAATCCGAGCTCGGCGACCCGGAAACCCGCACCAAGCTGCGCCAGTTCATGCAGGCACGCTGGTTCACGCCACCCTTTTCCGGCGAGCGCTATGTCGGCTGGATGCTGGATGCGGCCAAGGGGATGCGGGCCGACGATGCGCCCGGTGCGCCCCACTCGCTCATCCCGCAAGGCCAGTCGCTGGACCTCTTCGTCACCGTCACCGACTTCCACGGCGCCCGCCGCCGCTTTGCCATCGACGATCCGGTGGAGGTGGAGGAGACCGAGCACCGGCTGATCCTGCGCTATTCCGCCAGCAGCCGGGGCAATGGCGAGATCGTCTCCGATTTCACCGACGCGCGCATTCCCGACCTGATCTTCTCGGCGCGGGCGACATCCGCCTTTCCCGGCGCCTTTCCGCCGATGACGGTGGGCGAGATGGACCGGGTGCTTGAGGCGCGCGGCGAAAGCTGGCCGCTGCGCGGCATCTTCCTGCACCGCGCCTTCGGGCGCAGCGAGACGACGCCCGAGGCCCGCATCCTGGTCGATGGCAGCGTCGTCATGAACAAGCCGTTCCAGCCGGTGATCGAGGCGATCGCCGGGCGGCCGGCCGCGCGCGAGGTCGTGCGGCGGATCGTCTATGTCGACCCGATGGCCAATGTCCTCGGCCGCAAGGACGAGGCGCCGGCCCCCGGCAACGGTCAGGGCGAGGAGGACGCGCTCGGTGCGGGGGAGGGGAATTTGCCCGGCTTCTTTCGGGTCATCCTCGCCTCGCTCGCCCATATCCCGCGCAACGAGCCCATCGGCGACGCGCTGGAGCAGGTGGAGGAGTACAATCGCGACGTCCGCCAGGTGGCGGAAGTGATCGCCGCGGCCGAGCCGGTCGTCGAGCGGGAAGTGGCGTCGATCCTGCGCGCCGATCCCGACCGGCCGATGACGGTTCCCGAGCTCACCCGCTGCCGGATGCTGGCCAACCAGCGCGCCCATGCCTCCGCCGGTTATGCCTATCACGGCTATCAGCGGCTGAAGCTGTCCGGCGTGGTGACGCGGGTGGCGGATCTCCTGGCCCAGCTCGCCACGGCCCGGGCGGGAACCCTGGGCGGCACGGTGACCAGTCCGCGCGACTGCGAAATGCGGATCGAAGGCTGGCTGTCGCACCAGCATGGGGATGCCGCCGCCGGCCATGGCGGGGTGGAGGGGCCGACGCCGCAGCCGATCATCCGTTTCCTGCGCGGGCTCGATGTCGACTACCGCATCCGCCGGCTACGGTTCGTGATCCGCCGGCTCAACCGGCTCTACCGGTCGGCCGGCGCCGAACTGGTGCTGCGCCCGGCGGAAATGGACGAGCTCAAGAGCACGCTGTACGAGCAGGTCGACCATCTCGGGCAGCGCTGGTTGGTGAGCTTTTACGGCGCGGAGACGGCCGATGCGGCGGCGCGGCTCGCCGCCTGTGCGCCGGACGATGTCGAGACCGTGGGCGAGGTGCTGGACCAGCTGGCGACCCGCATGGGGCTCGCCGATCTCGACCGGCTTTGCGACGACGCCTTCTCGGTGATGGCCTACAGCTACCTGCCGCCGCCGCTGCGGCTGCCGCTGGTCGCGGCCTATATCGGCTTTGCCTTCTACGATCTCGTCACGCTGCCGGTGCTGCGCCGGCTGGCGAGCTCGGAATACAACGAGATCCTGATCGACCGGATCAGCCCGTCGGACCCGCATGCGCTGCGGCCGGGCGGCGTCAAGCTGAAGGGCAACAACCTCAATGCCTTCGGCGCGTTCTTCAACCGCCGCTGGCGCGAGCACGACTATCTGTGGGGGCGGCTGTCGGCGGCCGACCGGCTGATGACCATGGCGGTGCGCGCCGCCGCGCCGATCGCGAGCGTCGATCCGAAGGCGCTCGCGGCCATCCGGCGCGAGGTGTTCCTGGCGATCCTGCGGGAGGAGGACGGCCGCCTCATTGCCGATCCCAAGCTGGTGCCGGACCTGCTGGCCGAGGTGGAGCGCATGCTTGCCGTGGACGCGGCCGAGGCCGCGCCCGAGGCGGGCGAGAAAATCAGCTCGGAGCCCGCGTCCGCGTGATCTCGACGCTGACGCGGCCGGCGGCGATGGGCAGCGGCGCGCCGGGCTTGTGCACGCGCACGCTCACGCCCTGGATCCGCTCTTCGGCGTCCAGCACCGCATCGGCAATGGCGCCGGCCAGCCGCTCGATCAGCTTGTACCTGGACCCGGTCACCACCTTCTCGATGGTCCGGGTCAAGGTGGCGTAGCACACCGTCTCCTCGTAGCGGTCGCTCAAGGACGGGGCGGTCAGGTCCAGCCGGCAGGTCAGGTCGACGACGAAACGCTGGCCGAGCCGCGCCTCTTCCTCGTGCACGCCGTGAAAGGCGTAAAAGGCAAGGTCCTGGAGGTGGATGGCGTCCATAGGGGGCTCGCTGTCTTGTGGCGACCGGGGCAGGCCACCTTCATGGTTGCCGGCATGGGTAGGCCAGCCGGGCGGCATTCGCAATCGCCCAAAGCGGCATGGCGGGGGTGCTGTTCCGTCGTGCCTTGTCTCCTGAAAGGGGGCGCGCGGCTCAGAAAGGGGCGGCGGAGACCGTCGGGCCGAACCGTTCCTCGAAGCAGCGCCGCAGGACGAGGTCGACATCGTCCAGCGTCACCGGCAGGCCGAGATCGACAAGGCTCGTCACGCCGTGTTCGGTCACGCCGCAGGGGACGATGCCGGAGAAGTGCTCCAGATTCGGCTCCACGTTCAGCGACAGGCCGTGAAAGCTGACCCATTTGCGCATTCGGATGCCGATGGCGGCGATCTTGTCCTCGCGGGTCGCGCCCTTGTCCGGGCGGCGCACCCACACGCCGACCCGGTCCTCGCGCCGTTCGCCGCGCACATGGTGCTCCCACAAGGTGCCGATCACCCAGTCCTCCATCGCGGCGACGAAGGCGCGCACGTCCGGCCGGCGGCGCTTGAGGTCGAGCATCACATAGGCGACCCGCTGTCCGGGGCCGTGATAGGTGAACTGGCCGCCGCGCCCGGTCTTGTGCACGGGAAAGCGGTCGGGGGCGATCAGGTCCTGCGCCTTGGCGCTGGTGCCGGCGGTGTAGAGCGCGGGATGCTCCAGCAGCCAGACCCGCTCGGCCATCGTGCCCTCGGCGATGCCGGTCACGCGCCGCTCCATCTCTTCCAGCGCGACGTCGTAGGCGACCGGCGCGTCGCTCACCGCCCATTCGACGGGAGGCGAGCCGGCGCTGGGGAAGAAGGAGCCGGCCAGTTCCGCACGCTCTGTCATTTTGCAAGTCCGTTAGGAGTTTGTTAACCAGACGCCCGCCAAGGTCGGCGGACGGGGCGGCATCGGCCCGGCCCGTATAGAATGAAGCCGACGGCATTGCCAAGCGACATCGGTCCGGTGGTCATATGGGTACTTTCGATAATATTTCCATCGAGATCTCGGTCGTGCTCGGCAAGGCCGAGATGCCGATTCACCAGCTGCTGCGCATGGGCCGCGGCGCGGTGATCGAGTTGATGTCGCGCGAGGAGGACGATGTCCAGATCCTCGCCAACAACATTCCCATCGCCCGCGGGCAGGTCGTCCTGCAGGGCGAACGGGTCGGCGTTTCGGTCACCGAAGTGCTGATGCGCCCGCCCGAGGCGCGTCCGGCGCGCCTGAGCGGGGCGCTGTGATTTCGCCCTTGCGGCGGCATGCATCTTTCCCTTGTGAATATCCTGACGTAAAGCGCTTGCGCGGGAAAAACCTATTTGCTAGACGAGGGCTCCGCTGAGCCGATGGAGCGCAGCGGAAACGACAAGCGGTCGTGGCGGAATTGGTAGACGCGCAGCGTTGAGGTCGCTGTGGGGTAAAACCCGTGGAAGTTCGAGTCTTCTCGACCGCACCAAAAAAGAACCCGGCAGATTTGCCGGGTTTTTTTGTGCCTCGCGCAAGTCGACGAAAACCCTGCAAGAGCGTGGATTCTGCCCGATTTTCGCCGTGAGCACCTGCGAAATCGTTGAGCGCGGCGCAGCATTGTCGCGTTTCCCATGTTAGGACTGGGTTCGGGCGTCTTTCTCAAGGAAAGGCGACGGGTTTCATTCTGCGGCGGGCGGGCAAACCTTGCGGCAGGCGAGAGGGGGCACTTGCGTGACCGAGGCCGACCACACCGACATTCCCGAGACCTTCGAGATTCCGGCGGTGCGTGACGACGAAGGGCGCATCAGCGCCGACTTCCTCGCGCTCGTCGAGGCGGGAATCGCTGCGGAAGACGCGCCTGCCCTGATCGGCCTTGCCGGCGATCTGCACGAAGCGGACGTCGCCGATCTCATCGAGGCCCTGCCCGAGGACGCGCGCGTGCCCCTGGTGCGGCTGCTGGGCGACGAGTTCGACTACGCCACCTTGACCGAGCTGGACGAGGCCGTCCGTCTCAGCATTCTTGAGAATCTGCCCTCCGACACGCTGGCCGAAGGCATCGGCGAGCTCGATTCGGACGACGCGGTCTACATTCTGGAAGACCTCGACGCCGAGGGGCAGGCGGCGATTCTCGACCAGCTGCCCTATTCCGACCGAATCCAGCTGCAGCGCTCCCTCGACTATCCGGAGGACTCGGCCGGCCGTCTGATGCAGACGGACTTCATCGCCGTGCCGCCGTTCTGGAGCGTCGGCCAGACCATCGACCACATGCGCGAGACGGAGGACCTGCCGGACACGTTCCACGAGATCTTCGTGGTCGATCCCGGCTTCCGCCTGATCGGCTCGGTGCCGCTGGACAAGATCCTGCGCACCAAGCGGACGACGAAGATCTCCGAGATCATGACGGAGGATCCGCAGACCTTCCGCGCGACCGACGACCGGGAGGACGTGGCCCGCGCGTTCGAGCGCTACAACCTCGTCTCCGCTGCGGCCGTCGACGATGCCGGCCGGCTGGTCGGCATGCTGATGATCGACGACATCGTCGACGTCATCCAGGAAGAGGCGGAGGAGGATCTTCGCGGTCTTGCGGGCCTTGGCGACGAGGAGATCTCCGACACCGTGCTGGTGACGGCGCGCTCGCGCCTCACCTGGCTGCTGGTCAACCTGTGTACCGCCGGCCTTGCGGCGACCGTCATTTCGCTGTTCGAGGCGCCGATCGCCGCGATGGTGGCGCTGGCGGTGCTGATGCCCATCGTCGCCTCGATGGGCGGCAACGCGGCGACCCAGACCATGACCGTGGCCGTGCGCGCGCTGGCGACCCGCGAGCTGACGGCGCGCAACATGCTGCGCGTCCTGCGGCGCGAGGTTCTGGTGGCGTTCCTCAACGGCATGACGCTCGCCGTCCTGCTGGGCACCGGCGCGACCCTGTGGTCCGGCAATCCGGGCCTCGGCGTGGTCATCGCCATGGCCATCATCATCAACCTGTTCTTCGCAGGCGTTGCGGGACTGCTGATTCCGGTGGCGCTGGAAAAGGCGGGCGTCGACCCGGCCATCGCCTCCAGCGTCTTCGTCACCACGGTCACCGACGTCATCGGCTTCTTCGCGTTCCTCGGCATCGCCGCTCTCTGGTTCGGTCTGCCGCTTTGAGGCAATGTGCGGCGGCATAAGACTGAAAGGGATTCGTCATGCCGACACCACCGCCGCTTCAGGGCATTCTGGAAACCGCCGTCTATGTCGACGATCTCGACAAGGCACACGCCTTCTATGCGGGCGTGGTCGGGCTGGAGCGCATGCTGGAGACCGACCGCCTCTACGCCTACGACACGGGTCCGGGAGAGACGCTGCTGGTCTTCGCGCGCGGGCAGACCATCGAGGATACCGTGACCGACGGCGGCGTCATTCCCGGCCACCACAGCGAGGGGCCGGGCCATTTCGCCTTCCGCATCGCGGCCGACCAGCTCGATCCGTGGCGGGCGCATCTTGCCGCAAGCGGCGTTGCCCTTCGCAGCGAGGTGACCTGGCCGGCGGGCGGCACCAGCCTTTATGTCGACGACCCGGACGGCAATGTGGTGGAGTTCGCCGCCCCGCCGCTCTGGGCGAATTTCATGGGGTAGCGATGTTTCACCTCTTTCTGGTGGCGCTGGGCGGCGGGCTGGGAGCAGCCGGCCGCCACCTCGTCAATCTTGCCGCGCTCAGGACCTTCGGCCCCGGCTTTCCCGTCGGCACGCTGACGGTCAATGTCGCCGGCTCGCTGGCGATGGGGCTGCTGGTAGGGTGGCTTGCCTCCCGCCCGGAAGGGGTGGGCCCCGGCCTGCGCCTGTTCCTGGCGACCGGCTTTCTCGGCGGCTTCACGACATTCTCCGCCTTCTCGCTCGATGCCGTCTCCTTGTGGGAGCGCGGCGAGGCGACGACCGCGCTCATCTACGCCGCCGTTTCGGTCGTGGTGTCGATTGCCGCGCTGTTCGCCGGGCTGATGGTGATGCGCAGCCTGACGGCCGGCTAATCCTGCCGCGATCCTCGCCGTCCGTGTGAGGATCGCGGCAGCAGTCTCTCCTGGAGCGTCCCGCCTCAGACCTTTTCGGGAATGCGGGCGATCACCTTGATCTCGAAGTCGAAGCCGGCAAGCCAGGTGACGCCGACCGCCGTCCAGTTCGGATAAGGCGCCTTCGGGAAGATCTCGCTCTTCACCTCCATGATCGTCGCGAACTGGTTTTCCGGGTCCGTGTGGAACGTGGTCACGTCCACCAGGTCGGCAAAGCTGCAGCCGGCGGCGGCAAGGGTCGCCTTCAGATTGGCGAAGGCCCGGCGCACCTGCGCGGCGAAGTCCGGCTCCGGCGAGCCGTCCTCGCGGCTGCCCACCTGTCCGGAGACGAAGAGCAGGTCGCCGGAGCGGATGGCGGCGGAGTAGCCGTGCTCTTCGTAAAGGGCATGGCGGTTTGCGGGGAAGACGGGTTCGGGTCTGGTCATGGTTGCAGCCTTCGTGCCGGCGCGTCGGGAGCCGCCCTTGCGGGGCTTACCGATGGGCGGAAATTTGATATACGTTCCGTATGTATAATCTCACATACGTCTCGTATGTCAATTGGCGTACGGCGCGTATGTCGGCGGAGTGCGGGTGATGGCGGCAAGACGGCGTGCGGAAACGATGGAGGAAAACCGCGCCAGGCTGATCGCGGCAGCGCGCAAAGCCTTCGCCGAAAAGGGGTTTGCCGCCGCCTCGATGGACGAGCTGACGGCGGAGGCCGGCCTGACGCGCGGCGCGCTCTATCACAATTTCGGCGACAAGAAGGGGCTTCTTGCGGCCGTCGTCGCCCAGGTCGACGGCGAGATGGCCGCCCGCGCCAAGGCGGTCGGAGCGGGGCTCGGCGACGCGTGGCAGGGGCTGCTTGCGGAAGGGGCCGCCTATATCGAGATGGCGCTGGAGCCGGAGGTGCAGCGCATCGTGCTCCTCGACGGGCCGGCCTTTCTCGGCGATCCCTCGCAATGGCCGAGCCAGAATGCCTGCCTGCAGGCCACGCGCCAGGCGGTCGCCGGGCTCATCGAGGCGGGCGTCATGAAGCCGGTGGATGTGGATGCCGCCGCACGCCTGCTGAGCGGGGCGGCGCTCACCGCCGCGCTCTGGGTTGCGGCGAGCGAGGACCCGCGCGCGGCCCTGCCGCGGGCGGTCGAGGCGTTCCGGGCGATGGCCGAGGGGTTGCTCCAGGGCTAGTCACCCGAATCTGAAGTTCGTCACATTTCGCGGCATGCTCTGAACGAACTTCAGATTCAAAAGGGTGACTAGCAAATATATGTTTCTAGTGTGGTTTTCGAATTTGAAATACGCTCCTTGGGGTGCTGCGAAGTAAGGCGTATTTCAAAATTCACCACACTAGCTCGTGTGTTGAAGCGCTGCGCGCGCGCCATGCTTTGCTTGCCCTCGGGCGGCGTCGGGATTAGGTAGGGCGCTTGAAAAAGGGGCGGGGCGAGCGGCTGCGATCAGCGCGCGCGCCCTTGCCTGCAACGGGAAGCATCATGTCCGGTATCGAACAGAAGACCGTCACCTCGGACGAGGCCGGCATGCGGCTCGACCGCTGGTTCAAGACCCATTATCCGGGCCTCGGCCACGGCCACCTGCAAAAGCTGCTGCGCACCGGCCAGGTGCGCGTCGACGGCAAGCGCGCGGAAACCTCCACCCGCGTCGGCACCGGCCAGGTGGTGCGCATCCCGCCGCTCACCGTCGATGCCCATGTGGCGGCGAAGGACAGCGCCAACGCCAAGCCGAAGCCGCGCAAGCTGGTGGCCGGCGACCGCGAGGCGGTCGAGGCGATGGTCCTTTACGAGGACCGCGAGGTCATGGTGCTGAACAAGCCGGCCGGCCTTGCCGTGCAGGGCGGTTCCGGCCTGACGCGCCATCTCGACGGCATGCTCGAGGCGTTCCGCGACGAGAAGGGCGAAAAGCCGCGTCTCGTCCACCGGCTCGACCGCGAGACCTCCGGCATCCTCCTGCTGGCCAAGACGCGCAAGGCGGCGTCCGAGATGGCCAAGTCCTTCCGCGCCCGCCAGACCCGCAAGATCTACTGGGCGCTGGTTGCCGGCGTGCCGAAGCCCCGCCAGGGCCGCGTCTCCACCTATCTGGCCCGCGACGAGGGCGAGGAGCGCATGCGCGTTGCCCGCCACGGCGAGGACGAGGCGCAGCATTCCGTCTCGCTCTATTCGGTGGTGGAAAATGCCGGGCCGAAGGTCTCCTGGGTGTCGCTGCGGCCGATCACCGGCCGCACGCACCAGCTGCGTGCCCACACCGCCCATATCCATCATCCCATCGTCGGCGATCCGAAATATTTCAACATCGAGAACTGGGAGTTTCCCGGCGGCCTCCAGAACAAGCTGCACCTGCATGCGCGGCGCATCGTCATTCCGCACCCCTCGGGCCGCGGCACCATCGACGTGTCGGCGCCGCTGCCGCCGCACATGCAGCAGAGCTGGAACCTGCTCGGCTTCGATGCCGCCCAGTACGATCCCGAGACCAACGATCCGGAGGAATAGGCCCTGTACCTTGTGATCTTCGATTGCGACGGCACGCTGGTCGACAGCCAGGAGACGATCCTGCACGGCCTTGCCGTCGGGTTCGAGGCCGTCGGCCTCGCCCCGCCGTCGCGCGAGGCGGGCCTGTCCATCGTCGGCCTGTCGCTGGACGTCGCCTTCGCGCGGCTCATCGCGCCCGAGCACCATCATCTGGTGCCGGCGATGGCCGAGGCCTATCGCCAGTCCAAGGTGGCGCGCCGGCTCGCCGGGCTCGATCACGATCCGCTCTATCCCGGCGCGCGCGAGGCGCTCGACGCGTTGTCGGCGCGTGACGACGTGCTGCTCGGCATCGCCACCGGCAAGGCCATGCGCGGCGTCCGTCACATGCAGGAAAGCCACGGCCTCGAAGGGCGCTTCGTCACCATCCAGACCGCCGACAAGGCGCCGTCCAAACCGCATCCGGGCATGATCCTGCAGGCGATGGCGGAGACCGGGGCGGAGCCGGCGCGCACCGTGATGATCGGCGATACCGGCTTCGACATGGAGATGGCGCGCGCCGCCGGCGTTGCCGGCCTCGGCGTCAGCTGGGGCTACCATCCGCGGGCGCGGATGGAGGCGGCGGGCGCGGCGCGCATCCTCGACCGGTTCGACGAGCTGCTGCCGGCGCTGGGCACCCTGCTCGGCTGGAGCGACATGGAAGAAAGGGAGCTTGCGTGATGCGCGACCTGCTGAGCGATATCGAGGCCGGCAGCACCATCGATCCGGTCGAGCGCGCCAGGGCCCTGTCCCGCCGCGAATTGCCCAAGCGCTTCTACAAGGAGGCGGGGATCGCGCGGCAGGACGACGGGCTGCATGCGGTCCAGCTCGACGGCCGGCCGGTCAAGACGACGGGGCGCAATCTTCTTGCGCTTGCCGAAGAAGACATTGCCGCCCGCATCGCCGGCGAATGGGCGGCGCAGGGCAAGGAGATCGATCCGGCGACCATGCCGCTCACCCGCATCGCCAATGCGGCGATCGACGCGGTGCCGGCGCGCGCCGGCGAGGTCGCCGACGACGTCACCGCCTATGCCGGCAACGACCTGCTGTTCTACCGTGCGGACACCCCGCAGGAGCTGGTCGAGCGGCAGAACGCCACCTGGGGGCCGGTGCTGGCCTGGGCTGAAGACCGCTTCGGCGGCCGTTTCGTGCTGGCGGAGGGCGTCATGCCGGTGCGCCAGGACGCGGCGCTGCTCGCCCGCATCCGGCAGGCGCTGTCGCCGCTTGCGCCCCTGCCGCTTGCGGCGCTGCATGTGGCGACGACCTTGAGCGGCTCGGCGCTGCTGGCGCTGGCGCTGATGGAGGGCCGGCTGTCGGCGGACGAGGCCTGGGGCGCCGCCTTCGTCGACGAGGACTGGAACATCGAGCAGTGGGGCCAGGATCCGGAAGCTGCGGCGCTGCGGGCCTCTCGCCGCCGGGATTTCGATGCGGCGGCGCTGATCCTGGACACCTGCGCGGGCCGCGACATCGGCTGACCGGCCGCGCGCGACCGCAGGAAACGGAAAAGGCCCGCCGGAGCGATCCGGCGGGCCTTCCTGCATCTGGGTGCTGTGCGGCGGCGGGCTCAGGTGAGCTGGGTGGTGATGGTCCACACGGTGCTGGCCGTGCCGTTGCTGGAGCCGTCCGTCGCCACGGCGGTGGCGACATAGTTCGCGGCCGTCACGGTATCCTGGGCGCTCGCCGTGCAGGGGCAGGAGCCGCGGTTGTTCGCCGCGGTGAAGGCATAGTTCAACGTGAGCGAATAGCTGCCGTTGGCGGTGGTGATGGTCACATAGCCCGAGCAGTTGCCGTTGGTGCCGCCGCTGGAATAGGCGGTGCCGCTGGCGTTGCTCTGGTCGGCGATGGTGGTGCCGTTGTCGAGGTCGTGCAGGTTGCCGACCGTGCCGTCGGAGGCGGTGACCGTGAAGGCGGTGCCCGAGTTATTGACGATCTTGACGAGGCTGGAATCGCAGCAGCTCATGTATGCAATCCTTGCGTGAGAAAGTGGGGGAGGGCCGCAGGTCACCGGGAGCTGCGGCCTGCCGGCAGCGGCTCAGCCCATGGCGACCGGGATCTTGCGCATCATGACGTCCGAGGGAGCCTCGGGGGTGATGAGGTCGGAGATATTGTAGCTCTTGACGATGATCGGGTTCAGTCCGCTGACGATCGAGGCGAGCGGCTGATAGCTCGGCGAGAAGATCGTGATGACATCCGTCATCTGCCAGCGCAGCACCGCAACGTCGTCGTCGCCGGAATTGGTCACCGTGTCGGACATGTAGGACGTGGTCTGCTCGTTGACCGTGACCTGCTGGAAGGTGGTGGATTCCGCATTGAGGCTGGCGGAGATGCCGGCCGAGATCGGTCCCCAGCCCGCATGCGCGTCGACGCCGATGCTGGCGCCCACCGTGTCCTGGGTCGACGAGGTGGTCTGGCGCCCCGAGACGATGGTGTAGCTGACGGTCCGGCTCTCGCCGACGGCCAGGCTGTAGCTGTCGCCCTGCAGGTTCCAGAACTGTTCGCGGGTGATGTAGTTGGTGGTCGATCCGTCCGGCGAGACGGTCGAAATCGCGACCATCACCAGCGGCGAGTTGACCGGCACCAGCACGTTGGTGGTCGGTTCGGGGATCGAGCCGATGTCGTTCGGCGAGGTCAGGACCGAATTGTCGACGGTGTAGGTGGTCTCGGTGGTGTTCAGGGCGTAGGCGCTGATGAAGCTGCCGCTCATCGCCGAGGCGATCACCAGATAGTCGCCGTCCGTCCCGGTCACAGGGGCGTTGGAGCCCGGCTCGACATGGCCCAGAAGCTGGCGCATCCCGGTATTGGTTGAGTTGTAGACCGCGATCTTCACGGGTAGGTTGTTGTAGATCTGAACGGTCGCGGTGGTGTCGGTCTCGGTCGCATAAAGCTGACCATTCAATGCCTTGGCATAAAGATCTTTCATCGGAATATGCACCTTCTGGCGGAAAGATGCCGTAACGCTACCAAGGGTCGTGACCCTGTTCAATACTAAAAATTGTAAATTTGATCATTGCTATCTTTGGGGGTGTCTGGCTACGATGAGCTGTCTTGCGACCGGCGGTTCCGCACGGTTCGCCCAGCCATTTGTTCATTGCGCATTGTGGAATGAGGGTCGGATGCTGAAGCGCGGCAAGGATTTTCTCACCGTCGGGTTCTGGAACATCGAGAAGCACAACGTCGTGCGGGAGGACCCCAGCCAGCCCTTCGGATATTCGATGACGCACAGCACCGAGATGATCGTGGAGTCGATCGTCTCTTGGTATCGCTATGCCAAGTTCGACATCCTCATCCTGGCGGAGGTCACCGAGAGCAAGGGCGGGGGTGAAAAGTTCGCCGAGTTTCTCGCCAATCGGATGTGCGCCGTCGGTTATCCGGGACCGCGCATGCGCGGCGGGTTCAGCTGGTTCCCGAATTCGGCCGGCAATGTGGGTGTCTGCAACTTCGCCTATCTGTGGGACGAGCGGTTGCCGTGCCTTGTCGGTCTCGGCGACAGGATCACCTTCGAGTGGGAGCGTGATCACGTCCGCCCGACGATGTTCATGGACGCCGGGATCATGACCATCGGCGGCATTCACGCCAAGGCGGTGATCAAGGATCAGGCTGCGGAAGAAATCCTCGAGAGCTGCCACAAGCTCGACCGGCGGAACAAGCCGGCGGCTTTGATCGGCGACATGAACATCGGCTTTGAGACGTTTCCCGTCTTCACTAAGCGTGAACTGAACGATTTTGGCTGGGACCAGGTGCCACCCGGTATTGCTCCCACCCACGTGCCGCGCAGCGAGCGTTTCCGCTCCCGTGTGCTTGACTATATCTGGCGAAACGGTGGTATTTCCCAGTGCATCGCCGAGCCTCCCATGCCGCAATATCAGATGTGGACCGTCAACGACCATGCGCCGGTGCAGTATCACCTGGCCTGCAGGGCGGGCGAGCTTCCCGTGTAGCCTCTTCTGGGTTCTGGGTGCCCGCCGTCAGCCGTCTGCCGCTTCCGTTCCGCCTTTGTCCTTCGCCAGCAGCCCCTCCAGCACCATGTCGACATGGGCAGCGAGGAAGCGCCGGGTCTCGATGGGCTCGAACCGGTCGAAGGTCATCTTCCAGACGATGGTCATCACCGCCGGTGCGACGATCACGATCGGCAACTCGGTCAGCGCGCTGCGGCGGAACTCGCCGCGCTCGACCCCGCGGCGGACGAGCGCGGCGATCACCTCCTGGCCGCGGCTGATGACCCGGCGGTGGTACAGCTCGGCAATCGCGGGAAAGCGCCCGCCTTCCGTGATGATGATGCGCATCAACACATGCAGCCCGTCCTCGAACAGCGCCTTGTAGATGCGGGGCAGGGCGGTGCGCACCAGCTCTTCCGATGAGCCGGGATAGGCCGCGACCAGCCCCGCCACATCGTCGAAGAAGGGGGTGATGCGCGAGGAAAGCGCCGCCTCGAACAGATCCTCCTTGCTCGCGAAATAGCGGTAGATCGTGCCCTTGGCGATGCCGGCCCGCCGGGCGACGTCTTCCAGCCGCGTCGCCGCGAAACCGTTCTCGGCGAATTCCTGCAGGCCCGCATCGATGATCTCGCCAGGGCGTGCCTCTTTGCGCCGGCGCCGCGGGCGCGGGCTTTCCGCAGCGGAATCGCTCTCCGTCATCGTCCTTGCACTTCCTGTTGCGCACTGTTAATGACTTTTGGGTCATTAACAGGATCGTGTCATGTCCTCAATCCCGAACCCCGCCGCGGGCGCCAAAGCGCAAGCCGGAGCGCAGGCCGGAGCGGAAGCCGGAGCCGGGCCCTCTGCCGCCGCCGCGCCGTCCGCCGAGGTCTCCGCCCTGCCGCTTTCGGTCGTGCGGCGCGAGTCGGGGCGTCCCGGCCCGGTCCGCCCGCGACTATGGACGATCCTCTCTCGCCTGCGTAGCCTTGCGCTCGGCCTTGCCCTCGTCGGCGCCGGCCTTGCCGCCGGTGCCGCGCTTCAGGCGCGCGGAAGTCTCCCCTGGCAGGCCGGCGACGAGGGAGCTGCGGGCGGCCCGCCGCCTGCGGCAACTGGGCAGGAAACGACCGCCGTCTTCGGCCTCGGCCGGTTGCTGCCGGACGGGTTCGTCGTCACCGTCGCGCCGCCCTTCGGGGCGGGCGATGCCCGCATCGCGCGGCTGCTGGTTGCGGAGGGCGAGCGCGTCGAGGCGGGCCAGCCGCTGGCCGAGCTCGACAACCGCCCGCAGCTTCTGGCCGCGCTCGCCTCGGCTGAGGCCGCCGTGCACCTGCGCGAGGCGGAGCTTGCCCGCCAGCGGGTCTTTGTCGAGGCCAGCCGGGCGGAATCGCGCGCAGCACTCGAACGCTCGAAGGTTGCCGCCGCCACGGCCCGTCGCGAGCTGGAGCGCTCGCAGGAGCTGCTCGCCCGCGGCCATGTCACCCGCGCCACCCATGACGATGCGCTCGCCCGGTCCGAGGCGGCGGAACGCGAGGTGGAGAGCGCGCGGGCGACCCTTGGCCGCTACACTGCCGACACGCCGGATGCCCCGCCGGATATCGCCGTTGCCCTGCGCAATCTCGATGCCGCGCGGGCAGCCCTTGCCCTGGCGCAGGCCGATCTTGCCCGCTCGCAGGTCTTGGCGCCGGCCGGCGGCGTCGTGCTCGACATCCATGTGCGGCCCGGCGAGCGGCCGGGCGAGCGCGGCATTCTCGACATGGGCGACATCGACAAGATGATGGCGGAGGTCGAGGTCTACCAGTCGCGCATCGGCGCTATCGAGACTGGCGATACGGTCGAGATCACCGGCGAGGCCTTCGAGGGGGCCATTGCGGGCACGGTAGAGCGGATCGGCTGGGATGTCGGCCGCCAGACCGCGACCGGCGCCGATCCGGCCGCGCGCACCGACGCGCGCGTGATCAAGGTCCATGTCGCCATCGATCCGGCAGACATCGCCCGCGTGCGCCGCTTCACCAATCTGCAGGTCACCGCCCGCATCATAACGGGAGAGGGGACGTGACGGGCCCGCTCACTCCCCTGCTCACCCCCCTGCTCACTCCCATGCTCACCGGGCTGCTCGGCCGGCTGCCCATCGGCTGGCTGCAGCTCGTGCACAACAAGGGGCGTCTGGCCGCTGCGCTCTCCGGCGTTGCCTTCGCCAATGTGCTGATCTTCATGCAGCTCGGCTTTCTCGGCGCGCTGGTGGAGAGCATCCGCCTTCCCTACACGGTGCTGAACGGCGACATCCTCGTCTCCGCCTCCGATGCCAACACCCTGTTCGACGGCAGCCCGCTGCCGCGCAACCGGCTCTACCAGGCGCTTGCCGTGGAGGGCGTCGCCTCCGCCACCGGCTTCTACTACGGCCGCATCGACTGGAAGCAGCCGGACGGCACCATCCGCACCATGGACCTGTTCGGCGTCGACCCGACCGGCGCGCCCTTTAGTGATCCTCTTCTCGCCCGACAGGCCGAGAACCTGATGCTGCCCGACACCGCCTTGATGGACAGCCTGACCCGCAATGTGCCGGGCGACCTGTTCGCCGCCGTGGAGGCCGGCGAACCCTATCGCTTCGAGACGCGGGGGCGGGAGATCACGGTGACGGGCACGTTCGAGATCGGCGGCGGCTTTTCCGCCGACGGCTATCTCGTCGTCTCCGATCAGACCTTCCTGCGCCTGTTCCCCGCCCGCCTGCCCGGCGCGCCCAATTATGTGCTGGTGCGCCTTGCACCGGGTGCCGACCCGGCAGCCGTGCTTGCGGATCTGCGCGCGGCGCTGCCGGCCTCCGACACTGCGGTGTGGACGCTGGACGAGGCTGCGGCCCGCGATCAGCGCTTCCAGACGACGCAGAAGCCGGTCGGCGTCGTCTTCGGCTTCGGCGTCGTCATCGGCGTCCTCGTCGGCGTCATCATCGTCTATCAGGTGCTGTCCACCGACGTTGCCGACCACATCCGCGAATACGCGACCTTCAAGGCGATGGGCTATCCGCAGCGCTTCTTCCTCGGCATCGTCTTCGAGGAGGCCTTCATCCTCGCCCTGTTCGGCTTCGTGCCCGGCGTGCTCGTGGCGCTCGGCCTTTATGCGGCGGTCGCCGCCGGCACCGGCCTGCCGATCTTCATGCCCGCCGGGCGGCCGGTCCTCGTCTTCCTCGGCACGCTCGCCATGTGCGCGCTGTCGGGCGCCATCGCCACGCGGCGGCTGGCGCGGGCCAATCCGGCGGAGCTGTTCTGATCATGGGCGACGCGTTGGCGCCCCCCTCTCCGGCCATTGCCGTGCGCGGTCTCGATCACTGGTTCGGCAGCGGCGAGGCGCGCAAGCAGGTGCTGTTCGATATCGATCTGGAGATCCGGCGCGGCGAGCTGGTGGTGCTGATGGGGGCGTCGGGCTCCGGCAAGACGACGCTGCTCACCCTGATCGGCTGCCTGCGCCAGGTCGAGGCAGGTTCGGTGGTTCTGCTCGGCCGCGAGCTCAAGGGCGCCAGCGAGGCGGAGCTCGTTGCGTGCCGGCGGCAGCTCGGCTTCATCTTCCAGGCGCACAATCTGCACGAAAGCCTCACCGCCCTGCAGAACGTCCATATGGGTCTCGCCGTCCATGGCGACCGCGTCACCGGCGACGGGAGAGCGGCGGCGCGCCATGTGCTCGGCCTCGTCGGCCTGTCGGAGCGGGTGGACTACCTGCCGGGCAATCTCTCCGGCGGGCAGAAGCAGCGTGTCGCCGTCGCGAGGGCGCTGGTCGGCAACCCGCCGGTGGTGCTGGCCGACGAGCCGACCGCCGCGCTCGACCGCGACAGCGGCCTTGCCGTTGTCGAGATGCTGCGCCGGCTCGGCCGCGAACGCGGCACCACCACGCTGATGGTCACCCACGACAACCGCATCCTCGACCTTGCCGACCGCATCGTGCGGATGGAGGACGGGCGCATCCTCGAGGGGTGAGGGCGTCAGATCTCGAAGTCGGGGATCTCGGCGACCGCGTCGCGCAGCTTTTCCGACCACATGCGCGACAGGTCCGCGAAATAGGGGTCGTTCTCGCGGATGCGGGTCTGGCGGTGGGCGGAAAAACTGTCGGTGTTGTAGAGCAGCATGTCGATGGGCATGCCGACCGACAGGTTGGAGCGCAGGGTCGAGTTGAACGACAGCAGCACCAGCTTCGCCGCCTGGCCGAGGCGCATGTCCGCCTGCGTCACCCGGTCGAGGATCGGCTTGCCGTATTTGTGCTCGCCGATCTGCAGGAAGGGCGTGTCGGCCGAGGCCTCGATGAAGTTGCCGGCCGAATAGATCTGGAAGAGGCGCGGCGCCTCGCCCTTGATCTGGCCGCCGAGCAGGAAGGTGACGCTGAAGCTCTCGGAATTGGCGGCCAGCGCCTCGCCGTCGATGGCGCGCACGTCGCGCACCGCGCTGCCCACCAGCCGCGCGGCCTGGAACATGGTGTCGACCGAATGCAGCGTCGGCCGGCCCGGCTCCTCGCTCTTCAGCCGCTCGCTCAAAAGGCTCACCACCGACTGGGTGACGGCCAGGTTCCCGGCCGCCATCATGCAGATCACCCGGTCGCCGGGCTTTTCCCACACATGCAGCTTCTTGAAGGTGGCGACATTGTCGAGCCCGGCATTGGTGCGCGTGTCAGCGGCCATCACGATGCCGCGATCGAGCTTCAGACCGACACAATAGGTCATGAGCAGACAGTCTCCGAAAACGGGGAGGGCGGACGCCCGGCCGGACAGCGCGCGGCGACGATTCGCGCGTCGCGCCGGCTCCGGCAGATTTGACAGGTTCGCTGCCCTGCCGGCAACGGTCCTATTGCTGAGCTTGCTGCGATTCCTGTGAAACCGCCACCTCCACATCCATGTTCTCGCCGGACCCGCCCGTGCGGATCCCGCGGATCGGCGCGGCGGAGCGCGAGTCGAGGCCGCAGGTGAGGCGGATGTAGCGGTCGGTCGGGCACATGCCGTTCGAGATGTCGAAGCCGACCCAGCCGAGCTGCGGCAGCAGGACCTCGGCCCAGGCGTGATGCGCCTCCGATCCCTGTCCGTCGTCCAGCAGCATGTAGCCTGATATATAGCGCGCCGGCACGCCGATGGAACGGGCCGCGGCGATGAAGATATGCGCATGGTCCTGGCACACGCCTTCGCCGGCATTCAGCGCATCGACGGCCGCGGTATGCACCTCGGTGACGCCGGTGCGGTAGGCGACCTTGTCGCGGATCGCCTGCATCAGGTCGTGGAAACCGGAGATCGCGTCCGCCTCGCTGCGCTCGGCCAGTGCGCCGAGCCGGCGGATCGCCGGGTTGGCCTTGGTCAGCGGGGTGTAGCGGAGGAACACGTTGTCGGGCGTCGGGCTCGGGGGGAAGCCGATGACGCCCGCCTGGTCCTGCGTCTCGACCACGCCCTCGACAGTGATGGTCAGCTCGCTCATCGCCTCGCGGTGGCTGACGATGGCGACCGGATTGCCGAAGGCGTCGATGTAGTGCGCGGCCCGGTCGTAGCCCGGCACGTCGATGGTCCAGGCGACCACCTTCTGTCCCACCAGGTTCGGCGGCGTCAGGCGCAGCTGCTGGACCATGTGGGCCAGCGGATGGTCGTACCGGTAGCGGGTCACGTGTCTGACGCTGAGGCGCATGGCTCTCCGGCTTCCTCGTCTGCGGCCGGCTTTGCGTGTGTTGCCGCCGGCCTTCGATCGTTCTGTTCCGCGTTTCGTGTCAGGCGAAGTGATAGTCCGCGGCGAGCTGCGCGCCCAGCCCGTTGTTTCTGGCGATCATGTCTCCCAGGAATTCGTGCAGGCCGCTCTGGAACACCTGCTGCATCGTCGTCCCGTCCAGCAGCTGGTAGGTGCGCCGGGCCATGTCGTAGCTCATCGGCTGCTCGCCGTAGCGGGCGGTCAGCGCGTCCATGCTTTCGGAGATCCAGTCGTAGCAATAGGCCAGCGAGCGCGGCATCTCCTTCCGCAGGATCAGGAACTCGGCGATGTTGAACGGGCGGATCTGCGCGTCGCGATAGGCGTGGCGGTAGCTGCGATGGGCCGAGACCGAGCGCAGGATCGTCGACCACTGGTAGCGGTCGAGGTCGCCGCCGACCACCTCGTTGTCCGGCAGCAGGATCCAGTATTTCACGTCGAGGATGCGCGAAGTGTTGTCGGCCCGCTCGATGAAGCAGCCGAACTGCGAGAAGTGGTAGCCCTCGTCGCGCATCAAGGTGCCGAGCATGGCGCCGCGGAACAGCATGGAGCGCTGCTTGATCCATGTCAGGAAGCCCGGCAGCTTGTCGTCGGTCATGTGCTGCGGGCGCACTTCCATGAAGTCGATATAGGTCGTGTTCAGGCTTTCCCACATCTCGCCGGTGATGGCGGTGCGCACCGAGCGGGCGTTGTTGCGGGCCGCCTCGATGCAGGAGCGCACGGAGGAGGGGTTGTCCGGGTCGAACAGCATGTGGGCGACGATGGCGCGCTTGGTCAGCTCGTCATGCTTCTTGAAGAAGCCCTGGTCGCAGCCGGCGCTGACCAAGGTCGAGCGCCAGTCGTCGGCAGCGTCCTGGCCCAGACGCGGCATCATGGCAATGCGATATCCCACCTCCAGCAGGCGGGCCATGTTCTCCGCCCGCTCGTTGTAGCGCGAGGTCCAGAACAGGGATGCGGCGGTACGGCCGAGCATGTTTCGTCAGTCCTCCAGAACCCAGGTGTCCTTGGTGCCGCCGCCCTGGCTGGAATTCACCACCAGGGAGCCCTTCTTCAGCGCCACGCGGGTCAGGCCGCCGGGCGTGATGCGCACCTTGTCTCCGACCAGCACATAGGGCCTCAAGTCGACATGGCGGGGCGCCAGCCCCGACTGCACATGGGTCGGGCAGGCCGACAGCGCCAGGGTCGGCTGGGCGATGTAGTTGGCGGGATTGGCCTTCAGCCGCTTGGCGAACTCGGCGATCTCGCGCTTGGAGGCGGTCGGGCCGATCAGCATGCCGTAGCCGCCCGAGCCGTGCACCTCCTTGACCACCAGCTCCGGCAGGCGGTCGAGCACATAGGCAAGGTCGTCCGGCTTGGCGCAGTTCCAGGTCGGCACGTTCTTCAGGATCGGCTTCTGGCCGGTATAGAACTCGATGATGTCCGGCACATAGGCATAGATCGCCTTGTCGTCCGCAATGCCCGTGCCCGGCGCGTTGCAGATCGTCACGTTGCCCGCCCGGTAGGCGTCGAACAGGCCCGGCACGCCGAGCATGCTGTCGGGACGGAAGGTCAGCGGATCGAGGAAGGCATCGTCGATGCGCCGGTAGATCACGTCCACCCGCTGCGGCGACTGGGTGGTGCGCATCCACACCTTGCCGTCCTCCACATAGAGATCGCGCGCCTCGCACAGCTCCACGCCCATCGTGTCGGCGAGGAAGGCATGCTCGAAATAGGCGGAGTTGTAGATGCCCGGCGTCAGGATGCAGACCGTCGGGTCGCCGTCGCAATTCTCCGGCGCGACGCTTTCCAGCGTCTCGCGCAGCATGTCCGGATAGTGCTCGATCGGCGCCACCCGGTTCTGCTGGAACAGCTCCGGGAACATCCGCATCATCGTCTCGCGGTTCTCCAGCATGTAGGAGACGCCGGACGGGGTGCGGGTGTTGTCCTCCAGCACGTAGAAGTCGTCCTCGCCGACGCGCACGAGGTCGGTGCCTATAATATGGGCATAGACCCGGCGCGCCGGGGTGAAGCCGATCATCTCCGGCAGGAACGCCTCGTTCTGCAGGATCAGCTCGGCCGGCACGCGGCCCGCCCGCACGATCTCCTGGCGGTGGTAGATGTCATAGAGGAAGGCGTTGAGCGCCCGCACCCGCTGGTCGATGCCGGCCGACAGGCGCCGCCACTCGGACGCCGAGAGCACGCGCGGGACGATGTCGAAGGGGATCAGCCGTTCGGTGGCCGCGGATGTGCCGTAGACGGCGAAGGTGATGCCGAGGCGGCGGAAGATCGTCTCTGCCTCGCGCGATTTCTTGCGCATCTCCGCCGGTGACAGGGTGTCGAACCATTCGGCGAGCCGCCTGTAGGGCGCGCGGGGCCTGCCGTCGGCGGTCAGCATCTCGTTGAAAATGGTGCTCTCCCCCATGCGTGTCTCTAACCCCTCGTCCGCAATGTCGTCTTGTTCTTGAAGGCGAAGCGGTCTGGCGCTCCGCCGGCAGGCCCCATGTTCGCAAACCGGAACGGCGCCTTCCAAGTCCGAAAATGCGCCAGCAAACACCTCCATCTGCATTCCCGGCAGGCAGGTCGACCGGGACGGGACCCTGCGGCAACAAGCTTAACGCCCAGGGGGCTTACGTCAAATCGGGAGGTTTCACACATGCGAAAACGGCGCATTCCTGCGGGGAATGCGCCGCCATGCGGTGCCTCGGCACTCTTGCGGATCACACCAGTTCGCCGAATTCCATGCTTTCCGGCTCGATCAGGGCGAGGAAGGCCTCGCAATCCGCGTTGCCCTGCCAGCTCTCGCAGATGGCAATGGCCCGTGTCCGGCTGTCGGCAATGGCGATATCGAGGAAGGTGCCGCTTTCGAGCCGCGCCAGCCGCTGGCCCAGCCAGCCCGGCTGGCGGGAGAGGTGCTGCTCCACCATTCGTGCATGGGCCGCGCGCATGTCGGCTTCCGCAACGCCGGCTTTCAGTCGGAAGCGGCCGATCTCCATCCCGTCCCCGGCAAGGCGACCGACCGGCGCCGGCCGGTTTGCTGCATAATGGCCCATGCTGGCAACGCTGCCGATCGTGGCGCGGAAGCCGGCGAAGTCTGCTCCTTCTCCGACCTCGCGTGCGGCCGAGAGCGCCGCCTCTTCGCTCTTCCAGGCGACGAGATCGACGCGCTGGGCCGCCTCGCCGGTTCCCGTCAGCTGCGTCCAGGCGAGGAAGCCGGGGAACGAGCGGATCTTGTCGAGTGCGAGCCTGCGTTCATGGTCGGCGCGATCCGGATCCGCCACCCGGTAGGCGACGACTTCGAGGCAATGGTCTTGCATGCGATGCTCCTGGTCTGCGTGATGCGCAGCGGGAGATACGCCAAGGCTCCTGACACCTTCTGTCAGGGGCGCGCGCTAGGTCGTGGACTCATAATTCTGTCGAGAAACGGTATGCCCGAACCCGATCGGATACAAGGAGCAAGGCCGCAGGAAACCATTAGGTTTTCAAGGGCTTGCGACGCTGTTGCCGGCGGGTTCGGGCATACCCGAAGGGCGCCGTTCGAGCTTCGATCTGCGGCGTCGGATCGCTCGGCCGGGGGGCCTGCCCCGGCCATCGCGCTCCTCCTGGCATATCATTGCCCGAACGGACGCCGTTTCCGGCACAATTATGAGTCCACGACCTAGGGATGGCGTCATGAAGGTGTTTCGTCTGTTCTCCCTGCTCGACCGGCTGCGCAGCGCCGGCGGTCCGGTGTCTGCCGAGGCGCTTGCCCGCGCGCTCGAGGTGTCGCCGCGCACGATCTACCGCGACATGGCCACTCTGCAGGCGATGGGCGCGCCGGTGCGCGGCGAGGCGGGCCTCGGCTACCAGATGGAGCGCGGCTACTTTCTGCCGCCGCTCAGCTTCGACGAGGAGGAGCTGGAGGCGATCGCGCTCGGCATGCGGCTGGTCGGCGCACGGGGCGATGCGCCCCTGGGCGAGGCGGCGCTGCGCGTCGCGGGCAAGATCGGTGCGGCCGCGGGCGAGGCGGGCGGAGAGGCGACCCTTCGCCTGCCGCTGCGTGCCGTCACGCGCGAGCACCCGCAGGTGGAGGCTGCCCGCCATTGGCTGCCGGGGCTGCGCCGCGCCATCCGCCGGCAGCGGATCGTGCTGCTCGCCTACAGGGACCTGGCCGGGCGGGAGAGCCGCAGGCGCGTGCGCCCGCTCGGTCTCACGGTGTTCGACGAGGTCTGGCTGCTGACCGGCTGGTGCGAGGAGCGCGGCGACTTCCGCAATTTCCGCCTCGACCGCATCATGTCCGTGGAGGAGACGGGCGAGCGGGCACCGAGCGAGCGCGGGCGGCGGTTCGAGGACTATGTGGCCAGCCTGTGATCAGCGCCAGCCGCCGCGCCGCTCCCAAGGCGAGAACAGCGGCGTCTCGCAGATATAGCCGACGATGCAGCGGCCGGTGTCGCGGGTGCGCACCTGCGCCGGGCGCACGGTTTCCCAGTAGTCGCACCAGCGCGGGCCGGCGACGAAGCGCTCGTAGGTGTACTGGCCGGTGGTCATCACCACCGCGCCGCGGCGGGCGACAAGATCCTGCGCCTGGTTGCAGGTCATGCGCCTGAGGTCCGGGCGCTGGGCCGCCGCCGGCTGCGGGGCGAGCGTCATCAGCACGAGCGCGGAAAGGGCTGCCGCGGCCAGGCCGGTTCCTGCTTTCGTCAAACGGTCGATGCGCATGCCGGGTCCCCCCTGTTGTCGCGCCCGGCCTTTGCGTGCCGCCGGGGCGCTCCCACGCTCACTTTCGCCTGCCATCGCGGCAAAGCGATGGCAGGCCGATGCTTGTCGGGGCCGTCCGCCGAGGGCGGCGAGGCTTATTCCCCGTCCCAGTCGGGCGCCCAGTCCGGGTCGATGCCGCGCCCCTCCGCGCTGCCGAGCGCGGAGATCGCTGCCATCTCGGCCTCGTCCAGTTCGAAGTCGAAGACGGCGGCGTTTTCGGCGAGCCGCGCCGGCGTGCCGGTCTTGGGGATGGCGATGGTGTTCTCCTGCTGCAGCAGCCAGCGCAGCGTCACCTGCACCTCGCTCTTGCCGTAGCGCTTGGCGATGTCGCCGATCGTCTCGTTGCCCATGACGCGGCCCTTGGCGATGGGCGAATAGGCGATCAGCGCCATGCCGGCGGCCTCCAGCGCCGCGCGCACCCGCTTCTGCGACAGGAACGGATGATACTCGACCTGGTTGGCGACCAACTGCCCCTTGGCGAGGTCCTGCGCCTCGCGCACCATCGCGGCGGTGAAGTTGGAAACGCCGATGGCGCGCGTCCAGCCGCGCTGGCGCAGCTCCAGCAGCGCCTCGATCTGCTCGTTCAGCGGCACGCGCGGGTTGGGCCAGTGGATCAGGAACAGGTCGACATGGTCGAGCCCCAGCCGGTCGAGGCTGTCCTCGCAGGAGCGGATCAGCTTTTCCGGGTCGAGGCTGTCGTGCCAGACCTTGGTCGTCACGTGATAGCTGTCGCGGGCGCGGCCCGAGGCGCGCAGGCCCGCGCCCACCGCCTTCTCGTTGGCATACATCGCCGCCGTGTCCACATGGTCCCAGCCGCTTTCCAGCGCGGCGCGCACGATGTCGCGGCACGGCTCGTCCTTCAGCGGCCAGGTCCCGAGCCCCAGCACGGGAATGTCGATGCCGCCGAGGGTGAGATGGTGGTTCATGGCACTGCTCCTGTTCGGTCCTGTCCGGATGTCGCGAAAGGCGGGGAGGGGGACCCCGCAAACGAAAACGGCCCGGCGGACGTCCGCACCTTCTTGCTTGCGCAGAAGGGGCAGGCGCCGGCCGGGCCGGAATGTCGGACCGGCGCTGCCTCTCTTGAAAGAGGGCGCCGGCCGGGATCAGTCGAGGTCGCTGACCGAGGCCGCGACCTTGCCGACCAGGCCGTAGTTCATGGCCTCGTCCGGGCCCATCCAGTAGTCGCGGTCCGTGTCCTTCTCGATCCGCTCCATCGGCTGGCCGGTGGCCGCCGCGAACAGCTTGTTCAGGCGGTCGCGCATCTTGAGGATCTCGCGTGCCTGGATCTCGATGTCGGAGGCCTGGCCGCCGGCGCCACCGGACGGCTGGTGCAGCAGGAAGCGGGTGTTCGGCGTGCAGTAACGGCGCTCCTTGGGCACCGAGATGTAGATCAGCGCGCCGGCGCTCGCCACCCAGCCCATGCCGAGGATGCGCACTTCCGGGCCGATGAACTTGATGGTGTCGTGGATCATGTCGCCCGACTCGACGTGGCCGCCGGGCGAGGACACGATCACGGTGATCGGGTCGTTGGAGACCTGCGCCATCGCCAGCAGCCGGGCGCAGACGTCGCGCGCCAGTTCCTGGTTGATCGGGCCGGTGATCAGCACCGTGCGGGCGTCGAACAGATGCTTGTCGACCTGGATCGAAGGCGGCGTCTTGGTCTTCTCGTCGTCGTCCTCGTCGTCGAGGCGGCTCGGCACATCGTTCGGCTTGATGGTCATGTGCAAGATCAGCTCCTTCATGAAGACGGAATCGGGCCCCGCCGGGCCCGGTCTCGTTCCCCATACTTAGGCGATGCGTGCCCTCGCGGCAAAGGGGTTCTCGCAATTTGCCGTGCACCGCGTCGAACTGGGTGAACAGCGGGTGTCGTGCCCGCCTTGTCCCCTCCCATGCGCCGGGGTTTCACACCTGCCGGCCGCCGCGGCGCTTCCCAGCGCGGCGCAACATCGGCTAAAATGCGAGTCGGGTGCTGCCCGCGCCTCCCCCCTCCGCTTCGGGAAAGCATGTGCCATGCCGGGCCTTTCGCATCACCGGACCACCCGTTCGGGCGCCGCATGAGGAGGGATTGCGCTCATCGCCCGCAGACGGAGGTCTCCGGCATGCAGCTTTCCGCACCCCTTTACCGCCTCAAGCGCGAGGCCCGCCTGCTCTCCCGCGAGGCGGGCATTCCCCTTGCCGCCGCGCTCGACCGCATCGCCGCCCGCGAGGGCCATGCCCGCTGGAGCCTTCTGGCGCAGCGTGCCGCCGAGCGCTCGCCCGCCGCGCTGATCTATCCCCGCCTTCGCCCCGGCGAGATGATCCTCGTCGCCGCCCGTCCCGGCCAGGGCAAGACGCTGCTGGCGCTGGAGCTCGGCCTTGCGGCGATGAAGGCCGGCAACCGCGCCGCCGTCTTCACCCTGGAATATGCGGAGCGCGAGGTCGAGGCGCGGCTCGAACGGCTCGGCGCGCGGGGGCAGCTCAAGGATCTCCTCGCGCTCGACTGTTCCGACGGGATCTGCGCGGCCCGCATCATGGAGCAGCTGCAGGGCTGCGCGCCCGGCACGCTTGCCGTCGTCGACTATCTGCAGATCCTCGACCAGCGGCGCGACACGCCGGACCTCGGCACCCAGGTCGCGCAGCTCTCGGCCTTCGCCCGGCGCTCCGGCGCGGTGCTCGTCTTCGTCTCGCAGGTCGACCGCACCTTTGATCCGGCGCTGAAACCCTTGCCGGATCTTGCCGACCTGCGCCTGCCCAACCCGCTCGACCTTTCGCTCTTCGACCGGGCGGTGTTCCTGCAGGCGGGCCGGCTGCGTGTCACGGAGGGAAGAAAGTAGGCCCCGATTTTCTTGACACGCACAAGGAGGCGTCGTTTGATCGAGGTGTTTTCAATCTTGAGATACTGGAGAATTCGATGAGACGGTTGTTTTTTGTGCTCTTTCTCTTGGTGCTTCCCGCCTCTGCCATGGCAGGCAACGCTGTCCTGAAGAAGGATGGAAAATCCTATACCTTGAATTGCTCGAATGCGGGCTGCTTCATCGCCGAGCGTGTGTCCTTCTTCAAGTCGGGACCTCAGAAGCGACTTGGAGCCGGGGGCGCTGCGAATTTCGAAAAGTGGATGAAGAAGCTGAAAAGCGACGGTTATAAATAAAAAAGTCGGTTGAGGCGCCTTCATCACCATGCCTGATGGATGCGACGAGAAGCCTTTCCGCCTCACACCTGCCGAGGTTGCCAATGGATCCCGGCTCTCCGGCTTCGCCTGCGGCCGGGATGACGTCCGAGGGTGAGGCAGGGCCGGGATGACGCCCCGTGGGTGGCGCACGGCCTCGCATCCTCTCGGCCGTCACCCCGGCCAAGCGTAAGCGCGCGCCGGGGCCTATTGGTTGCCAGAGCGGCGGTTAGGCGCGCAGGCCTTTCCACGCTCCCTATCGCCATCCCCCAACAAGAAGAGATGAGGGGGAGATGTCGGCGCAGCCGACGAAAGGGTGAGCAGCGCCTGCGGCCGGACAGTATCCCCGTTTCGCCCGCCATCCCGCGCGCAGTCCTTTCCCCGCGTCTTCCCGGACGGCGCGCAAGCGCCGAGCCGGGACCGGCGAGCCGAGGGCGTCGGTGGCTGGGCTCGGCAAGGGTCGCAGCGCCGTGCCTCCCCGGTTCGCGGCTACGCCTGCGGTCGGAATGATGGGGTGGACGGCCCTTCTCCACGGCATCGAATGTGCCAAAACGGGGTCGTTGCAAGAACGCCACCAACAAGAGGGCCGTCCACCATGAACATTAGCAAATTGGTCTGGCTCTGGCCAAGAACATCTTTCCGCTTCACGGCGTCGACGCGGTCGGTCAGGTGGTCGTGCGGCGGCTGTGGCGGCGTGCACAGGTAACCGGCTTCTCTGCTACCCGCACGTCCGCCGTCCTCGCCCGCCAGGGGCCAAGCGTCTACTCCGCCGCGTTCATGCCGCGGGCCGGGCGGCGCTCCAGCACCTCGCGCAGGAAGCGGCCGGTATGGCTCGCCTGCGCCTCGACGATGTCCTCCGGCGTGCCGGCCGCGACGATGGTGCCGCCGCCATCGCCGCCTTCCGGGCCGAGGTCGATCACCCAGTCGGCCGTCTTGATGACCTCCAGATTGTGCTCGATGACCAGCACCGTGTTGCCCTGCTCGACCAGTTCGTGCAGCACTTCCAGCAGCTTGGCGACGTCGTGGAAATGCAGGCCGGTCGTCGGCTCGTCGAGGATGTAGAGCGTGCGGCCGGTGGCTCGCTTCGACAGTTCCTTGGCCAGCTTGACGCGCTGCGCCTCGCCGCCGGACAGGGTCGTCGCCTGCTGGCCGACCTTGATATAGCCGAGGCCGACGCGGGCCAGCGTCTCCAGCTTGTCGCGCACCGCCGGCACGGCGGCGAAGAAGCGCGCGCCTTCCTCCACCGTCATGTCGAGCACGTCGGCGATGGACTTGCCCTTGAACTCCACCTCCAGCGTCTCGCGGTTGTAGCGCTTGCCCTTGCAGACGTCGCAGGTGACGTAGACGTCGGGCAGGAAGTGCATCTCGATCTTGATGACGCCGTCGCCCTGGCAGGCCTCGCAGCGTCCGCCCTTGACGTTGAAGGAAAAGCGCCCCGGCTGGTAGCCGCGCGTCTTGGCCTCGGGGAGGCCGGCGAACCATTCGCGGATCGGCGTGAAGGCGCCGGTATAGGTCGCCGGGTTCGAGCGCGGCGTGCGGCCGATCGGCGACTGGTCGATGTCGATCACCTTGTCGAGCTGCTCCAGCCCGTCGATATGGTCGTGCGGGGCCGGGGTCTCGCGCGCGCCGTTCAGCCGCCGCGCCGCCGCCTTGTACAGCGTGTCGATCAGGAAGGTCGACTTGCCGCCGCCGGAGACGCCGGTGATGCAGGTGAAGGTACCGAGCGGAATGTCCGCCGAGACGTTCTTCAGGTTGTTGCCGCGCGCCCCCGCCACATGGATGCGGCGGTGCTTCTTCGGCTTGCGCCGCTCGGCCGGCATCGGGATCGCCATGGCGCCGGACAGGTACTGGCCGGTCAGCGACTTCGGGTTGGCCAGGATCTCCGCCGGTGTGCCCTCGGCCACCACCTCGCCGCCATGGATGCCGGCGCCCGGGCCGATATCCACCACATGGTCGGCGGTGAGAACGGCATCCTCGTCGTGCTCGACCACGATCACCGTGTTGCCGAGGTCGCGCAGGTGCTTCAGCGTGTCGAGCAGGCGCGCGTTGTCGCGCTGGTGCAGGCCGATGGACGGCTCGTCGAGCACGTAGAGCACGCCGGTCAGCCCCGAGCCGATCTGCGAGGCGAGCCGGATGCGCTGGCTCTCGCCGCCCGACAGGGTGCCGGAATTGCGCGACAGCGCCAGATAGTCGAGGCCGACATCGTTGAGGAATTTCAGCCGCTCGCGGATCTCCTTGAGGATGCGCAGGGCGATCTCCGACTGCTTGTCGGTCAGCTTTTCGGGCAACTCCGCGAACCAGGCGGCGGCATCGCGGATGGAGAGCTGCGAGATCTCGCCGATATGGCGGGTGGCGATCTTCACCGACAGCGCCTCGGGCTTCAGCCGGTAGCCGTTGCAGGCCGGGCAGGGGCGGTCGGACTGGTAGCGCGACAGCTCCTCGCGCACCCAGTCGCTGTCGGTCTCGCGCCAGCGCCGCTCGATATTGCCGACGACACCCTCGAAGGTCTTGGCGGTGCGGTAGCTGCGCACGCCGTCGTCATAGACGAACTCGATCTTTTCCTTGCCAGAGCCGTTGAGGATCGTCTCGCGCACCGCCTCCGGCAGATCGGCCCAGGGGGTGGCCATCGAGGCGCCGAAATGGCGGCAGATGGCGTCCAGCGTCTGGGCGTAATAGGGCGAGGTCGAGCCGGTCTTGGCCCAGGGCAGCACCGCGCCTTCGCGCAGGGTGAGCGTGTGGTCGGGCACCACCAGCTCCGGCTCGAAGGCGAGCGTGGTGCCGAGCCCGTCGCAGGTCGGGCAGGCGCCGAACGGGTTGTTGAAGGAGAACAGCCGCGGCTCGATCTCGGAGATCGTGAAGCCGGAGACCGGGCAGGCGAACTTTTCCGAGAACACCATGCGCTCATGGGTCTCGTTGCGGTTCTGCAGCACGGCGCCGTCGGCGGGGGCCGGCAGCGCCTTGTCGGCGAATTCGGCGATGGCGATGCCGTCGGCCAGCGACAGTGCCGTCTCCAGCGAATCCGCCAGCCGGCCGCCCATGTCCGGACGCACGACGATGCGGTCGACGACCACGTCGATGTCGTGCTTCAGCTTCTTGTCGAGGGCGGGCGCCTCGGCGATCTCGTGGAACGTGCCGTCGATCTTGACGCGCTGGAAGCCCTTCTTCATCAACTCGGCGAGTTCCTTGCGGTACTCGCCCTTGCGCCCGCGCACGATCGGGGCCAGCAGGTAGAGCCGGGTGCCTTCCTCCAGCGCCAGCACCCGGTCGACCATCTGGCTGACCGTCTGGCTTTCGATCGGCAGGCCGGTCGCCGGCGAGTAGGGCACGCCGATGCGCGCGAACAAGAGGCGCAGGTAGTCGTAGATTTCCGTCACCGTGCCGACGGTCGAGCGCGGGTTGCGCGAGGTCGTCTTCTGCTCGATCGAGATGGCCGGCGACAGGCCGTCGATCTGGTCGACGTCCGGCTTCTGCATCATCTCCAGGAACTGCCGGGCATAGGCCGACAGGCTCTCGACATAGCGGCGCTGGCCCTCGGCATAGATCGTGTCGAAGGCGAGCGACGACTTGCCGGAGCCGGACAGGCCGGTCATCACGATCAGCGCGTCGCGCGGCAGGTCGATGTCGATATTCTTGAGATTGTGCTCGCGCGCGCCGCGAACGCTGATCACGCGCCGGTCGGCGGCGGAAGCGGGCGGCGTGGAGGTCGAACGCGGCTTGGACATGCGTGCGGTTCCTGGATGACGGCCTTGCGGCGTCTGGAAGGGCTGCCAGCCCCCGCGCGGGAGGGCGCGGGCCGGCGGCAGCTTAAGTGAAACGGCCCGGCCCAGGCCGGGAATGACAAGCGCCCCGGCGGTCCGGGGGTGAAGCGTGGCCGGCACGGCCGGGAGTGCCGTGCGGAGCGGGCGACAGCACCGCCCTTCTACGACATGCACCGGCATCCGTCGATTCCGCCAGGGCGATTCCCAAGGGTCCGAACGGCTCCGCATCCGGCGCCGGTGGGGCAGGTCGTTTTCCGAAAGATCTCTACGCAGGCGATCCCGAATCCGATTGCGTGAACATATCAGGAACATATACTGTCGCGCAAGATTGACCGCATGTGGTGCGGGCGGGCGGGTCGGGCAAGGGGCGTCCTGCTCCACGCGCCTGCGTCATGTGCCCGCGTCATGTGCCCGCGTCTTGGTCCCGCGTCTGGCGCCTTTGCGACAAAGCGTGTGGAAAAGCGGGCTGCGTGCGCGCAAAAAGCGGGCCGGGACCGCAGTTCGCGGGTCGCGGGCCTTTCGCCGGGCTCCTGCCCGGGGCTAAGGTCCACGGGATGAACACCGGCCTCCCGTTCGCTCCATGCGGCGCGCGCGGGCGTGCCGCATGCAATGAAGGGATCCCGCCGCTGCTGTCGGCGGGCCGCCTCACATCGACGAGCCTGGCCGGACAGCGGCCGGCTCAGGGACAGGCCGGCAACGTCCGGCAGGCAAGGAGACGACAATGTCGGGAAGCGTCAACAAGGTGATCCTGGTGGGCAATCTGGGAGCCGATCCGGAGGTCCGCCGGATGCAGGACGGGCGCCCGGTGGTCAACTTGCGCATCGCCACCTCGGAGACCTGGCGGGACCGCAGCTCGGGCGAGCGCAAGGAGCGCACCGAGTGGCACCGCGTGGTGATCTTCAACGAAGGCCTGGCCAAGGTCGCCGAAAACTATCTGCGCAAGGGCTCCAAGGTCTATATCGAGGGCCAGCTGCAGACCCGCAAGTGGCAGGACCAGTCCGGCCAGGAGCGCTATTCCACGGAAGTCGTGCTGCAGGGCTTCAACTCGACGCTGACCATGCTCGACGGTCGCGGCGAGGGCGGCGGTGGCGGTGGCGGCGGCGGCCGCTCTGTCGAAGGCGGCGGTTCTGGCGGCGGCTATGAGGGCGGCTCCGGCGGCGGCTACGGTGGCGGTTCGGGCGGCGGCTATGGCGGCGGTTCGGGCGGTGGGTATGGCGGCGGCTCGGGCGGCTCCGGCGGCGGGTCCGGTGGTTCTGGCGGCGGCTTCGGCGGCGGCTCGGACATGGACGACGAGATCCCGTTCTGAGCAAGCCTTGATCCGGGCCGCATTCGGCCCGCATCCGGCGAGACCTGACATGTGCCGCCCCGGCCTGTTTCGGGGCGGCTTTTTTCGCTTCGCCCGGCGCGCCGGCCTTGTCGGCGGCGTGCGTCACGGGTCTCCCGCG
Source organism: Stappia indica (assembly GCF_009789575.1). Classification (NCBI taxonomy): domain Bacteria; kingdom Pseudomonadati; phylum Pseudomonadota; class Alphaproteobacteria; order Hyphomicrobiales; family Stappiaceae; genus Stappia; species Stappia indica. The sequence goes on along the minus strand of NZ_CP046908.1, from coordinate 971,485 downwards.
TCGACCTCCCGCTCTGGGCTGCCCCGTTGCGGCGATCCTGCCTTGGCGCCGCCGGGTTTGGCGTGCAACCATGCTGGCCCAGCCGGCGGACGTTCCCGTCCGCCCGTATCCTTCCCGGTCCCTCACGGAGGCTCCCATGCTGCATCTCGATCCGGATGCCACCCGCGCCGCTCTCGAATGGCGGCCGCTGATCGAGGCGCTGCGGACGATGTTCCGCGACGGCTGCGAAAGCCCGGTGCGCCATCACCATGATTTCCAGGTGCCGGGCGAGGCGGACGGCACGCTGCTCCTGATGCCGGCCTGGGTGCCGGGGCGCTATCTCGGCACCAAGCTGGCGACGGTGGTGCCGGGCAACGGCGCGCGCGGCCTGCCGGCGGTGATGGCCAGCTACCTGCTCAACGATGCCCGCACCGGCGAGATGGTGGCGATGATCGACGGCGGCGAACTCACCGCCCGGCGCACGGCGGCGGCCTCCGCGCTCGCCGCCGACTATCTGGCGCGCCAGGACGCCCGCCATCTGCTGGTGGTCGGCACCGGCCGCCTGTCGCGCAACCTTGCCGCCGCCCACGCCTCGGTGCGGCCGCTGTCGCGGGTCGCGGTCTGGGGCCGCGATCCGGAAAAGGCGCGAGCGGTTGCCGAAGAGATCGCCGGGGAGCTCGACATTCTCGCCCAGCCGGCGGACAACCTGGAGGAGGCCGTGCGCGATGCCGACATCGTCAGCTGCGCCACCTTGTCCGAGGCGCCGCTGGTCCAGGGCGCCTGGCTGAAGCCGGGCAGCCATCTCGATCTCGTTGGCGCGTTCAAGCCGACCATGCGCGAGAGCGACGACGAAGCCGTCTCGCGGGCCCGGGTCTTCGTCGACACCCGCGAGGGCGCAACGAAGGAGGCGGGCGACATCGTCCAGGCGCTGACCTCCGGCGCGCTCGCCGAGGACGGCATCGAGGCCGACCTGTTCGATCTCACCCGTGGCACCCATGCGGTCCTGCGCCAGGCCGACGACATCACCCTGTTCAAGTCGGTCGGCGCGGCGCTGGAGGATCTTGCCGCCGCGATCCTCGCCTTCGAGACCGCCTCGGCCAGGACCGGCCAGTCCACCTCGTCGCGCATCCTGCCGGTGATGTGACGGCGCGGCAGGGCAGGGGCTCCGCCTTGCTCCTGCCGAAGGTGCCAATGGTTCCCGGCTCTCCGGCTTCGCCTGCGGCCGGGAGGGCGTCCTGAGAAAGAGGCACGGCCTCGCATCCCCTCGTCCGTCACCCCGGCCGCGCGCAAGCGCAGAGCCGGGGCCTATTGGCTGCCAGAGCAGCGGTCAGGGCGCGCAGTCCCTTCCGCGCTCCCTCTCGCCACCTCCTCGCCTTGCCCGGGAAGACGCCTGCACAGGCTGGCGCAAGTCCCGGCCGGCGGGGACAAGTCCGCCCGGACGCGGCGGGCGATGCGGGGATAACTCCGCCTGACAGGACCGCCAACCGAGGGCGGTGGGGTCATTTGCTCCGGACCTGATCCGATCAATCGATTTTCTCGATCATAATCACGAAAACAATCAGTTTGTGCGAATGAAACTTCGCTGCCATCCTGCGTCGAAATTGCAGGAGGCAAGGCATGAGTTTCGCCGGAATCTCGAATATTGAGACGAAATTTGCAAAATCTGTCGCAAATTTCGGTCTCGTTTTGCCCGGCGTCCTGCTGTGCGTCCTGCTTGCGCTCGCCGGCAAGGGCCTGCGGCTTGTCCCCGGTCTCGACCTGCTCGGGCCGATGGCGCTGGCGATGGCGCTCGGGCTGGTTATCCGCGCGGCGATGCCGCTGCCGGAGGGCGTCGTTCCGGGCGTGCGCCTGTCCGCGGTGACGCTGCTGCGCGCCGCCGTCGTTCTGCTCGGCCTGCAGCTGACGCTGGCCGATCTCCTGTCGCTCGGGCTCGGCGGACTGGCCGTCACCGCGACCGCGCTCGTCGCCACCTTCGCGCTGACCCTGTGGGCCGGCCGGCTGCTCGGCGTTGCGCCGGACCTTGCCCGGCTGATCGCCGCCGGCACCTCGATCTGCGGCGCCTCGGCCGTTGCCGCCACCCGCTCGGCGACGGGCGCGGGAGCGGGCGACACGGCCTATGCGGTCGCCTGCGTCACCCTGTTCGGCACGCTCGCCATGGTCTTGATGCCTTTGGTGCCGCCGCTCGCCGGGCTGGATGCGGCCGGCTACGGCCTCTTCGTCGGTGCCTCGGTGCACGAGGTGGCGCAGGTGGCGGGCGCCGGCTTCCGACACTCGGCGGAAGCCGGCGAGGCAGCGATGGTCGCCAAGCTCTCGCGCGTCCTGCTGCTGGCGCCGATGGTGCTGCTTCTTGCCGCCTGGTGCCGGCGCGGCCGGGCGAAGGACGGAGCGGGCGAGGGCGTTGCCGCCCGCCTTCCCGTGCCGTGGTTCGTCTTCGGCTTCCTCGCCATGGTGCTGGTTGCCAGCAGCCTGGAACTGCCCGAGGCGGCCCGCACGGGTGCGGGCGAGGCGACCACCTTCCTGATGACCATGGCGCTTGCCGGCCTCGGTCTGTCCACGGATCTGGGCGAAATCCGCGCCCGCGGCATCCGCCCCTTGCTGCTTGCCGCCATCGCCGCCCTGTTCATCGCCGCGATCTCCCTGCTAATGGTGACCGTCTGGATGTGACCATTTCGGGCAGGGCGCGATGACGCTGGAACAGTTGCGGATCTTCGTGGCGGCGGCCGAGCGCGAGCACGTCACCCGCGCGGCCGAGGCGCTCAATCTCACCCAGTCGACGATCAGCGCAGCCATCGCCGCGCTGGAGGCGCGCCACGACGTGCGCCTGTTCGACCGGGTCGGCCGCAACATCCGACTGACCGAGGCGGGCCGGGTGTTCCTCGGCGAGGCGCGCGCCGTGCTTGCCCGGGCCGAGGCGGCCGGCGAGGTGCTGGCCGATCTTGCCGGCCTCAGGCGCGGCAGCGTCCGCCTTGCCGCCAGCCAGACGGTCGGAAACTACTGGCTGCCGGCCCGGCTGAAGGCGTTTCGCGAAGTCCATCCCCATCTCGGTGTCGCGCTTTCCATCGGCAACAGCGAGCAGGTCGCCGCCTGGACCCGCGAGGGCGAGGCCGATCTCGGCCTGGTCGAGGGGCCGGTGGCCGATCCGGGCCTGTCGCCGGCGGAGGTGGGCCACGACCGCATGGTGCTGGTGCTGCCGCGCGACCATCCCGTCGCCCGGCGCGGTATCGTCAATGCCGATGCCTTGAAGGCGCTGACCTTCGTTGCCCGCGAGGCCGGCTCCGGCACAGGCCTGATGCTGGAGCGGCTGGCGAAAAGCTTCGGCCTTGCGCCCGCCGACCTGCGGATCTCGATGGAGCTCCCCTCCAACGAGGCGCTGCGCAGCGCCGTCGAGGCCGGGGCGGGCGCTGCCGTCCTGTCCTCGCTGGTGGCGGAAGGGGCGGTGCGCTCGGGCCAGCTTTCGGCGCTGGAGCTCAGCCTGCCGCCGCGCCCCTTCTTCGTGCTGCGCCACCGCGCCCGGCACCTCTCCCCGGCCGCGCGCGCCTTCCTTCAAGCGCTGGAAGTGCCTGCCGACGCGACGTGAGGGCAAGCCTTTCCCGGCGCCCCTTTCCCGGAATTGTTCATGCGTGCCAGTATCATGGCCGAATCTTGCCCAAGGAGCTGCGCCATGCCCATCACCTGCGATTGCCTGATCATCGGCGGCGGCATTGCCGGCATCGGCCTTGCCGCGCATCTGGGCGCGGAGCGCTCCACCGTGGTGCTGGAGATGGAAGACGCGCCCGGCCGCCACGCCACGGGCCGCTCGGCGGCGATCTTCATCCGCAACTACGGCAATGCCACCTTGCGGGCGCTGAACGGCGCCTCGGTCGAGGTTCTGGCCGGCGGCGGCGGCTTTGCCGAGACCGGGTTCCTCAGCCCGCGCGGCGAGCTGGTCGTCGCCAGGCCGGACGAGATGGAGCGCTTCGCCGCCTATCTGGATGGCGCCGACGGGCTGGAGGAGATCCCGGTCGCCGAGGCGCGGCGGCTCTTCCCGATCCTCTCGCAGGACCATGTGGCCGCCGCCCATGAGGCGGGCGCGGCCGATATCGACGTCGACCGGCTGTTGCAGGCCTTTCTGCGCGCCGCCCGTCATGCCGGCAGCCGGCTCGCCACCTCCGCGCGCGTCTCGTCGATTTCCCGCAAGGGCGACGTCTGGCGGGTCGAGGCGGGCAGCGAAACCTACGAGGCGCCGGTGCTGGTGAATGCGGCCGGCGCCTGGGCCGACACCGTCGCCGGTCTTGCTGGCCTGTCGCCTCTCGGCATCCAGCCCTACCGGCGCTCGGCGGCGATCCTGCCGGCCCCGGAGGGCATGGACGTTTCATCCTGGCCGGCGGTGGTCAGCGCCTCGGAGGCCTGGTACGCCAAGCCGGAGGCCGGCAAGCTCTTGGTCTCGCCGGCCGACGAGGATCCGCTGGAGCCGCAGGATGCCTGGCCGGACGACATGGTTCTGGCCGAAGGGCTCGACCGGTTCGAGAAGGCGACGACCGTCTCGGTGACGCGCGTCGAGCGCAGCTGGGCGGGCCTCAGATCCTTCGCGCCCGACCGCACGCCGGTCGTCGGCTTTTCGGACCCGGCGGAGGGCTTCCTCTGGCTCGCCGGGCAGGGCGGCTACGGCATCCAGACCTCGCCGGCCCTGTCGCGGCTGGCGGCGGACCTCATTCTTGGCCGCACGCCCGCGCTCGCCCCGGCGGTCGTCGCCGCGCTCGATCCCGGCCGCTTCAGCTCCTGAGGCTAGCCGCTGAATGTCCGGCAACGCGGCCGAAGGCGATGGCGGTCAGCAGCCCATTGCCGGACAGATACCCGGAAATGTCCGGTCCCGATACGCCGCAGGCGGCCCCTCCGGCGGCGAAGAGGTTGGCGAACGGCGTCCCGTCCTCGGCCAGCACCCTTGCGCTCCCGTCGATGCCGAGCCCGCCTTGGGTGTGGAACAGCGCGCCGGTCACCTTCACCGCAAAGAACGGCGCCTGCAGTGCCGGACGGCCGGTGAAATCGCGCCCGAACGGGTCGGCCTTGCGGCCCGCCGCAAACTCCGCGACCGTCTCCAGCGTCTCGCGCAGCGCGCTCTCGGCAAGGCCGGTGACAGCCGCAAGGGCGGCGATGTCGCCCGCCTCGCGGATCGCGCCGGCCGCCATCGCATCGCGATAGTCCGGAAAGCCTTGCGCGAAGGCGTGGAGCCGCGCGTCGAGGATGTTCCAGGCGATGCCGCCGGGCTGGGCCAGCACGTTGACGGCCTGCTCGGAATAGCCGCCATGCTCGTTGGAAAAGCGCCGGCCGTCCGCGTTGACCTGGATCGCGCCTTCCATCATCAGCGCCCATGAGATCAGCACCCCATGCGGATGGGCGAGCGAGCCATGGCCCTGGCAGCCGCTCAACTGCCAGCGCGCCGCGCCCATCGCCTCGCCCCACAGCACGGCATCGCCGGTATTGCCCGCGTGGCCGTAATAGAGCGCGCCGGCCATGCCGGGGATGTGCCGGGCAACGAGTTCCGGGTTGCCGCCATAGCCGTTGCAGGCCAGCACCAGGGCCTTGCAGGCGATGGTCTCGCGCGTGCCGCCCGGCCGGGCCAGCGTCACCGCGCGCAACGCGCGGGCCTCGCCCAGATGCAGCACCTGCGCCCGCGCCTCGGTGACCAGCGGAATGCCGGCGGCCTCGAGGGCGGCGATGAGGCGGGCGAGCAGCGCCTCGCCGGTGCGCTCGGGCACCGCATGCATGCGGTGGCGGCTGTGGCCGGGATAGAGGAAGTCGGTCAGCACCTGCCATTCCAGGCCATGCGCATCGGCGAGCCAGTCGAGCGCCGGCCCGATCTCGCGGGCGGCAATAGAGACCAGCGCCTCGTTGGCTGTCCCCTTGGCCTTGGCCTGGATGTCGGCGGCAAAGCGCCCGGCGTCGTCGTCGGAGATGCCCGCCGCGCGCTGCGCGGCCGTTGCCGGCGCCGGGATGAAGCCCGAAGACATCGACGTCGAGCCGGAGGGCGAGGCGTCGCGCTCCACCACCACCACCTCGGCGCCGGCATCGTGTGCGGCCAGCGCCGCGGTGAGGCCGCAGGCACCCGCACCGATCACCAGCACGTCGGTCTCGATGTCGGGCGCGGCCGGGATCTCCCGCGAGATCGCAGGTGCGGTTGCCGGGGTTGCGCCGCTCATCTCAGGCGGCCTCGACCAGCGCCAGCGCCTCGGCGCAGGTCAGCGCCCGCGCGACCGTGCCGAGATCGCCGATGGCGCGCTGGTGCGTCTCGGGCGAGAAGGCGGCGCAGCCGTCGCTCAGCACCATCGTGCGGAAGTCGCGCACATGGGCATCGCGCACGGTCGAGGCGACGCCGCCATTGGTGACGATGCCGCAGACCATCAGCGTGTCGATGCCGGCCTTGCGCAGCACCCACTCCATCCGGGTCATGTAGAAGGCCGAATAGGCGACCTTTTCCACGGTGAGATCGGCCGGCTGCAGCTCGTCGACGAGCTGATGTCCCCAGGCGCCGGGGCAGAAATCCCCCTTGCGCAGGAAGGGGCGCAGCGCCTTCAGATGCGGCGAGATGAAGGGCTCGCCGCCCTTGCCCGGCACCAGGGTGAACTGGGTCGAGATCACCCAGCCGCCCTTGCGCCGCAGGCTGTCGGCCAGCGGCAGGACGCGCTCGGGGAGCGCGGCGATGTCTGCGCTGGTCTGGCCGCCGCGCGCATAGGCGCCGTCCGCGTGCAGGAAGTCGTTCTGCAGATCGACGATGAGCAGGCCCGTGCGGGCGATGTCGAGAGGCGCGTCGTGCATGGCTCAGCCCGCCCGCGAGATCACGAGATTGCCGAAGCCGTCGACCTCGGCGACGAGGCCCGGATCGACGAAGATCGTCGTGTCCGCCTGCTCCAGCAGGGCAGGGCCGCTAACCCTTGCACCGACGGCGAGCGACAGGCGCTCGTAGATGCCGGCCTCGTGCCAGGCGCCGTCCGCATAGACCTGCCGCGTGCCGGTGCGGCATTCGGCGGCCGGCTTGCCGCCCTGCGGGGCGAACAGGGCCATGTCGAGCTGCGGCCGGCGGCCGATCACCGCGATGCGGTAGTTCATCACCCGCATCGGGATGCCGTCGAGCAGCCGGCCGAAGGCGCTGCGATAGGCGGCCTCGAAGGCCTCGCGGATGGCGTCGGCGGTCAGGTCGCCCTCGCCGATCTCCAGCGGCACGCCGACCGTGTGGGTCTGGCCGAGATAGAGCATGTCGAGCTCGACCAGCCGGTCGATGGCGGAGAAGCCGACGCCGGCGTTGCCGAGCACGGCGCGGGTCTCCTCGGCATCGCGCAGGATGGCGCGGCCGAGCTCTGCGGCGTCGAGCTCGGAGAGCAGCCGGTTCACCGTCTGCACCCGGTCGTGCCGCATGTCGGCGACGACGCAGCCGAGCGCCGAGGTGACACCGGGAAAGCGCGGCACCAATGCCGAGGCAAGGCCGACTTCCTTGATCAGGGCGCCGGTATGCAGCGCGCCGCCGCCGCCGAACGGCATGGCGGCGAATTTCGCCGGGTCGTGGCCCTTCTCGATGGAGACGAGGCGGATGGCGCCGGCCATCTTGGCGTTGGCGAGCTTGAGGACCGCCTCGGCGGCCGCCTCGACGGAAAGGCCGAGCGGTGCCGCGATATGGCTGTCGATGGCCGCGCGGGCCGCATCGATGTCGAGCCGGTCGAGCTTGCCGCCGATGGGCCGGTCCGGGTTGATGCGCCCGAGCACGACATTGGCATCGGTGACGGTGGGCCGGGTGTTGCCGAGGCCGTAAGCCACGGGACCGGGGTCGGAGCCGGCCGATTCCGGGCCGACCTGCAGCAGCCCGCCCTTGTCGACGGCGGCGATGGAACCGCCGCCCGCGCCGATGGTGGTGATCTCGATCATCGGCGTGCGCACCACCATACCGAAGTCGATGGCGGTCTGGGCGGCCAGCGCCGCCTCGCCGCCGGCCACCAGCGACACGTCGAAGGAGGTGCCGCCCATGTCGCAGGTGATGATGTTGTCGAAGCCGGCGGCGCTGGCGATGCGCGTTGCCGCGATCACGCCGGCGGCCGGGCCGGACAGGGCCGTGCGCACCGGGTAGCGCTTGGCGGTGTCGATGGACATGACGCCGCCGTTCGACTGGACGATCAGGATATCCCCGGCAAAGCCCTCGGCCTTCAGCCCGGTTTCCAGCCGGTCGAGATAGGACGAGACGACGGGCTGCAGATAGGCGTTGAGGGTCGCCGTCGACAGGCGTTCGAACTCGCGGATCTCGGGCAGGATCTCGGTCGTGGCGGTGACATAGGGGTTCGGCCAGACCGAGCGCACCGCCTCGACGGCGCGGCGCTCGTTGTCGTTGTTGGCATAGCCGTTGATGAAGAAGACGCAGACCGCATCGCAGCCCGCTTCCGCCAGCGCCTTCGCCTGCGCCGCGACTTCCCGTTCGTCGACGGCGCGCAGCACCGAGCCGTCGGCGAGCACGCGCTCAGCGACCTCGACCCGGTCGGTGCGCGCGACGACGGGGGTGAAGGCGCCCTTCAGGCCCCAGGTCGTCGGCCGGTCGCGGCGGCGCATTTCCAGCACGTCGCGGAAGCCTTCCGTGGTGATGATGCCGGTGCGCGCGCCCTTGCGCTCCAAGAGCGCGTTGGTGCCGACCGTGGTGCCGTGCACGACGGTGCGGATCTCGCCGAAGTCGGCAACGCGCGAGGCGATGCCCTCGATGAAGCCCTTCGACTGGTCGCCGCGGGTGGAGGGGACCTTCGCGGTGGTGATGCGCCCGTTCGCCTCGTCGAGGATGAAGACGTCGGTAAAGGTGCCGCCGACATCGACGCCGATGACAAATGCAGATCCGCTCATTCGGCGGCCTCCCGGGAACGAAGGGACTGGGTGCGGGCGGCATCGATGCTGCCGTCCTCGTTCAGCGCGACGCGGTAATCCGCCTGCGCGCTGTCGCGGGTCACGTAGCCTTGCGCCACATCGCGGGCGACGGCCTGCGGATCGCGGGCGCTCGGTGCGCCGTAGCCGCCGCCGCCGGGCGTTTCCAGCCGCAGCCGCTGGCCGCGGGCGATGCGGATGCCGACCATCTTGGAGGCCATCGGCGGTTCGTGCCAGCCGTCGGCCTGCTCGAAGGAGAAGCGGTTGAGGGCGGCAGCGCCGCCGCCGACGACGCCGGGAGGGGCGTGCCGCCCGCGCTCGCCGAACAGGAAGACGTCGGCGTTTTCCTCCAAGAGCTCGATCTCGTAGATCGCGCCGAGGCCGCCGCGCATCTCGCCGGGACCGGCCGAATCCGGCCGCAGCGCCCACTGGGTGAAGCGCACCGGATAGGCCGCTTCCAGGATCTCCAGCGGCGGGATCGTCGCGGTGGAGATCGGCGCGTTGCCGTGGTTGAGGCCGTCGCCGCCGGCATGGGCGCCGTGGCCGCCGCCGAAGAAGGAGAACATCACCCAGCGGCGGCCGTCCTTGCGGTGGCCGGCCAGCGACAGGGCGTTGATCGTGCCATAGGCGCAGGCCATGGCCGGCTCCGGCGCGATCTTCGCCACCGCCTGGAACACCACGTCGATCAGCCGCAGGATGGTCTCGGTGTAGCCGCCGACGGGCTTGGGCGCGCGCACCGCCAGCAGCGAGCCCTCGTCGATGCGGAACTCCACCGGCTCCAGCACGCCGGCATTGGCCGGCACCTCGCCGAAGATGTGCTTCAGGGCGACGTAGCAGGCGGCGATGGCGGTCGCGCGCGAGATGTTGACCGGACCGGCGCAGGCGGGCGAGGAGCGCGAGAAGTCCATCACCATGCGGTCGCCGTCGATGGTCAGGTCGAGGGCGATCTTCAGCGGCGTGTCGACGATGCCGTCATTGTCCAGCCAGTCCTCGGCCGAGACGGTGCCCTGCGGCAGCTCGGCGATCTGGGCGCGCATCATCCGTGCCGCGCGCGCCTTCAGCTCGATGAGGCAGCCGGCGACGGTGGCATCGCCGTAGTCGTCGAGCAGTGCGTGCATGCGCTTTTCGCCCAGTTCCAGCGCGTTGATCTGGCCGTTGAGGTCGCCGTAGAGCGACAGCGGCAGGCGCGAGTTGGCCGACAGGATGTCGACCACGTCCTGGCGGAACTCGCCGCGGTCGTAGAGCTTCACCGGCGGGATCAGCATGCCTTCCTGGAAGCATTCGGTCGCGGCCGGGTTGTAGTTGCCCGGCACGTTGCCGCCGACATCGTGCCAGTGGCCGACCGAGGCGAGGAAGCAGAACAGCTTCCCGTCCCGGAACACCGGCTTGACCAGCCGGAAGTCGGACAGGTGCGTGCCGCCGTCGTAAGGGTCGTTGAAGATCCACACGTCGCCTTCGTTGACGCCGCCGGACTTCGCCGCCTTGTCGATCACCGCCTTCACGGCGAAGGCCATGACGCCGACGAAGATCGGCAGGCCGGACTTGCCCTGCACCAGCGTTTCGCCGGTGGCGGCGTCGTAGATGCCGTGCGAGGCGTCGTGCGCCTCGGCGATGATCGGGTTGAAGGCGGAGCGGAACAGCGTCGCGTCCATCTCGTCGGCGATCTGTTCCAGGCGACCCTTGAGGATCGCCAGCGTGACGGTATCGATCGCCATCAGGCGGCTCCCGTGTCGTAGCGCTCGCCGGTCTTCAGCATCTCGGGCGTGCCGATGACGCCGTTGAGGCCGGCGAAGTCGAACATGCGGTTGCGGAACGCCTCGTTGGAGCCGTTCGCGACCAGGTTCCCGTAATAGTCGCGCGCGGTGGCGGCCAGAGCGCGGACGATCCCGCCGGGGAAGATGCAGAAGCTGAAGCCCAGCTCCTCCAGCCCGGCGGCGTTGACGATGGGGGTCTTGCCGCCCTCCACCATGTTGGCCATCAGCGGCACCCGTCCGCCGAAGCGGGCGTGGATGGCGCGGATCTCCTCCAGCGAGCGCGGCGCCTCGACGAAGAGCATGTCGGCGCCGGCCTCCAGATAGGCCTCGGCGCGGTCGAGCGCGGCCTCGAAGCCTTCCACCGCGATGGCGTCGGTGCGGGCGATGATCAGCGTCGCATCGCTCGCCCTTGCGTCGCAGGCGGCGCGGATCTTGCCGGCCATCTCGCCGGCCGGGATCAGCGACTTGCCGTTGAGGTGGCCGCAGCGCTTGGGGCTGGTCTGGTCCTCCAGCTGCAGGGCATTGGCGCCCATGCGCTCGAAGACGCGGACCGTGCGCTGGACGTTGAGCGCATTGCCGAAGCCGGTATCCGCATCGACGACGATGGGAAGCGCCACCCGGTCGCGGATCACGGCGATGGTGTCGGCGACCTCGCTCATCGAGACGAGGCCGATATCCGGCCGCCCGAAGCGGGTATAGGCGATGGAGGCACCCGACAGATACACGGTCTCCGCGCCGCTCTGCTCGGCGATCAGGGCCGTCAGCGCGTCGTAGACGCCGGGCGCAAGCAGGATGCGCGGTCCGGCGAGCCGCTGCTTCAGGTCCGGCAGCGGCGGGGTTGCGGGCGTTTCCAGGCTCATCGGCCTTGCTCCTTCTGGCGCTCTTGCGCAAAGCGCTTCTTCAGATGCGGCACCAGCCCGCCGTCGGCGAGCAGGGCCTTGAGATTGTCGGGCAGCGGATCGAGGGGGAGGACAGGTTTTTCGCCCGCGCGCACCAGCCGGCCGTTGTCGAGATCGAGAGTGACGCGCTCGCCATCAGTAAGATCGTCAAGGCTTGGCGCGGTGAGCACCGGCAGGCCGAGATTGATCGCGTTGCGGTAGAAGATGCCGGCGAAGGACAGGGCAACGACGCCGGCAACGCCGAGATGCTTCAGCGCCTCGGCCGCCTGCTCGCGCGAGGAGCCCATGCCGAAGTTCCTGCCCGCCACCACCACGTCGCCGGAGGCGACGCTTGTCGCGAAGTCCGGCCGCACGCCCTCCAGGCAATGGGCGGCAAGGGCCGCGATCCCGCCCTTCATGTACTGGCCCGGTGCCAGCTGGTCGGTGTCGATGTCGTCGCCGAACAGGAAGACGCGCCCGCTCATGCCGTGCCTCCCGCGCCCTCGGTCAGCATCAGGCGCGGATCGGTGATCCGGCCCGCGACGGCGGAGGCCGCCACGGTCAGCGGCGAGCCGAGCCACACCTTGGAGCTTGCCGCGCCCATGCGGCCCTTGAAGTTGCGGGCCGTCGAGGAGATGCAGGTGACGTCCTCGCCGAGCCGGGCGCTGCCATAACCCGCGCAGATGCCGCAGGCGTTGGGCAGCAGCTTCGCGCCGGCCTCTTCCAGCACGGCCATGATGCCGTCGCGGGCGGCGCGGTCCTGGTCGCGGCGCGAGGCCGGGGCGACCAGCAGCTCGACACCGGAGGCGACGCGCCGGCCCTTCAGGATGCGCGCGGCATTGGCAAGGTCCTGATACTTGGCGCCGGTGCAGGCGCCGAGATACGCCACATCCACCGGCGTTGTCGGGGCGTCGTCCACCGGGCCGCTATTGGCGGGCGAGTGGGGGGCTGCGACCTGCGGGGCGAGATCTCCGGCCGCAAAGACGTGATGCTCCATCAGCGGTGCGCCGGGATCGGTGCGAAGGCCCTGCCAGTCTCCCCAGCCGGCCGGGTCGCTGCCGGCCTCTCGCAGGAAGGCGGCCGTCACCTCGTCCGGGGCGATCAGCCCGGCCTGTCCGCCCAGCTCCGCCGCCATGTTGGACAGCGTCATGCGCTCCTGCATGGAGAGCGCGGCGATGGCCTCGCCGGCATATTCGACCGTCTGATACTTGCCGCCGTCCATGCCGAGCCGGCCGCACAGGGCGAGCATGATGTCCTTGGCGGTGACCCCGTCGGAAAGCCTCCCGCGCCATTCGATCAGGATGGTCTCGGGCACCTTCAGCCAGATCTCGCCGGTGGCGAGCACGCCGGCCATCTCGGTCGCGCCGACGCCGAACATGTAGGCGCCGAAGGCCCCGCCGGTGGGCGAGTGGCTGTCGCCGCCGACGACCAGCATGCCGGGCGCCAGGTGCCCGCGCTCGGGCAGCACCACATGGCAGATGCCTTCGCCGTCGTGGAAGGCGACCTTGCGCTGTGCCGCCCATTGCCGGGTCAGCTCCAGGATCCGGGCGCCCTCGTCGGTATCGCCGGGCACGAAGTGGTCGGAGATCAGCACGACCTTGTTCGCATCGAACAGGCCGACGCCGAGGTCCTGCAGGATCGGCTCGACCCGGCGCGGGCCGCCGCTGTCATGGATCATGGCAAGATCGACGCGGGCGGTGACGATCTCGCCGGGCGCGACGCTGACCCTGCCGGCCGCGCGCGCGACGATCTTCTGGGCGAGGGTGGTGGGGGAGGCGGTCATCAGGCAAGCCCCAGATAGGAACGCTTCAGCTCGGGATCGTCCATCAGCTGCGCGGTCGGGCCGGACAGGCGGATCTCGCCGTTCTCCATGACGAAGGCGCGGGCGGCGATCTCCATCGACTGCAGCACGTTCTGCTCGACCAGCAGGATCGGCAGGCCGCTTTCGTTGAGCTTGCCGATCAGCGCGAACATCTCCTCCACCAGGAGCGGCGACAGGCCGATGGACGGCTCGTCGAGGATCAGGAGGTCCGGCTCGGCCATCATGCCGCGGCCGATGGCCAGCATCTGCTGCTCGCCGCCGGACAGGGTGCCTGCCTTCTGGCCTGAGCGCTCGCGCAGGCGCGGGAAGGTCTCCATCACCCGCTCAAGGTTGCGCGCCCGGTTCGCCTTGCCCCGGCGATAGGCGCCGAGCTCCAGGTTCTCGCGCACGGCGAGGTTCGGGAAGATGTGGCGGCCTTCCGGCACATGGATCAGGCCCCGGTCGACGACGGCCTGCGGCGACAGGCCGGCGATCGGCTCGCCCTTGAAGCGGATGGTTCCGCTCCAGGCGGGAAGCAGGCCGGACAGGACCGAGGAGATCGTCGTCTTGCCGACGCCGTTGGAGCCGAGCAGGGCGACGATCTCGCCGTCTTGGATGTCCAGCGAGACGCCGCGCAGCACCTCGACGGCGCCATAGCCGGCGCGCAGGTTGTCGATCTCAAGCATGGGCGCCTCCCGCCGTCATGCGCTGGCGCGCGATCCGCTCGGCCATGCCCTTGCCGAGATAGGCCTCGATGACGAGCGGGTCGCCCACCACCTCGGCCGGCGGGCCTTGCGCGATCAACTCGCCCTGGTTCAGCACCCAGGTGTGCTCCGACAGGCTCATCACCGCCTGCATGACGTGTTCGATCAGGAGGATGGTGACGCCCTCGTCGCGGATGGCGCGGATCACCGGGATCACGTCGCGGATCTCGGACGGGTTGAGCCCGGCCAGCACCTCGTCGAAGAGGATCAGCTTGGGGTCGGTTGCGAGCGCCCGTGCGACTTCCAGCCGCTTGCGCCCGGCAACGGTCAGCGCCGCCGCATCCATGTCCAGCCGGTCGCCGAGACCGACCTTGCGCGCGACCTCTTCGGCCTTGGCGAGTGCTGCATCGCGCGAGCGGATATGCAGGTGCGCCCCGACGGCGATGTTCTCGCGCACGCTCTGTCCGGCGAAGGGCTGGACGATCTGGAACGTGCGGATCATGCCGCGCCGGGCGATGTCCTGCGGCGCCATGCCGGTGATGTCCTCGCCCAGGAACGAGACCGTGCCGGCATCGGGCTTGTGAAAGCCGGTGATCAGCGCGAAGAGCGTCGTCTTGCCGGCGCCGTTCGGGCCGATCAGCGAGGTGATCTTGCCCTTCGGCACGGACATCGAGATGTCCTTCGAGGCCTGCAATCCGCCGAAGCTCTTCGACACGCCCTCGACGCGGAGCATGGTGTCCGACTGTGCCGTCTCAGACATTGCCGTCTCAGACATTCGTCGTCTCCCGCGAGTTGCGGCGGGCCGACAGGCGGCGCACCAGGCCTGCAAGGCCGCGCGGGGCGAACAGCACCATCAGGATCAGGATCGTGCCGTAGAGCACCAGGCTGATGCCCGGCAGGTCGCCGATCAGCGCGCGCGAGGCTTCCGAGACGCCGTGCAGGGCAACGGCGCCGAGCAGCGGGCCGAACAGGGTGCCCATGCCGCCGACGATGGGCACCAAGAGGCTCTCCACCGAGATGGCGGGGCCGTAGGCGATGGCCGGGTCGAGATAGAGGAAATACTGGGCGTAGAAGACGCCGGCGAGGCCGGAGAACAGGCCCGACAGCATGATCGCCCGCATCTTCACCGCGAAGGGATCGACGCCGAGGGCGCGCGCGGCGTCCTCGTTGTCGCGCACCGCCATCAGCCGCGCGCCGAAGCGGGAATGGCCGATCCACCACACGGTGAGGAAGGCGGCGAGCGCGATCGCCCAGACCAGCCAGTAATAGCTCGCCTTGGAGGCGAATTGCAGGTTGGCCGCGCTCTGGTCGAGCGGGATCAGGATGCCGACGCCGGCGCCGGTGAAGGGCACGGTGTTGGCAAGGATCCGCAAGACCTCGGCGAAGGCCAGCGTCACCAGCGCGAAATAGGATCCGCGCAGGCCGTAGCGGAATGTGGTGAAGCCGATGAAGGCGGCGACCGCCACGGCCATCAGGCCCCCGGCGAGAAGGCCGACCCACGGATTGACCCCGAGCTGCACCTGCAGCACCGCGACCGTGTAGGCGCCGGTGCCGAAGAAGGCGGCATGGCCGAAGGAGAACTGGCCGCCATAGCCGCCGAGGATGTTCCACGCCTGGCCGAGCAGGGCGGCGTAGAGGGTCATCAGGATGGTGTTCTGCCAGGCCTCCGAGGTGACCACGAAGGGCACGAAGAACAGGGCGGCGAAGACGAGACCGAGAAGGGCGAGCTGGCGCATGGGTCAGACCTTGTGTCCGAGCAGGCCGGTCGGCCGGAAGACGAGGACCAGGATGAAGATCAGGAAGATGCCGATCTGGCCGAGGCTCTCGCCGAGGAACAGGCCGCCGAGCGCTTCGACGACGCCGATGATCAGCCCGCCGACCAGCGCCCCGACGAAGGAGCCCATGCCGCCGAGCACGACGATGGTGAAGGCGATCAGCACGAAGCCGTGGCCGACCTGCGGGGTCACGTAGTAGCTCGGCAGCAGCAGGCAGGCGGCAACGCCGAGGCACGCAATGCCGAGGCCGAAGCTCATGGCGAAGACATGGTCGACATCGATGCCGACGAGCTTGGCGCCCTTGCGCTCCTTGGCGAGCGCGCGGATCGCGCGGCCAAGGTCGGTGCGCGACATCAGCAGCCACAGCAGCGCGGCGGTAATGAGCGCCCCGGCGAAGGCGACCACCTTGGGCAGCGGCAGGAAGGCACCGAGGATCTCGACCACCTCGAAGGAATAGGGCGTGTCGACGCTGCGCGTGTCGGAGCGGAAGACGAACAGCGCCAGGTTCTCGATGACGATCGACAGGCCGAGCGTGACGAGCAGGATGTTCTCGTCGCGGCCGTGGCTGGCGCGGCCGATGATGCCGCGCTGCAGGGCATAGCCGAGCGCGAACATGCCCGGCGGCACGATCAGCAGCGACACGTAAGGATCGATGCCGAAGCTGCTGTGCAGGAAGTAGACGGCATAGAGGCCGACCATCAGCAGCGCCCCGTGGGCGAAGTTGATGATGTGCAGCACGCCGTAGATGAGCGTCAGCCCGAGCGCGACCAGCGCGTAGAGCGCGCCCGTCGTCAGCCCGTTCAGCACGGAAGGAACGATGATCGCCAGGTCCGGCATGGTCACCCGATCGCTGTGCAGGAGGGGGCCGGGCGGGAGTTGCCCCGCCCGGCAGTCGTCGTCGATGGGGCGACGGTTACGACTTCATCGGGAACACGGTGTCAGCCGAGGCGAACTCTTCGGGGAAGATCACCTCGATGACGCCCTTCTGCACCTGGGTGTTGACCGGCTGGGCGCCCTCGTTCTGCCCGTCGACCATCTTGGTCGGGCCGTAGGGCATGTAGGACATGTCCAGCGTCGAGGCTGCCAGCGCCGCGTTGACGGCCTCCTTGTCGGTGGTGCCGGCCCGCTCCAGCGCGTCGGCATAGGCAAGCACGGCGTTGTAGGCCAGGAACACCTCGTAGGTGTAGATCAGGCCCTTGGCCTCGGCGGCAGCCTTGCGCTTCTGGGCGAGGTCCGACTTCGGGTTGAACCAGTGGTTGCAGTCCATGATCAGGTCCGCAGCCTCCGGGAACTCCTTCACGAACTGGTAGCTGGAGGCGGCGCCGCCGAGCACCGAGTAGATGCCCATCGCCTCGACGCGCTGCTGGCGCATGGTGCGGGCGAGCAGCACATACTCGTTGTAGTAGTTCGCCGGGATGATCAGGTCGGGCTTCTTCGACTTGATCTGCAGCACGATGTTGGTGAAGTCGCGGGTCGGGTTGGCGTGCTTGATGACGTCGACGACCTCGATGCCCTTCTCCGGCAGGCGCTTTTGCAGCAGCTCGGCGGTGCCGGTGCCGAACAGCGACTCCTCGTGGATGATCATCGCGGTCTTGGCCGGCGAGCCGGCGGCCTTGTTGATCGTGTCGAGATTGTCGACGGCGAACTGGGCGATCTTGCCGTAGCCGGGGCTGAAGCGGAACGTGTTCTTCAGGCCGCGCTGGACGATCTGGTCGGAGACGCCGACGTCGACGATATGCGGCGTGTTGCTCTTGGCCGCTTCCTGCGAGGTCGCCAGCGAGATCGCCGAGGAATAGCCGGCGACGATGCCGTCGGCGCCCGCCTCGACCATCTTGGTCACTTCCGCCGCGCCGATCTCCGGCTTGCCCTGGCTGTCGGCCAGCATCGCCTCGATCTGGGCACCGCCCAGCGACTTGATGCCGCCGGCGGCGTTGATGTCGGCGATCGCCATCAGCGCGCCCTCGCGGCACTGGGTGCCGGAAAAGGCGATGAAGCCGGAAACCGGATGGATGAGACCCAGCTTCACCGCTGCCGGCTGCGCCCGCAGGATCGCCGGAAACCCGGTGAGGCCGAGGCCGACGGCGGCCGCGCCCGTGGCAAGGAACTCGCGGCGGCGCAGGCCACCGGTCTTCTTCGTGTCAGTCATTCGCAAACCTCCCACTACAGGCCGCGTCATGCGGCCGGATGGTGACCCCGGAACCCCATTTTGGTTATCCGCCGCCGGCCGGGACCGGCGAGGAGCTTGTCGTTGTCCAGCGCGGGCCGCTTTCGGCGCGCACCCGGCGCATGGACATCTCGAAACGGTAGAGATCCGGCCGATAGAGGACGCGGATGTATTCGACCGGCCGTTCCATCCGGTCGCGCACCACGCGGCGCACCTCGATGAGGGGCGAGCCGGCGGGAATGGACAGGACCTCGGCGACGTCGGTGTCGGCGACGGTCGCCGAGATGGTCTGCCGGGCGGAGGCGACGTCGACGCCGGCACGCTCCAGGAGGTTGAGCAGCGGCTGCGAGTTGAGCTCCTCGCGCTCGTACTGGCGGCCGATATCGGCGGGCACATAGGTGACGAGATAGGACATCGGCTCGCCCTCGAGCCGGCGCACGCGCACCGCGCGCTGCACCTCGGTGCCCGGCTCGATCTCGAGCGCGGCGGCGATTTCCTCGCTCGCCGGCGGATAGGCGAAGGACAGCACCTGCGCGGTGGTCGACTGGCCCATCAGCGAGATGTTCTCCAGCCAGCCCTCGATGGAGGAGGTGACGGCCGGTGCGGGCGGGCGGTTGACGACCCTGGTGCCGCGGCCGCGCTCGCGGATGACGAGGCCGGCATCGGCCAGCTCGTTGAGCGCGCGCTTGGCGGTGATGCGCGAGACGCCGAACTCGGTCGTCAGGTCCTGCTCGCTCGGCACCCGCTCGCCGGCGGCCAGATCGCCGCCATAGATGCGGTTGCGCAGGATCAGGAAGATCTGGTGGTAGAGCGGCACCGGGCCGTTGGGGTCGAGCGCGCTGGTCGCGGGCGCTGCCATGCTGCCCGCATCCGGGCCTGCCGCCGATCCGTTCCGGGACTTCGTCGCTGCCACGTCCGGCCTCGCCTTGCGCTGTCGAGCGGCCGTCTTGCGCGGCCGTTCTTTCCGGTTGATGTGTGATAATGGTATGTCATTATATCAATATGTCAACTAGGTGCAGTCTCGCGAAATATCCTTGTTTTCGAGGGGCGGCGGCAGGCCAAAGACTTGGCCAGAGACTTGCCCAGAGACTGGGCCAGAGAATAGGGAGGAGAGGCGGATGCCGGTGGTGCGCGTGACCCTGATCGAGGGCTATCCGGCCGAGACGCGGCGGCTTCTGGGCGAGCGGCTGACGGCCGCCGTGCGCGGCACGATGGCCGCGCCGCTGGAGGGAATCACCGTCGCGATCGAGGAGGTGCGCCCCGACAACTACATGCGCGGCGGCACGTCCCGCGTGCCCGGCGCCCCGTCTCCCGACCCGCAGGCGCTGGTGCGCGGCTTCCTGGAGGCGATGGAGGCCCGCGACCTTGCCCGCGCTTCCGAATTCCTGGCCGAAGGGTTCGTCATGACCTTCCCCGGCGGGGTCAGCTTTTCCCGGCCCGAGGAGCTCGCCGCCTGGGCGAAGGGGCGCTACCGCTTCGTGCGCAAGACCTATGAGGGCTTCGACACGGCGCTGGGCATCGAGGGCGCCGTGGTCTTCTGCTTCGGCACCCTTGCGGGCGAATGGCCGGACGGCACCGCCTTTTCCGGCGTGCGCTTCATCGACCGGTTCGAGGTCGAGGCGGGCAAGCTGACGCGGCAGATGGTGTGGAATGATCTAGTCACCCGAATCTGAAGTTCGTCGTATTTCACGGCATGCTCTGAACGAACTTCAGATTCAAAAGGGTGACTAGCAAGTTTATGTTTCTAGTGTGGTTTTCGAATTTGAAATACGCTCTGGGTGTGCTGCCAAAGTGAGGCGTATTTCAAATTCACCACACTAGCCGAGAGCTTGCTCGGCTGAGCGCGCCGCCCTGCCTCACAGCCCCTGCAACAGGTCCTGCAGCATGTGGGTGATCAGGTCGATGCGGCCGAGCGCCTCGCGCAGCTCGTCCTGGTCGCGGTGGCTCAGCGCGTCGAGCCGCACCCGGTTGGTCGGCGGCACGCCGGTCTCCAGGTCGGCGATCTGCTGGGTCAGGATCAGCCGCATCAGGAAGCCGTGAATGTCGGCCAAAAGGTCCGCATCGGCCTGCGAGCGGCCGGCCTTTTCCGCCGCCTGGCGCAGGCGCTGGGGCGTCGACAGCGAGGCGACACCGTGGCGCAGGGCGATGGCGCGCGCGCCCGAGACGATGGGCAGCAGCCCGCCGGCCTTGAGGTCGACGCGGCCCGTGTCGTCCTTCTTGATCCGCCCGAACAGGCCGAGCGGCGGGGCGTGGCTGCCGGCCGCATTGCCGAGCGCCCGCAGCATGGAGAGCGAGCCGCGGGCGATCTCGCCGGTCTCCCGCCGCAGCTGTCCCGCCAGCCGGCTGCCGCCGCTGCCCGACACATGCGCAGGGGTGAAATCGTAGAAGATGTCGACGCTGAGCAGCGCCTGCGGCGAGGGGTGGCCGGCCCAGTCGCGCGCCTGCGCCAGCCATTCGCCGAGGCGCCGCCGCCAGGGCCGGTTCTTCGCCATCACCCCGCCCTTGCAATAGGGGATGCCGGCGCGGTCGAGGATCTCGTTGATGCGCGCGGCAAAGCGCACGAACCAGTCGTCCGGATCGTCGAGATCGCCCGCATACTCGTCGGCGATCACCAGCGCGTTGTCCTGGTCGGGGGCGAGCAGGCTCTCGCCGCGCCCGCCGGACCCCAGCACCAGCAGCGCATAGTCGGCCGGGGCCGGGCCGTGGCCGGCGGCCAGCAGCTCCGCCTCGGCCAGTTCCGCCGCGCGCGCCGTCATCGCCCGCGCTTCCGCCGCGATGATCGCCGCGACCTGCCGTGCGTCCTGGCCGTCGGCGAGCAGGCCGGCGGCGAGCGAGGGCAGGGCAGCCTGCACCCTTGCCAGATCGCGCGGACGGGCGGCGGTGGCGATCTCGTCGCCGACGGTCAGCGTTGCCAGCGCCCGCTTGCGCAGCAGCGTGCGCAGGGTGAAGACGCCGGCCAGCCGGCCGCTGTCGTCGGTGACGCCGATATAGCGCAGGTTGCGCCGGGCCATCAGGCCGAGCGCGCGGTAGAGGAACGTGTCGTCGGGGGCGCTGATCACCGGCGCGCTCATCACCTTGCCGACGGGCACGATGCTGGCGCCGGAGCCTTCGCGGGCGAGCGCATGCAGCACGTCGCGCTCGGTGACGATGCCGGGCTCGCCGTCCTCGCCGGGCGGGTCGACGATCAGGCAGCCGATGCCGCGCTCGGCCATCAGCTGCGCCGCCTCGTGCAGGCTCGCCTCCGGCGAGATGCAGATCGGCGGGCTGTTCATCACCTCGCCGAGCCGGTGGCGGTAGAGGAAGCTGTCGATGGCGCGCTGGCTGCCCGAGCGCAGCACGGCGCGGGAAAAGTCCGGCCGCTCGGAGGGGCGCTCGAACCAGCCGGCCTCCTCCTGCCGGGCGATCAGGCCGGCGGGCTTGCGCGACAGGTTCTCCGCCTCGGCCAGGGTACGCACGTCCTTGGCGAGCAGTTTCGGGATCAGCGCGGAATAGACCCGCGCGGTCGCCACCGCGTCGCCATAGGCGGTGTGGCGGCCTTCCACGGGGATGCCGAAGCCGAGCGCCAGACTGTCGAGCGAGGTGTCGATCATCGCGCGGTCGAGCCCGGCGACCAGCAGCGCGACGTCGAGCGAGCGCGGCTCGCGCCAGGCGATGCCGTGCCGGTCGGCCTCGTGCCGCAGCACGGCGAGGTCGAAATGGATCGAATGGCCGACGACGACGGCGTCGCCGATGAATTCCAGCAGCCGCGGGCCGACCTGCGCGAAATCCGGCTGGCCCTTCACGTCGTCCTCGCCAAGGCCATGGATGCGGCGGGCGACTTCCGGGATCGGCATGCCAGGGTCGACGAGCTGGCGGAAGTCCTGCTCGGGGTGCACCTCCACCCCTTCCATGCGCACCGCGCCGATCTGCACGATGCGGTCCTTGCGGATGTCGAGCCCGGTGGTCTCGGTGTCGAGCACGACCACGTCGAGCGCGATCAGGGGCGTCGCGCCGGCGCGGTGTCCGTTGCCTCCACGCGACGCCGGGCTCACGGCACGCTCACCATCCGGTCGGAGAGCTGGCGGGCGAAGGCGACGAGGTCGATGCGCTTGCGCAGCGTCGCCTGGTAATCGATGAAGCGGAAGGCGACGTTGTTGACCACCATCATCTTGTCGGCCTCGCGCACCGCATCGTCGATGGGCGCGTGGTCGAGCAGGCGCAGCGCGGTGGCGATGGAGATGGCGTCGGGCTTCAGCGGCGGCTTGGCCATGTAGACTTCCAGCCGGCGGTCGAACTCCTCGATCGCGTCGGCCCAGCCGCGCTCGGTCCGGTGCTCGGGCATCTCCTCTGCGGCCAGCACGGCGCGGTAGAGCTCGGCAAGGCCGGCGGCGCGCAGCTTCGGATCGGCGGGAAGATGCGGGCGGATCTCGGCCTCGATCATCAGGATCAGGTCCTGCGCTGCAACCGCGAAACCCTCCCATTTGCAGATCTTGAGGGCCATTCCGAATCCCTCGTCCTGGAACAGGCGGGGCCCGGCCAGCAGCGAGCGGGCGCGCAGGTACGAGTAACTCGCCCCTTGCGCGAGAAAAGCGGCGCCGGCGCGGATCGCCTCGACGGCCGAGTCCCAGTCGGAGCGTTGCCGTCGGGGCAGGATGGATCCAATCAAATCAAGCACTTGGTGCCTCTCCCTGGTGGCCGGCCGGTTTGCCCCGGCTTTGGTGATTAGTCTTTCGGATAACTTTCCTTTTCTACATTGGAGAGAATAACCTGACGGCGCAAGTGCCCCTGCATTGCAATATATCGCATGCTGCTAGTGCGAAAAGGTCGGGGAGGACCCTATTAGACTTTGTGATTATTGCGGGCGGGGAAGACCGGGCTGGTCGAGGTCGACCAGTCGACGGTGCTCTCACTGGGAGGATTTGTTTTGACCGAGAAACTGCCACCGGAAGTGGCGGAGGCGCACTGGGCCAAGACGCGCAACCTGATGTGGGTTTCGCTGGCCATCTGGGCGTTCTTCGGCTTCTTCATCCACTTCTTCGTGACGGCGTTGAACAACGTCGTGATCCTTGGCTTCCCGCTCGGCTACTACATGGCCGCGCAGGGGTCGCTCATCATCTTCGTCATCCAGATCTTCTGGTTCGCTTCGCGCCAGAATGCGATCGACGAGGAATTCGGCGTCGCCGAAGACTGAGGGGGACCCAATGGCATTCTCAATGAAAGGCGATTTCACCGAAAACCTTGGAAAGATCTACGGGATCTATGTCGGTGGCTTTGCCGCCTTCGTCGTCCTGATGGCGGTCTTCTCCATGATCGGCGTGCCCGACCGCTTCATCCTGTGGTCGTACATGGCGATGACGATCGGCATCTACGCGTTCATCGGCATCATGTCGCGAACCGCGCAGGTGGCGGAATACTACGTCGCCGGACGCTCGGTGCCTGCCATCTACAACGGCATGGCGACGGGCGCGGACTGGATGTCCGGCGCGTCCTTCGTCGGCATGGCCGGCACGCTGTTCGTGCTGGGTTACGACGGCCTTGCCTTCGTGCTGGGCTGGACCGGCGGCTATGTGCTGGTGGCCGTGCTCCTTGCACCCTACCTGCGCAAGTTCGGCGCCTATACCGTTCCGGACTTCCTGGGCACCCGCTACGGCGGCAACATGGCGCGCCTCGTCGGCATCGTCGTGCTGTTCTGCTGCTCCTTCACCTACATCACCGCACAGGTCTACGCCTCGGGCATCATCGCCTCGCAGTTCCTCGGCATCGACTTCCGCTATGCGGTGTTCGCCGGTCTTGCGGGCATTCTCGTGTGCTCGATGCTGGGCGGCATGAAGGCGGTGACCTGGACCCAGGTGGCGCAGTACATCGTGCTGATCGTCGCCTATCTGCTGCCGGCGGTGTGGATGTCCACCGTGCAGTTCGGCATTCCGGTGCCGCAGCTGACCTATGGCGGTGCGCTGTCGCAGATCGCGGAGTACGAGCGGCTCCTGGAGGTTGCCAAGCCCTATGTGGTGCCGTTCCAGACCTACAGCGCGATGGACTACTTCTTCCTGATCTTCTGCCTGATGGTGGGTACGGCCTCGCTGCCGCACATCCTGATGCGCTTCTTCACGACCCCGACGGTTCGTGAGGCACGCAAGTCGGTGGGCTGGTCGCTGCTCTTCATCTTCCTGCTGTACTTCACGGCACCCGCCTATGCGGCCTTCTCGAAGTTCAACCTGATGGGTCTCTTCGTGGGTGCCGGTGCGGAGGCGAACTACCAGCTGGCCTTCACTGCCATCCCGCAGTGGATGATCCAGTGGGGATCGATCGCGGGCCACCAGCTCGTGACGATCTGCGGCGTCAAGGCGGAAACCGTCGCGGCGATCCAGGCGGCCTGCGAGGCCAAGGGCTTCGCCACCGGCTTCCCCTACTCGGAACTGAAGCTCAACAACGACATGATCGTGCTGTCGACCCCGTCGATCGCCGGCATGCCGATCTGGGTCGTCGGTCTCGTCGGTGCCGGTGGTTTCGCCGCTGCGCTCTCGACCGCGGACGGCCTGCTTCTGGCCATCGCCAATGCCCTGTCGCACGACGTCTACTACAAGATGATCGACCCGAAGGCCGACGCCAAGCGCCGCCTGCTGGTCGCCAAGATCCTGCTTGTGGTGGTCGCGCTCGCGGCGGCGTTCCTGGCGCGCACCAAGCCGTCCGACATCCTGTCGATGGTGGCGTGGGCGTTCTCGATTGCCGCTGCCGGCCTCTTCGCCCCGCTCGTCATGGGCGTGTGGTGGAAGCGGACGACGACGATGGGCGGCGTCCTCGGCATGGCCGCGGGCTTCCTGACCACGATGTACTACCTGATCGGCAACGTCTACGGCTTCGACTTCGTCAAGGGCACGGGCGACGAGATCTCGTGGTTCGGCGTGGCGTCGATCTCCGCCGGCGTCTTCGGTGTCCCGGTCGCGTTCCTCGTCACCTATGTGGTGTCGCTGATCACGCCGGAACCGAGCGAGGAGATGCAGGACTTCGTGGACCGTCTGCGATTGCCCAAGGGCGGTACGATGATGGTTCAAGGCCACTGACAAAGCGGCTATAAAACAAGGCGCAGGGCCCACGGGCCCTGCGCTTTTTTATCCTCGAAGGGACGGACATTCATGCCAGCTTCCGCGCTCGGTGGCATTCTTCTGCTCATCGCCACCTACCTGCTCGCCCTCGGCACCTTCCTGATCGCCGGCGCTCCCGCCAATGTGGCGATCTTCCTGGGCGGCACCTACGCGCTGACCGGGCTTGCCGCCTTCCTGTTCTCGCGCGGGGTGCTGGAGTTCTTCGTCGGCTCGGACCGCGATCTCACCTTCTTCGTGGTGCTGCGCAAGCTGACCGACCCGCTGCTGGCGCTGACCGCGCCGCTGACGCCGGGCTTCCTGCTGCCCTTCGCCGTGTGCCTCTACTCGGCCTTCCTGTTCTTCCTGCTGAAGCTGTTCCTGTTCGGCGACGCCTTCCTCGGTGTGCCGCCGCTGTTCATCGTCATCTACCTGGTGGTGATGTCGGCGTTCGCCTGAGCCTTGCCGTCCGGCAGGCCGGGCACGGTCTGGGTGGCCGCTGTCTCGCAGGCCTGCTCGCACGGAATGTCGAAGGCGTCGACGAAGCGGCCGATCGCGGCGCGGATCGCCGGATCCTGGTCGTCGGGGCAGGGCACCTGATAGACGTAGCGGCGGATGCCGATATAGATGATGCCGCCGTGCAGGTTCCAGATGTCCTCCATCTCCGGCTTGCGCGGACCCGGCGCGGCGCGGCGGAACTCCTCCATCAGGGGGCGCAGCAACAGCCCGCTGACATGTTCCAGGTAGCGCCGGTTCAGCTCCGCGCCGGCAAGGCCGGAGAACATGAAGATGCGCATCCACTCGTAGCTGAAGATCGCCTGCGTGTATTCGCGGTAGAAGGTCAGCGCCCGGTCGTGGATCGAGCGGCTGCGGTCGGCGATCAGCGCGGGCCAGTCCGGCGAGATGCGGTCGAGATAGACCGCCCGGTAGACCGCCTCCAGCAGGTCGGTCTTGGTGCTGAAATAATTGAAGATCAGCGACTGCGTGACGCCGAGCCGCTTCGACAGCTCGCGCGTGTTCCCCTCCAGCCCGACTTCCGAGAAATAGGCCGTCGCGCCGGCCACGATCATCGCCCGTCGCTCTTCGGGGGACAGGCGCTTGCGGTCGCCTGCGGAAGGGGAAGCCTTGGTCATCGCGCTGCGCTCATCGGGGCAGAATTTCTGGAAAGCCCTCTTGTTCAGGGCTGAAACCGCTCCGTCAAGTTTTCTCTTGCTTTTTCTCCGGGCGCAATAGATCATTTGATCAATAAGAGCGTGCCGCCGGCCCAGCAAGCCTTTTGGGGCAACCCTTCTGGGGCGAACCTTTCCGGGGGGAGAGGTCGGGCCATCCGGCGGCACGGGGGAGGACATCGAGATGAAAGCCGCAGCGGCCGGATACATCCGGGCGAACGATCTTGCGCACGCCATTTCCCTGCTGGAGCAGTCGCGGGGCGAGGCGCGCATCCTTGCCGGCGGGCAGAGCCTCATTGCATCGCTCAACCTGCGACTGGCCGGCGAAACCGCCCTCATCGACATCAACGGCGTTGCCGAGCTGTCGGGCATCGAGCTCGTCGGCGAGCAACTGCGCATCGGCGCGCTGACCCGCCACCGGGAGCTTGCCGCCTCCGATCTCGTCGCCCGCCATGTGCCGGCGATTGCGCAGGCAGCGCCGCTCATTGCCCATGCGGCGATCCGCAACCGCGGCACCATCGGCGGCTCGCTCGCCTATGCGGACCCGGCTGCCGAGCTGCCCGCCTGCATGCTGGCGCTGGATGCTGTGATCGTGCTGCGCGGGCCGGCCGGCGAGCGCCGCGTGCGGGCCGGCGACTTCTTCATCGACCTGTTCACCACGGACCTTGCCGAGGACGAGATGATCGTCGCCGTCGAGGTGCCGGTGGCGGTGGCCGGCGAGCGCCAGACCACCATGGAGCTGGCGCGCCGCTCCGGCGACTACGCGCTGGCCGGCATCGTGCTGGTCGACCGTCCGTCCGGTGTCCGCGCGGCCTTCTTCGGCGTCGGGCCGACGCCGATCCTCGCCACCGGCGCGATGGCCGCCATCGACCGCGGCGCCTCGCCGGACGATGCGGCCGAGCTGCTTGAGGGCGACCTGCAGCCGCTCGACGACGTCCATGCTCCGGCTGCCGTCCGTCTTCATCTGGCGCGGGTGCTGCTGCGCCGCGCCCTTGCCGCGACACGTTCCTGAAGGTCCGACATGTCCGATACCGCGCAGAGCTTTCCCACCCGCGTCGACATCTCGCTCACCGTCAACGGCGAGCCGGTCGATGCCCGTGTCGATGTTTCCCGCCATCTCGTCGACTTCCTCCGCCTCGATCTCGGCCTCACCGGCGCCCATGCGGGCTGCGAGCACGGGGTGTGCGGCGCCTGCACGCTGCAGGTCGACGGCGAGATCGTGCGCGGCTGCCTGATGCTGGCCGCCCAGCTCGACGGCGCCGAGGTCTGGACCGTCGAGGGCCTGACCGAGACCGGCGCGCTTGCCGACCTGCAGGCCGCCTTCGTGGAGCGCAATGCCCTGCAATGCGGCTTCTGCACGCCGGGCATGCTGTTCGCCGCCGCCGACATCCTTGCGCAGGACGGGCAGCCGAGCCGCGAGGCGATCCGCGAGCACATTTCCGGCAATTACTGCCGCTGCACCGGCTACGAAGCGGTGGTCGATGCCATCGAGACCGTCGCGGGGGCCCGCGCGCGGGGCGAGGAGGTCTCGGCATGACCATCAATTTCGGCAATCCCGACCGGCCCAACAGCTATATCGGCCGTACGGTTCCCCGGCCCAATGCCCGCCGCCTGGTGGAAGGGCGCGGCCGTTATGTCGACGACATCGTGCTGCCGCGCATGCTGCATGTCGCCTTTGTGCGCAGCCCGCACGCTCATGCGCGCATCCTGTCGGTGGACACGCAGGAGGCTCGCGCCGTGCGCGGCGTGCGCCGCATCTTCACCGGCACCGAGCTTGCCGAGCATTGCACGCCCTGGGTGGCGGTGCTCGCCCATCTCAAGGGGCTGAAGTCGGCGCCCCAGCACGCGCTGGCCGTCGACCGGGTCACCTGGACCGGCGAGGCGGTCGTCGCCGTCGTCGCGGACAGCCGCGCGGCGGCCGAGGACGGGGCGGCGCTGGTGGAGGTGGAGTACGATCCGCTGCCCGTCGTCACCGACATCCGCACCGCGCTCGACGCGGAAACGCCGCTCATCCATCCTGATCTCGGCGACAACCTCACCTTCCGCCGCCTGCACGAGCAGGGCGAGGTCGACACGGTCTTCGCCGAGGCGCACACGGTGGTCGAGGCCAGCTTCAAGACCGGCCGTCACACCGGCGTGTGCCTCGAGCCGCGCTCGATCCTTGCGGACTACAATCCGGCCGAAGGCCAGATGACCGTCCATCACTCCACCCAGGCGCCGCACATGATGCAGAGCATCATCGCCCGCCATCTCGACCTGCCGGAAGGCAAGGTCCGGGTGATCTGCGGCGATGTTGGCGGCTCCTACGGCATCAAGGTCCACGTCTATCCGGACGAGATGGCAACGGCGGCGATCGCCAAGGCGATGGGCCGGCCGGTCAAGTTCATCGCCGACCGGATCGAGAGCTTCGCCACCGACATTCACGCCCGCGACCACGAGATCGACGCGCGCATCGCCGTCGACGGCGAGGGCCGGATCCTTGCCATCGACGTCGACGACTGGACCGGCATCGGCCCGTACTCGGTCTATCCGCGCACCTCGGCCATCGAGGGCAACCAGGTGGTCAACCTGTGCGGCGGCCCCTACGACTTCGCCGCCTACCGGGCCCGCACCACCGTGGTGCTGCAGAACAAGACGCCGACCTGCCAGTATCGCGCCGTCGGCCATCCCATCGCCGCGGCGATCACCGAAGGCCTCGTCGACTTCGCGGCCGAGGCGCTGGGCATGGATCCGGTCGAGATCCGCCGCCGCAACCTGATTGCGGACGATGCCTATCCCTACACCTCGCCGGCCAACATGCGCTTCGAGGGCCTGTCGCATCACGCCTCGCTCGCCAAGCTGCTGGAGCTGATGGACTATGAGGGCCTTCGGGCCGAGCAGGCGGCCCTGCGCGAGAAGGGCATTTATCGCGGCATCGGCATCGCCAGCTTCATCGAGCTGACCAACCCGAGCCCGTTCATGTATGGCATCGGCGGTGCGCGCATCTCGGCGCAGGACGGCTGCACCGTGCGCATGGACCCGGACGGCAGCGTCGTCGCCATGTCGGGTGTTACCGAGCAGGGCCAGGGCACCGAGGCGATGCTGGCGCAGGTCGTCGCCGAGGCGGTCGGCGTGCCGGTCGGGCGGGTCAAGGTGATCACCGGCGACACCCAGACGACGCCCTATGGCGGCGGCACCTGGGCCTCGCGCGGCGCCGGCATCGGCGGCGAGGCGGCGCTCCAGGCCGGCCTTGCGCTGAAGGAGAGCATCCTCACCGTCGCCGCCTCCATGCTGCAGGCCTCGGCCGACGGGCTCGACATCGTCGACGGTGCGGTCGCCGACAAGGCCACGGGCGAGGCGCGCATGCCGCTGGAGGAACTCGGCCGCATCGTCTATTTCCGCGGCGACACGCTGCCCAAGGGCCTGCCGCGCGAGCTGGTGCAGACCCGCCATTTCATCACCTCGGACTATCCCTTCGCCTTCACCAACGGCGTCCAGGCGAGCTATCTCGAGGTCGACACGGAAACGGGCTTCGTCAAGCTGCTGAAGCACTGGTGCGTGGAGGATTGCGGCCGGGTGATCAACCCGCAGCTGGTCGACGAGCAGATCCGCGGCGGCATCGTCCAGGGCATCGGCGGGGCGCTCTACGAGGAGTGCCACTACGACGAGGACGGCCAGCTGCTCAATGCCAACATGGCTGACTATCTCGTGCCGATGGCGGCGGAGATGCCGGACATGGTGATCGGCCATGTGGAGACGCCGACGAAGGAGTCCGTGCTCGGCGCCAAGGGCGCGGGCGAGGCCGGCACCGCCGGCGCGCCGGCGGCCGTGATGAACGCCATCAACGACGCCTTGCGCCCGCTGGGAGGGCGGGTGACCGAAATGCCCTTCACGCCGGCCAGGATCCTGGCTGCGCTCGGGGTCGTGTAACGCGCCCTCAAGGGTGCCGGGCCCCGTCCGCTGGCGGGGCCGAACTGGGGAGGAAGACCATGAAGTTCCAGCATCTCATCGTGGCAGCCGCGCTTGCGGGGACGGTCTTCGCCGTTCCGGCCAGCGCCCAGCAGACCATCACCGTCAACATCGGCTCCAGCCATCCGGAGGCCAATATCTGGGCCTGGGCGATGAAGAACGGCTTCCAGCCGGAGGTCGACCGCCTGCTCGCCGAAAAGGGCGAGTACAAGGTCAACTGGGTCGAGTCCTACGGCGGCACGCTCTACAAGTTCACCGACACCCGCGAGGCGGTGCGCGACGGCATCGTCGATGTCGGCATGGTCGGCACGGTCTGGGAGGGCGCCACCATGCCGCTCCAGAACGTCACCTACTTCACGCCCTTCGCCACCGGCGACCATGAGCTCTTGATCGAGATCTTCGACAAGCTCACCGACGAACTCCCGGAGCTGCGCGACAGCTGGGCCGAGCAGAACATGGTGCACCTGTCGTCGCTGATCACCGACAGCTACGACATCTATGCCACGTTCGAGGTGAACAGCCTCGCCGATCTGCAGAACCGCAAGCTGAACGCGCCGGGCACCTCGGCCAACTGGCTGCGCGACACCGGCGCGACGCCCGTCGACGGCGCGCTGACCACCTACTACACCAATATCCAGACCGGCGTGACCGAGGGTACGCTGTCCTTCGCCTCGGGCATTCTGCCGACCCGCGTCTACGAGGTCGCGCCGAAGCTCACCCGCGTCGGCATCGGCTCGATGTATTTCGGCGGCATCGCCGTCAACAAGACCTTCTTCGACGGTCTGCCGGAGGATGTGCAGGCCGCGTTCCGCGCCGCCGGCAAGGAGACCTCCAAGCGTCACGGCGCCTATGTCACGGAGAAGGCGACCACCGCCATCACCGAGATGCAGGCGGCGGGCCTGGAGATCCGCGAGCTTCCCGAGGAGGAGAAGCGCAAGTGGGTGAACAACCTGCCGAACATCGTCGAGCCCTGGCTGGCGACCGGCGGCGAGCCGGCCAAGACCGTGCTCAAGGCCTATTTCGCGGCCCTGCGCGAGCGCGGTATCGAGCCGCTGCGCGCATGGGACGAAGGTCTGTAATATCCTGACGCTGCAATGACCGTCCCGCCCGGCCGCTTGCCGGGCGGGACTTGCTTGCCGGCCAGGGGGAGGCAAGCGGCGCATCACGCGAAAAGCCAGCGGGGGAGACGATGGCTGAGGAAATCGACCTGGAGGCCGGCGAGGCGAGTGCGCCACCGGCGAGCGGCGGCCTGCTGGGGCTTGCCGCCAATGCGCTGGCCGCCATCGGCACGATCTGGATCTTCGCGATGATGCTGGCCATCGTCGCCGACGTGGTCGGCCGCAACCTGCTCAATGCCCCGATCACCGGCGTCGCCGAGGTCTGCGCCCGCTCGGTCGTCGCCATCGTCTTCCTGCAGGTCTCCTCCGCCATTCTCAGCGGCCGGATGACCCGGGCCGACTTCTTCGTGCGCGGGCTGGAGCGCGCGACGCCTCGCCTGATGGCGCTGGTCGACGCGCTGTTCTCGCTGGTCGGCGCCGCCGTCTTCCTGGCGATCCTCTATTCCGCCTGGCCGGATACGGTCGGCGCCTGGCGCGGCAGCGAGTATTTCGGCGTCCAGGGCGTCTTCACCATTCCCACCCTGCCGTTCCGCGCCATCATCGTCATCGGCTCGGGCTTTGCCGTCGCCGCCTATCTCGCGGTCGCCGTCTCGCATCTTTCTGCCTATCGGAAGGCCCGTCCATGACCGCCCTGACCATCGGCGTCCTGCTGATCGCCGCGCTCATCTTCCTGGTGCTGCTGGGCATGCAGATCGCGGTGGCGCTGTTCGCCGTCGCCTTTGCCGGCGTGTGGATCATCCGCGACAATTTCGAGCTCGCCATGCGGCTCCTGTCGATCACCGCCTATAACGGCATCGCCGACTATCTCTTCGCCACCATCCCGCTCTTCGTGCTGATGGGGCTCCTCGTCAGCGTCTCCAATGTCGGGCGCGACACGTTCGAGGTCGCCGAAAGCCTGCTGCGGCGGATCGCCGGCGGGCTCGGCGTCGCCACCGTCGCCGCCAACACGGTCTTTGCCGCCGTCACCGGCGTCTCCATCGCCTCGGCCGCCGTCTTCACCCGCGTCGCGGTGCCGGAGATGCGCCGCCACGGCTACCGCGCGGGCTTTTCCGCCGGCACCGTCGCCGGCAGTTCCGTCCTCGGCATGCTGATCCCGCCGAGCCTGCTGTTGATCATCTACGGCGTACTCGCCGAGGTCTCCATCGGGCGCATGTTCGTTGCCGGCGTCATTCCCGGCCTGATGCTCGCGTTGGGCTTCGTCGCGGTGATCATGCTGCTCGCCCGCTTCCGTCC
The DNA here is from genome assembly GCF_009789575.1 of Stappia indica. Taxonomy (NCBI): domain Bacteria; kingdom Pseudomonadati; phylum Pseudomonadota; class Alphaproteobacteria; order Hyphomicrobiales; family Stappiaceae; genus Stappia; species Stappia indica. Next base: position 939,039 of record NZ_CP046908.1, on the reverse strand, counting down.
CGGCTTCGTCTTCACCGATCCGTCCGCCGCCGCGCGCATGGCCACCCGCGAGCGCGAGATGGGCGGGGGCGAGATCGCGGTCAAGCTGCTGCCGATCCTGCTGCTCGTCGTCCTGGTGCTCGGCGGCCTCTACAGCGGCTTCTTCACCCCGACGGAGGCCGGCGGCGTCGGCGCCTTCGGCGCGCTGGTCATCGCGCTTGCCCGCCGCAAGCTCGACCGCCACCGCATCTGGGAGGTCCTGAAGCAGACCGGCACGGTCTCCGTCGGCATCCTGATCCTGCTGATCGCGGCCGGCTTCTACAGCCGCATGCTGTCGGTCGCCGGCATTCCCAACGCCATCGGCGACGTGGTGCGGATGAGCGGCTTCGGCCCTTACGGCTTCCTCATGCTCTATGTCGTGCTGCTGCTGCTGCTCGGCATGATCCTCGACAGCAGCTCGATCCTGCTGATCATGGTGCCCATCGCCGCGCCCATCGCCCAGTCGATGGGCTTCGACCTCATCCATTTCGGCATCGTCACCGTCATCGCGGTGGAGATCGGCCTCTTGACGCCGCCCTTCGGCATCTCCGTCTTCACGGTGCACAACACGCTGGCCGACCCGAGCGTCGGCGTGGAGCAGATCTTCCTCGGCACCGTGCCCTTCATGGCTGTCATGCTCGGCTCGCTCGCGCTGATCGCGCTGTTTCCCTTCCTGACGCTTGCCCTGACATAGGGCGGCCCCGAGGGCGAAATCGGGCGATAACAGTTATCACCGGGGCGGAATTGACCCGTTCCGGCGGGCATGCGAGCCAGATGGGGAGAGATGCGAGCCGGGATTGCGCCGGCCTTCAGGAGGGAACGACATGCTGGATCTCAAGGGACGGGTTTCGATCTACCAGCCGGAGCAGGAAGGCCTGATCTTCCCGTACGAGCCCTCGTTCGAGAGCGTCGAGGACGAGCGCCGCCACCGCAAGGAGCGCCTCGTCGGCGCCTGCCGCGCCTTCGCCCGGCAGGGCTTCGACTACGGTTTCGCCGGCCATCTGACCGTGCGCGATCCGGAGCGTCCGGAGCTCTACTGGACCAACCCGATGGCGATCCATTTCGACAAGGTGAAGATGTCGAACCTGATCCTCGTCGACCATGAGGGCAACGTCATCGAGGGCACCCATGCGGTGAACCGGGCCGGCTTCGTCCTGCATGCCAATGTGCACGAGGCGCATCCCGACATCATCGCCATGTGCCATGCGCACACGGTCTACGGCACCGCCTATGCCGCGCTCGGCCGGCCCATCGAGCCGATCACCCAGGATGCCTGCGCCTTCTTCGAGGACCATGTCATCATCGGCGACGAGGCCGGTGCGGTCGCGGTCGAGAACCATGCCGGGTCCAACGTCGCGACCGCCTTCAAGGGCGTCAAGGCGGCGATCCACCAGAACCACGGCCTGCTGACGGCGAGCCGCCACAGCATCGAGGCGGCGGCCTTCTGGTTCATCGCGCTGGAGCGCTGCTGCCAGCAGCAGCTGGCGATTGCCGCGGCCGGCATCCCGCCGATCTACATCCGCGAGGACCGCGCCCGCTACAGCCGCGAGCATGTCGGCAGCGAATATATCGGCTGGCTGCATTTCCAGACCATCTGGGACCAGCTGGTCCAGGATTGCCCGGACATGTTCGACTGAGACATGTTCGACTGACACGTGGCCGACTGACGCCTGTTCGACTGACGAGTGTCTGCCCTGTTTTGCCCTACTTCACGGCCGGTGCGTCCCGTGCGCCCGGCCGTCTCTTTTTTCGTCCCCCGGCTGACGCCGCCCGCCCGCCTTGCTAGTCTGGCCCGCTGCCCGAGAGGGGCGGTGAGGGGGGCGAGGGAGACACGGACGGGGCATGAAGGACAATCGTCTGCTGGAAATGCGGGTGTTCCGCGCGGTCGTCGAGGCAGGCGGCTTCCGCCATGCCGCCGACATGCTGCGCGTCAGCCAGCCCTTCGTCAGCCAGAGCGTTTCGGGGCTGGAAAAGCGGCTCGGCGTCAAGCTGCTGCACCGCTCGACCCGCGGCCATCGGCTCACCGACGAGGGGCAGACCTATTTTGAGGCCTGCGTGCGCGCCATCGACACGGTGGAGGCGGCGGAAGGGGAGGTGTCCTCGGCCACGCGGGCGGCGGCCGGCGAGCTGCGCGTCAGCGCGCCCATCGCCTTCGGCACCGACCAGATCGTGCCGCGCATTCCCGACTTCCTGAAGCGGCATCCGGGCCTGACCCTCGCCCTGTCGCTGACCGACCGCTTCGCCAATCTCATCGAGGAAAACATCGACGTCGCCGTGCGCATGGGGCGGCTGGAGGATTCCTCGCTGATGAGCCGCAAGCTCTGCGACCTGCAGCGGGTCGTCGTCGCCGCGCCCGCCTATCTTGTCGCGCACGGGCCCATCGCGCATCCGCGCGATCTTGCCCGCGCCAACTGCCTGATGTGGGAGGGGCGGCGCGGCCATCTCAACCGCTGGCCGTTCCTGGTGGACGGCGTCGTCGAGACCGTGGCGGTCGAGGGCGACTTCCGCAGCGCCAACGGCTTTTCCCTGGCGCAGATCTGCCTTGCCGGCCACGGCGTCATGCGCATGGCCGAGCATCTGGCCAATCCGGCCATCGCGCGCGGCGACCTGGTGCCCTTGCTGAGCGAGTACCAGGTGCGCGACGACACCGCCTTCCACGCGGTCTACCTGCCCGAGCGCCAGCTGTTGCCGCGCACGCGCCTCTTCATCGACTACCTGGTCGAGACCTTCCGCGTCCCGCCCTGGTCGGCGCCCTGATCCCGTCCCATATCCCGCAAGAGTGCCGCGTTCTTGCAGTTATTCCCGGCGCGGGCGTAAGATGATCCCCGCGGATCCGGCATCCGCCAGGCAACGAGGTGCGACGATGGCCGACGATCCCAAGGTGGATGAGCGTCCGGGCGAGGCCCGCGACGGCGAGGGCCGTCCTGCGCCGAAGTTCAGCGCGGAGGATGTCCTGCGGGCCCGCAAGGACGGTGCGCCGCGCCGATCCAGCGAGGAGATCGTCCGCCGGGACGTGAAGCGTTTCGCCGAGACCCTCAAGGCGCTCGGCGAATGATCGAGCCGACTTGGCTCACGCTTCAGGACATCGACGTCATCGTCCGGGCAATCGAGGCGGAATTTCCCGGCCATTTCATCGAGCTCTATCCCCACAAGATCGGCGATCTGGAAGCCGGCCTTTATCGCGCCCGCAACAAGTGGGCCTTCGAAGGCCAGAACGACCTGATGGTTCTGGCGGCGGAGCATGCGTTCGGCATCGGCAAGGCACATGCCTTCGGCGACGGCAACAAGCGCGTCTGCTTTCTGGCTGCGTCCCTGTTTCTGCAGCACAACGGCGTCGACCTTAGCGAGCCCGGACCGCGGTTCTTCGCCCAGCCGATCAAGGACCTGATGGCGAACCTGATCACTGTCGATCAACTCGCTGGGCTGTTCGAGCAGCATGCGGAACTGATCGACTGGGACTAACACTGACTCCCACCGGTTTGCCGCATCTTCCGCGCACGCTACAGGGGCGCCTTGCCGCTTTCTGGCGACGGACGGCGTGCAGGGCGTGCCGCCCTGTCGCGGCCGGGGCTGAACCCGCGGCCTCTCCGTTACCAAGGGAGTGCTCTCCTCACGCACTCTCCTCCGCAATCGCCAGCGCGCCGTAGTCGGCGACCGTCGTCAGCCGGCTCGCCAGCACCACGGCAAAGGACAGGGCGAACAGGACCGCCACCACGATCAGCCCGGCTTGCGGGCCGGCCGCCGTGCCGATGGCCCCGCCCGCCAGCGCGCCGAGCGGCCGCGTGCCGTAGATCGCCGTCTGGATCACCGCGTTGACCCGTCCCAGCATCTGCGCCGGCGTCACCAGCTGGCGCACCGTGTTCTGCGTCACCAGCCACATCGACGGGCCGAAGCCGAGCACGAAGAACGCCGCCATCAGCAGCGGGCCGGGATTGCTTTCCGGCAGCATCAGCAGCATCAAGGCGGCGAGCGCCGAGCTGCCGGGGCCGAACATCAGCACGATGCGCGGGGCGAGGCTGCCTGCGACCCGTCCCGCCACGAAGGTGCCGGCGACCGAGGCGAGGCCGAAGGCGGCCATCGCACTGGCAAAGAGCGTCGCCTCTCCGCCATGGGCTTGGGTGATCACCGGCACGGCCAGCACCACCAGCATGGAGAAGGCGAAGTTCCAGAACACGGCGCAAAGGGTGATCGGCAGCAGCATCGGGTGGCGCAGCACGAAGCCGGCGCCCTTCGCCAGCTGCTGGATCAGCGCCTCGCGCTGCGCGGGCCGCAAGGCAAAGATCGGCAGGCGCACGGTCAGCACCAGCGCCGACAGTGCACAGGCGGCCGCGGCCCAGAACACGGCGGCGGCGCCCGTCACGCCCAGCATCAGCCCGAGGGCGAGCGGCACGGCCAGCGAGGCGACCGAGCGGGGCAGGGAGATCGCCGCGTTGGCACCGGCGAGCTCGGCCTGCGTCACGATCCGCGGCAGGATCGACAGGCTCGCCAGCCCGTAGAGCACGATGCCGAGGCCGGCGAGCGCGATCGCCCCGGCAAAGGGCAGGATCGCCCCGGCCGCGATGGCGAGTGCCGCCGCCGCAAAGCCGGCAAGCGACAGCACCGCCGAGGCGAGCACCGCGCTGCGCGGCTGGATGCGGTCGACCAGCACGCCGAAGGGCAGGCTGCCCACCAGATGCGCCATCGATTGGCACGCGACCAGCAGGCCGATGGTGCTGGCCCCGGCACCGAAGGCGGTTGCGGCGACGATGGGCACGGCCACCAGCGCGATCTGGTCGGCGATGTTCAGTCCGTAGGAAGAGGCGACAAGTCTGTCGAGGGCGCGCATGGCAGGCTCCGCTGGCGGTGATGCGCGCATTTAACGAAGGCCGTCCGGCCGGCTCGACCCGATTTGCGAGTGGCGGGTCGTCCGCTTGCCGGGTTGATCCCGCCTGCTGCGGATGCGAAGAGGAAAGCCCGCTCTCCTGGGGCCGCCTGCCGTGACCTATCTGCTGCTCAAGTATCTCCACGTTCTCGGCGCCATCGTCATTCTCGGCACGGGCACCGGCATCGCCTTCTTCATGCTGATGGCGCATCGCTCCCGCAGCGCTGCCTTTATCGCCGAGACCTCGGCGGTGGTCGTGCTGGCCGACAAGCTGTTCACCGCCACCGCCGTCGCGGTGCAGCCGGTCACCGGCTATCTGCTGATGCGCGAGAGCGGATACACCTTTGCCGACGGCTGGATCGCCCTGTCGCTGGGGCTCTACCTCGTCGCCGGCGTCTTCTGGCTGCCGGTGGTGTGGATCCAGGCGCGCATGCGCGACCTTGCGCGCGGTGCCGCCGCAGAGGGGGCGCCGCTTCCCGCCGCCTATCACCGCTTGTTCCGCATCTGGTTCGTCTTCGGCTTTCCCGGCTTCGGTTCGGTCGCGGCGATCCTCTGGCTGATGATCGCAAAACCGGAGATCTGACCGATGGCCGCCGACGCTCCCACCATCGCCGTTCTCGGCGCCTCCGGCCTGATCGGCCACGCCGTCGCGCTGGATCTCATGGACCGGGGCTTTCCCGTCGCCGCGCTCGCCCGCCGCTTCACCCGCGCACAGAAGGCCGCGCTCGGGGATGCTGCCGTCGAGGCGCCGCTGGTCGATCTGGACGCGCGCGGCCTGGCCACCCTGCTGGCCGGGCGCAATGTCGATATCCTCGTCAACTGCATCGGCGTCTTGCAGGACATGCCGGGCAAGGGCACAGCGGCGGACGCGCATGGCGGCTTCGTCTCGCGTCTGCTCGCCGCGATGGGGCAAGAGGGCGCGCGGCCGCAGCTCCTGGTGCAGCTGTCGATCCCCGGCGCGCCCGAGGGCGACCGCACTGCCTTTTCCGCCACCAAGCGCGAGGCCGAGCGGCTGATTTCCGACAGCACCGTTCCCTTCGCGATCCTGCGGCCCGGCTTCGTCGTCGCGCCGGTGGCCTATGGCGGCAGCGCGCTGATCCGCGGCCTTGCCGCTTTGCCGGTCCGCCTGCCGCAGGAGGAAGCCTCGCGCCCCTTTGCCGCGACCGACGTCGCCGACATTTCCCGCAGCATCGCCGTTCTGGCGGAGGCCTGGGGGCAGGGGCGGCGCGACTGGCGCGAGACCTGGGACGTGATGGAGCGCCGCCCGCACACCGTTGGCGAGGTGGTGGAGGCGTTCCGCGCCCGCATCGGCGGCCCGGTACCGCGCTGGCAGCTGCCGGGCGCGCTCCTGTCGCTGGGAGCACGGGCGGGGGATCTTGCCGCGCGCCTTGGCTGGGCACCGCCCGTGCGCAGTACGGCGCTTGCCGAGCTGCGGCGCGGCGTTGCCGGCGATCCCGCCCCCTGGTCGGCGGCGACAAGCCTCGAGCCCCGGTCGCTGGAGGCGGCGCTCGCCCGTTGTCCCGCCGGCGTGCAGGAGCTCTGGTTCGCCCGCCTTTACATGCTGAAGCCGGCGATCCTCGGCATTCTCGTCGTCTTCTGGTTCGTCTCGGGGCTGATTGCGCTCACGGTGGCCTTCGAGGCGGCGGTGGCGATCCTGACGGCGCATGCCTTCCCGCCGCTGCTGGCGAAACTGATCACCGTGGTCACCAGCCTTGCCGATATGAGCATCGGCGCGGCCATCGCGGTCCGGCGCAGCTGCCGGGCAGGGCTTCTCGCCGGCATCGCCCTGTCGCTCTTCTACATGGCGGGCGCGGCCGTTCTCACGCCGGAGATGTGGATCGAGCCGCTCGGCGCGCTGGTGAAGACCGGCCCCGCCATCGTGCTGATGCTCGTCGCGCTTGCGATCCTCGACGACCGCTAGCGCGGCCGCTCGAAGGTCCCCAGTCCGTTCTCGTCGAGATGCTCGATGGTCACCGAGGCGGCGCTGGCCGGGGCCGTGCGCGAGAAGTCGACGCGCGAGACCGACCCTTGCGGCTGGTTCTCGCTCATCGGCTGCACGATGAAGCTGTCGCCGTCCCAGTGCTGCATCGCCAGCGGCGCCTGTCCGGACCCGAGGCGCAGCACCAGGCCGCCATCGGCCTCCTCCACCGTCGCCGGGCCGAAATAGGCGTTGTCGTAGCGCCCGACATAGGCCTCGGCCTGCTGCGCGGGGGCCGGATCGGCAGGCTTCTGCACGCCGACGAGACTGCCGAACGGGCGGCTCAGCGCCTTCAGCCGCGGGCCGTAGCCGGCGAGCCAGTCGCGCGTCTCGATCCCCAGTTCCACACGGTCGAGGAATGAGGCGGTGACCGCTTCCGGGACGCCGCTCGGCGCGGCGTTGGTCAGCACGACGATGCCGAGCTCGAGATCCGGGACCAGGACGAAATTGGTCGAGGCCCCCAGCGCGAAGGCGCCCGAATGGCTGATCGTCACCCGGCCCGAGGGGCGAACTCCCACGCCGAAGCCGAACCCGTAGGTGCCGGCCCGCGCGTCCACCGTTCCGGGGGCGCCGCTGATCACCTGCGGCGAGGTCGCCGCCAGCAGCGCCTTGGCGTTCACCACCTGCCTGCCGTTCGCCTCGCCGCCGGCCAGCACCATCGCCATCCAGCGCGCCATGTCGTTGACGCTCGAGCTGACGCCGCCGGCCGGGCTCTGTGCGTCCGGCTGCCGCAGGTCGGTGAGGGCGTAGCCGTCGCCGTCGATCATGTGGCTGGAGGCGCGGTTGTCGCGCGCCAGGTAGTCGGCGTGGCGGGAGCTGGTCGAGGTCATGCCGAGTGGCGCGTAGAGCGTTTCCTCCGACAGGCTCGCCCAGTCGGTGCCGGAAGCGGCGGCCACCGCCTCGGCCGCGGCGGTCAGCCCGAAATTGGTATAGGCGTAGTGCGCGCGGAACGGGTGCTTCGGCAGCAGGGCCAGCCGCTCCAGCACCGTCTTGCGGTCGTAGCCGAGATCCTCCAGATCGTCGCCCGCATGGTCCGGCAGGCCCGAGCGGTGGGCATAGAGATCGCCGATGGTGACCTGCGCGCTCACCCAGGGATCGCCCATGTCGAAGCGCGGCAGATGCGCGCGCAGCGGGGTGTCCCAGGCGATGCGCCCGGTCCCGACCTGCCCGGCGACCACGGTCGCCCCGACGGGTTTCGACAGGGAGGCCAGCAGGAAGACCGTGTCCGCATCCACGTCAGCATCGCCGTTTGCCGCGCGCTTGCCGAAGCCGCGCGCATAGATCGTCTCGCCCTTGTGCACCACGGCGATGGCAAGGCCGGGAATGTCGGAGCGCTCCAGCATCGAGGCACCGAGCGCGTCGAGAGCGGCCACCGCCGTTTCGATCCTCTCCTGCGTCACCGGGAGCCACACCATCCGATCCGGGGCCGGCATCGGGTTCGGCAGGCCGAGGGCGGGAAGGGCCGTTTCGGCATGGACGACCGAGCCGGCGCCGAGACACACGACAAGTGCGGCACGGGCAACAGCGGTGCGGGAGAGCGGGATGCGGCAAAGCGGGATGAAGCAAGACATGGGGGGAAAGTTCAACATTCTGTCCTTTATCGTGCGGCGAATGAAACGACATCGTCGTGCAAAGGTGCGTTGCCGGGGCGCTGCTGCGAACCGGGTCGCAGGTCCTTTGGTCGGGGTGCAGCGCCGGCCCAATTCCTCCTCCGGTTTCCGGCTGAACCCTTCCGGTCTGTTGGCAAAATCTATTTTTGAAGCCATGCGGTCGGCATTGCCACCCCTTATTGCCGCGTTGCGGGCGGGGAGAGCGCTACCGCCTTGTCCAGCGCCAGGCCTGGTAGGCCGCCATCGCGAATGCGGAAATCGCGAGAGCAAGCCAGACGGGTCCGCCCTGCTCCAGATAGACGACGCCGGTTTCCGGGTCGTGGCATCGGCCCAGTTCGTTGAAGCAGTCGCGCCATTTGAAGTGGTTCGAATAGTAGAGCTGCGCGGAAACGCCGGAGACGGCGAGAAACACCAGCGATAGCATTGCGCGCAGCAAGGGCCGTCTCCCCGGATTCCGATCCGCCCATCGTTTCGAGGTCGGACGCCGATTGCAAGTCTCGGGCGCATCTTCGAGCGGCCTCCGCTTTCGTCATCAACTCTGTTGTTGGCTTTGGTCTCGGAGCCTTGCGTTGAGGATGACGACGATCTTTCTCATGAGCGCGGCGATGGCGACGATGGGCTTCTTTCCATTCTGGACAAGGCGTTGATAGAACAGGCGCAGATCGCCCTTGGCGCGGCTTGCGGCGAGGGCTGCCATGAACAGGACGGGACGGATGGTTGCCCGTCCGCCGCGCATTCGCCGGTAGCCTTTGAGGGTGCCGCTGTCCCTGGGATGCGGGGCGACGCCCGCAAGCGAGGCAGCCTGCCGGCGTGTGAGGCTGCCGAGTTCGGGCATCATGGCGGCGAGGGTTATGGCGGTGCGCGGTCCGACGCCCGGCAGGGAGCGGGACACGGCGATGCGCCGGGCTAAGGACGGGCTCTTGGCCAGCAGCGCTTCGATGGCGGCATCGATCCGGACGATCTGGCCTTGCAGGCAGCGCAGGACGACCTTGCAGGACGCCCGCACCGCCTTCATGCCCACCCTCAGGCCCGGCGCCTTGAGGCGGTTGGTCTCCGCCACCTTGAGATCGACGAGATCCTTGCGGCGGGCGACGAGGGCGGCCAGTTCGGCCTGCCTGGCCTGCGACAGGGCGACCAGGGCGAGGAGCTGCCACCGCTCCTGGGCATAGCGGGCCAGGGCGCGGGCATCGATGGCATCGGTCTTGGCCAGAGTGCCGAAGGAGCGCAGGAAAGCCTTGACCTTGAGGGTGTCGGCCCGGTGGCAGGCGATGCCTGCGGCAGCGAGCTCTGCCAGCACCGCGGCCTCGTATCCCCCCGTCGGCTCGCAGACGACGAGCGTGCCGGGGCGAAGGTCTTCGCACAGCGCCTTGATGGCGGGGGCTGTGTTGTCGATGACAGAAAGCGTGCCGGCCCGGCTGTCGAACACGGTGAGCGTCGCCTTGCCGACATCGATGCCAAGCACCCGGTCGGGAGCGTCCTTGAGTCTGGTCATGGGACTGGTATCCTGATCGTGCTTCGGATTGTTTGCGGGCGTGGTGTTGGCCAGAGGCCCAATCAACTCTCCAAGCGGGAAAAGGAAGCGGCCGGGAACCTTGATGACTACGGGTACAAACCCGATCCCGGCACGGTCGCCGGCCGCTGGTCTCCCGGACGGGCGTGTCCGGGAGACCACCCAAACTCTACCACCAAAGCAAACAAACAATCCCGGCCGCAGGCGAAGCCGGAGAGCCGGGATCCATTGGTACCCTCAGCGGGTGCGAGGTGGACGGGCGCGGCCACCCCCACGGCTGTCATACCTGCGAAGGCAGGTATCCAGTATCCGCCGGGCGTGTGGGTTTTCGCTCCAACCTCTCTCCTCGTCATTCCGGACGAGGCCGGAGGCCGACGATCCGGGACCGGCGAGCCGCAGCGGGTGTGGGGACGGTCGGTCGTATGCGCCGATGGGCCGCTCTCCGATCCCGGCTCGGCGCTGGTGCGCCGTCCGGGAGGACGCGGGGAGGGCACCCCGTCGCGGGCGCTGCTCACCCCCCTCTGTCGGCTGCGCCGACATCTCCCCCTCAAGGGGGGAGAAGAGTGCGTGGGGCATGGCCGGCGTGTTTCGCTGCCGCTCTGGCAGCCAATAGCCCCCCGTCCGCTCGGCAACACGCCCTCCACCCCCATCCCACCCAAAATCCCCTTTGACTCTCGCTCGTCTTCAAAATATGAAAATGACGTCAGTTTTATTTATGAGGTCGCCGCCATGCTGCGTGCCGTGCCCCTGAAGGGGGAGGATCAGGTGCTGTTCTATCCGCAGGCTCTTGCCGCGCGCGCCGCCGGGCGGCCCAAGGGCGAGCGCACGCGCGCCCAGATCCAGGCGGCCGCCTGTGCCGTGCTCGACCGGCAGGGGCCGCAGGACTTCACCGTCTCCGCCGTGTGCGAGGCGGCGGGGATCTCCAACGGCACCTTCTACATCTACTTCGCCGACCGAACCGTGCTGCTGGACGAGCTGCTGGTCGGCTTCGTCGGCTTCCTGCAGGCGGCGATGCGGGTGGCCGGCTCCGCCCATCCGGAAGACCCGGTGCGCGCGGCGACCAGCGCCTATGTCGAGCTGTTCCGCCGCAATCCCGGCCTGATGCGCTGCCTCGTCCATCATCTCGACACGCTGCCGCAGGCGCGCGAGGCGTTTCACCGGCTGAACCGCGACTGGCTGGAAACCGTGGTCGCGGCGGTCGAGCGCCGGCTGATGCGCCTCGGGCGCGGCGAGGCGGTGGACCGCGACGAGCTGCTGCGCCGCGCCTATGCGCTCGGCGGCATGGTCGACCAGTATCTGTCCGCCCTCATCCTGTCGCAGGACCCGGCGCTGGTCGCGATCTCGGCCAGCGACGAGGCTGTCATCGACACATTGACCCTCATCTGGAAGCGGGGAATGAGCCTATGAGCACGCTGGCGCGGGCGGACTTCGCGTCCGCCGAGGATCTGCGGCCGCATCTTGAGGCCGCCTGGGAGCGGCAGCGGGCGCATGTGATGGCGAACTCGCCCTTCTACCGCGCCCTGTGGCAGGGCGAGGCGCCTCCGCGCGCCCTTGCGGACCTCTCCCGCCTGCCGCTGTCCGACAAGTCGCAACTGCGCCTGTCGCAGGCCGCCCATCCGCCCTTCGGCGATTATCTCGCCGCCCCGCGCGACACCGTGCGCCGGATGCACCGCACCTCCGGCACCACGGGACAGGCGATGAACCTTGCCCTGTCGGCCCGCGACACCCGCATCACCCAGGAGATCGGCGGCCGCTGCCAGAGCGCGGCGGGCCTCGGCCCCGGCCACACGGTGGTGCACTGCCTCAATTACCAGATGTGGATGGGCGGGCTGACCGACCACCTGACGCTGGAGGAGACCGGGGCGACCGTCGTGCCCTTCGGCGTCGGCTCGACCGAGCTGCTGGTGCGCACGATCCTGGAGGTCAGGGTAACCGCGATCTCCTGCACGCCGTCCTATCCGGCGGTGCTGGAACGGGTGATCGCGGAGAAGTTCCCCGGCCTTGCCCCGCGCGATCTCGGCCTGAAGCTCGGCCTTTTCGGCGGCGAGCCGGGCGTCGACGACCCCGCCTTCCGCGCCCGCATGACCGCGACCTGGGGCCTGCAGCCGCGCAATTCCAACTATGGCGTCTCCGACGTCTTCTGCAATTTCGCCTCCGAATGCGAGCACGACACGCATCTACATTTCATGGCGGCCGACGTGCTGCATGCCGAGCTGATCGACCCGGACAGCGGCGCGCCGAAGGCCCTGGAGGCGGGCGAGAGCGGCGAGCTGGTGCTCACCCATCTGGTGCGCGACTGCCAGCCGCTGGTGCGCTTCCGCACCGGCGACATCATCCGCGTCGCTGCGACCGCGCCGTGTTCCTGCGGGCGCACAGGCTTCCGCTTTTCCGTCGTCGGCCGCTCCGATGACATGGTGGTGGTGCGCGGGCTCAACATGTTCCCGACCATGGTCGCGGCGGTGCTCAACTCCTTTGCCGAGCTGTCGGGCGAATACCGCATCCGCCTCGCGTCGCCGCCGCCCTACGACACGCTGCCGGTGGAGGCGGAGCTGGCGCAGGGCGCGGCGGACACAGTGGAACTTGCCGCCCGGGTGGCGGGTGAGATCAAGGCACGGCTCGGCGCCAGTGCCAGCGTCACGCTGCTGCCTGCCGGCAGCCTGCCGCGCACCGAAGGCAAGACGCGCCGCGTCATAAGGGGGGACCAATGACCGATTTCACCTACAAGACCGTGCTGAGTACGCTCGGCGAGGGCGGGGTGCGCACCATCGCCCTCAACCGGCCGCAAAGCCTCAACGCCATGAACCGGCAGCTGATCGACGATGTCGCGCGCGCCTTCGACGATGCCAACCGCGACCCGCAAACCCGCGCGATCCTCTTCACCGGCGCCGGCAAGGCGTTCTGTGCCGGCGACGACCGGCGCGAGCATGTCCACCCGGAAACGGAGGAGGCCGCGCGCGATCTCGTCCTCGCCATCCAGCGGTCGACCCATGCCATCTCCTTCGGTCCGAAGCCGGTGGTCGGCGCGATCCACGGCTGGGCTGTCGGCGGCGGCTTCGAATGGGCGATCAATTGCGACTTCCCCGTATGGGCTAAGGGGGCGAAGGCCTTCTTCCCGGAAGTCTCGCTGAACGTCTTCGTCACCGGTGCGGTGACGGCGCTGCTGCCGGCGCTGGTCGGATTGATGAAGGCGCGCGAGATGCTGTTTCTGGGTGAGCGCTACACGGCGGCTGAGCTCGGCAGGCTGGGCCTTGCCCACAAGGTGGTGGCGGACGACGCGCTGCTGGCGGAAGCTGAGGCGCTGGCCCGGCGGCTTGCCGAGCTGCCGCCGCTCGCCGTGCGGGCGATGAAGCGGGTGCTCAACGCGGTTGCCGCCGGCGATCTTCACCGGGCGCTCGATCTGGAAACCGAGGCGACGGTCGCCGGCTTCCTCGATCCGGAGACCACCCGCCGGATCTCCGCCTTTTGAGCGCGACCCGGCGGCCTGTCTTGAAAAGCGTTTGCGGTCAGAGGCTTCGGATCGCCCCGCCGTCGACGCGCACGCGGCTGCCGGTGACATAGGACGCGCGCTCGGACGCCAGGAACACCACCATGTCGGCGAATTCCTGCGGCCGGCCGTAGCGCCCTGCCGGGATCGAGGCGGCGGACGCCTTGGCGATCTCTTCCACGCTCTTGCCCGTGCGCTTGGCGGCGGCCGCGTCCAGCTCGTCGACGCGGGCGGTGTGGATGCGGCCCGGCACCACCATGTTGACGGTGACGCCGTCGCCCGCGACCTCGCTTGCCAGCGTCTTCGACCAGGCCAGCACCGCGGCGCGGATGCCGTTCGACATGGCAAGGTTGGGGATCGGCTGTTCGACGCCGGACGAGCCGATGGTGATCACCCGGCCGAAGCCGCGCTCGCGCATCGGCGGCACCAGCTTCGAGGTGATGTGGAAGAGGCTCGCTGCCATCGCCGAGAAATTGGCGGTCCAGGCGGCATGGTCTGCGGCCAGCGCCGTTCCGGGCGGCGGGCCGCCGGCATTGTTGATCAGGATGTCGACCCCGCCATCGGCCAGGATCGCCTCCAGCGTGCCGTCGATCGAGGCGATGTCGGCAAGGTCGATGCGCAGCGGGGTGATGTCGCAGTCCGGCATCGCGGCGGCCCATTCGGCAATCGCCGGTTCGTTGCGGGCGGCGGCGATCACGCGGACGCCCTCGCGGGCCAGCGTTTCGGCGATGGCCCGGCCGAGGCCGCGGCTGGCTCCAAGGACGAGGGCGCGTTTGCCCTTCAGGCCGAGATCCATCAGTTGAGCTCCTTCAGGCGTTTTTCGAGACGGGCCATCAGCCGGTCGACCTCGGCCCGCGACAGCGGATCGAGGGCGGCGCCCGGCTTGCGCAGGGTCGGGTTGGCGAGCACGCCGCGCCGGTAGAGGACGTATTTGCGGATGGCAAGGCCGAGGCCCGGCTGCTGCTCGAAGCGGGCGAGCGGCAGATAGGCGTCGAACAGGTCGCGCGCCCGCTCCATGTCGCCCTTCGCGTGGTTCTCGACGACGCCCGTCATCATCTCCGGATAGGCGAAGCCGGTCATCGCCCCGTCGGCGCCGCGCTCCATCTCCTCGGGCAGGAAGACGCCGCCATTGCCGCACAGGATCGACACCCGGCGGGCGGTCGCCCCCTCCTTGCGCAGCGCCGTGATCTTGGCCAGGCCGGGCCAGTCCTCGTGCTTCAGGCACACGCAGGTGGGGATATCTTTGATGATGCGGGCGATCACCGGCACGGACATCTGCACGCCGGTGGTCAGCGGGAAGTCCTGCAGCACGAAGGGGACATCTCCGATCATCTCGGCCGCCTGCTCGTAATAGCCGGCGATCTGGTCGTCGGTACGAAGGCTGCCCGGCGGGGCGATCATCACGCCGGCGGCGCCGTCGTCCATCACCCGGCCCGTCAGCGCCTGCATCTGGGCGAAGCCCGGCGACGACACGCCGACGACGATCGGCACGCGCCCGTCGACACGCTTCAACACCCGGTTGACGATGGTCGCGGACTCGTCGGTCGTCAGCTTCGGCGCCTCGCCCATCACGCCCAGGAGGGTCAGGCCGGTGGCTCCCGCCTCCAGGTAGAAGTCGACCATCCGGTCGCAGCCGTCGAGGTCGAGCGCGCCGGTCTCGGTGAAGGGGGTGACGGCGATCAGGTAGACGCCGCGGGCACTTTCGTCCAGTCGGGCCATGATGTCCTTCCGCATGAGGTGAATTGAGACGGGATTCTCGAATTTCAGCGATTTCGAGACGGAATTTCGCAAAATTCCGCGCAAAATTTGCAAAGCCCCGCCAAGGCCCCACAAGAGGCTGCGGGCCGTGGACAGGTCGGCAGGCCGGCGGGGAGTTCCGTGCCCGGCCGGCCTCGGGGAAGGGGATGGTAGGCCGCGGGCGGCAGGAGTCAATTGCGGGCAAGCCTCTGCCCTGAAACAAAAAAGGCGCGGCGGAAGAACCGCCGCGCCTTTCGGGTTTCTTGCGCCGGCGAGCGGGGAGAACCCCGGTCGCCGGCGAGGACAACCTTGCTGTCAGCGCAGGTCGAAGCGGTCCGCGTTCATCACCTTGTTCCAGGCGGCGACGAAGTCGCGGGCGAACTTCTCCTTGGCATCGTGCTGGCCGTAGACCTCCGAGAGGGCGCGCAGCTGCGAGTTCGAGCCGAACACCAGATCGACGCGGGTGCCGGTCCACTTGGGGGTGCCGGTGGCCCGGTCGGAGCCCTCGAACACGTCCTGCTTATCCGACACCGGCTTCCACTTTGTCCCCATGTCGAGCAGGTTCACAAAGAAGTCGTTGGTGAGGGTGCCCGGACGGTCGGTGAAGACGCCGTGGGTCGAACCGCCGTGGTTGATGCCCAGCACGCGCAGGCCGCCGATCAGCACGGTCATTTCCGGCGCGGTCAGGGTCAGCAGTTCGGCGCGGTCGAGCAGCGCCTCTTCCGGCGACAGGACCGAACGGTCCGAGACGTAGTTGCGGAAGCCGTCGGCGGCGGGCTCCAGCACGTCGAAGGACTCGACGTCGGTCTGCTCGGCGCTCGCGTCGGTGCGGCCCGGCGCGAACGGCACGGTCACCTCGAGGCCGGCGTCCCTGGCGGCCTTCTCGACGCCGGCACCGCCGGCCAGCACGATCAGGTCGGCGAGGGACACCTTCTTGCCGCCCGTCTGGGCCGCGTTGAAGGTCGAGCGGATGTCCTCAAGCTTCGCCAGCACCTTGGAGAGCTGGGCCGGCTGGTTGACCTCCCAGTCCTTCTGCGGGGCCAGGCGGATACGTGCGCCGTTGGCGCCGCCGCGCTTGTCGGAGCCGCGGAAGGTCGAAGCCGAGGCCCAGGCGGTCGAGATCAGCTCGGACACGCTGAGGCCGGAGGCCAGGACCTTGGCCTTGAGCTCAGCGACGTCCGCATCGTTCACCAGCGGATGGTCGACGGCCGGGATCGGGTCCTGCCACAGCAGCTCCTCTGCCGGAACCTCCGGGCCGAGGTAGCGCGACTTCGGGCCCATGTCGCGGTGGGTCAGCTTGAACCAGGCGCGGGCGAAGGTGTCGGCGAACTCGGCCGGGTTTTCCAGGAAGCGGCGGGCGATCGGCTCGTAGATCGGGTCGAAGCGCAGGGCGAGGTCCGCCGTCGTCATCATCGGGCGATGCTTCTTCGACGGGTCGTGGGCGTCGACGATCATGTCTTCTTCGTCGACGTCCTTGGCCAGCCACATCTTGGCGCCCGCCGGGCTCTTGACCAGCTCCCACTCGTATTTGAACAGGACCTTCAGGTAGCCCATGTCCCAGGTCGTCGGGTTCGGCTTCCAGGCACCCTCGATGCCGCTGGAAATGGTGTCGCCGGCCAGGCCCGAGGCAAAGCGGCTGGTCCAGCCGAGGCCCATGTCCTCAAGGCTTCCGCCCTCCGGCTCGGAGCTGAGCAGTGCGGCATCGCCCGCACCGTGGCACTTGCCGAAAGTGTGGCCGCCGGCCACCAGGGCGACGGTTTCCTCGTCGTTCATGGCCATGCGGGCGAAGGTCACGCGAATGTCGCGGCCCGAGGCGACCGGATCCGGATTGCCGTCCGGGCCTTCCGGGTTGACGTAGATGAGGCCCATCTGCACCGCGGCGAGCGGGTTCTCCAGGTCGCGTTCGCCGGAATAGCGGCTGTTCGGCTTGTCGCTGGTGGCGAGCCACTCGGCTTCGGCGCCCCAGTAGACGAACTCTTCCGGCTCCCAGGTGTCGGCGCGGCCGCCGGCAAAGCCGAAGGTCTTGAAGCCCATGCTCTCCAGCGCGACGTTGCCGGCCAGGATCATCAGGTCGGCCCAGGACAGCTTGTCGCCGTACTTCTGCTTGACCGGCCACAGCAGGCGGCGGGCCTTGTCGAGGTTGACGTTGTCCGGCCAGCTGTTCAGCGGGGCGAAACGCTGCTGGCCGTTGCCGCCGCCGCCGCGACCGTCGAAGGTGCGGTAGGTGCCGGCGCTATGCCAGGCCATGCGGATGAAGAGCGGGCCGTAATGGCCCCAGTCGGCCGGCCACCAGGGCTGGCTGTCGGTCATCAGCGCGGTCAGGTCGGCCTTGACGGCCGCCAGGTCGAGCTTCTTGAACTCCTCGGCGTAGTCGAAGCCGGTGCCCATCGGATTGGACAGCGAAGAGTTCTGGTGCAGGGCGCGCAGGTTGAGCTGGTTGGGCCACCAGTTCTGCCGGACGCGGGCCGTGTTGTGAACAACCGGGCATTTGCCGGCGGTGTCGAAATCGGGTCTGTCCATGTCTCTCACTCGTCAGGTTGTAAATGACTGCCTGAGAAGGAGAAAATCATGGCGTGCAGCGCGGTGATCCGCCCTGCGACCCGCATGGCGACCCTGTCGCGCTGCCATGCACTCTCCCTCTCGAGGTCGTCCCGAAGCACTGCATGCCGGGAGGGACGACGATCCTTCCAGGCCCGGTGGCACGCCATTGCGCGCGGCCCGGATCCGTTGCGCCAGCGGGGCGCCAAGGTCGTCGCTTCTCATCCTCGCATGGGCACTATGCCTCAGCTGCTTCATTAATTTAAGTTGTATTTTTTGATTGTGACGATAGTTTTTTATTATGAGAAATCTCACACTCAAGCAGCTGCGCTATTTCCGGGCGCTGGCCGAGCACGGCCATTTCGGCCGGGCGGCGGAAGCCTGCGCGATTTCCCAGCCGGCGCTCTCCGTACAGATCCGCGATCTGGAGGACTCGCTCGGCACGGAGCTGTTCGAGCGCACGGCGCGGCAGGTCCGGCTGACGGCGTTCGGCGAGGAATTCGCCAGCCGTGTCAGCGACATCTTGCAGGCGGTGGAC
Organism: Stappia indica; assembly: GCF_009789575.1. Lineage (NCBI taxonomy): Bacteria > Pseudomonadati > Pseudomonadota > Alphaproteobacteria > Hyphomicrobiales > Stappiaceae > Stappia > Stappia indica. The sequence continues at coordinate 920,765 of NZ_CP046908.1, read as the reverse complement.
GAACTCGGCGATCTCGCCCGCGCCTCGCGCGACCGGCTGGCCGGGCGCCTGCGCATCGGCATCATCCCGACCATCGCGCCCTATCTGCTGCCGGCGGTGATCGCCCGGCTGACCCGCGCCAACGAGGGGCTGGACATCCATGTGCGCGAGACGGTGACCTCGCGGCTGGTGCAGGAACTTGCCGAGGGGCGCCTCGACACGGCCATCGTGGCGCTGCCGGTCTCCGAGCCGGCCCTTACCGAAGTGGCGCTGTTTTCCGAGACTTTCGTCCTGGTGCGCCCGACGGAGGACGAAGGCAAGCCGGTGCCCAACCGCGAAGCCTTGCGCGAGATGCGGCTGCTGTTGCTGGAGGAGGGGCACTGTTTCCGCGAGCAGGCGCTCTCCTTCTGCAATCTCGGCTCGGCGCAACCGCGCGAGCTGATGGACGGCAGCTCGCTGTCGACGCTCGTCCAGATGGTCAGTGCCGGCATCGGCGTGACCTTGATCCCCGAAATGGCGCTGCCGGTGGAGACCCGCTCGGCCTCCGTTTCGGTCTCGCGCTTCGACGAGCCGCAGCCCTCGCGCACCATCGGCATGATCTGGCGCAAGGCGAGCCCGCTTGCCCGCCAGCTGCAGCAGATCGCCGATGCGGTGCGCCAGACCGCGCAGGACATGCGGGCCCGGCCGCTGCCGGACCCGCTGGGGTCTTCCGCCGATATGCCCGTCAGCGGATGAACTTGTCCACGGCCTGATTGAACGTGTCGGGATCGATCTCGGCCAGCCCGTGGCTGCCGCCCTCGATCACCAGCAGCTCGCCCTGCGGCAGCAGCTTCACGGCCTTCTCCGCCGAGGCGGCAATCGGCACTATCTGGTCGTCGGAACCATGGATGACCAGCGTCGGCACGTCGATCTTCTTCAGATCTTCAGTGTAATCCACTTCCGAGAACTCGCGGATGCAGTCGTAGTGGCCCTTGATGCTGCCGGCCATGCCCTGCAGCCAGAATTTCTCCTGCATGCCGGGCACTTTCGGCGCGCCGTCGCGGTTGAGACCGTAGAACGGTGTCGTCAGGTCGAGGAAGAACTGCGCGCGGTTCTTGGCGGTTCCTTCGCGAATGCTGTCGAATACGTCCATCGGCGTGCCTTCCGGGTTGCTGTCCGACTTCAGCATCACCGGCGGCACGGCGCCGACCAGCACGACGCGGGCGACCCGGGCCGTGCCGTGGCGGCCGACATAGCGGGCGACCTCGCCGCCGCCGGTGGAATGACCGATCAGGATCGCATCCTTGAGGTCGAGATGCTCGGTCAGCTCGGCCAGATCGTCGGCATAGCGGTCCATGTTATTCCCGTCCCACGGCTGGGAGGAGCGGCCGTGGCCGCGCCGGTCATGGGCGATGACCCGGTAGCCGTTCATGCCGAAGAACAGCATCTGCGCGTCCCAGGCATCGCCCGACAGCGGCCAGCCATGGGAGAAGAGGATCGGCTGGCCGGAGCCCCAGTCCTTGTAGAAGATCTCGGTGCCGTCGCTGGTGGTCAAGGTGCTCATTTGCTTGCCTCTTCAGGTGTGGGTGGGTCGAGGGTCAGGTAGTGGCGGACCTGCGGCGGGCTGTCGCCCGTGTGGAAGCGCTGGACCTCCTGTTGCAGGTCGGCATCGTGGCCGGCGACACGGCGGTGCTGGCGCAGATGCTCGGCCCAGGACGAGACGAGGAACCACTCCAGCAGCACGCCGGGCTCGGCGATATCCTCGGTGATGCCCCAGGCGAAGGCGCCGTCGCGGCGCCGCGAGCCGGCGAGCCGATGGACCGCGTTCAGGAAGGCGGGGCGGTTCTCGGCTGGGACCTGATAGGCGATGGTGATCAGCACCGGACCGCGGTCGGCCTCGAGATTTTCGGCAAGGTCGCCGGCGACCAGAGGCTCGGGCCAGTGGTTCGAGGGGGTGAGGTCCGCTTCGCCGCGCGGCAGGCGGATCCGGTGGAAGATCACCCCGGCAAGGGCGAGGGCTATGGCTGCGGCGATCAGTGCGGCGGCAATGCCGAAGAGCTGCGCGACGCCGCCCCAGGCGAGACTGCCGAGCGTCATTGCGCCATTGAAAACAGTGAGATAGACGGCAAGCGCGCGGCCGCGCACCCAGTCGGGCAGGACCGACTGGGCCGTGCCGTTCAGCGTCGTCAGGGCGGTTATCCACGCCGCGCCCAGCAGGGCGAGCAGGGCAAGCGCTGCCTGCTGCGGCGGGCCTAGGGCGAGTGCCAGCATGACCGCACCGGCGATGAGCGAGGCGGCCAGCAGCAGGGCGTCGGCGTCGAGACGGGCGCGCAGGCGCGGCAGCAGGATCGCGCCGCCGATGGCGCCGAGACCGACGGCGCCGAGCAGCAGACCGTAGAGGCCCGAACCGCCGCCCAGCAGCTCGCGGGTGACGAGCGGCAGCAGGGCCCAGACGGCGCTGGCGCACAGGAAGAACACGGCGGCACGCAGCAGCACCACATGCAGTTCCCGGCTCTGGCGCGCGTAGCGCAGGCCGGCGCGGAAGGCGCCGCCGAAATGCTCGGCCAGCGGATCGCTGCCCTTCGCCTTGCGCGGCCACCAGGCCAGTGCGGCGACGACGAGCACGTAGCTGAGCACGTCGACACCGTAGGTGATCGTGGTGCCGGCGGCGGTGAGCAACAGGCCGCCGGCGGCAGGGCCGACGGCGCGGGCGATGTTGATGCCGAGCGAGTTGAGCGCGACGGCGGCCTTCATCTGCGGACGTTCGACGAGCTCGGGCACGATGGCCTGCCAGGTCGGCGCCATCAGGGCCGCGCCCGTGCCGCCGAGAAAGGTGAGGGCGACGAGCGCGGTCAGCGACATGGCGCCAAAGGCCGACAGCAGCATCAAGGAGAGGCTGACGAGGCCGAGAAACACCTGCACGACGATCAGGAACCGGCGGCGGTCGAGAATGTCGGACAGGACCCCGGCGGGGATGGCGAGCAGGAACACCGGCAAGGTGGCGGCGGCCTGTACGGTGGCGATGGCGGCGGGCGAGGCGCTGAGGTCGGTGGCGATCCAGGCGCTGGCCGTGTCGCGGATGAAGCTGCCGACATTGCCGACGACGGTGGCAACCCACAACACCAGGAAGACGCGCCCTGCAAGCGGGGCGAAGGCGCCGGGGGCGGACGCGGCGGAAGCGGGAGAGGGAGCGGAGGGCTTGCTCATCCGCATCACATCCAGCAGGCGCAGCCGAGCGCGCCGAAGAAACCCTTGAGGTCGCCGACCGGCAGCGCCGCACCCCAGGCGCGGGCATGGTCGTGGCCGTGCACCTGGCAGGCGCTGGCGCAGCCGCAGCCGGCCGCCGCTGTGCGCGCAAGGCCCGCGTCGGGCTTGTCCGCCGCCCAGGCCGCGAAGCCGCCGTAGCGCCGCACGGGCGACCAGTCGGGCATCGCAGGCGGCAGCGGGTTGTCGTCGAGGGCGGCGAAGTCGCCGGAGCCCCAGACGACGCGGCCGCCGACCATCGTCAGGTCCGAGACGAGATGCGACAGCTCGGCCTCGGGAACCGAGAAATAGTCGCGGTCGGGCACCATGAGGTCGGCGAGATAGCCCGGCGCGATGCGGCCGCGCCGGCCTTCGTCATTGCTGAACCAGGCGACCTTCTCGCTCCACATGCGAAGGGCGGTCTCGCGGTCGAGGCAGTTCGCCGCCGGCGTCACCCGCAGGCCGCCGACCGTGCGGCCCGTGACCATCCAGGCGATGGAGACCCAGGGGTTGTAGGAGGCGACGCGGGTGGCGTCCGACCCGGCCGAGACGTTGACGCCCTTTTCCAGCATGCGGGCGATCGGCGGGGTGGCGGCTGCTGCCGCCGCGCCGTAGCGCTCGACGAAATATTCGCCCTGATAGGCCATGCGGTGCTGGGTGGCGATGCCGCCGCCGAGCGCGGCGACCCGGTCGATGGAGCGCTCCGAGATCGTCTCCGCGTGGTCGAACATCCAGTTGAGGCCGGCCAGCGGGATGTCGCGGTCGACCTTCTCGAAGACGTCGAGGGCGCGCGAGATCGTCTCGTCATAGGTGGCGTGCAGCCGCCAGGGCCAGCGGTTCTCGGCGAGGATGCGCACGACCTCCTCGAGCTCGTCCTCCATGCTCTCGGCCATGTCCGGCCGGGGCTGGCGGAAGTCCTCGAAGTCGGCGGCGGAGAAGACCAGCATCTCGCCGGCGCCGTTGTGGCGGAAATAGTCGTCGCCCTGGCGGTATTTGACCGAGCGGGTCCAGGCGAGGAAGTCCTCCTTCTCCTCGCCCGGCTTCTGGGTGAAGAGGTTGTAGGCGAGGCGCACGGTCATCTGCCCGGCCTCGGCCAGGGTGCGGATGATCTCGTAATCCTCGGGATAGTTCTGAAAGCCGCCGCCGGCGTCGATCACGCCGGTGATGCCGAGCCGGTTGAGCTCGCGCATGAAATGGCGGGTGGAGTTGAGCTGGTATTCGGGCGGCAGCTTCGGCCCCTTCGCCAGGGTCGAATAGAGGATGCCGGCATTGGGCTTGGCCAGCAGCAGGCCGGTCGGGTTGCCTTGCGCGTCGCGCTGGATCTCGCCGCCCGGCGGATTGGGCGTGTCGCGGTCGTAGCCGACGGCGCGCAGGGCTGCTGCGTTCAGCAAGGCGCGGTCGTAGAGATGCAGCAGGAAGACCGGCGTGTCGGGCGCGGCGGCGTTGATCTCGTCCAGCGTCGGCAGGCGCTTTTCGGCAAACTGGTGCTCGGTGAAGCCGCCGATGACGCGAACCCATTGCGGTGGCGGCGTGATGGCGACCTGGGCGCGCAGCATGGCCATGGCGTCGGCGAGCGAGGTCACCCCGTCCCAGCGCAGCTCCATGTTGAAGTTGAGGCCGCCGCGCACGACGTGGGTGTGGTTGTCGATGAGGCCCGGCAGCACCCTTCGGCGCTGCAGGTCGATGCGGCGGGTCTGCGGTCCGGCGAGCGCGAGGATCGCGGCGTCCTCGCCGACGGCGGTGAAGGCGCCGCCGCGGATCGCCAGGGCCGAGACCTCCGGCCGGGTGCGGTCGAGCGTGGTGACGCGGCCGTTGTAGAGGACGAGATCGGGTGTCATGGCGTGGCCTCGCGTCGGGTCGTGGATCGGGACGGCATCAGCCGGCGGTGCTGTCGTCGCGCCTTGATGGCGGTGCGGCGGCCTGGCGATGGTCGGTGCCGCTCGGCAGCTCGCCGCAGACATGCGGCAGGCGGTGCTCGGCGATCCAGCCGAGGGTCACCGGGGCGCCGCGCAGGGCATGGCGGACCATCGGCACCACCTGCTCGCCGAGCAGGATGCCGAGGAGGCCGACCAGCGCAACGATGGGCGGGGCGGGCGAGCGCACGTTGAGCAGGCTGTAGACGATGCCGACGAGGATACCAGCGCCGAGCGAGAGCAGGTACATCTTCATGATCGGGCGCTCCGGCCGCGAGAGAATGCAAAGACCGGGGCGGGGCCGCGCGGACGCGGCCCCGCCCCGGCCTCGTCGTCAGTGCCCTTCGGAGGCGCCGAACATCGACTTGGCGTAGATGATGCCGAGGCCGTAGGCGCCGCCGAACCTCTTCGCGATGCCGGTGGTCATGTCGTAGGTTTCGGTGCGGGCCCAGTCGCGCTGCAACTCGAGAATGTATTGCAGGGACGTCATGGGCCGGGCGCCGGCCTGCACCATCCGCTCCATCGCGCGCTCATGCGCCTCGTCGGTGATGTCGCCGCAGGCATCGGCGATGACATAGACCTCGAAGCCCTGCGACAGGGCGGAGAGCGCCGGGCCGACGATGCAGACGCTGGTCCACAACCCGCACAGCACGATGCGCGGCTTGGCGATGCGATTGACCTCGTCGATGACGGCGGCGTCCTCCCAGGTGTTCATGGAGGTGCGGTCGAGCAGCGCCTGGCCCGGGAAGGCGTCGGTGATCTCGTCGAACATCGGCCCGGAGAACGACTTCTCGGCGACGGTGGTGAGGATCGTCGGTACCTTGAAGCCGGCGGCGGCATTGGCGACGAGGGCGGCGTTGTTGCGCAGCACGGTGGCATCGATCGACTTGGTCGCGAAGGACATTTGCGACTGGAAGTCGATCATCACCAGCATGTGGTCGGTCGGGGAAAGCAGCAACTCGCCGGGGGTCGGCGTGGCAGTGGGAGCCATGGTCGTCAGTCCTTGTGGAGGAGTGGCAATCGGATGGCTCGACCGTATCGGCCCCTGGCATTGACTGTCTTGAATGCCCGTCGTCTAGCGGTTGAAGGATTGTCCGGGACTCTACCTACCCCGAGGCCGGCTCTCTCGAGCTTGCGGCGCCGTGCTCCGCCCGCCAGCGCCCTGGCGACAGGCCGAAGCGGCGGCCGAAGGCGCGGGTGAAGTGGCTCTGGTCGGCGAAGCCGCATTGGGCGGCGATGTCGGCCAGCGACAGGCCGGGCCGGCGCAGCAGGGCGCGGGCCTGCTCCAACCGTGTCCTGACCAGCCACTCGTGCGGTGTGCAGCCGAGTTCCTGGCGGAAGACCTGGTAGAAATGCGAGCGCGAGACATTGCAGCGCCGGGCGATGTCGTCGAGCGAGACGTTGCCGTCCAGGCTGGTGCGCAGGATCTCCAGCGCCTGGCGGATCAGCGGGGAGGGGCGATGCTCACGGGGGCGCTCCGGGAGGCTGGTGCGGGCGTAGCGATGACGCAGGTAGGTGACGAGCGCCTCTGCCACCTGATCGATGAAGAGCTGGTCGCGCGGCTGCTGGCCGGACAGCATCGGCTGGATGGCGGAAAGCAGATGGGTGACCGTGGGATCGGTGGTGCCGGTCTCGAAATCGATCCGGCGCGGCATCACGCGCGGCCTCGTCTCGTCCTGCGGGAGAAAGCGCTCCCAGGGGATCTCCACCAGCAGGAAGTCGAACTGGCCGCCGAGCTCCGCCCGGTAGGCGATCTCGAAGTCGCGCAAATAAAGGCTGTTGCGCTGGAAGTGGTGGCGATGCGCCGCCTTGCCGGCGCGAATGTCGCGCCAATGCTCGTCGCCCAGCGACATGCCGAGGACGAGGCCCTGTCCGGTCGGTGGCGTCTCGACCTTGACCGGCGTTGCACTGCACGAGGTCTTGCGCAGGAAGGTGACGTCGTTCAGGGCCAGCTCCTCGTCCCGTGCCAGGTCCGTTGCACGGCAGCCAAGACGATCGCGGGACGGTGCGACAGCGTTCATCACGACACCTCGTACTTCGTTTCCGACGAAGGTTTTCGGTCTTGCCGCCGCTTTTGGAGAGTATTTTCCGCGCCCGTGTGACAGGCAACGGGATTTTGCACTGCATACAAGATGGTTTCGCAGCCGACCCGGTCCGGCGAATCGGGCCGGGTCGGTGCGTGAGGCCGGCACGCTCAGGCGGTGCCGGCGCGGGCGCTCATGTCAAAGAGCAGGGCGCGGCCGTCTGTCTGCCAAAGGAGATCGCCGATCTCCTCCTCGCCGATCTGCAACCCGTCGCCGGCAACCAGACGCTCGCCCTCGACGGTGGCGATACCCTCGACCAGGTGGACGAAGAGCCGCCGCCCGGGGGCGACGGGAAGGGCGGTCGTATCTCCCGCCAAAGGGGCGGCAAGCGACACGCTTGTATCGGACAGGAGCCGCAAGGGCGCCTCGCCCTCCTTGCCGCTGGCCAGAAGGGTCCAGTCCCGCGTCGTCTCCGGCGCCGGCAGGTCGACCTGCTGATAGGTCGGCGCGCCGCCGGTCGCGTCCGGGATCAGCCAGATCTGCAACACATGGGCCGGCTCGCTGTCGGAGGCGTTCATCTCCGCATGGCGGATGCCGCTTCCCGCGGACATGAGCTGGAGCTCGCCGGCGGCAATCTCCGCCTCGTTGCCCAGCGTGTCGGTGTGGCGCAGCCGGCCCGACAGGACCATGGTGAGAATGTCCATGTCGGAATGGGCGTGTTCGGAAAAGCCGGCGCCGGGAACGACACGGTCCTCGTTGAGCACCCGCAGGGCGGCGTAGCCCATCCGCGTGGGATCGCGGAAGCCGCCGAAGGAGAAGGTGTGCCAGGCGTCGAGCCATCCGCTCTGCGTGCGGCCACGGCTCATGTTCTCATGGATCAGGACCATCGTACCGTCTCCTTGTCATGCGCGTGGCGGCTACTTGAGGAAGCCCACCAGCGCGTCGATTTCGTTCTGTCGCAACTCGTGCCCGCCCTCATGGGCGGCGAGCGTGACGTCCGCGCCCTGGGCCTTGAACCAGTCGATCAGCGCGCTGGTCGCGGCCGGAGGGCAGATCGGGTCCCGCTGGCCGGCGGAAACCAGCACCTTTCGCCCGGCAAGACCCGGCTGGGGTGCCGGCTCGAACGGGATCAGCGGATGCAGAAGGGCGATCCGGTCGAACAGGTCCGGCCGCAGGAAGGCGACCGAGGCCAGGATGTTGGCGCCGTTGGAGTAGCCGAAGCCGTAGACCGGGCGACCCGGATGGGCCTTGCGGTGGGCCTCGACGAAGCCGGCCATCGCCTGGGTGCGCCGGGCAAGGTCGTCCATGTCGTAGACGCCTTCGCCGGTGCGGCGGAAGAAGCGCAGCGCCCCGTGCTCCGAGACGTCGCCGCGCGGGGCGACAAGACCGGCGCCGGGCAGCGCTTCCTCGACGAAGCGGGCGAACTGGTGCTCGTCGCCGCCGGTGCCGTGGAAGGCGAAAACCAGCGGTGCGCCGGGTGCCGGCTCCGTGGTCAGGGCGTGATAGGTTTGCGTTGTCATGGCGTTAAGTCCCAGATGAGCCGAGAAAGAAGGCCTCCGCCCGGCCCTCAGGAGCCTTGCGGAGGCGTGAATGTCAGTCCCGGATCGGGGTGAGGATGTCCTCGATCTGCGCGCGGAACTGCTCGTAGCGGGTCGGCAGCTTCAGCGCCTCGCCGAGATGGGCGGTGTCCTCGTCCCGGTCGAAGCCGGGCTCGTTGGTCGCCACCTCGAAGAGGATGCCGCCGGGGGTGCGGAAGTAGATCGCCCAGAAATAGTCCCGGTCGATCACCGGCGTGACCTGGTATCCCGTGTCGAGCAGCGCCTTGCGCACCTCCAGCTGGGCCGCCCGGTTCTCCACCGCGAAGGCGATGTGATGCACCGAGCCGGCACCCTGGCGGGCGTGGCCGGCGGACGGCACTTCCTCGATCTCGATGACATCGGCACCGTTGCCGCCCTCGATGGCGAAGCGGGTCCAGTTGCCGCTCCGCTCCACCTCGCGGTAGTTCATGAAGCGGAGCAGTTCGGCGGTGCCGCCGGCATCCTGCAGACGGAAGGCCGCGCCGCGGAACCCCTGGATCGCCTCGGCCGAACCGACGCCGCCGGCCGTCCAGCCGAGACGCTCGTCGTCCTTCGTTTCCACCAGCGAAAAGCCGTCGCCGTCCGGCCCCTTGAAGCGCAGGCGCTTCTCGCCGAAGGCGTCGTACTCTTCGAGACCGCCGACACCCTGGCCGGAAAGGCGCTCCGTCCAGTAAGGCAGGGAGCCCTCGGGCACCGCGAAATAGGTGTCGCCTACCTCGCCGGCGCCGGGACGGCCCTGCACGATATGCGGGAAGGGGAAGTAGGTCATGACCGAGCCGGGCGTGCCGGTCTCGTCGCCGTAATAGAGGTGGTAGACCTCCGGGTCGTCGAAGTTGACCGTCTTCTTGACGCGCCGCAGGCCGAGACTGCGGGTGAAGAAATCGTTGTTTTCCTGGGCATCGCCCGCCATCGAGGTGACGTGATGCAGGCCCTTGATCTGCGTGAGCATGGCGCTGGTTCCCTTTCTCGAAACGTCGCCGGCTTGTGCCGTTGACGTGAAGATGGGGCAGGCGAGGCCTTTTGAGAATGGAATTAATTTCGCTTAGATTATTGCAATATGTGTAATAATCTCGCGCATGATCGATCTCGACCACATCCGCATCTTCCTGGCGGTCGCCGAGCACAGGAGCTTCGTCGCCGCTGCGCGCCAGCTGTCGATGACGGCGCCGACGGTCACGCGCGCGGTCAGCGCGCTCGAGGAGCAGCTCGGCGTGCAGCTGCTTCTGCGCACCACGCGGCAGGTGTCGCTGACCTCGTCCGGTGCTGTCTATGCCGCGCGCATCGCGCCGCTGCTGGAGGAATTCCGCCGTACCACCGAGGACCTGCAGGAACAGCATGGCGATGTGGCCGGCACCATCCGGATCAATGCGCCGATGTCGCTCGGCCAGCAGGTGCTTCCCGATGTGGCGGCCGGGTTCCGCAGCCAGTATCCGCGGGCCTCGCTGTCGATCAGCCTCACCGACCGCTTCATCGACATCGTGTCCGACGATTTCGACCTCGCCATCCGCATTTCCGAGGCGCCGCGCGACAAGTCGACGATCTGGCGCAAGATGTGCCTCGTGCGGCGGGTGATGGTCGCGTCTCCCGCCTATCTGGCCTTGCGCGGCGTGCCGGAGACGCCGGACGACCTTTCGGATCATTCCTGCCTTGCCTATGACGAGCGCTCGCAGGCGGAGACCTGGGAGTTGCGCCACGACGGGCGCACGCGCCGGGTGCGGGCTGGCGCCACGATCGCCGGCAACAATGGCGACCTGCTGGCGCGCCTTGCGGAAAACGGCGAGGGCATTGCCCTGTTGCCGTTGTTCATCGTCGAGGACGGGCTGGCGAAAGGCCGGCTTGCCCAGGTGCTGCCCGACTGGCAGGCGCCGGACATCTGGTTGACGCTCTACTATCCGCCTTACGAACGCCTGCCGATGCGGGTCGCGAAATTCTCCGACTTCTTCGAGGCCTATGTGACGAAGACGCGGCCGCTCTAGCCGGCGCCCGGGTCGTGCACGCCCAGTTGATGCGGGCAGTGGGCGCGGCCTCTTGCAAGACAGCGTGATGGCGGCCACCTTCCGCCGGACCGACCCGCCCAGGAATCGCACCTGCCATGAGCCGCCCCGGCCTGCCCGAAATCGCCTTTGTTCGACTGACCGAGGTTTCCCGCGAGGAGATCCTGGCGCATATGCAGGACCCGCGCGTCGGCGAGCACATGCCGCTGATGACGGAGCCCTGGGACGCGCAGACGGTGGAGGGCTTCATCGCCGCCAAGGAAGCGCGCTGGGAGCGCGACGGGCTCGGCCATTGGGCTATCCTGTGCGACGGGTGCTATGTCGGCTGGGGCGGTTTCCAGAAGGAGGGCGAGGACTGGGATTTCGGCCTCGTGCTGCGGCCTGATGCGTTCGGGCTCGGCTCGAGGATCGCGGCGAAGGCGCTCGACGTCGCAAAGGCGGACCCGCGCATTTCCCATGTCACCTTCCTGCTGGCGCCCTCGCGGCGCAGCCTGTCGGCGCTGGCCCGGCTCGGCGCGCGGTTCCTCGGCGAAGTCGAGTACGAGGGCACGCGCTTTCGCAAATACCGGCTAGACTTGGCGGGCGACGCCTAGGCGGCTTCACGCTGCGGCATTTTCCGTGGAAAAACACTGGCAATTGTATCGACTCTCGTTGCCCGATCATGCTTCCGTGGCCCTCGTATTTTTTAGGGGGTGGAAGTGAAAGCCATTGTTTGTGTGATTGCCTGCGCCGTGCTGGCCTCGGGCTGCGCTTCGGTCGTTCGCGGCACCAGCGAGGACGTCATCATCAACGTGGAACCGGGAGATGCCCTGGTCACCACGACGCTTGGACATTCCTGCAAGCAGTCGCCTTGCACGGTCGAAGTGAGCCGCAAGAAAACCTTCATGGTGCGTGCGGAGAAGGAAGGCTACAAGCCGGGGCAGGTCTTCGTCGACACCAAGGTGAGCGGCGGCGGAGCGGCCGGACTCGCTGGCAACATCCTGCTGGGCGGCGTGGTCGGCGTCGGTGTCGACGCCATTTCCGGTGCGACCCTCGACCATACACCCAACCCGGTGAACATCACCCTGGTCCCGGTCGATGCCGAGGGCGAGAGCACCAACATCAGCAAGCCCGAACCGCCGGTGACGAAGCCAAAGGCCGTTCCTGTTTCGTAAGGAGCAAGGAGACGCTGCGATCCGCTTTTTGGCAAAGCTTGCCAAATATCGTATGATGTCGACACTGGAGGTCGACATGGCGACGATGAACGTTTCCCTTCCCGAGCAGATGAAGGCCTGGGTCGAAGACCGGGCCCGGAGCGGGCGATACGCGAACGCGAGCGATTACGTGCGCGACCTCATCCGCAGGGATCAGGAGCGGAACGACCGGATTGCGACCATGCAGCGTCTCGTCGACGAGGGACTGGCGAGCGGCGTGAGCGACCTGAACATGAACGGCGTCCTGGAAGCCGCGCGTGCGCGGGCGGTGAAGGACACCGGAACGTCGTGACCTATCGGCTGTCCGCCAGGGCTGCCGAGGACCTCATCCAGGTTTATCTGGAAGGTGTGCGTCTTTTCGGCGAGGCGCATGCCGAGGCTTATCACCGCGACCTGGCTGCGGTGCTGGAGCTTCTTTCCGAAAATCCGAAACTGGCGCGCGAACGCGGCGAGATATCGCCTCCTGTGCGCATTCACCCCTTCAAGGCGCATCTCGTCGTCTACGTCATGGACGAAGATGGCGGGATACTGGTCGTGCGTATCCGCCATGGCCACGAAGATTGGGCGCGTGAAGATTGGGCGGGAGGCGAATAGCCTTCGCGCCCAACTTCAACTCAGGCGTAAGGGTCCGAGGCAAGGGCGGCGCAGGCGGCGCGGTATTCGGCGCGAAGGCGCACGCACAGCTCGGCCGCAGGCGGCAGGTCGGTGATGGTGCCGGTGCCCTGGCCGGCGGACCAGATGTTCTTCCAGACCTTCGCCTCGCTGCCCATGTCGAGCCCGCCCGCGTGCTGCAGGTTGTCCGGGTCGAGGCCCGCGCGCTCGATGCTCGGGCGCAGGAAGTTGGCGTTCACGCCGCTGATCGCCGGGGTGTAGAGGATGTCGGCGGCGGTCGCGTCCAGGATCATCTGCTTGTAGTCGTCGACGATCATCGCTTCGGCGGTGGCGAGGAAACGGGTGCCCAGATAGGCGAGGTCCGCGCCCATGGCGCGGGCGGCGGCGATCTGCGCGCCGGTGTTGATGGCGCCGGCCAGAATGATGGCGCCGTCGTAGAAGGCGCGGATTTCCGAGACCAGCGCGAAGGGGCTCATGGTGCCGGCATGACCGCCGGCGCCGGCGCAGACCGCGATGATGCCGTCGACGCCGGCCTCGGCCGCCTTGCGGGCGTGGCGCGGGTTGATGACGTCATGGAAGACGAGGCCGCCATAGGACTGGACGGCGGAGACGACATCCGGGTTGGCGCCGAGCGAGGTGATGACCAGCGGCACCTTGCGCTCGACGGTCATCGCGAGATCGGCCTCCAGCCGCTTGTTGCTGCGGTGGACGATCAGGTTGACGCCGTAGGGCGCGGCATCGGCATGGCCGGACAGGCGGTCCTCGATCTCGCTCAGCCACTCGCCGTATCCTTCGGTCGTGCGCTGGTTGAGCGCCGGGAAGGTGCCGATCACCCCGGCGCGGCAGGTGGCAACGACAAGGTCCGGGCCGGAGGCGAGGAACATCGGCGAGGCGATCGCCGGGACCTTGAGGCGGCCTTCGAATGCATTCGGCATGGTCATGCGGGATCCCTCCGGTATCTGCCGGGCGTGCCGGTCACTCGCCGCGGAACTGCGGCTGGCGCTTTTCGAGGAAGGCCGAGACGCCCTCGCGGAAATCGCGGGTCCCGGTCATGCGGATGAAGGAGGCGCGTTCCGCCTCCAGGTGGGCGGCGAAGGGGCGGTCGAGCGCCGCATCAATGAGCGCGCGAACCGCGCCCTGCGCCTGTGTCGGGCCGCTGGCAACGCGCCTTGCAAGGGCGAGGGTTTCGGCGTCGAGCTCCTCGGCCGGCACCACCTTGTTGACGATGCCCGCCTCGCGGGCTTCCTCCGCGCCCAAGGCGTCGCCGAGCAGCAGCAGTTCCATCGCCTTGGCGCGGCCGACCTTGCGCGGCAGTGCCCAGGTGCCGCCGCAGTCGGGCGAGGTGCCGATGCGGTCATAGGCGACGACGAAGCGCGCGCCGGCCTCCGCTATCACGAGATCGGCGCCGAGCACCAGGCTGAAGCCGGCGCCGGCCGCCACGCCGCGCACGGCGGCGATCACCGGAGCAGGGGACTCTCGCAAGGCGGTGAGCGCAGGGTGCAGCGCGTCGAGCAGGTCGTGGACGACCTCGGCCGCGCGGTCCGGGTCGGTGCCGAAGGCGGCGACATCGCCGCCGGCCATGAAGGCGCGGCCGCTGCCGGAAAGGACGATGCAGCGCACGCCCTTGGTCGTGGTGACCTTGCGCACCGCCTGCAGGAAGGCGCGAGCGGTCGGCACGTCGAGCGCGTTCAGCACCTTCGGCCGGTTGATGGTGATGGTGGCGATGCCGGTTGCGGCATCGATCTCGGCAAGCACCAGGTCGTCGCTCATGCGGCGGCCTCCTTCACTGAATGGAACCGTCCGCCGTCGCGGGCCATGGCGGCAAGGCCGACCGGGATCTCCAGCTTGTCGGCACGGCAGGCGGCGACGAACTCCGCCGCGCCTTGCGTGTCGATCAGGCTGAGCGGTCCGCCGGTCCACACGGGGAAGCCCGCCGCGTCGATGGCGTGGACATCGGCCTCGCTTGCCGAGGCGACGTCGCCGCGGTCAAGCGTTGCGGCGGCGGCAAGCGCCATGGCGCGCAAAAGCCGCAGGCCGGCGGGGCGCAGAGCCGCGCGCGCGCGCTCGTCGTCGGCGGCCGCAAGGGGCACGTCGGTCGGCAAGGCGGGCAGGGCGGAAAGACCGATCGCCTCGGCGGCATTGCGGATGAAGGCGGGACTCATGCCCTCAGCCTGCATGCGAAGCGCTTCGGCGTCGAGCGCGTTTCGGCAGGCGGTGGCAAGAGGTCCGTCCCGGTCCGCCCGCGCCCGGCCCTCGCGGGCAAGCACCTGCCGGGCGAAGAACTGGGTGCGGATCATCGCCTGCGCGACATCGCCATGGACCAGATGGCCGAAATACTGACGCTCCACCTTGAGCGCCTTGTCGATGGGCAGCCTCAGCCCCTCGTAGACGCAGGAGAGGATCGCCTCCAGCGCCGGATAGTTGCGGTGGCCGCGCGCGCGAACCTTGGCATTGGCGAAGAGGAAGATATTCGACGCTGCCTCGGAGGTGACGGCCGGACCGGGCGGGGCAAAGCCCTTCGCGTCCCACGGGGCGGCGGCCGGGACACGGCCTTCCGTCAGCGCGCGCCTTGCTGCGGCAATCAGATCGTCCGGCTCGGCCAACTCGTCGAGAATGCCGAGCGACAGCGCCTCGTCCGCGGACAGACGGCGCCCCTCCAGCAGCAGGGGCAGGGCCGCCTCGATGCCGATGACGCGGGGCAGGCGCTGGGTGCCGCCGGCGCCCGGCAGGATGCCGAGCGTGACCTCGGGCAGGCCGAAGACGGCCTTGGGATTGCGCGCGGCGATCCGGTGGTGGCAGGCGAGCATCAGTTCCAGCCCGCCGCCGAGCGCGGTGCCGCTGGCTGCAGCAACCACCGGCTTGCCGCAGGTCTCCAGCGCGCGGAAGGCGTCGGTCATGGCGCGGATGCGCTCCGACGCGGTGGCCGGCGAGGTGCCGGGACCGGTCATACCGTTCATGATCGCAAGGTCGGCACCGGCGATGAAGCTGTCCTTGCCGGACGCGACGATGATGCCGGTGACCGCCGGATCGGCGGCAAGCCGGGCGATCTCTTCGCGCAGGGCCTCTGTGAACGCCCAGTCGATGACGTTCATCGAGCGGCCGGGCATGTCGATGGTCAGGAGGGCGATGCCGCCGCTGTCGATCTCGCTTGTCAGCACGGGTGCGTCCTCAGATCCGTTCGATGATGGTGGCGACGCCCATGCCGGCGCCGACGCACAGGGTGACGAGGGCGGTCTGGCGATCCGTCCGCTCCAGTTCGTCCAGCGCGGTGCCGAGGATCATCGCGCCGGTTGCCCCCAGCGGATGGCCCATGGCGATGGCGCCGCCGTTGACGTTGACGGCTTCGGGGTCGAGATCGAGCGCCTCGATGAAGCGCAGGGCGACGGCCGCGAAGGCCTCGTTGATCTCGAAAAGATCGATGTCGGCAGCGGTCATGCCGGCCCGCTTCAGCGCCTTTTCCGCAGCAAAGGAGGGCGCGGTGAGCATGATGGTCGGCTCGGAGCCGATTTCGGCGAAGGCGCGGATGCGGGCGCGCGGGACCAAGCCGGCGCGCGCTCCCGCCTCGCGGGTGCCGAGTAGCACGGCCGAGGCGCCGTCGACGATGCCGGACGAATTGCCGGCATGGTGGACGTGGCGGATTTCGGCAAAGCCGGGATAGCGCTCCAGCGCCACCGCATCGAAGCCGGCCTTATCGCCGAGCCCCGCGAACGAGGGCTTCAACCGGCCGAGATCCTCGACGGTGGAGTTGCCGCGAATGGTCTCGTCGCGGGCGAGCAGCACCTCGCCGACCCGGTCCCGGACCGGAACGATGCTGCGGGCGAAACGGTCCTGCGACCAGGCCCGCGCGGCGCGGCGGTGGCTTTCCACCGCATAGGCGTCAAGCTGCTCGCGGGAGTAGCCCCATTTGGTGGCGATCAGGTCTGCGGAGATGCCCTGCGGCACGAAGGTGGTGGCGGCTGCCACCTGCGGATCGGCGCCCCAGGCCCCGCCATCGGAAAGGATCGGGATGCGCGACATGGATTCGACGCCGCCGGCGACCATCATGTCGGCCTGGCCGGCCATCACCTTGGCGGCGGCCATGTTGCAGGCCTCCAGCCCCGAGGCGCAGAAGCGGTTGATCTGGACGCCTGCGGTCTCTTGCGCATAGCCGGCGGCGATGGCGGCAACGCGCGGCAGGCACTGGCCCTGCTCGCCCACCGGCATGACGATGCCCATCACCACGTCGTCGACGAGGGCCGTGTCCAGCGCGTTGCGCTCGCGCACCGCCTCCAGCACGGTGGTGGCAAGGCGGATCGGCGTCACCTCGTGCAGGGCGCCGTCCGGCTTTCCCCTGCCGCGCGGCGTGCGCAGGTGGTCGTAGATCAGGGCGTCGGGCATGGCGGGATGTCGGGCTCCGTTGGATCCGGTGGGGGATGCGTCAGCCGGTCGGATAGAGGCTGGCGATCTCTCCGGCATATTTGGTCTGGATGCTGGAGCGGCGCACCTTCATGGTCGCGGTGACCTCGTCGTCGTCGTGATCCAGCTCCTTGGTGAGCAGGTGGAAGCGGCGGATATGGGAGACCTGGGCCAGCTGGTCGTTGGCGGCACGGATCTCCGTGTCGACCAGCTCGCGCACCGCCGCGTTCTCGGCAAGGCTGCGGAAGGTGGTGTAGGAGAGGCCCTTCTCCTCCGCCCATTTGGCGACGGTCTCGAAGTCGATCTGGATGAGCGCCGCCACGTATTTGCGGGCCTCGCCGATGACGATGCATTCCTTGATGTAGGGGCTGCCCTTGACCGTGTTCTCGATCTCCGAGGGGCTGAGGTTCTTGCCGCCGGCGGTGATCATGATGTCCTTGAGGCGGTCGACGATGCGGAACTCGCCGTTCTCCACCTCGACCACGTCGCCGGTGTGGAGCCATCCATCGCGCAGCGAGCTCTCGGTGGCGGCCGGGTTCTTGTAGTAGCCGACGAAAACCGTATCGCCCTTGAGCAGCAGTTCGCCGTGCTCGCCGACGCGCGCCTCGACGCCCTTGGCCGCGGGACCGACGGAACCGGACACGAGACGGTCCAGCGTCTGGCCGAGGGCGACGCCGCTCGATTCCGTCATGCCGTAGACTTCGACCAGCGGCACACCGATGGTGCGGAAGAAGCGGACGATGCGCGGGGAGATGGGCGCGGCGCCCGTCATGGCGATATGCGTCCGGCGCAGGCCGATATAGTTCTGGAGGGCGCGGAAGACGAAGAGGTAGCAGAGCGCGAAGGTGACCCGCTCGCGCAGGCTGCGATCCGCGCGGGACTTTTCGGCGAAGGGCTCGCAGGCGCGATAGGCCCATTCGTAGAGTGCGCGGCGGTAGCCGCCGGCCTCCAGCATGCGGATATGGATCGAGGAATGCAGCTTCTCCCAGATCCGCGGCACGCCGAGGAAGGAGGAGGGGGCGACCTCGCGCAGGTCCTCCTGGACGGTGCGCAGGGACTCGCCGAAGCAGATCCGCGAGCCGAGATAGATCGGCGCCATCACCGTCACCATCTGCTCGGCGACGTGGCACAGCGGCAGGTAGGAGAGGTGGACGGTCTGCGCGTCGAGGTCGATGCGGTCGGCAATCGCGATCGCCTGGGCCCGCAGGTTGCGATAGGACAGCATCGCGCCCTTGGGCTTTCCGGTTGAGCCGGACGTGTAGATCATCAGGGCGATGTCATCGAGGGTGCGGTCGGCGGACGCCTTGCGCTGCGAGGCTTGAGCGCCCGAGCGGCGGGCATGCCCCATCGCCTCCATGGCGGCGAAGGAGATGACGAAGTCCTGCGAGTAGCCGCGCAGTCCCTTGGTCTCGATCACCACAACGCGGCGCAGCTTCGGCAGCTGGTCGCGCACCTCGATCACCTTGTCGAGCTGCTCCTGGTCCTCGCAGACGATGATCTCGCTGTCGGAATGCTCCAACACATAGCCGACCTCGTTGGCCGGGCTGGTCGGGTAGACGCCGATGGCGACGCCGCCGACGATGTTGGCTCCGAGCTGCGCCAGCACCCATTCCACCCGGTTCTCGGACAGGATGGCGACATGGCCGCCTTCGCCGAGCCCGAGCGCCAGCAGGCCTTCGCCGACATCGCAGGCGCGCTCGTGATACTGGCGCCAGGTGAGGGGGTTCCAGATGCCGAAGTCCTTCTGCAGGACCGCCACCCGGTCGGGTGTCGCCTCCGCATGGGCGCGCAGCATCTGCGGCAGGGTGAGTTCGGGAAAATCGGCCATGTCGTCTCGCCTCAGGACAGCCAGCGCTTGCGGCGCTTGTAGTGCTTGATGTCGCGGTAGCTCTTGGTGCCCTCGCCGCCGCTGGCGCCGAGGTAGAACTCGCGCACGTCGTCGTCCTTCACCAGCCGCTCCGTCGGCCCGTCGAGCACGATCTTGCCGGTCTCCATGATGTAGCCGTAATGGGCGACGGCGAAGGCGACGGCGGCGTTCTGCTCGACCAGCAGCATGGACACGCCGAGATCGCGGTTGATCGAGGCGATGATGGTGAAGATCTCCTCGACCAGCACCGGCGACAGCCCGAGCGAGGGCTCGTCCAGGAGGATCAGCGAAGGCTGGGCGATGAGCGCGCGCCCGATCGCCAGCATCTGCTGCTCGCCGCCCGACAGGTAGCCGGCGCGCCCGTTCCGCCGCTCGAAGAGGCGCGGGAAATACTGGTAGACGAGGTCGAAAGGCGTCGGCTTGAGCCCGCGCCCGGACAGGGCGAAGGTTGCCGCCGTCAGGTTTTCCTCGACCGTCAGGTCCTCGAAGATGCGGCGCCCCTCCATCACGTGGAAGAGGCCGCGCCGCACCAGGGCGTGGGGCGCCAGGCGGGAGATGTCGTCGCCGTCGAAGCGGATCGCTCCGGCGGTGACGGCACCGTTCTCCAGCGCCAGAAGGTTCGACACCGCCTTCAGCGTCGTCGATTTTCCCGCGCCGTTGGAGCCGAGCAGGGTGACGATCTTGCCCCGCCCGACACTCAGTGACAGGCCGCGGAGCACCTGCACCGTCTTGTTGTAGACGACCTCGATGTTGTTGATGTCGAGGAGGATGTCCGCGGCCATCTCACTTACTCCTGAACGCTGATCCAGTCGGACGCGGGCTTCATCTGCTGTGCGCTGGCGTCGTAACGGTAGATGCGGCCGACCGGGATCGAGTTGCCCGGGATCGAGATCGGCACGCCGATGATGCCGCCGGTGTCGAAGTTCTCGATGGAGTTGAGCGCGGCCTTCAGGTTGGCGCCGTTGAGCTCCTTGCCGGCCTCAAGGGTGCGCTTGGCCGCCTCGGTGAACAGCATGGCGGTCAGGAAGCCCTGCATGTACGGGGTCGACTGGTACTCGGGGCGCATCTCGCGGATGCGGTCCATCATCGGCGCGTTGTCGGCCTCGTCGTAGTAGTAGCGATAGGGCATGACGCCCATGAAGCCGTCGGCAGCCTCGCCGACCTTGGCCCAGATGCTGGAGTCCATCGACCAGAACGTGCCCATGAACTTGGTTTCCAGGCCGAGCTGCTTGGCCTGGCTCATGAACTCGGGCAGCGGCGCCAGCACGTAGCCGTGGAAGATGGTGTAGTCCGGACGGGCGCGGCGCAGCTTCAGCACCTCGGTGGAGACGTCGACGGCGGTCGGCGGGGTGATGATCTCCTCGACGACCTCAAGGCCCAGCTCGCCGGCGCGCGCCTTGGTGGCGGCGATCGGGTCGCGGCCGAACTCGGTGTCGGAGTTGACCAGCACGATGCGGGCGCCCGGCTTCTCCTTGGCGATGTATTCCAACAGGATGCCGGTCATTTCCGAATAGTCGGGGCCGGCCATGAACTGGTGCGGGAACACCTTCGGATCGTTCAGCTCGGTCGCAAAGGAGGCGCCGGCCATGATCATCGAACCCCGGCGGTCGATCTCGCCGTTGATGGTCTTCGCAAAGCCGGTGGAGTCGCCGTAGTAGAGGTGGATCTCGTCCTGGCTGGTCAGCTTGTTGAACACGGCGACGGAGGCGTCGACCTTGTAGCCGGTGTCCTCGTAGGCAAGGCGCAGCTTGCGGCCCTGGATGCCGCCGGCCTCGTTGACGATCTTGATGTAGTCCTGCATGCCGGCCTCGATGCCGACGCCGGCGAAGGCGAAGACGCCGGTGAGCGGGATCGAGCCGCCGATGACGATGTCCTCGGCCGCAACGGCCGGAAGCGCGGTGGCGATGGCTGCCGATGCCGACAGGGCAAGCAGCGTTCTCCTGGTAAAGCTAAGCATTGTTTCCTCCGGTTTTATCGCGTGACTTTTGGTCATTCACTTCTTGAAGGGCCAGAGATGGAAGTAACGCCGGGATCTCTGGACGATTTCGGCAAGTCCCTTCGGCTCGAAAATGAGAAAGCCGACGATGAGGAGGCCGAAAACGACGGTGCGAACCGGCGAAAGCATCGCCGCCGCATTGGGAAGGACGGGGGTGAGCCAGTCGATGCCGAAGCGCAGCAGCTCCGGCACGAGGGTCATGAACACGGCGCCGAGAATGCCGCCGAGGATCGTCCCCATGCCGCCGACGATGATCGCGGCGAGGAAGAAGATCGAATAGACGAAGGGGAAGCTCTCCGGCGTCACCACGCGGAAGAAATAGGCCCACATGCCGCCGGCCACGCCCGCATAGAAGGACGAGATCGCAAAGCTCATCAGCTTGTAGCGCAGCAGCGAGATGCCCAGCACCTCGGCCGAGATGTCGCGGTCGCGGATGGCGATGAAGGCGCGCCCGACGCGGGTGCGGAAGAGGTTCGCCGCCCCAAGCACCATCAGCGCGGTGATCGGCACGAAGACGAAATAGAGCTGCTGGTACTCCGTCAGCGGCGTACCGAAGAAGCTCGCCGGCGTCAGCGTCAGGCCGCTGTTGCCGTTGGTCACGCTCTGCCAGTTGACGAAGATGAAGTGCAGGATGAACGAGGCGGCGATGGTGGCGATGGCCAGGTAGAGGCCCTTGACCCGAAGGCTGGGGATGCCGACCAGGATGCCGACCGCCGCGGCAATGATGCCGCCCGCCACGAGATTCAGCAGGAAGGGCGTGCCGAGGTTCAGCTGCATCCAGCCGACCGTGTAGGCGCCGACTGCCATGAAGGCGGCCTGGCCGAGGCTGACGAGGCCGGTATAGCCGGTCAGGATGTTGAGGCCGGTGGCGCTCGCCACGTTGATGGCAACGAGGCAGGCCAGATAGAGCCAGTAATTGTCGAGCACGAAGGGCGCGATGCAAAGGCTCAGGGCGAACAGGGCCATCCACACGCGCTGCGGCCGGGTGGTCAGCAGCGCCTCGTCGGCCTGGTAGCTGTGCTTGGCGGTTCCGATCTGCATGTCAGAGACGCTCGATTTCTGTCGTGCCGAACAAGCCGTAGGGACGGATCATCAAGGCGACGAGGAGGAGGCCGAAGGTGGTGACGAGCTTGAATTCGCCGCCGAGATAGGTGCCCGCCCAGGCCTCGATGAGGCCGATGGCCAGGCCGCCGACAAGGGCTCCGGCGACGGAATCGAGCCCGCCGACGATGACCACGACCAGCGCGGAGAGGCCGAAGACGCCCATGGACGGAGAAATGCCGCCGATGGAGCCGAGCAGGACGCCGGCACCGGCAGCGGTGCCGCAGCCGATCACCCAGGCGAGCGAGAAGACGCCGGGCACATTGATGCCGCAGGAATAGGCCGCGGCCTGGTCGGTTGCCGTCGCCCGCAGCGCGACACCGCCGCGCCAGTAGCGGAAGAGGACCAGGAACACCGCGATCACCACGGCGGCAACCGCGAAGGCGATGGCGATCTTGCGCGAGACATAGGCCTCGCCGATGAAGATCGGCGCGTTGCCCATGAAGGCGGGCAGGGCGCGCGGGTCGGTGCCCCAGACGAGTTCGACGAGGCCGACCAGGATCGAGCCGAGGCCGATCGTCACCATGAAGACGGCAATCGGGCTCTCGCCGAGCATCGGGCGGATCAGCCCGCGCTCGACCACCGCGCCGACGAGGCCGCCGCCGGCAATGGCGAGCGGGATCGCCGCCCAGGCCGGCAGGCCGAGGCCGGCGGCGAAGGCGAAGAAGAGGTAGCCGCCGAGCATCAGGAACTCGCCGACCGCAAGGTTGATCACGCGGGTCGCCTTGTAGATCAGCACGAAGGCAAGCGCGGTCAGCGACAGCAGCGCGCCGGAGCCGAGGCCCGCCAGCGTCACCTCGAAGAAGAAGAGAAGGTCGCTCATGCCACGTCCTCGCGCGTCTTGCTGTTCTCTGCGGCGTTGCCGCCGTCAGCCGGGGCGGCCTCGCCCTTGAGCCGGGCCATCAGAGCGGCCGGATCGCCGCTGCCGAGATAGGCTTCCGTCACATGCGGGTCCGCCTGCACCTCGTGCGGCAGGCCGCTGGCGATGACCTCGCCGAAATTCAGCACGACCACATGGTCGGAAATGTCCATCACCATGCCCATGTCGTGCTCGACCATCAGGATCGTGGTGCCCCACTCCTCCTTCACGTCGAGGATGAAGCGCGCCATGTCCTCGGTCTCCTCGCGGTTCATGCCGGCGACCGGCTCGTCGAGAAGCAGGATGCGCGGGCGCATGGCCAGCGCACGGGCGAGCTCGACCCGCTTCTGCAGTCCGTAGGACAGCGAGGCGACCGGCATGTTGCGGATATGGTCGATCTCCAGGAAGTCGATGATGCGGCGCTCGATCTCGGCGCGCAGCTCCATCTCCTCGCGCTGGGCCGGTCCCCAATAGGCAAGCGCCTGCAGTAGGCCGGTCTTCATGTGGGCATGGCGGCCGAGCTTGATATTGTCGAGCACGGTCATGCCGCGGAACAGCGCGATGTTCTGGAAGGTGCGGGCAAAGCCGAGGCCGGCGCGCTCGGGCGGATGCATGCGCGTCACGTCGCGACCGTCGAAGCGGACACTGCCCTGCTGCGGCTTGTAGAAGCCCGAGATGCAGTTGAACATGGAGGTCTTGCCGGCGCCGTTCGGGCCGATCAGCGCCGTGATCGAGCCCGGCTCGGCCGAGAAGGACACGCCGCGCAGGGCTTTCAGGCCGCCGAAGGACAGCGACAGGCCCTCGACCTCCAGGCGCGCGGCGCCTGTCTCGCGGGGCGCGGTCATCGGCGCGTCGTCCCGGCAGATGCGGCAGCACTCCGGCTGCGCATGCGCGCGATGGATCCGGCCGTTCTCGGCCGGTCGTGCAGGGCGTCCGACATGTTCCTCCCAGTCCTTTGTCTTTCCGGTCTCGGCCGGCGGCCCCCTCCAGGGCCGGAAAACCTCAGATCACGACGCGTATTGTCTCACCCCCGACAGGCGCTCGAAAATGCTCTCCACCGGTTCGTCGATATCGCGGCCGGCGCGCTCGAAACCGCGCTTCCAGTCGACCACATGCCGCCGCATCCACAGGCGCGCTTCCTCCCTGTCGCGCGCGGCAACGGCATCGATCAGCCGTCGGTGGGCAGCGACCATGCGGCCCGCGCCCTGCGGCACCCGGCGGCAGATCAGCTCCGATGTGGGGAAGAAAAGAAGTGCGGCCGGCTCGCGCGCCAGTTCCAGCACCCGGTTGCGCGAGGCCTTGGCCAGCAGCGCATGAAACTCCGTGTCGAGACCGGCAAGGCGTACCGGATCGTCGAGCGCCGCCTCGGCCATCGTCTGGTTGGCCTCCAGCGCGGCAAGGTCCTCTTCCGTCGCCTCGTCGACGGCGCTCTCGATCACCCCGAGCTCGAGGATCACGGCCGCCTCGAACAGCTCGCGGAAGGTCACTTGGTGCAGCACCAGCGCGCGGCTCATGCGGTCGGACAGCTTGCGGTAGTGGGGAAGGCAGACATAGAGCTTGCGGCCGGCCTCGCGCTGGACCAGCCCTGCCTGCTCCAGCAGGCGGATGCCCTCGCGCACCGTCGAGCGGTTGACGCCGAACTGGCGCACCAGCTCCGCCTCGGTGCCGATCTCGTCGCCCGGACGCAGCCGCCCGGCCATGATCTCGCGCTCGATCGCCTCCGCGACCATCTGGTAGGCGGACGGCACCTTGATCTTTTCGAAGCGACCCGGCTCCGCCACCGACATTGCTGAACGTCTCCTCCCGGACGGCTGCGGCACGCATCTTGGCGGCGCGCCTTGTCAGTTCGTCCCTTTGTCGGACAAAGGTTGGCACAAGCAGGATTTGACCGTCAAGCGGATATTTTCCGCCTTCTAAGCCTCCGGATTTCCGCCGATGAGAGATTGCTTGATGTTGATTTTGTGCTTTGCCGGTTTGTCGGACAAACGGAATCGAGGCGCTTCGCGCGTCCATGGTCCGACCTGGTTGCAAGCTAGAAGACAGGGGAGCAAGAGAGGGAAGCCGAGGAAGACGCGGCGTCGGTCGAGCGCCCGCGCGCGGGCTGCGATCAGCGCTCCCAGGCCTCGCTGGCATCCTGGATGGGCGAGCTCGCGGCCGGCTCGGGCGTCGCAGGTGCGTCCTCGTCGATGCGAAGAAGCCGGGAGCGCGGCTCGGCCGGGGTATCGTCCGACGCGTCGAGATGGGCGGAGTTGGACGAGGAGTCGAGAATGACCGGCGGGGAATCGAGCGGCAGGCAGGGGGGAGGTCGAGACGGGCTGAGACTGGCGCCGGCAAGGGGCTGCACCTCGATCCGCGACCCGGCGGACAGGTTCAGCCTGACCTCGTGCTGGATCCTAGGCCGCTCGCCGTAAAAACTCAGCGTGAGCGAGTTGCCGCGCACATGGGCCGAGAAAAAGCCACCGGCGATATAGGTATGGAAATACTGGTAAAACCCGGACCCGTCCGGCTGCTGGCTCAGCTGCAGCCGCCGTTGACGCCCATCGATTTCGCCCTCGTAAGTGACGATGACCTTGTCGCCTGCGGCGCGACCGGCGCTGTCTATCCCCTCGGCGAAATATCTCGACGTCGGCGTCGATCCGAACTTATGGCCATAGAGTTTTCCGCCCATCGTGCCGGGGCCGACCTCGCCATAAGGAGAGGTGCCGTCACTCGCCCTGGCAGCTTGCGCGCGTGCTGCCGCCGTCGCCGAGCGCTGGACGAGCCTTTCCAGCAGCGGCTGGAAATAGGTCTGGAGCGCAATCAGGGTCTGGTCGCCGAGAATGCCGTCGGCGGTTCCCTTGTAAACTCCCTTTTCCTGCAAGTGTTTTTGAAGTATGCGCCAGGCCGCAGGATCTCCCGTCTGCGGATAGGGCAAGTCGATTTCCAGTGGGGGCAGGTCGTCGGATGGGAAATGTTTCTCCAGGAACGTCTCGCTGTAGCCGAGCCTGCTTGCCACCATGCGATATCGCGGCATGTCGCGGGCAAGGTTCTTAGTGTCCGAGATGGCGCATAACAGCTCGTCGACGCTGTTCTCGTCCCGTCTGGCGCCGCCGACCAGCGCTGCGACCACTGCGTCGATCTTGCCGTTCACGGTCGGCAAGGGGCCGTCCCCGTCGCCTGCCGCTCCGGCAGTCACCAGATGGCGGACGATGTCCGCATGGCCGCCGAGGGCGGCGATCATCAGCGGCGTCCATCCGTTGGCGGCCCTTGCGGAAACACTCGCGCCATGGTCGAGGGCAAAGCGGACACTGTCGAAGTCGCCGAATTCCGTTGCCTTCAGCAGGATCGTGTCGGCGGCATCCGGGGAGAGCTGCAGGGAGGGCGGGGGAGGCTCGGGGCCGAAATCCTCCAGCCCGGCCACTTCGGCGAGGACCCTGACCGAATAGCCGTCCTCGGTAATGCCGTCGAGGGAGGCGCCCAGTTCCTGGAGCTTGAGCGCATTGTCGATACGTGCCTGCTCCAGCGCGCGCATGACCGGCGTGTAGCCCCTTGCGTCCTTAAGGTCGAGGTCGACGCCCTGTGCCGCGAGGAAAGCAAGCGTGTCCGGCGAGCCGCGCATGGCGGCGATGGTTGCCAAGTTGATGCCGGCATGCTCCACCGAGGCGAGATCCAGTCCGGTCTCGGCCAGCTGTTTCAAGGTGTCGAGGTCGTCGGCACGGGCTGCGGCCATTACCGCCGCATCGGTTCTGGAGATGCCGTCCTGGGCCGCGAGGGCCCCGGTTCCGACATGCGGGCAGGTCATCAACAACACGGACAGGGAAACTGCCCGCAGGGCGCTGGTCATCTTTCGCATGGCGATCCCTCGTCTTTGACCTCAAAAGACGCCGCATGACCGGCGGCCGCAATTGTTCGTGCTGCCGTTGGTGTCGGAGTTGCTGCCCGGCCTTTGTCTGACTTTCGGCACGGTATCGCGCCCGAGCAGGCAGTTGGTCCAGCTCAGATGCGGATTGGCCTGACAGTATTCGTAGCGGGGACCGCCGGGGTGCCCGCCGCTGCCGGCGCCCGAAGCGGTGCCGGAACGTGTTCCGCCCGTTCCGCTGCCGCGATTTCCCACGACCGGTCTGTCGGCGGCTCTCCGGCGTGCCTCGTCCTGCCGACGCTCGTTCAGCACCTGGAAGGCGGCGTTTGCGAGAGAGCGCTGGCGCGGCATCAGCTCCGACAGGGCGTTCGCGACCCTTGCGCGCTCCGCAATTCCCCAATCCGCTTCCGCCCGCTCCACTTCGCTGGCGATCCAGCGGGTGACGGCATCGGCGTTGTCGGCGGAGACTCTGCCGTTGGCCTGCGCTTCGACGATCTGCGTCATCAGGATTGAGTAGGCGCTGTCCATGGAAGGTGAGCCGCCGGTCGCTTGCAGGTCCCGCATGACCTCGATCCGCTGCAGTTGGGCATTGCGGCTTTGGATCGCACGATCCAGTTGCGAGGCGGAGCGGCGGGGATTGCTGGCGCTGTAGCCGTTCCTGGCCGACGGGCTGTAGAGCTGGAAGCTGGAGGTGGCGCCTTCCAGATAGGCGAGGGCGGCGGCCTGGATGTCCTGCATCTGCACTGTGCCGTGCTCCACGAAGGCGCGCGACAACTGCTCCGCGCCGCCCGGGCCGGGCAATCCGCGAGCACTGCGCAGCCGGTCGGATATCTCCAACGGCAAGGCTTGCCCGTCGCGCAGCACGGCAAAAGGTTCCTGGGTGTGTCCAGCACCTTGCCGTGCCTGTTCCAGGAACCGGCGGCTCTCCTTGCGCGCCTGGTTCTCGGCCTCACGCCGGCGCTTTTCCGCAGCCTCCCTGACCTTCCAGTTCTCGAAGGTCTGGCGGCACTGCGCCTCGATGCGTCCCATCTGGTCCTTGAGCGTGCAGGTCTGCCGATAGATCGGCAGGCATGCGTGCGGACCATAGTGGCCGCAAGTGGCGGTCCAGCCCGGCTGGCTGTGCGACTGCTCGCACTGGCGGGCGCGGGCATCGATCGCGTCCAGCCTTGCTCGAAAGGGATAGGCGGGATTGGTGAGGTTGCAGTCGGAACTGCTGCGCGGCTGCAGATAGTCGGCGCTGGCCGGTACGATGGACAACGCCAGCGTGGCGCCGGCGAGCATGCCCAGGACTTCGCGTTTCACCGGCACATCCTCCGGAGCGGACAATGTCACGTAGAGCAACAGACCCGCCTGCAGCCTAGCCGGGCAGGGGCGTCTCCTCAAGCGTCAACGCGCGGACGCATGCGCACATCGCTGCGGGTGCAGGCAGATGTCGTCCGGAACGAACACTTTCGGGAGATATGGGAGAGAAGTTGGCTGGGGAACCTGGATTCGAACCAGGACTAACGGAGTCAGAGTCCGCGGGTCTACCGTTAACCTATTCCCCAATGCCTATGGACGCCTTGTCCGGCCGAGCCGGAACTGTTGGATCTTCGGGCATATGCGACCCTGGGGCCGTTGGTGCCTTGCGATCCCGCCGGAAGAGCTTTTCGAAAAAACTCGACCGACGCCCACCGCGAAGCGGCGACGCATCCATGGGCGGCTTTTTATGAATGCGGGCCTGCGCTGTCAAGCATGGATGCCGGCTCACGGAAAAATTGATCCCTCCTGCCTGTGCATATCCGCGCGCCGCCTCCCATATCATGAGGAACTGCGCGGACTGCGTTCGGCCGCCTCTCTCGACACTTCGCGAGGGCTGGCACGTTGCGGGCTGCGCATATGGTGGTAAACTCTACCTAACGAGAATGCGTTTCCGGGCGGCGGCCACGAGCAGGCTGCCGTAGGGAAAGCAGAGGCGCCATAGGGCGCCGGCAAGGACAGACTGTGAGCGAATCGGGACAGATGAGGCCGGGCGACGACCGGCTGCATCCCGGCTCGACACCGGGACAGGACGACGCGACAGGCGCCGGCTCAGGGCCCGCCAAGCGCAAGAGATCCCGGAAGAGACGCAGGCCGCAGAATGCCGGGAGCATTCAGGCCGGGGTCTCCGGCCAGGGCGCGGGACGCGCCGTCGGAGACCGGGATGCGAAAGCGAATTCAACCGGCGCGCCCTCAAGGGGCGGCGCCGACGGCAAGACTGCGTCCGCCGGCAGCCGCAAGCGCAGCCGCAAGCGGCACCGCCCGAACCGGGCCGAACGCCGTGCAGGCGCGGCCCGTACCGACAGCCATTCGGCCGCCGAAACAGGATCGGCTGCGAACGGACCGCACCACGCAGAAGGCCGAGGGGCCGACGAAGCGCTCCGGGCAAGGCCGCATCCGGCCGGCGCGAAGGCATCGTCGGTGCCGCCGGTTGCTGAACGGGAGGCTGGCGCAGCGCCAGCCGCTGCCGGCCCCTGTTCGCGGGAGCCCGACCGTGCCGGGCCCGACCATCGGGGCGCGATTGCCGCGACTCACGGCCCCCATTGCGCCTCCGGCTCGCGTCCTGCCTCCCGCGAGGCGCCGACGGTTTCGGAGGAGGCGCAGGGGCGCCTCTATGCGGCGCTCGATCTTGGAACCAACAATTGCCGCCTGTTGGTGGCGCGGCCCGAGCAGCGCGGCTTTCGCGTCGTCGACGCCTATTCGCGGATCGTCCGGCTGGGCGAGGGGCTCGGCCATACCAACCGCCTGAGCGAGCCGGCGATGGATCGGGCGCTCGAAGCGCTGGCCTGTTGCCGCGACAAGCTGCAGGACCGGGGCGTCGAACGCTTCCGCCTGATCGCCACCGAGGCTTGCCGCGCGGCCGAAAACGGCCCGCAGTTCATCGAGCGGGTGCGGCAGGAAACCGGCCTGGCGCTGGAAATCGCCTCGCGCGAGACGGAGGCGCGGCTGGCGGTTGCGGGCTGCGCGTCGCTGGTGTGCCCGGACGCCAATGGCGTGGTGCTGTTCGACATCGGCGGCGGCTCGTCGGAAATCGTCTGGCTGGACCTGCGCAACCGCTGCGGCGCGCGCGGTGTGGCACTCACCCGCTTCATCCGGGCCTGGATCTCGCTGCCTGTCGGCGTGGTCAACCTTGCAGAGCGCCACGGCGGGCGCCATGTCACGGCCGACACGTTCGAGGCGATGGTCAACGACGCGCGCGCGCATCTGGAGGCCTTCACGCTCGGACGCGAGCTGAGTGCCGCCATCTGCGACGGCAAGGTACACATGCTCGGCACGTCCGGCACGGTCACGACGCTGGCCGGCGTACATTTCGGCCTGAAGCGCTACGACCGTCGCCGGGTCGACGGGGCGTGGATGGACAACGAAGACGTCACCGCGATGATTGAGCGGCTGCGCGCGATGCCCTATGAGGAGCGCGTCGACAACCCCTGCATCGGCGCCGACCGGGCCGATCTGGTGCTGGCCGGCTGCGCAATCCTGGAGGCGATCCGGCGGCGTTGGCCCTGCCAGCGTCTGCGTGTCGCCGACCGCGGCTTGCGCGAGGGCATCCTGATGGAGCTGATGGCAGCCGACAATGTCTGGCGCCGCAAGCCGCCGCACCGACAGCGCCCGCGCGGGCGCACGAGATAGGACAAGGCAATGACCACTTCGGGCCGCGGACGCGGCGACCGCGGCATGTTCGAGCGGGTGAAGACCGCACGCAAGCGCTCCAACTCCTCCACCCGCTGGCTGCAGCGGCAGCTCAACGATCCTTATGTCCGCCGGGCGAAGATCGACGGCTACCGGTCGCGTGCGGCCTACAAGCTGCTGGAGATCGACGAGAAGCACAAGTTGCTGAAGCCGGGCCAGAGGATCGTCGACCTGGGCGCGGCGCCCGGCGGCTGGTGTCAGGTGGCGGCGGCCAAGATCGGCTCGACCGACGCGGACCCGCTGATCGTCGGCATCGACTATCTGGAGGTCGAGCCGCTGCCCGGCGTGGTGCTGCTGCTCAAGGACTTTCTCGACGACGATGCGCCGGAGGCGCTGCTGCAGGCGCTCGGTGGCCGCGCACCGGACCTCGTGATGTCCGACATGGCGTCGCCGACCACCGGCCACCGCCAGACCGACCACTTGCGCACGACTCACCTGTTCGAGGTCGCCGCTCTCTTTGCCCGCGAGAATCTGGCGCCGGGCGGGGCCTTCCTGTCGAAGGTGTTTCGCGGCGGGGCGGAGAACGACCAGCTGGCCGAGCTCAAGCGCGACTACCAGACGGTGCATCACATCAAGCCGCCGGCGAGCCGCAAGGAAAGCCCGGAACTCTATGTGCTTGCGAAGGGTTTTCGCGGCCGGCAGGACTGAGCGGGCGGCAGTCGCCGTATCGGTGCCTTGAAGAAAAGATCGTGGAGGGGCTGGTCCCTCCGCGATCGCGCTTCCCTTCCCGTCGCACGCGTGTTAATGACCCGCGCCAACTTCTCCCATCTGCGATTTCTCTTCCGGACGCCTCCCGACCGGACGAGTTTCGTTTTTCCTGAAAGGGGAATTGGCCTATGCCCGCATTCTACCAGTCCATTCACGGTACGGAGGCTCTGACCTTCGACGACGTCCTGCTGATGCCGGGCCATTCCGAGGTCCTGCCGGCGGAAACGGACCTGCGCACCCGGGTGACGCGCGATCTCGAGCTGAACCTGCCGATCCTGTCGAGCGCCATGGACACCGTGACGGAAGGGCGGCTCGCCATCGCCATGGCCCAGGCCGGCGGCATCGGCGTCATCCACCGCAACCTCACCGTCGACCAGCAGGCCGAGCAGGTCCGCCAGGTCAAGAAGTTCGAGTCCGGCATGGTGGTGAACCCGCTGGTCATCGGCCCGGACGCGACCCTGCAGCAGGCGCTGGACCTGATGCAGCGCTTCGGCATTTCCGGCGTTCCGGTGGTGGAGAACGGCGGTGCGGGCGGCCAGCATGTCGGCCGCCTGGTCGGCATCCTGACCAACCGCGATGTGCGTTTCGCCTCCGATCCGGCGCAGCGCGTTGCCGAGCTGATGACCCGCGAGGGGCTGGTGACGGTGCGCGACACGGTCAACCAGGCGGAAGCCAAGCGCCTGCTGCACGCCCATCGCATCGAGAAGCTGCTCGTCGTCGACGACCGGCAGAACTGCGTCGGCCTGATCACCGTCAAGGACATGGAGAAGGCCCAGCTCAATCCCAACGCCTCCAAGGACGAGCAGGGCCGTCTGCGGGTCGCCGCGGCAACGAGCGTCGGGCCGGAGGGCTTCGAGCGGGCCGAGCGGCTGATGGATGCCGGCGTCGACCTTCTGGTCGTCGATACCGCCCACGGCCATTCGGAGCGCGTGCTGGAGATGGTCCGCCGGGTCAAGGCGCAGTCCAACGCAGTGCAGGTCCTGGCGGGTAATGTCGCCACCGGCGACGGCACGCGGGCACTGATCGATGCGGGCGCGGATGCGGTCAAGGTCGGTATCGGGCCGGGCTCGATCTGCACCACGCGCATCGTCGCCGGCGTCGGCGTTCCCCAGCTGACGGCGATCATGGAAGCCTGCGCGGCCGCGGAGAAGGACGGCGTGCCGATCGTCGCCGACGGCGGCATCAAGTTCTCCGGCGATCTTGCCAAGGCGCTGGCTGCAGGTGCTTCGGCCGCCATGGTCGGCTCGCTGCTGGCCGGCACGGACGAGAGCCCGGGCGAGGTCTATCTGTACCAGGGCCGCTCCTACAAGGCCTATCGTGGCATGGGCTCGGTCGGTGCGATGGCGCGCGGCTCCGCCGACCGCTATTTCCAGGCCGAGGTGCGCGACACCCTGAAGCTGGTGCCGGAAGGCATCGAGGGGCAGGTGCCCTACAAGGGGCCGCTTGCCAGCGTGCTGCATCAGCTCGGCGGCGGCCTGCGGGCGGCCATGGGCTATGTCGGCGCGCGCAGCATTCCCGATCTCCAGGAGAAGGCGCGTTTCGTGCGGATCTCCGGCGCGGGCCTGCGCGAAAGCCACGCGCACGACGTCACGATCACCCGCGAGAGCCCGAACTACCCCGGCGGTGTCTGAGGGCGGCGCGGGCAACGCCAACGACAAAAGCAGCGGGCGGGAGACATCTCCCGCCCGCTTTCGTTTCCGGCAGCACTTGGCTCGAATTCCGGAAGATCAGCTGGCGATCGCGTCCGGCGCGGTCGCAGGCGAGGCGCGCCGCCGGCCTCCGCGGCGGGGCGCACGCGGCTCGCGCGACATCTCCAGAAGGCGATGCGCGCAGGCGACGAGAAGCTCGGGGGATTCCCCGACCATGTCCTGAGCCGCATACGCGAAATACGCCTTCCAGGCGCGGATTTCCTTTTCGGGATCCGTTGTCGGACTTGCTGATGGCTGATTGATGTCTTGGCGCATGGCATCCTCCTCCGGTCAGAAAGATTTGGCGCCTGGGGACGTTATGGAAGCGTTATTTCTATTCTATTCGCCGACACGTATTGGTTGAGATAAAGTTGTACTATGTAAATAATAACTAGTCATTCCTACTTCAGGTTGACTGGTAATACAATCCCTGGATGAAGGTGGCCGCAAAATCGACAGACGGCAACCGGACCCGGAAGGGCGGCCAGAGATTGGCAATCGGTGACGGATCGGTTAAAGCAGCCGAAAGGCGCAGTGCCGGCCGACAGGGCGGTGACGGGCTTGCCGGCAGGATTTCGCGCGTCGCGCCTCGGGCAGCGGCTGCGCGGCGCGGCCAGTTCCGCGACAGGCCGGTGCGCATGGACGAATTTCGAGGGCACGGAATATGAAGGACGGAGGCCGCCTGGCGGCGGCAATCGAGATTCTCGGCGACGTCGAGCAAGCGCGCCGGCCGGTGCAGGATGCGCTGCGCGACTGGGGGCGGCAGCACCGTTTTGCCGGGTCGGGCGACCGGCTGGTCATCGCCAATCTCGTCTTCGACGCGCTGCGGCGGAGGCTGTCGCTGGCCGCGATCATGCAGGACGAGAGCCCGCGTGCGCTGGTTCTTGCCACCTATGCGCGGATCTGGGGTTTCGGCGTCGAGGGCCTTGTTGCGGTTCTCGACGGCGACAGGTTCGCGCCGGAACCGGTGACCGAGGCCGAGGCGGCGCGCCTTGTCGCCGAGCTGCCTTCGGACATGGCTCCGCATGTGGCGGCCGATATTCCAGAGTGGCTGTGGCCGCAGTTCCATGAGGCGTTCGGCGATGCCGCGGTCGAGGAGGGCAGGGCGCTTGCCGCCCGCGCACCCATCGACCTGCGCGTCAACCTGCTGAAGGGCGACCGCGAGCGCATGCTGCGCAAGCTCTCGCACCTGTCCTTGCACGAGACGGTGATCTCGCCGGTGGGACTGAGGATCGAGCCGCCGCTCGGCAAGGAGCGTGCGCCGCATGTTCAGGCGGAAGAGGGCTTCCGCAAGGGCTGGTTCGAGCTGCAGGACGAGGCAAGCCAGGTGGCGGCGCTCGTTGCTGCGTCCGTCGAGCCGACGCAGGTTCTGGACTATTGTGCCGGCGGTGGCGGCAAGACGCTGGCGCTGGCCGGCGCCATGGGCAATCGCGGGCAGATTTATGCCCATGATGCCAGCAAGTTGCGCCTGGCACCGATTTTCGAGCGGCTGCAGCGCGCAGGCGCCCGCAATATCCAGGTTCGCGACCCGGAAGCGACGTCGCTCGCCGATCTCGAAGGGCGGATGGATCTGGTCTTCGTCGATGTTCCGTGCTCCGGCACGGGCGTATGGCGCAGGCGCCCCGATTCCAAGTGGCGCATCACGCCCAATGCCCTGGCCGCGCGTGTGCGCGAGCAGCGCGAGGTGCTGTCCGCCGCGAGCCGGCATGTGCGCTCCGGTGGCCACCTTCTCTACGCCACATGCTCGCTGCTGCCTTGCGAGAACGGCGAGCAGGTGCGCGCATTCCTGGCAGAGGCGTCCGATTTCGAGGTCGTGTCGCTGGAGCCGCGCTGGACGGAGCTGTTCGGCGAGGCCGCGCCGCGCCCGCGCTTCGAGGAACCGGGCTTTGCGACGCTGAGCCCTGCGCGCACCGCGACGGACGGGTTCTTCATCGCCCTGCTGCGGCGCCGCGAAGGGACCTGAGCCGTCGGAGGCGTCAACGATAGCCGATGAGAGAGGCTGCCTGCGGGCAGCCTCTTTTGTTTCAGGCGGGATGAGCTCGCGTGTCAGAAGCCGGGGAACAGTGGCAGGTTCTCCGGATCGCGCCGTCTCTCGCCCTCGTCGCCGGTCTCGCCTTCGGCGTGTCTTGCCTCCCCCGTCTCGTCCGATGCGGGCTCGGTGAACAGCTCTTCCGCAGCAGGGACCTGGTCGGCCGGTTGCTGGCGCTCGGCGAGCAGCCGTTCGGCCCGGTCTGCCGCTTCCTGTGCCCGCTCCACCGCCTGTCTTTCAAGCTGCGGCACCAGCACGTCGAGATCGCGCCAGACCCCCTGGGGCACACGGTCGCGCTGGCCGGCGGCCATCAGCACGCTTCGGGCCTGCAGGCCGGCGCCGGCGGCGGCGAGGGCGGTGCCGAGGGCATTTCCGGCAGCCCGGTTGTCGGCATCCAGCTCCCATGCGGCGCGGGCATTGGACAGGGCGCCGGCAAGATCGCCCGCCTTGCGGCAGGCATGGCTGAGTTGGATCGGATGCTCCGGGTTGTCGGGCTCCAGCTCCTGTGCGTCGGCAAAGGCCTCGATCGCCTCGCTCCAGCGTTCGCCGGCCAGGTGAATCGATCCGAGCAGGGCCATGATTTCGGCATCGGCGGCCCCGCGCGCCACCGCATGGGTGGCCGCGTCCAGGGCCTCCTCATGGCGCGCCTGTCGGAACAGGATGCGAGCCAGCCCTTTCAGGGCCGGAACATAGGCTTCGTCGAGGCGCAGGGCATGGCGATACTGGGCGATGGAGGCCGCGACATTGCCGAGCGGCGCCTGGGCATCGGCATCCAGCGTCAGGGCGGCGGCGCTTTCCGGCATCGCCTTGAGCAGGCGGCGCGCATGGGGGGCCGCTTCTGCGTGGCGACCCGAACGGATCAGGATGGTCGACAGGCCATAGAGCGCGTTGCGGTTGTCGCGGTCGAAGTCGAGCACGGCGAGGAACGCCTCGCGAGCCTGGTCGTAGCGCCCCAGCAGCAGCAGGGCATTGCCGAGATTGGCACGGGCAGGGCCGTGCTCGGGACGGGTGAACACCACCTGGCGCAGCAAGGTCACCGCTTCGTCGAGATCGCCCTTGCGCATCATCGCGGTGCCGGCGCGGTAGCGGGCCTCGAAGTCCTCCGGATCGCGGGTCATCAGCGCACGGTAGATGTCGAGGGCGCCGTTGAAGTCGCCGGCGGATTCGCGTGCGGCCGCCGCGATGAGAGCATCTGAGGCTTCGGGCGGCGAAAGGAATGAGGCCATGGATCGGGTGGGCTCCTGAGCCGCGCTAGTGCCGTTGCGGTCCGACAGCGGCGATTCGGCCGCGCGGTCTGCATAGCAGGTCATTGCGGGAGCGTAGGGTGCTTCGTCCTGATGGTCAAAGTTCCTGCGTCCGTTCCCGCAGTTATCCGCAGCCGTCCGGCAAGATTGCGGCATTGCGGCAAACGCAGGGCTGACGGCGCAAGATTCCTGTTCAAAACCTGCGGCGCTTTGGCTATTAGCTGCCCATGACCGACCAGCTCCTCATCATCGATTTCGGCTCGCAGGTAACCCAGCTCATCGCGCGGCGTCTGCGCGAGCTGAACGTCTATTGCGAGATCCATCCCTTCCAGAACGTCACCGACGACTTTCTGGCCGAGTTCCGGCCGAAGGCGGTGATCTTCTCCGGCGGCCCGGACTCGGTGACCCGCCAGGGATCGCCCCGCCCGCCGGCCTCCGTCTACGAGCTCGGCGTGCCGATCCTCGGCATCTGCTACGGCCAGCAGGTGATGATGCAGGATCTCGGCGGCCAGGTCGAAGGCGGCAAGATCTCCGGCGGCGGCGGCACGGCGGAATTCGGCCGGGCCTATGTCACGCCGACCGAGCAGCGACTGCCCTTCCTCGACGGCTGGTTCGACGGCGGACGCGAGCAGGTCTGGATGAGCCATGGCGATCATGTCAGCCGACTGGCCCCGGGCTTCGAGGTGTTCGGCACCTCGCCCAATGCGCCCTTCGCCATCACCGCCGACCCGCAGCGCCGGTTCTTCGCCGTGCAGTTCCACCCGGAAGTGCACCACACGCCGAACGGCAAGCGGCTTTACGAGAACTTCGTCAAGCTGGCGGGCTTTACCGGCGACTGGACGATGGGCGCCTATCGCGAGGAGGCGATCCGCAAGATCCGCGAGCAGGTGGGCGACAAGAAAGTCATCTGCGGCCTGTCCGGCGGCGTCGACAGTTCGGTCGCGGCGGTTTTGATCCACGAGGCGATCGGCGACCAGCTCACCTGCGTCTTTGTCGATCATGGCCTGCTGCGCCTCGGTGAGGCGGAGGAGGTCGTAACCATGTTCCGCGACCACTACAACATCCGCCTGATCCATGCCGACGAGCAGGAGCTGTTCCTGTCGGCGCTGGAGGGCGTCAGCGACCCGGAAGTGAAGCGCAAGACCATCGGCAAGCTCTTCATCGACGTCTTCCAGAAGCATGCGAACAGCATCGACGGCGCCGAATTCCTGGCGCAGGGAACGCTCTATCCGGACGTGATCGAGAGCGTGTCCTTCTCGGGCGGCCCCTCGGTGACGATCAAGAGCCACCACAATGTCGGCGGCCTGCCGGAGAAGATGGGGCTGAAGCTGGTCGAGCCCTTGCGCGAGCTGTTCAAGGACGAGGTGAGGGCGCTCGGGCGCGAGCTCGGTCTTCCGGGCAGCTTCATCGGCCGCCATCCGTTCCCCGGGCCCGGCCTTGCGATCCGCTGCCCGGGCGAGATCACGCGGGCGAAGCTCGACATCCTGCGCAAGGCCGATGCGGTCTATATCGACCAGATCCGCCGCCATGGCCTCTACGACGAGATCTGGCAGGCCTTCGTGGCGATCCTGCCGGTGCGCACCGTCGGCGTGATGGGCGACGGGCGGACCTACGACTATGCCTGCGCGCTGCGCGCGGTGACCTCGGTCGACGGCATGACGGCGGACTATTACCCCTTCACCCACGAGTTCCTCGGCGAGACCGCGACGCGGATCATCAACGAGGTCGAAGGCATCAACCGGGTCACCTACGACATCACCTCCAAGCCCCCCGGCACCATCGAGTGGGAATGATTCAGACCCATCTCCGTTCGGCATAGTGCATGGCAGTTTTACTGCAGCCCCGGGCCGTCGTCGTTGCGGTTCAGGACGCGTTCGAACCAGGGTGAGCCATCCGGCGCGGGAAGGTCCCCGGCGAAAGCCTGACGAGGGTTTTCGCATTTCTGCGCAATCCTGCAGCGGTCGGGCGGCTCGCCCGGCTGGCACAGCCGGAGCGCATCGGCTGCCGCCGTCGTCATCTCGATGAGCTGCGGTTTCCCTCCGGCGCCTGGATAGCCGCCCTGATGGGCATCGCACTTTGCGCTGTCTGCCGTGCCCCGGCAGTACATGTGCATGATCGGCTCGACGGCATCGATGGTTCCGGCGGGCGGCTGGGTGCCGAAATTCGGCCTGAAGTTCTGCGCCAGTCCGTCGGGAAACAGGGCCAGGCCGTCGAGATAGCATCTGTCCAGCAACGCGTCGCCGGCCAGCGGGTAGCCCTGATCCGGTTTCAGGAACCCGTAGAGACCGGCAACGGCGGAGAAATCGCCGCCGGGCTCGGGTGCGCCTGCCGGCGCTCCGGGCTCTGCGGGTCCCCGATAGGTGCCATCGTCCGCATAGGAAAGTTCCGGGCCGCCGTCGCTTCGCGCCATGATGTGGTCGATCGCCCGGCGACCGTCGGGAAGCGTCTCGGCGACATCGATTTCGCCGCCCGGACGCACGCAGGCATAGAACAGCGAGCCGGTGCTGCCATCCACGGGCGCCAGGTTGATATGGCCTTCGTCCGATATCGAGATTGCCGCGACGATCTGGTTCCCGGTCCCGCCTGTGCCGATATCGCCGGCGCGCACATCGCAGCGCAGCGTGTTCGCGCCGCGGGTGCAGAAGGCGTGATTGGCGATGCGATACGGTGACCGGCCGGCGTTCGCCAGCTCTGCCTCGAATGTCTTCGCGACGAGGAGTCCGTCGGGATAGGCGATGTAGGGGCGCAACATGCAGGCGTTGACGGCCCTGGCGATCTGCTGGCTGTCGAGCGAGGCGTGGTCGGCTCCCGGCAGGACACCGTAGATGCCGGGAGGCAGTGCCGCCCCGTCCGACGGCGCGGCCTCGTCAGACTGGCCGGGCTGCGGATCGTTGCCCTCATTCGGATCTGCCGGCCCGTCGGTGGCCGCCTCGTCGACCGTTTCGGACTGCGAAGCGCTGCCGCCCGAAAGGTCCGCCTCTTCGACGAGGCAGGCATTGGCGGCATTGCTGGTGCCGCGTCTTGCGATGCAGCCTGGGCCGCGTTCCGGGCCGGACATTGCCGCGATGTCCTGTTCGCTCAGGCGCTGGCCTTCGCTGAGACGCAGGCGCTGTTCGCCGCCATTGCCGTCCACCCGCACCATGACCTCGGCCCGCCGTGCGCCGCCGCCCTCCGCGCCCGTATTGACCCGCCACAGTCCCCTGGGAAGGAAGAACGGCCCCGGATCGCCCGAGGAACTGAAGCTGGAGCCGCTGGCGAAGTAGATGGAGCGGCTCGTCCCGGTCGGCTGGTCCGTCAGGAATGTCGTCTGACGGGCCGCGGGAAAGCCTTGGGCGTCGCGGACGTCGAAATAGACCCGGGTGAGGCCGAAATCGAAATCGAGCTCCGTGGTCCCGCCCGCGTTCACGGTGACGAGTTTCTCGCGGGTGATCGTGCGGGCAAAGGTTCCGCGCAGCAGATAGGTGCCCGGCGGGAGGGTGCGGTCGAAGGAGG
This sequence comes from Stappia indica, assembly GCF_009789575.1. Classification (NCBI taxonomy): domain Bacteria; kingdom Pseudomonadati; phylum Pseudomonadota; class Alphaproteobacteria; order Hyphomicrobiales; family Stappiaceae; genus Stappia; species Stappia indica. The sequence continues at coordinate 881,326 of NZ_CP046908.1, read as the reverse complement.
CGGACGTGTCGGTGATGACATTGGCCTCGTCGACCGCGCCATCGACGACCGGATAGGCCCAGTAATAGGCGCCGCCCGATCCCGCGACGCCGCTTCGAACCGTTTCCCCCGGCGCCAGGGGCTCGGCGGCGTTGATGAAGGTGTTCACGCGCAGCCGGGCGGCAATGGTGCGCTCGATCGTCTGGGTGCCGTCTCCCGGCTCGACCTCGAATTCGAGGCGTGTGCGGATCTGGTTTTTGCGCGATTCCTCTCGCGTCACATAGGCGATGTAGCGTCCCGGAACGAAGGTTCCGGCCGCGGTGAACGGGCGGTCCTCGTAGTAGAGCTCGAAATCCTCGAACGATCCTTCGCCAGCGGCCTCGACGGTCATCTGGACGTTCCGGATCGTCAGCTGCGGTCCCCCGTCGGTGTCGCGAAGAATGAACTCGACGCGGCGCGGCGAGGCGGCGGGGTCCTCGTCGACGAAATCGCTGTCTGCCGGCTCGATCTGGGCGACATCGTCGACGAAGTCGCGCTCGTCCACCGCAACCGTCTGGCGCAGGGCAGCGTTCAAGCCCTCGGCATCGTCGGCGGCGAGGTAGAGGCCTCCGGTGTTCTCGGCAAGGCAGGCGACCTGTCGGCCCTCGTCACCGGAAAGCCCGAACCCGACGACATGAGCCGTGAAATCGATCCCGGCCGCCTCCAGCTCGCGGCCGAGCGCACAAGGGTCCGCGTCGCAGGTTTCGATACCGTCGGTCACAAGCACGACCGTCGCCGCCCGCTCGGTATGCCGCATGGTCTGCGCGGCCTGGCGGACGGCCGCCGAAAGCGGCGTCATGCCTCGCGGATTGACGGCGGCAGCCGCATCGATCATCCGCGGCACCGTCTGCCCGGCGGGGCCGACCGGCACGACCTCCTCGATATCCGAGCACCGGCCGCGCACGCGGTGCCCATACACCATCATTCCGATGTTCATCGAGGCCGGAACGTCGAGCAGCACGCCCGACAGGGTCTCGCGGGCAATCTCGATCTTCGTCCTGCCGTCGATCTGCCCCCACATCGAGCCCGAGCCGTCCAACACGATGATGGTGTCGGCGGTCGGCGATTGCGCAGCGGCGGGCGGCATGGCAAGGGCGGCCGCCGAAAGGCCGGTCAGCAGAGAGAAGATGCGTTTCAGGGAGGCGGTCATCGGTTCTGGCGCTTTCGAACGGGGGGCCGGGAACGGGTGCGACGGGGCAGGGCGGCGTGCCTGTCCTGCCCGCCTTGGGGTCACTCTTCCTGTGCGGGGCCGAACAGGCGGCGGTAGGTTTCCATGGGCAATGTCGCGAAAAGAGACTTGGTCGCCTCATAGTCGATCGAGTTGCCGCCGGCGTAATCGCTGGCCGAGAACTGGATGCCGGCCGTGCCCATGCGGCACGAGATCAGGAGGCTGCGAACATCGCCGACACAGTCGAAACCGTCCGGGAAATCGGTGTCGGCGTTGCCGCCGGGCACGACGCCGGCAGACGCCATGGAAAAGATCCGCTCTATCAGCCTCAGAAAGCTCGCATCCTCGCTGATGGCGAGGGTCATGGTGACATTCGGATAGTCCGGCATGGACATGTCGAAAGACACCTGGAACGGTTCCCCGTCCGCGTTCACCACCATGGTCGGGCGCTTGCGGAACGCATCTTCCGATGCCTCGTCGATAGCGGTGGGCAACAAGGCGGCAAAGCTCAGCCCGGGATCCCGAGCCAGGGCGTCTGTGAGGTTCGCTTCGTCTTCGGAAGACAGGGCCACCGTCGCCGAAGCCGACGCGAGAGCCGCAACCAGGATGGGCAGAAGTCGGTGCATGTCAGGCCTCCGGATGCTTCAGTCACCGAAGGCTAGCGCGCGGGCGCCGAGGCTCAGTCACCCAAATGAGTGACGGGCGGTCATCGAGCGGCCTTCCAATTCACTCGGGCACACGGCTCGCGCCTCGAAGGAGCTGCGTCTGTCGAGACGATCCCGCCGGGCGGCACGAACGGAGCAGTCCGGGCCGGCTACGTGTCGAGCTTGAGAATGGGCGCTTCATAGGTCACCGCCTTCTCCTGCCCGGTCATCTCGAAGGGTTGCGCCGGCCGGAAGCCATGAATGGAGGCAACGAGATTGCCCGGAAACGTTACGATGCGAGCGTTCAGGTTCTGGACGTTGCCATTGTAGAGGCGCCGCGCGGCGGCGATCTGGTCCTCGGTTTCCTCCAGTTGCCGCTGAAGCGTCTGCAGGTTCGCCGTCGCCGTCACCTCGGGATTGTCCTCCGCGTAGGCAACGAGATTGCCGAGCGATCTGCCCAGGGCCGCTTCCGCGGTCGCGATCTGTTGCCTGTCGGCACTCGCGATGGCCGCCATGGCTTGCGCCCTCGCCGAAAGCAGCCGGTCGAAAACGTCGACCTCGTGCTTTTGCGCCGCCCGCACCGCAGACACCAGTCCGGGAACCAGGTCGTGGCGGCGCTTGAGTTGCACCTCGACGCCCGCCCAGCCCTGGACGACCTGCGTGACCGCACGCCCAAGTCCGTTGAAAACAGCGATATAGCCGATCAGGATTGCCGCAACGGCAAGAATGAGCAGGAGTTCAAACATCGTAGGCCTCGGCTATTCGACAAAGCGCTTGAACGAAACGGCAGCCGCAGCAAAACCGTTGACGAGTTCATTGACGTGCGCCGCGATGACTGCTTCGTCTTCGCTCATGATGCGGTCGGTTCCACTGAGGTGGATGGTGTCGCCGTCGATCATCATTTGAAGCCGGTAGCGGTCGTCCAGGGCGATCAACGTGGCCTGGGTGGCGGGGGTCAGGGCCCGCAGCAGCGCCATCTGCGCGTCGGTCCGAGATCCGGGCGCCGGCTCGACCGCGATCTTGAAGCGGGCGTTGAACTCGGCGGACTCGGTCTTCACGTCGCGCCAGCCGTCGCGGTCGAAGGCTTCTGCCAGCAGGCTTGCGGTGATGCCCGTGTCGCGGTCGAGCCGATAGCTCACGACCATGTTGTACAGCTTGCCCCGTGCAGAGCGATTGTTGAAACCGTCCTTCTTGAGCGCTTCGACGGCCATCGACGCATCGACCTCGTATTCCTGCAGGCCAAGCCAGAACGGGATCTCGTCGGGCGTGCGGCCCCAGTACATCGCCTGGAACTTCAAGGGGATGAGTTGGCCGGTGCGCGGCCGGCACAGGGCGCCGATGCGCTCATAGGCCTGCCTGGCCAGCGGGTCGACCGTGATGACGGTGCGGCCGTTGACCTTGCGCCGGCTTTCGGGGGCGATCAGCCGAAACGACCAGTCGTTTTCCTCGGCGATGCGGAAGAAGCGCCAATCGCGCTTGCCCTTCGCCTTGCCCAGATAGTCGACCGAAATCACCCCGGCGATGGATACGACCAGGGCCGGAACGGCCACCCATGCCGCATCCCGCCAGAAGATCGAGATCACGATGCCGACAACCGCGGCGAGAGCAAGCAGCAGAAATGCCTGCCCGACCCAGGCCGGGATGTTCAGGCCGCCTGTCGGCGGTGTGATGCGCTGAACTTCGGCGTCGCGCGTGCCGACGAAGGGGTCCCAGACCTGCGGAATTTCCCCGGGCATGTCGATGTGTCCTTGTCTTCAACTCGCTCGGCCGCGTCGCCGCGGCTGCCTCGCACGACGGCGCAGGGCGGGGCAGGGCGCAGCCGCGCCGGAACCCCGGGCTCCGGAATGGATGCCCCTGCCATTTGCCGGGAGTGCTGGAGAGCCCATGCGTAGATCCCTGATCGAGGTTTCCGACCATGGAGCCAGTCAATCAGGGTTCTTTCCGCCAGACGTCACTCAAATGAGTGAGGCGCGGCGCCGGTCGACCCAATGGACCAGGCCGTAGGTCGCAGCGCTCAGCAGAAACCCGGCCAGCGCCGCGGAATTGATGTCGACGGTGGAAAGAAGCAGCGTGCTCACGACGCCCAGACAGAGCGAGGAGACGGCCGCGCGAGGCGATGGCTTGCGGAGCAGAAGGGCTCCGAGCACGGCAGGCAGGAACACGGTGAGGCTGTTGAAGGCGGCGATGATGCCGGAGAGGATGTCGCCGATCGCCAGCGCGACGGTGGCGACGACCAGGAAGAGCCCCGCAACCAGGGCCCTGAGGGAGCGCAGGGAAAGGCCTTTCCGGGCGAATGTCGTGACGAGCGGCATCACGAAGGTATCGATCGACGACATGATGCAGGCGGCGAACATGGCATCCGCCAACCATCTCTGGCCGCCGGGCATCAGGTTTCGAAACCGCTCCAGGACATCCGTTGCCGGGCCTGTCTGCAGCGCCACCATCACGATGATCGTGTAGATCGCCCCACAGATGAGTGCCGCGATCATGTAGGCGCGCCTGGCGACGAGAGGCGACGGCGCGGTGGCGATGCGCTGCCAGTTGTCGACGGCAAGGATCGGGCTCAAGGGAATGAAGAGAAAGATGCCGAGGAGCAGGATCGGCTTGTAGGGGCCGAGGTCGAGATAGTCGCGCTCCCGGTCGAATTCGAACGTCAGTCCGAAGAGCGCGAGCACCATCACAGTGACGATGATGGCGACCTGGAAGATGTCGGTCTCCGTCGCCGCCTTGTATCCCCCCACGACGACATAGGTCGATGCCAGCAGAGCCGACAGACCGAGCGCCTGCACGAAGGGCAGCTGGAAGACCGCGCCGACGATTGCCGCCAGGGCCATGACCTGAACCACGGTGCGCAGCATGAAGACCACTGCGACAGGAAGCCAGATCAATGCCGGATTGCCGATGCCGTGCGCCGAGGCGATGAAATCCACAAGGCCGAATGCGTCGTTGTCGCGCGAGGCCCGGTGCACCCGGGGCGCGACCAGGGCGCACAGCAGGAGCCCGGCCGTGTAAGTCACCGCCAGGGAAATGCCGATCAGCGGACTGGCGTTGGAAAACAGGAAGATGGCGATGAAGGTGCCGATGCCGACATTGCCGCCGACGATGCTGGCGATGGTCTGGAGCAGCGAACTTCTGTTGGAGTTGAGAACAAAGTCCGCGACGGTGGTTCGCCGCGAACGCAGGATCGCGATGGCCAGCGGCGTCAAGAGGACGAGGAGCAGCGTCGCGGATTCAAACAAGGTGCAGCTCCCGCGTCACGTCAAGCGGCGTGCCCGGCTCCGAAGGCCTGATCGCGACGATCACGCGCCCAACCACCCGATGGGCCCGGACATGATGCGCGAGACCAGAGCCGTCTGGCCTTGCACCCCCATCTTCTCGTAATTGCGTTTCAGATGCGTGCGGACGGTGTGGATCGAAACGCCGAGTTCCGCGGCGGTCTGTTCGGGCGACAGTCCGGCCGCAATCTTGAGCGCCACATTCGCTTCCTGCTGCGTCAGACCGTAGGCAAGCTGCATCAGGGCGAGGCGATTGTCGGCCGTCGAGCCGGTACGGTCGCTCGGGTTGCGCAGCACCAGGATGGTCGACGGCCCCTCGCGCAGCAACCCTGTCTGGCGCAGGACCGGCGGACGGAAGTAGAATCCGACCGGATCGTTTTCGACAACGATTACGGCCTCGTTGATCGTCGCCTGCGCGCTCGCGCCGATGCCGGCGCGCCGGAGGAGGTTCTCCGTCGCCTTGGCGACGCTTTCATCGCAGGGAAGCGCGACGTCGGAAGCGCAGCGCTGCAGCGCCTTGCGATAAGAGCCGTTGAAGAAGACAGGGCGGCCCGTATCGCTCAGCATCGCCACGCCGATTTCGAACCGCTCTATGACGCTCTGAAGAACGACGCCGATGGCCGCGTTGTCGAGGATCTGGCGGTTGATCTTGTACGAGCGGTCCCAGTGCGGCATCAAGGTGCTCACCAGTTGCTCGACCTGCGCCGCATCCAGCCGATCGTCGCGCGAGATCGCAAGCGCGAGCCGGTACATGATTTCGGTGAGCCGTCCTTCGTCGTCGATGGCCGTATAGCAGAGCTCGACCAGGTCTTCCGGATTGAGCTCGTTGCCGATGGCGGTGTCGTCGGCAAACATGCGCACGATGCGCGAGGAAAGGTTCTCGATCGAAGTGGCGGTCGGTTCCGCCTCCTGTTCGGCAAGCTTCCCATCCCTGTGCCAGGACAGGATCGCCTGCGAGACCGAAAGACGCTTCTCGTCGAGAAAGAGAGCGCTGCGCGCGCCTTCCACCCGATAGGCGCTGACGTCGTCGAGCCCGCGTGCGCCGAACCATGCCTTCATCGGATCGATGAAGCTGCCGAGCCCCATCATCGGATCCTCGCCGCCATACATCAGGAGTATCCGCGTTCCCGGCTTGACCTTTGCGCCTCTCGGCCATTGCCAGGCATTCTGAAAGCCGCCGAAGATCGACGTCCAGTAGGCGAGCGTCGGCGTCGGCCATGCCGCGTCATCTGCAACCAGTGCATCGATGATGGTGCGGTCCGGTGTCATCACATCGGCAAGGTGGTTCTTCTCGTTCAGGTGCGCGCCGAGAAAGCTGTAGAGGTGGTAGAGCGTGTGCTCATCGGGCTTTGCCGGATCGCAGATCAGCATGCGCGCCTTGACGAACGCGTTGGCGAGCATCCACAAAGTCTTCTGGTTGGGCGGCGGGGAGATCAAGACGATGTTGCGGCAAAGATCCGGCTGGATCTTCAAGAGCTCCAGCGTCAGCAACGCCGAAATGTTCGGAACGACCATCATCCGGTCTTCCCAGGGCACGTCTTCGAAGGCGATCTCGGTCAGCGTCTGCATGTCGCTGATCAATTGCTGCCATCCCGAGTGCCGGTCGAGATGTCCCAGCGGCTGACGCGCGGAGACCGAGCCGCCATGGCCTCTCAGGTCGCCGGCATGCACGTCGAATCCGCTGCGTGCCAGCGCCGCGGCGATATCCGTCACATTGCCTGAATGGGTGGGCTGGCTGTGTCCGACGAAAACGCTCGGAGCACGACGCTCGCCGCGCCAGTGGCGATGCAGCAGCAGGGCTCCTCCATCGCCGAGCACGTATCGTGTCCGAGCCTCCACATCGAGCATGAACCCAACCCCTCGCAGCCGTCTGGGTCATTATAGGCCGATGCGAAAATGAACAGGCGATGAATTCGTTAACCTTTGTCCGGACCGCCAGCGGGCCGGGACATCGCCCGATCCTCTGCAAGGCTCCTCTTCCGCTGCGGGCCCGAACGGAGCGCCCCGACTGCAGCCGTCTCACTCATTTGGGTGACGCCACCGATCCCGATGCGGGTTCAGGTGTGCTGAGAGACGGTTACAGGAGCGCTTTGCGATGGGGTCCATTCGGAGACTGCATGCCAGAACCGGCCGGTCCTTGCTGGCGATACTGGTGGTGCTTGCGGCCACACTCGGCCAGGCGGCCCCGGCACTTGCGAACTGGCAGGGCACATGGAGCACCTCCGGCGAGGAGTGGCGCATCGTCGAGAACGACGGGCGCGTTTTCGGCGAGATCGGCGCCGGCGGGTTTTTCGAAGGCCGCGTGAGCGGCGACGGCCGGTCCATGCGCGCCGCCTTCCAGTTTGGCGACGGCCGCCGGGGCTTCACCGAGATGCGCCTGCACGGGACCGACGTGTTTGTCGGGCCGCTCAGCCTGAGCGCCTTTCCGGAACCTGCAGCCAATGTGTGGGCAGGTCCGCTCCATTACGGCGAGCGCCGCTCTTCAGCCGAACCGATCCTCCGCAGCGCCCGCGCTCGGGGCACGAACTATCCCTCCAGCCTCGGCCCGGCGCCCAATCCTGCGATCATCGCCTGGCTGGATTTCGGCAGCGAGACGCCGGATGCCGGGGTGCTCGATCCGTCCTCGCAGGACGAGGTCCAGCCTGCCGATGCGCGGCCTGTGTCCATGTGGGAAGGTCGTTGGGACGCCGACGGCGCCCTGATCCTCTACAAGGAAGGCTCCCGTGTTTTCGGGACACGCAGCCTCATCGGCTCTACCGGGCGGATCGAAGCCCGGCTGTCGCCGAGCGGGCGCGTCCTGCGCGGATACGAGGCGACCAGCGTGGTCTCGCCCGATCCGCTGATACCCTCCTCGATCACCTATTTCGAGGTGTCGATGGGCGGCGACAATCTGTCGTTTTCCGGAAAGCAAGGCCGGACGATCGAAGCGACCAAACAGAACGACGCCATCTGGTACGGCTACAAGCAAGGCTCGGACGTTCCGCCGCCGGCTCCCGATGCAGCCACCGTCTTCATGCCTTCCGATTGGAGCGGCCGGCCTCCCGCGGAGGTCTCGGCCTGGCTTGCCTTCGACGATCTGCCCGCGCCCGGCACGGCAGACCAGGGTTACGGCATCGGCGAATGGCGCCTGACGATGTCGGGCAGCCGGATCGGGCCGATGGGCCATGGCGCGATCATGCGCATGTCGGCGCCCGACGCAGACGGTATGGTCTACGGAAACATCAATGCCTATGCGCCCGGCTCGGCCGTCGTTCTGGGCCGCATGTTCTCGGCCGGCGAGTTTCGCGGCATCTGGATGACGCTGGACGACACCGGGCTCAATCCGAGCGGTTCGTGGGGCACGCTGCGCCTGGCAGGCCATCCGTCAAGCCGCCAGTTCACCGGCTCCTGGGCGCTCGCCTATCGCGCACCGTCCTTGCGCAGACAGGCCGGGATGCCGGGGGGGCGGATCGAGGGTCGGGTCGACGGCAACACCGTCCTGGAGCCGCTGACGGGCAGCGTGACCTCGGCACGGGCCAATTTGCGCCGTCTGATCCGGTCATCCGCCAACATTCCCGCTCTCTTTCGCGGCGTGCGACCCGATGCCGGGATCGAGGCAGCGCTGGCGGCCTGGTGGACGGAGGGCGCCGACATCTGCGCGGCCGGCTGTCTTGCGCCGGAGCCGAAGCAGATCGTCATCACGCCCGACACGCTGCTCTACGATGCCGGTACCGGGTTCGTCGGCGGCGAGCGGACGGCGCGCTTGTACGGCTCGCTCAGGGCGCTGGTTCAGTTTCGCACCGGTGCCGACACCTACAGCCGCGCTGCCGAAACGCCGCGATGGGTCGATATCTGGGACGCCCCGCAGGACTACCGCGTCGCCGTGACCGGCGACCGCGACAGCGTGTTTGTGGTGACGCCGCCGGAATATGCCGCGCGCGAAGAACGCGCCGCGTGCCCCTTGACTGCCGGCTCGCCCCTGGAGGCTCGACGCAGGGCAATCACGATTGATGTGCCCGAGGGTCTGTTCTCCGATCCGGATCGGGAGATCATCGTCAATCTGGAAGGGGAGGTCTGGCGCCACCGCGATCCCCGCCGCGACGAAAAAATGGGCGAAAATCGCATCGAACTCCCTCTCAAGGGTGCCCTGGCGAGCAAGTTCGAGAATTCGGCCGCTGGCACGGACCCGGATGACATCTCGTGCCTCCAGCGCAGTCTGCTCCTCGGCTTCGCCAGCAGCCGTCAGCAAACGGCGTTTCGAACCGTGATCGACCTGGTTCGATGACCGTGCCCCACGTTCCGGCAACCAATCCAGCGAGGCCCAGACGATGACATCCAGGCTTGCCCTTCCGGCACTCGCCGCCGCGCTTCTTCTCGCATCATTGCCCTTGGCCGGCGCTCAGGAGATGGGGCCCTGGTATGGCGGGTTCGAAGCCGACCTTCCGGTCGGCGAGCAGAGCATCACCATCGAACTGGACCAGCTTGCCGGCGGCACCGCCGGCATGGCGAGCGTCGTGATGTTCCTGTCGGAGGCCGCACCCTGCCGCACCACCGCCATGCGCCGGGAGTTCTGCATGGATCTGTGGGCGCGAACCGACCAGCCTCTGATATCGGGGGAGGTCAGGGGAGTGCGCTTCACGCCGACCACGGCGACGGTCGCCTTCACGATCCCCGGGGACGATGCCGTCCGGATCGCAGAGATCACCGCGGAAGCGGGCCGCTACCGGCTCTTCATGCTGCATCCCGACCGCGGGGTGGACATGGACATCGCGATGACCCGCCGGGCGCATTCCTGCCAATCCTCGATGTGCGACGAGGGACGCCTCGACGCGCTCCGGCGCCAGCCGGCCCGGTTTTCCGGTCCCCTGGTCGATCCGGCCTTTTTGGCCCGCTATCCGGCACTTGCCAGGGCTCCCTCCGGCTTGCTTCCGGCATCCCGCCAGCAAGCCGCGCCCCCGCCGGCCGCTCCGGGCGGTTCCACGCGCTGGCGCGTGGAGAGCCTCGACGACGGCCGCTCCATGGGCGAGCTCTATCTCGGTGGACAGTCCTGGCAGTTGTCCGGCGGCGGGCAGGTCGATTCCGCCGGCTTCGGGCCGCTGACCAACGTCGCCGTAGCGCCCCGCGCCGCACTTGGCGGCGGCTTCAGCCTCGACATTACCTTCCACGCGGACGGGTCGGGCGAACGACGCGAAGGCATCCTGTTGCTCGGGTTTCCGCGGCAGGACGGCATCGTCGAAGGCACTCTCGTGGAGGACAGGCATGTCAGCCTGGTGCGGCTGCGCCGCGACGACGGCTTTGACGCCGACGCCGGCGCCGACGCCGAGGCGGAAGGCGACATGCCGGGAATCGGGGTCTGGGGGCCGGCCTATCGGTTGCGCAACGTACCCGAGGGACGCCGGCTAAGTCTGCGCGACCGGCCATCGCGGGACGGACAGGCGGTCGGTGCCATGGGGGGCGATGCCAGCGAGATCCTCGTTCTCGGCTGCACGCCGGAGATCGACACGATGACGTTCGAAAAGGCCGACCGCGCCGGCAAGCGCGACCTGCTGGCCACGGCCTGGTGCGAGGTCGAGTGGAGCGGCATGCGCGGGCATGTGCCGGGCACCTATCTCGATCCCATCCTGGAAGGAGACCGGTCATGATCCGCTGTCTGCCGGGACTTGCAGCAGGGGCGTTGATGCTGGGCATCGTGCCCGCTCATGCGGAGGGTCGCTACGAGCACAATGGCTCGATCATGCTCATCAGCCAGGACCGCAACACCGTCCGCATCGTCTACGAAACGCCGCGACCGGGATTGGTGTCCCAGGGCGTTCGTCCGGGCACTGTGCTCTTCGAAGGCCAGTTGAACGCCGATTCCTATCTCGAGGGCATGAGCCGGATCTTCCGACCCGGCTGCGACATCGACTATTTCGTCTATGGCGACTACCGCCCGGCCGGCGATCTGGCGCTCTCGGGCGCCGCGCCCGTTCTGGCACCTTCCGGCTGCCGGATCGTCAACAACGTCCATGAAGGCCCGAACGCCAACCTGGTCTTTTCCTATCTCGGCCCTGCGCGGGGTGGCGCCAGGCCATCCGGGCCGGCAGCCAACCAACCGGCCGCCCCGGCAAGGCCGGTCGCAGGCCTCGGTCCGTTCTGCGTGAGCGGCATTTCGAGCACGCTCAACATGCGTGCCGGTCCGGGAACGCAGTTCGGAGTGGTCGGCACGCTCGATGCCGATCGATGCGGGCTGGCCGGCTACGGCCGCTGCCAGGACGGCTGGTGTTTCGTTGCCGACAGGAGCGCAGGCCCTTCCGGGGCAATGGGCTGGGTTTCAAGTCAGTACCTGCGTGCAAGATGAGGAGTGAGACGATGAACAAGGTAGGTCGTGCCCTTTTCCTCCTGGCATGCGTGTTTTCCGTCTTGCTGCCGGGCGCAACCGCACAGGCACAGTCGGAGAAGTCTCCCGTCGGCCGATGGGTTGCCGATGGCTACGGGTTCGTCATCGATTTCTATGTCGAACCATCGTCCGGCTCCTCCTATCCGGTGATCGGCCTTGTGCATGGTCCGGTCGGAGGACAGGTCATCTGTCCGCAGAACATGCCGGTGCTGGTCGAACGGATCTGCGAGAAGGTGGACAAGGATGGGCCCTTCGCCATCGAGGGCGAACTGAGCCTGGCCTCCGAGCCGGGTCAGTTCGTCGCCCTCTACGAAGGCGCCTTCCGCTCCGACTGGCTCGGCCAGGATTTCCCGGTCCGCCTTGCCTTCTTCGCCAACGAACTGGGGCGATTGCAGCATCTCGGCACGCGGCGCGGCCGCGAGCTTCCGACGAGCGTCGAGGTCACCCGCACCGACGAAAAGCCGAGCCCCGCCGCTGAGTGGGCCGAAGGCAACTGGCAGGCCGATTTCGGCAGCTTGAGGCTGGAGGCGGCGATTTCCGCCGATGGGCCGGGAAGCATCAACGGAACGCTGCAGGCGATCCCGGTGCAAAGCAGCAGCCACACGCTTTTCAATTTCCCGATGCTGTCCAATTTTCACAAGGTGGCGGAGACCTTTTATCCGTTCGCGATGCGAATGAATGCGCAGCTTTCCGGGACCGGCAGCCTCTATGAAGGGACCGCCGCCACCTCCGCCGACTATACCGAGATCGGCCAGACGGCGCGCATCAGGATGCTTCCGTTCGACGGCATCGCCATCGTCGCGCGGATTGAAAACCTGGATGGCGCCACGTTCTCTCCCGTGTTCGCTCTGACGCCGCTCGATGGCCCTCTCACGCCCGTGCCCCCGGCCTCCGGCAGCCAGGCCGCCGGCGAGGGCGAAACCGGTCCTGCATCGGCGGCTACGGCGAACCGAGGCCCCGCGGGGGAGTGGAGGATGGTCGGCCAGCCGCATTACGGCGTTCCGCATCTGCGCGTCTGGAGACCCGAGGACCCGGCGAACGGATGGGCCCTTATCCCATCGACCATCGAGATCGAAAGCAACGGGAACAGGTTCACCGCAGCCCAGCCTGGCTGGACGTTCGACTCCGAACAGCAGGCGAACAAGGCGAACCTGCAGGCGTTTCTCGCGAACACCATTCCGGCAACGGGCGGCGGGTCGTTGGACGAGTGGATCGGCTCGCCCGACGATTGGCTTTATTCTCGCCACAGGTCTGGAGGTGAGGATGGCGAGCTTCTGTTCCTGATTTCCGGCGATCGGGCGCTGCTCCTGAGTTCCTTCGGGTTCCGCGGCCTCCTCGATATCTTCATGCTTGGCAGCGTGCCGCAGAACATGTTCGTTGCGGCATTCGAGCGAACCGCATCGCCGGATGCGGCCGGCTCCGCCGGGGCGGCGCCGGAAACCGAGGGCACGCAAACGAACGGGAGCGGCATCGCTCCGGAGGGTGCGGGGACCATCGACTAGGTCGTGGACTCATAATTGTGCGGGAAACGGCGTCTGGCCCGGCAATGATATGCTAGGAGGAGCGTGATGGCCGGGGCAGGTCCCCCGGCCGAGCGATCCGACGCCGCAGATCGAAGTCAGGCCGACGCCCTTCGGGTCTGGGCGAACCTGCCGGCAACAGCGTCGCAAGACCTTGAAAACCGGACGGTTTCCTGCAGGCTTGCTCCTTGTGCCCGATCAGGTTCAGGCATACCGTTTCTCGCCAGAATTATGAGTTCACGACCTAGATGCAGAAGGCGCTCGACACCTGGCTCGTCACATACAACACCAAACGCCCGCATCAGCGCCGCAACATGAACGAGCGAACGCCGCTTCAGGCCCTCATCGACGGACTGCTCTGCAGGGCATCGCAGCCAACGCAGAAACCGATGAGAGAACCGCTGACAGCGAGCTCAAAACAGGCTTCAATCAACCATGAAACCAAAGCCGCCTGAAACCGCTTCAAAACGCGGCACTGTCAGGTGAGTACCATCTCAGGATAGCCCGAGGATGTGATTTTGAACAATTTTGACATGACTGGTTTGCTATACAAGCTAACACGTTCGCTATGTGGGTTTGGTCTTGTACTTGGATCTTTGTTTTTCGCTGCCTCGTTAACACCCAGTCTCATTCCGCGTGGTTTCGAGGTTCAGGGCATTCTTGCGGGCGTCGCTTTTAGCTTTGGATATGGAATAGGCGTATTTATCCGATCGTTGTGGCGATACCTCGAGATGCCTAATGCAAGCGCAAAAGCGTCATACTATATTACGTTGGCACTAGCGGTTGTTTGCTTTTTCATTTTGATGCTCGCCTTGTACCATGCAGGGGGCTGGCAAGATTCTGTTCGCGGCGTGTTGGGTATGACTTCGGTCGATACCGGCTATCCTTTTAGCGTTAGCCTGATTGCCATTTTGACCTTTGTTGTCCTGCTGTTTGTGGCTCGGGGTCTGATAGGTCTGGGGCGCTTCATAGCGAGCAAGATTTATAATTACTTTCCTCGACGGATATCTATTGTCTTTGGTATCGCGATAACCGTGACGATTACTTTTTTCATCGCAAATGGAATAATTATTGAGTATACATTCCGCGTTCTTGATAGTTCATTCCAACAATTGGACGCCCTGATCGAACCAGATCGGCCGCAGCCGCTCATTGCCGAGCGCGCTGGAAGTCCCGAATCGAAACTCGAATGGCGCAAACTAGGAAGAACTGGCAGAGCCTTTGTTGCCTCAGGGCCGAATGCAACCGAAATAAGCGAGTTCACGCAGAGGCCGGCACTTGAACCAATAAGGCTTTATGCTGGGCTGCAGGCTGCCGACACACCAAATGAGCGCGCAAAACTACTGCTCGATGAACTAATCCGCGTGAACGCCTTTGATCGCGCCGCTTTGGTTATTATAACTCCAACAGGCACGGGGTGGGTGGACCCATCTGCAATAGATGGTCTGGAGTATTTGTTTAACGGAGATGTTGCGAGCGCTGCATTGCAATACTCCTATTTAAACAGTCCTCTTTCATTATTATTCCAGCCTGAGCATGGGCTGGAGTCGGCGCAGGCTTTGTTCCGGGTCGTTTATGATTACTGGAAAGAACTGCCCGCGGACGGACGCCCAAAATTGTATCTTCATGGACTCAGCCTTGGCGCGTTTAACTCTCAGAGATCGATAACGTTTTTTGATATTCTTGGAGATCCGATCGACGGAGCCGTTTGGAGCGGGGCGCCTTTCCCAAGCGAGAAATGGCGCTCGATTACGGATAATCGTGATGCTGGTTCCGCCGAATGGTTGCCTGTTTTCCAAAATGGACGGTTCGTGCGTTTCATGAATCAGAACGGCACTCCTGAGGGAAATACAGCACGATGGGGCAATGTACGCTTTGTATACCTGCAGTATGCCAGCGACGCGATTACATTTTTTGATCGGAGTTTGCTTTATAAAGAAGCTGATTGGATGAAATCCCCGCGCGGTCCGGACGTTTCCCCGGCGCTGAGGTGGTATCCGGTTGTGAGCATGCTCCAGTTGCTCATCGATATGCCTTTAGCGGATACTGTTCCAATGGGCTACGGACACGTTTATGCGCCGGAACATTATTTGAATGCGTGGCTGGAAGCGACTGGAGTAAAGGGGTGGAGTGCTAAAGACATTGAGGCACTTAAACTACACTTGAGAGGCAGAAGCTTGCACGATGATGGCTACGAGTATCGCGGCGGTTAGGGTTGCCCGGCGGCTTCTCTAGTGGTGGTTTCTCACACTCGGCAGGGTACGATTGTCAGTGATCCGCCAGCCGTCTTTCGTGTCCTCACCCGCGCCCTGAACAGGCCCATGCACGGCTACCCGTTGAAAGGCGACGGCTCTGACGCTGCCCAGCTTGTCGTCTCCGCCAGGGTGAGCGCCCTGTGATGTGAGGATCGGATCGGCCAACCAAAATGATCAGTCGTCGGACGGCGAGCGCCCACGGCCTTCGCAGCCATTAGGCGAGGGGAGGGAGACAAGCCAAGCGTGGGCCGCCTCAACGGGCTTTCCGAAGCCCACGCTGCAGCCGCCCGGGAACCGGAGGCGTTCCTGCGGGTTAGCCTGCCATCACGGCCGGTCGTTCGGCCGGTTCCGGGTGGCAGGAGCGGAGCGCCGGTGCAGGTTCGTCGCAGGGATGACTACGGGATCGCCCAGCTTGCCCGGGATGTCGGACGGGCGGGCGGCGGTGCGTTGATCTTTTCGCTGCCGATGCTGATGACGATGGAGATGTGGGATCTCGGTCTTTATCTCGACCCGGTGCGGCTGCTCGTGCTGGTGCTGGTGACCTTGCCGATGCTGGTGCTGCTGTCGCGCCGGATCGGCATCGAGAGCACGCGCAACTGGCGCGACGATTGTCTCGACGCCGCGCTCGCGCTCGGCATATCGGCGGTGGTCTGCCTGGTGGTCCTGGTCCTGTTCGGGGTGGTCCGGTTGGACGAGCCCGCCGATGTGCTTGCCGGCAAGATCGCCATCCAGATGGTTCCGGCGTCGATCGGGGCGCTGCTCGCACGCAGCCAGTTTGCCGGCAGCAGCGGGGAGGGGAACGAGTCTCCGAGGGAGGCTCGCGAGCCCTATGGCGGCGAACTGTTCCTGATGGGGATCGGTGCGCTGTTCCTCGGCCTCAACGTCGCGCCGACCGAGGAAATGATGCTGATCTCCTATCAGATGAGCGCATGGCATGCGCTCGGCCTGCTCGCTCTGTCGATCGGCCTGATGCACGCCTTCGTCTTTGCGGTCGGCTTTGCCGGCGGGTCACCGACGTCGCCGGAGGAGCCGTGGTGGAGCCCGTTCCTGCGCCTGACCTTGCCCGGCTACGTCATCGCGCTGGCCATGAGCCTGTTCCTGCTGTGGGTGTTCGCCCGTCTCGACGGCCAGGAAGCGGGCAGCATCGTGATGACGGCGGTGGTGCTGGCGTTTCCCTCGGCCCTGGGGGCGGCCGCGGCGCGGCTGGTGTTGTGAGGAGGATCGGCGATGGCTGAGGGCAACCGCCGCGAGGCAGGGCACAGACCGGCAATCGAATGGGTCGTGGGCTTCGTTTCGGCCGCGTTGGTTTCCTGCATCATCGCCTTCCTGGCCTATGAGGCGCTGTTTGGCGGTGCGACCCCGCCCGATCTCGCGGTGTCGATCGACCGGGTCGACCGGATGCGTAACGGCACCCTCGTGGAGGTGATCGTGCGCAACGACGGCGGCCGGACGGCGGCAGGGGTCGTCGCCCAGGTCGCGACCATGGGCGCGGCGGGGCAGCGCATCCGCAAGACGATCCGGTTCGACTATGTGCCCGGCCATGCGACCCGCCGCGGGGCCTTCCTGTTCGACGATGCGGGCATTTCCCCGGCGGACCTGCAATTGAGCATCGACGGGTTCACCGAGCCCTGACTACCCTGGCGTAGCCTCTCAGGCAGTCTTGAGGGCAGCCTCTCAGGGCGCGTAGAGCTGCGCGAAGGCGTTGCGCACGTTCTCTGTGATCGATTCCAGGCGCCGCTCGATATGAGCGGCCATTTCGGCCCGCGCGGCGTCCGCATCGCCGCGCTTCACGGCCTCCAGGATCCGCTGGTGCGGTTCCGTGGTCACGCTGTCGGGGCCGTCGCGCTCGCACAGGGTCTTGAGGTCGATCAGGCGGACGTAGTGGATGCGGCCGTTCATGTTCTCCAGCATCCGCACCATCTCGGCATTGCCGGAGAGGGCGGTCAGCCGCGTGTGGAACTCCTCGTCCAGCCGCACGAGGTCGACTGGCGAGGTGCCGGGCTGATAGTCGACGCGGGACTCGTTGAGGAATGTTTCCAGCGCGGCAACATCCTCGGGCTTGGCGCGCAGGGCCGCGAGCTTGGCCGCCTCGCATTCGATGGCGGCGCGGGCCTCGTAGAGGTCCATGATCTCGGCAGGGGTCAGCGAGCGGCAGAAGAAACCCTGGCCGCTGCGGAACGTCAGAAACCCTTCCGCGACCAGCCGGTTGAGCGCCTCGCGCAGCGGCGTGCGGCTGGTGTCGAGCTTCTTGGCCAGCTCGCTCTCGTTCAGGCGGGAATCCGGCTTGAACCGGTAATTCGCCGCCATTTCCTTGAGCTCACGGTATGTCCGCTCAACGCTGCCTTCGGTTCTTGTCATTTTTTCAATGGGTTCCACTTCCCGCGCCGTCCCTGCAAATCACTCTAGCCATCGGTCCCGAAAAAACAATTGAATTGTGTTTTGTTCTGTGTATCGTCCTGTATACAGAATGGAATGCAAGGTCGCGCGCGGCGACGAGAGAGGCTTTCGTGACACAGACGATGAATGGCGCTCAGGTCATCCTGAAGATGCTGGAGCTGCATGGCGTCCGGCATGTCTTCGGCCTGCCGGGGGAAACGACCATCGGTTGGTACAAGGAATGGCAGGAGCACTCGAACATCGAATACGTGCTCACCCGCGACGAGCGGACCGCCTCCTTCGCCGCCGAGGCCTATGCCAAGATCACGGGCCGCCCTTGCGTGCTCGAGGCGCCGAGCCCCGGCGTCACCCATTGCACGCCGGGCATCACCGAGGCCTATCTCAGCTCGGTGCCGGTGATCTATTTCAGCTCGGACATCCCCATCAACCAGGACAAGAAGCACGGCCTGACCGGCGTCGACCAGACGGCGCTCTATGCCAGCATCTGCAAGGAGTCCTTCGTCCTCACCAAGGTGGCGGAGATCCCCTTCCTGCTGCGCCGCGCCTTCCGCGTCGCCACCTCGGGCCGTCCGGCGCCGGTGCATATCCGCGTGCCGATCAACGTCTTCCATGAGGAGGCGGAGATCACCGACCTCTACGCCGAGCCGGAGTACCAGTTCTTCCCCGCCCACCGTCCGGTCGCCGATCACAGCCGGATCCGTGCCGCAATCGATGTGCTGCTGGCCGCAAAGAAGCCGGTGATCGTCTGCGGACAGGGCGCGCTCATCTCCAAGGCGACGCAGGCCGTGCTGGACCTGGCCGAGTTGCTGCAGATCCCCGTCGGAACCACCACGCCCGCCAAGGGCGTGATCCCCGAGACCCATCCGCTGTCGCTGCGGGTGATCGGTGCGCGCGGCGGCATGGAGTATTCCAACTCCTATGTCCGCGAGGCCGACACGGTCTTCTTCATCGGCTCGAACACCGATTCCAGCGGCACCGACCACTGGAAGCTCTACGGCGACCCGAAGACCAAGACCTTCCTGCATCTCGACATCGCCGAGGCGCATGTGGGCAACAACTTCCCGCTGAAGGTCGGCATGGTGGGCGATGCGCGTGCCACGCTCGACTACATGGTCGAGCTGATCCGCGCCGAGCATCCGGGCATCAAGCGCGAGAAGATCGATCTCACGGAGATGAAGCGCACCGCGCTCGACGCGGTGTTCAACTCCAACATGCCGATGCCGGAAGGCACCGTCTCGCCGGTCAAGCTGACGCAGGTGCTGGACCGCATCCTGCCGGCCGATGCCATCGTCACCGCCGAGCCGGGAGTGAGCGCCATCTACCCGTCGGCGCTGATGTCGGTGCGCGAGGCGGGGCGCCGCTACATCACCAACTATTCGATGGGCTCGCTCGGCTATTCCGTGCCGGCCGGCATCGGTGCGGCCTTCGCCTCCGACGGGCCGGTGATCTCCTTCACCGGCGACGGGTCGCTGGCCTTCGTGCTCGGCGACTTCGAGACCATCCGCCGCAGCGGCAAGAACATCACCGTCATCCTGACCCGCAACGACACCTATGGCTGGATCCGCGGCGAGGCGATCCTGCTCGACAATGTCGATGCGCCCTGGACCACCGACTTCGGTGCCGTCGACTACATCAAGGTGGCGGAAGGCTTCGGCTTCAAGACGGCGCGCATCACCAGCGAAGACCAGATCGAGGCGGTGCTCAGCGAGGCGATCGCCAATCCGGGCGCCAACTTCATCGAGATGATGGTGCCCTCGCAGGACAAGATCGTCCCCTTCGTGCCGGCCTGGGTCCGCACGGCCAAGGAGCGGAAGCTGCCGTATTTCGCCTGATCCGCAGGCGGGCAGGGCCTGTCATCCACCTTTTCACCGGGCTTTCAATCAACATCAGCAAACCAGAGGGAATGAGCTCATGAAATTCGCGAAACTGTCCAAGGCCCTGATCATGGCCGCGGCGCTGTCCCTGCCGTTCGTGCCGGCGGCAAGCGCACAGGACTATCCCAGCAAGGACATCATTCACATCATGCCGTGGAGCGCCGGCGGTGGCACCGACACCGTCATGCGGACCTTCATGAGCTTTGCCGAGAAGTCGCTCGGCGTCGGCATCAACACGCAGAACATCACCGGCGCGCAGAGCGGCGTCGGCACGCTGCGCCTGATGAAGTCGCGCCCGGACGGCTACACCATCGGCTCGTTGACCTGGGACAGCGTGATCACCGTGCCGTATTACGACCTGGTTCCGGGTTTCGACACGGCCCAGCTCGCCTATCTCGGCTCGGTCACCGTGCACCCGACGGCCATCGTCGTGCGGGCGGATTCGCCCTGGCAGACGCTTGAGCAGTTCGTCGAGGCCGCCAAGGCCGCGCCGGGCACGCTGAAGATCTCGAACGTCGGCACCGGCGGCGTCTGGCACCTGCCGGCGCTCGACTTCGCCAGCCAGGCGGGCATCGAGGTGCAGCACATCCCGTATCCGGGCGGCTCGGCCGCACAGCGCGAGGCCCTGCTCTCGGGCGAGACCGAGGCTGCGTCCATCAGCATCTCCGCCGCCTATGCGGCCATCGACAGCGGCCAGGCCCGCGTGCTCGGCGTGATGGCCGACAAGCGTGACCCGAACTTCCCCGACGTTCCGACCTTCAAGGAAGCCGGCTACGACGTCGTCTGGGGCGGCTTCCGCCTGGTCGGCACCCAGGCCGAGGTGGACCCGGCGATGCGCAAGACCCTCGAGGAAGGCTTTGCCGCCGTCTTCGAGATGCCGGAGTTCCAGGCGACCGCCAAGGAGACCGGCATGGGCGCCGTGTGGATGAACGCGGAAGAGACCGCGGCCTATGTCGAGCAGTCGCAGAAGAAGGCGTTCGCGCTGATCGACCAGCTGATCGCCGACGGCCTGCTGCAGAAGTAAGGCTCATGCGGGCGGGGCTAAGGTGCCCCGCCCGATTTGCGTTCCTGATCGGCCTGGGGGCTGCGCCGTGCCGGCGCAGGAGGGTATGCCAATGACGCGACGTGTCACGGGGCAGGTGCTGTTTGCATTTGTCCTGCTCGGAATGAATACGGTCTATGCCAGCCAGCTGCTGGCCATGCCGCTTCCCTTTGCGACGGGCGAACCGGGCCCGGCCTTCATGCCGATGCTGCTGTGCGGCTTCGTCTATCTGGCGGTCCTGAAGATCCTGGCCAACGAGTTCCGCAGCCCCGAGCCGGCACCGGAGGTCGAGAGCGCCCTCAGCGCGATCCCGCGGCTCGGCATCGTCGGTCCGCTGGCGGCCATCGCCCTGATCAGCCTGTTCGTGATCGTCTTCTTCTATGCCGGCTACATCGTCGCCGCCGCGCTCTACACCTTCGCGATCGCCCTGTTCTTCAATTACGAGCAAAGCGGCAGCTGGGGCCGGTCGGTCCTCTTTGCCCTCGCGACCTCCGCCGTGATCACGGTGTTCGGCTGGCTGTTCTTCGTGAAGCTGTTCGGGCTCTACCTGCCGATGTGGGAGTTGTGAGATGTTTGGACAGCTTGCCGACGGTTTTCTCGCGCTCACCGACCCCGTAACCTTCCTCTATCTCATCGGCGGTTTTCTCCTCGGCATCGTCTTCGGTGCCATTCCCGGCCTCACCGCGACGCTGGCCATCGCCCTCCTGCTGCCCTTCACCTTCGGGATGAAGGTGGCCGATGCACTGGTCATGGTGGCGGGCATCTACATGGCCGGCATCTATGCCGGCTCGATCACCGGCATCACGCTGAACATCCCCGGCGCCCCGTCGGGCGCGATCACCACGATCGAGGGCAATGCGCTGATGAAGCGCGGCGAGGGCGTTCAGGCGCTGGGCGTCAGCGCGCTGTCCTCCGCCATCGGCGGCCTCATCGGCACCGTGGTGCTGATCTCGCTGGCCCAGCCGGTCAGCAGCCTTGCGCTGCTGTTCCGCACGCCGGACAAGTTCTCGCTGGTGCTGCTGGCCGTCGTCACGGTGACCATCGTCTCGCAAGGATCGCTGCTGAAGTCGGCGGTGGCCATGGCCATCGGCCTGATGATCTCGACCGTCGGCATGGACCCGATGGCGCCGGTCGGCCGCTTCGATTTCGGCAGCTACCACCTGATCGAGGGCGTCGGTCTGCTGCCGGCGGTGATCGGCCTCTTCGCCATCTGCGAGATGATCGCCCAGTCCGGCATTCCGGCCAAGCTGGTGCAGGGCGTGTCCGCAGCGCAGGTGGTGCGGCCGCGCCGCCGCGACTTCATTCCCCGCCGCGAGCAGCTGCGCCAGATCGGCGTGTGGAACTCGGTGAAGAGTTCGGTCATCGGCGTGGTGATCGGCATGCTGCCGGGCGGCGGCGCGTCGATGGCATCCTTCATCGCCTATGCGGATGCCAAGCGCGGATCGAAGCATCCCGAGCAATACGGCAAGGGCTCCTACGAGGGGCTTGCAGCTTCAGAGAGCGCCAACAATGCCATGTGCGGCGGCGCGGTCATTCCGCTGCTGACCATGGGCATTCCGGGCGATGCAGTGACCGCGATCATCTTCGGCGTGCTGCTGATCCACGGCCTGGTGCCGGGGCCGGCCTTGCTGGGGGCGAACTTCCCGCTGATCGCGCCGATGTTCGCCGCGCTCTTCGTCGCCTCGATCTTCGTGTTCCTGTCGGTGCTGGCCTTCGGCCCGGTCTATCTGCGGCTGTCGCAGATCAATCGCGGCTTCCTCTATGCCTTCATCGGCCTGATCTCGCTGGTCGGGGTCTATGCCTCGTCCTTCTCGATCTTCCAGATGTGGATGGCGCTGGCCATCGGCGTGCTCGCCTATTTCCTGCGCCGCTTCGGCTATCCGGTCGTCCCCGCGCTGATGGGCGTGATCCTCGGGCCCTATTTCGAGGAGTTCCTGCGCCGGTCGCTGATCGTCTCGGAAGGCGATCCGACGATCTTCCTGCGCAGCCCGGCAAGCGTCATCCTGCTCTTGATGACGGCGGCGTTCGTGTGGTTCCTGCGGATCCGGCCGGCACGTCTTGCCGCCGCTGCCCAAAAGGGGGAGGGGGCCTGACGGTCCGCTTTCCCGGCCGTGGCTTCCCCTGGCCATGGCTTCCCCCGGCCGTGATGGCCCCACGTGCCGGGGGAGATTTTCCGCTCCCATCGCTCCGGCCCGCTCTTCCAGCGCCCGGCAGCACTACCAGTCCCGCCTTGCGGCAAGCTCGGCCAGCTGGTCGGCCAGCTCTGCGGCAAACTCCTGCACCAGCATGGAGAGCGGCCGGTTGGCGGGCGTCATCAGCGACAGGTTGAGGTAAAGGTCTGGCGCGAACGGGCGAAAGACGATGCGGCTCGACGTCCCGAACGTTTCCTCGTGGCTGATGGCGGTGAAGCTGTCGCAGATGGTGCAGCACAGTCCTTCGGAGACGAGCTGCAGCGCCGGCAGGAAGGTGCGCAGCTCGAAGCGGCGGTTGAGCTGCGCGCCCGCATCGCGAAAGGCGCGGCAGGTCTGCACCGCGGTGATGTGCTCGTCATACAGCATGGCGAGCGGCCGGCCGTGGAGGTCGGCCGGGGTGATCACCTCGCGTTCGGCGAGCGGATCGTCCGCGGGCATCGCGCAAAGTCCGGGAAAGGCGAAGTCCTGCGAGCGGATCGTGCGGCGCGGCTCGGACGTCTCGGCAAGGCCGATGTCGTATTGCTGCGAGGCGATCCAGTCGGTGATGACCACCGAGGACTGCATCATCAGCGACACCTCGATCTGCGGCCGGCCGCGCAGGAACCCTGCCACCACCTTGGGCATGAAGAAGCCGGATGCGGCCGGATTGCAGGCGATCCTGAGCTTGCCCTTTTCCAGATTGCCGATTTCCTGCAGCGTGCGCGCCGAGTGCGACAGGCGCTCCAGCACGAATTCCGCTTCCTCCAGGAAGTAGTGGGCCTCGGGGCGGGCGACCAGCCGCCCGCGCTCGCGCTCGAACAGGGGAAAGCCGATTTCCCGCTCCAGTCCCGAAATCATGGCGCTCACCGCCGGCTGGGTCCGCCCGAGGGAGCGGCCGGCCTCGGAGACCGAGCCCGTGCGCATCACCTCCACGAATGTCTGCAACTGGCGGAATGACAGGTTCATGTCCGTCCCATAGATCGACTTTATCGATATAGCAGTAATTCTAATTTGATTTTATGCCATAGCAGATCCGACAATGGCAACTGCAATGGAGGTTGCTGTGGGGCTCGCAAGAGCGCCATGAGAGGGGGGAGTGCCTTGGATCGGTTTGCGAAATACCTTCTGACCACGCTGATATGCATCGTGGCGCTCGGTCAGTTTGCTCAGGCTCTGACGCGTTACGTCTTCCAGGTTCCGGTGATGGGGCTGGAGGAAACGATGATGTATCCGACGCTCTGGCTCTACATTCTCGGCGCGGTCAATGCTTCGCGCGAGAACAGCCATATCCGGGCCAACGTGCTGGAGATCTTCCTCAAGACGAAGCGCCAGCACACGATCCTCGCCATCATCGGCGAGATCCTCAGCCTGATCATCGGCCTCTGGCTGCTTTACTGGGCCTTTGACTTCACCCGCTACGCCTGGCGCGTGTGGAAGGAGAGCCCGACCCTCTACATCCCGACCTTCTACTCGGATGTGGCGTTGGTGATCGGCCTGGCGCTGATGATGCTCTACACGGTGATCCACATGGTCGGCCATGTCCGCGCCCTTTCGGGGGAGGCGGCACGATGATCGAGATCGCGCTCCTGGCCATTGCGGCCCTCGTCGTCACGCTGTCCTTCGGCGTTCCGCTGCCCTGGTGCTTCGGTGCCGCGCTGATGGTGATGTACTATCTCGGCGACGTCACCATGAAGGGCATGGTGCTCTGGGGCTTCCAGCAGCTGGGCAATCCCGTTCTGCTGGCCATTCCGCTCTTCGTGCTTGCCGGCGCGGTGATGTCGGAAAGCGGCATCGCCGCCGCGCTGCTGCGCTTCGTCAATGCCTTCGTCGGCCATGTGCGCGGCGGCCTCGGCATCGTCGCGGCGGTCAGCTGCGCGGTGATTGGCGCGATCTCCGGCTCCGGCCTCACCGGCATCTCGGCGATCGGCCCGCTCCTGATCCCGGAGATGGAAAAGCGCGGCTATCCGCGTGAATACGCCACTGCCCTGATCGCCAATTCCTCGATCCTCGGCCTGTTGATCCCGCCATCCCTCAGCATGATCCTGTTCGGCTGGGTGACCGAGACCTCGATCCTTGCCTGCTTCCTGGCGACGCTCGGGCCGGGCCTCTTGATCATGTTCAACTTCTCGGTCGTGAACCTGTGGATGTCGCGCAAGTTCAACCTGGTGCTGGACGAAAAGCCGGCGCTCGGGGACCTGGCCGGCGAGGTGGCGCGGCGCGGCGTCCATGCCTTCCCGGCGATGCTGATGCCGGTGATCATTCTCGGCGGCATCTATGGCGGCATCGTCACGCCGACAGAGGCGGCGGCGCTCGCCGTGATCTACGCCGTGCCGGTCGGCTTCCTCGTCTACAAGGGGCTGAAGCTCGACAATTTCCTGCTCGCCGGCAAGGAAGCGGCCACCGCCGTCGGCGCGATCATGCTGATGATCCTGTTCTCGATGATCGTCGGCCAGATGTTCGTCTACGAGGGTGTCCCGCAGCAACTCGTCCAGACGATCTTCGGCATCACCGAGAACAAGATCCTGCTGCTGATCATGATCAACGTGTTGCTCTTCCTGATCGGCATGGTGGTCAACGACACGACGGCGATCCTGCTCGTCGCCCCGCTCCTGATGCCGTTGATGCAGGCGATGGACGTCTCGCCGGTGCAGTTCGCGGCGATCATGGGCGTCAACACGGCGATGGGCGGGGTCACGCCGCCCTATGCCTCGATCCTCTATCTCGGCGCGCGCATCGGCAAGGTGAAGGTCACCAAGGTGATCCCGCCGGCGATGCTGCTGATCGCCACCGGATATCTGCCGGTGGTCTTTCTGACCTCGTTCTGGCCGGACCTGTCGCTCTACCTGCCGCGGCTGTTCGGCTACTGACCCCCGACAACAACAAGAAGAACGCTGACCTTTCAAAACCTGAAGAGGAGGTACTCATGAAACACATGCTGCATGTCACCGCTGCTGCCGTATGGCTGGCGACCGCCGGCCTTGCCCAGGCCGCCGACCTGAAGATCAGCCACGTGCGCCCGCAGGGCACGACCATCGACACCGAGCTGAAGGTCTTCGCCGATGCGATCCGCGAGGCGAGCGCGGGAGAGGTCAACATCCAGATCTTCGCGGCCTCTGCGCTGGGCGACTACACCACCGTGCAGGAGCGCGTGTCGGTCGGCGCCATCGACATGTCGGTTCAGCCGGCGGCGACCGCCGCCGACCGCCGGATGCAGATCGCCTCCCTGCCGTTCCTGGCCTCCAACTGGGAGGAGGCGCGCAAGGTCTACGGCCGGGGCGGGGCCATGCACGCCACGATGGCGGAGCTTTTCGCCGAGCAGGACATCACGATGCTGGCGGCCTATCCGGTCTATTTCGGCGGCATCGCGCTCAACCGCGACGCGATCACCCCCGGCACGACCGAGGCCAAGGGCATCAAGGTGCGCGTCCCCGGCATCAAGAGCTTCCAGCTCACCGGCGAGGCGCTCGGCTACATTCCCTCGCCGATCCCGTTCTCGGAGGCCTTCACCGCGATCCAGACCGGCGTGGTCGACGGGGTGATCGGTTCGGGCGCGGAAGGCTACTACTCCTCCTTCCGCGATGTGACCAAGACCTACATCCCCGCCAACACCCATTTCGAGGTCTGGTTCATGATCATCTCGACCGAGGTGTTCGAGGGGCTGAACCCGGACGTCCAGGCGGCCATGCAGCGTGTCGCCACCGAGTTCGAGACCCTGCGCTGGACCGTGGCCGAGCAGGACCAGGCGAAGAACGAGAAGCGGCTGGCCGACGAGCTCGGCACCACGGTGGTGGCGCTCTCCGAGGAGCAGCTGTCGGCGATGGCCGAAAGCGTGCGCGCGGCCGTGTGGCCCGAGGTGCTGAAGGACATCGGCGAGGACTGGGCGCGCTCGGTTCTCGAGAACACCCGCGACTGATCCTGCCTCCTGCCGGGCGGCCCCGTGCTGCCCGGCACCCTTTCCAATCTGATCGGACATCGTCATGGATTCTGACTACGCCATCATCGGTGGGGGCGTTGTGGGCCTTTCCGTTGCCTGGGGCCTGCTCGGGCGCGGGCGCTCGGTCACCGTGATCGACGGCGACGACGGCAGCTTTCGCGCCAGCCGCGGCAATTTCGGGCTCGTCTGGGTGCAGTCGAAGGGCATGACCCAGCCGCGCTATGCCAGCTGGTCGCAAGGCTCGGCCGCCGCCTGGCGCGATTTTTCCGAGGAGCTGCGCGAGGGCACGGGCGAGGATCCCGCGCTTCGGCAGGACGGCGGCTACGATCTGCATTTCTCCGAGGAGACGCTGGCCGAGACCGTCGCCCGCTACGAGGTGTTGAAGGCCAAGCTGGACGGCAACTACCCTTACGAGGTGCTCGGCCATAACGAACTGCGCATGGAGGAGCCGGCGATCGGGCCGAAGGTCGTTGGCGCGATCCTGCATCACCAGGACGGCCACGCCAATCCGCTGAAGCTGCTCCGGGCCCTGGCCGCCGATGTCCGCCGCCGCGGCGGGCGGGTGCTGAATGGCAAGACCGTGCAGTCCGTCAGCCGCAACGACGTGTTCCGCATCGAGTGCACCGACGGCACCATCGTGGAGGCGGCGCGCACGGTGCTGTCCGCCGGCCTCGGCTCGGCGGTGCTGGGGCCGAAGATGGGGTTTCGCGCGCCGATCCGCCCGCAGCGCGGCCAGGTGCTGATCACCGAGAAACTGCCCAAGATCTTCAACCGCCCCTCGCTGATCGCCCGCCAGGTGGACGAGGGCGGCGTCCAGATCGGCGTGACCAACGAGGAGGTCGGCCACAACGACACGGTGACGGTGGACGGCATTGCCGGGATCGCCGCGCAGGCCATCACCGCCTATCCGGTGCTGGCCAAGGCCCAGCTGGTGCGCGCCTGGGGCGCGCTGCGGGTGCTGTCGCCCGACGGTCTGCCGATCTACCAGCAAAGCCGGGAGATGCCCGGCGCCTATCTCGTGACCTGTCACAGCGGAGTGACGCTTGCCGCCGCCCATGCGCGCTTCCTGCCCGATTGGCTGGAAGGCACGGCGCAGGCCCCCGACCTGGAGGTGTTCAGTGAAGACCGCTTCGACCTTTCGTGAGCTGGAGCCGGAGGGGCCAAGGGTCCGCGTCCGCTTTGCGGGGCAGGACCTGATGCTGCGCGAAGGCGGCAACCTGGCGGCGGAGCTGCTCGCCGCTGGCGTCACCCCGTTTCGCCGCACGCCCGTTTCCGGCGCGCCGCGCGCCCCGTTCTGCATGATGGGCGCCTGTTTCGACTGCCTGGTGGAGATCGACGGCGTCACCCGCCAGGCCTGCATGTGCGAGGTCGGTCCCGGCATGGAGATCGCGATGCCGGCTGCGGGGAGGGACGGGGATGCGTGAGGCCGATCTCGTCATCCTGGGCGCCGGGCCCGCCGGCATGGCTGCTGCCCGGACGGCGGCGGAAGCCGGCCTTTCGGTGGTGCTGCTCGACGAGCAGCCGCGCGCCGGCGGCCAGATCTACCGCGATGTGGAGCGGGCGGGAGAGAGCCGCGCCGCGATCCTCGGGGCCGACTATCTCAAGGGTGCGGAGCTCGTCCGCGACCTGCCGCATCCGAATATCCGGCATCTGGCAGGCGCCACCGCCTGGCAGGTGGAGGAGGGGCGCCGCGTTGCCTTCACCCTCGACGGCGAGGCGGAGCTGGTCGAGGGTCGCCGGCTGCTGATCGCGACCGGCGCGCTGGAGCGGCCGATGCCGATCCCCGGCTGGACGCTGCCCGGCGTCATGACGGCCGGTGCCGCGCAGATCCTGCTGAAGCAGTCGGGCATCGTCTGCGAGGGGGCGGTACTCGCCGGCTCCGGGCCGCTGCTGTATCTCGTGGCGGCGCAGATGTGCCGCGCCGGCACGCTGCCGCTGGCCCTGGTCGAGACGCAGACCCATTCTGATCGGCTGGCCGCACTGCGCCACATCGGCGGTGCGCTGCACGGCTGGCGGGCGCTTGCCAAGGGGCTTGGCCTGCTGGCCGAGCTGCGGCGGGCAGGCGTGCGCCGCTACACCGGCGCCAGCGATCTTGCCGTGGAAGGCGCGTCGCAGGCACAGGCGCTCCGCTTTACCGCCGGCGGGCGCACCCATCGCATCGACTGTTCGACGGTGCTGCTGCATCACGGCGTCGTGCCCAACACCCAGGTCGCCCGCTCCATCGGCGTTCCGCATCGCTGGGACGACGCCCAGCGTGCCTTCCTGCCCGAGCGCGACCCCTGGGGCCGCGCGGCGGGACCGGAAGGCGTCTTCATCGCCGGCGATGGCGGCGGCATCGGCGGCGCCGGGGCGGCCGCGCTTGCCGGCCGGCTCGCCGCGCTGGCTATTGCCTGCGATCTTGGCCGCCTTGCGCCGGGCGAGCGGGATCGCGCCGCGCGGCCCTTGCAGGCGGCACTGTCGCGGGAGCTGGCGGTGCGCCCGTTCCTGGATCGGGCCTATCCGCCCTTTGCCGGCGCGCTGCTTCCAGGGGATGACACGCTGGTCTGTCGCTGCGAGGAGGTGACGGCGGGCGACATCAGGCGCTATGCCTCCATCGGGTGCCTTGGTCCCAACCAGACCAAGGCCTTCGGCCGGGTCGGCATGGGGCCGTGCCAGGGGCGCTATTGCGGGTTGACCGTGACGGAGCTGCTGGCCGCCGCAAACGGGCGCAGCCAGGACGAGACCGGTTACTACCGCATCCGGCCGCCGTTGAAGCCGGTGACATTGGGCGAACTGGCGGCACTGGCCGCCTCGCAAAGCAAGGAGACTACGGAATGATCGAACGCATCGATGTCGCGACGCGCATGAGCAAGATCGTCAAGCACAACGGCGTTGTCTATCTGTGCGGCCAGGTCGGCGAGGGCGAGACCGTCGCCGAGCAGACCCGCGACTGCATCGCCCGCGTCGAGGCTCTGCTCGATCGCGCCGGCTCCTCGCCCGAGAAGATGCTGCAGGCCATCATCTGGCTGGCGGACATGAACGACTTCGCCGAGATGAACTCGGTCTGGGATGCCTGGGTGCCGGC
The DNA here is from genome assembly GCF_009789575.1 of Stappia indica. Taxonomy (NCBI): domain Bacteria; kingdom Pseudomonadati; phylum Pseudomonadota; class Alphaproteobacteria; order Hyphomicrobiales; family Stappiaceae; genus Stappia; species Stappia indica. The sequence continues at coordinate 851,609 of NZ_CP046908.1, read as the reverse complement.
CGGCTGCGCACCCGCCCGCGCCTGCGGCGAGGCCAAGCTCGCCCGCGCCGACCTCAAGGTCGAGATCATCGTCACCGCCGCCTGCGACTGACGGGTTCTGCGGCGGCGGGCATGTCTCGCCGCCGCAATCATCTTCTACAAGCGGCCTCAGGCCTGCAGTTTCGAGACGCCGCACCACTGCGCGATGATGCCGGCAACCGCGCCGACGAAGCGCACGTGATCCTCGGTATCGACCCATTCGTCGACGCCGTCGTTCTGGCTGAGATCGCCGCAGAGCGGGCCGATGCCGATGGTCGGGATGCCCTTCTGGATCATCGGGTTGCGGATGTCGCTGCCCGTGTGCATCGGGTTCACATGCGCCTCCAGGCCGCAGACCCCGCGGATCGCGTCATGGGCGGCGAGCAGCAGCGGATGGTCGCCCGGCACTTCGGCGCCGGTCGTGCCGCTGTCCCAGACGATGCGCGGCGGGTTTTCCGCAAGCCAGGGATCGCTTGCAGCCGCCTCCGCCACCGCCGCCTCGATCTGCGCGCAGACGTCCGAGAGCTTTTCCGGCGGCGGGAAGGCGAGCGCCGCGCCCAGCGTGCAACTGGTCGCAAGGCGGGCCAGCCGCTTCGGATCGCCGGCCGAGATGTACGACATCATGATGTTGGTCGAGCGGCCGACCTCGCCATGCAGCGCGGGGTGGTGCACCGCCTCGCCGCGCCGGGCGTCGAGCCGCTTCAGTGCTTCCCAGACGACGTAGGCCTTGTCGATGGCATTGACGCCCAGATGCCCGAAGGCGGTCTGGAGCGGCTCGGTCGTCGGCGGCTGCCGGCCTTCGACGATTACCCGGAAGTCGACCTGACCGGAGGCCAGCGCCTTGATCTCCCGCAGTCCGACACCGGACTCGGCCGGGTGCAGGTAGAGTGCGGCATCCGCCGTCATTCCCTCCTGCATCAGCCGCGAGACGCCGCGGGCGTGGCGTTTGCTCGGCGTGCTGGCGATGAGCACGTCGCCAGCCGGGCGCAGGCCGAGAAAGGCGAGCAGCTCCAGCGCCTGCAGGCCGGCGGCAACGCCGGAGAGATCGTCGGCAACGCCCCATCCGTAGAGCCGGCCGTCCTCGACCTCGCCGGCGAACGGGTCGTGCTGCCAGCGGTCGGTGCCGGTGACGGGCTCGCCGTCCGGGTGGGCGAAGAGGATCAGGCTGCGCCCGCCGCCCGTCCCCTTGCAACGCGCGATGATGCTGGTGCGGGTCTGCGGATCGATGGCGGCCTCGCCGGCGAACTCCTCGATCATGCGCACATCCGCCGGATTGTAGGAGCTTGCCTCGACGGTGCAGCCGAGCGCCTCGGCACTCTCGGCGAACAGGGTCTGGACCGCCGCCTCGCCGCCCTTGCCGGCGCGGACATAGGTCCGCAGCCCGTCCAGAATGCGCGCGTGCTGGCGCGCCGAGGCGCTGGCGATGTCCTGCAGGATCGATGTCACGGTGGTCTCCCTGTCGGTCTTTCTGTCGGCCGTCACGTCGCGATGGCCGCCGAGCGGCGCAGCAAGAGGCGCATGACGCTGAACGTTGTGTAGTCGAGCGGATCGTGATGGACGGGGGCATCGCGCCCGTCGACGCGAAGATGCACGGGGCCGGAGGCGGAGTCGGCCTCCACCTCGAACCAGGCCTGCGTGACCGTGGGATCGGCGACCAGCGTCACCCGGGTGTCGTCGAGGCCGAGACCGGCCAGCGCGACGCCGATGGTGACATTGAGATGGCCGGGAAACTGCGCAGCGATCTCGCGGGCGCTTGCCTCCAGAAAGACAGTCGGCTCGTGCAAGCCCTTGAGGCCGATGAAGCGGTCGGCGCCCATCGTCTGCCAGCGCTCCAGCGGATAGCCGATGCGCATGGCAACGCGGGAAAGGCCGTTCTCGCGGGCGGCGGTCAGGAAGCCGATGGAGCCGAGCGCTCCGGCCGGCACCTCGATCCGGCCCGGTCCCGTGGCGGCTGCCTCCCGCAGGAGACGTTCCGTATCTCGGTCGGCAAAGGCGCCGAGCGACAGGGGCAGGATATCGCAGCCGCTGGCCAAAAGGGCAGGGGCCGCCTCGACCAGCGTTGCGGCGGAGGCGCATTCCACCGCGACGGTCGGCCGGGCTTTCAGGAAACTGTCGATGTCGGTGCAGATCGCGGCATCGGGGGCAAGGGCGGCAGCATCGCCCGCCTGGCGCTCGCGCACGAGAAGGGCTGCAAGCTGCGGTCCTTCGCTCGCATCGCGGAAGCGGGCGGCAAGTCGTCTGCCGATGGGCCCGAAGCCGATGACCCCGAGCCTGTCCCGGGGGCGGGTGCTCATCACGATGTCCAGACCGTATCAGAAAGGGGAGCGCGGCGGCGGCGATGGGGCGCCGTCCGCCGCAGGACCTGCCTGGTGCAGGGCACCTGGCAGGTCCGGGAGAGCAGGGCCGGGCAGTCGAGCCCGGCCTTCAGGCCGGAAATCAGGCAGGTCCGGGGCCGCTGATCGCGAACTTCTCTTCCTCGATGGTCAGCACGCCGTAGCGGGCGAACAGCTCGTCGTAGAAGCCGCTGGCGCGCAGGTCGTTCAGCGCGCCGACGACCGCCTCGGCCAGCGTCTTGTCGGCGAAGGCGAGCGTTGCGGTCTGCGGGAACAGGCCGGCGATGGCGCGGGTGAAGTCGTCGCGGTCCTCGAGGAACTTCGCGGTCGCGTCGATCGAGGTCGCCGCGTCGACCTGGCCGGCGCGCAGGGCCTGGAAGGCTTCCGAGAAGTTGTTGAACACGCGGACGGTGATGCCCTCGAGGCCGGCATTCTTGAGCATCGTGTCGACTTCGCGGGTGCGGCGCTCCTCGATGCCGCCGAGTTCGACGCCGACGGACAGGCCTGCCAGCTCTTCCCACTTGGTGATGTTTTTCGGGTTGCCCTTGGGCACCAGGAAGCTCACGGCGGCGCGCTCGTAAGGCACCATGTACATCAGCTTCGAGCGCTCTTCGGTCCAGAAGATGCCGGTGTTGATCATGTCCCAGCGGCCGGCGGCCAGGCCCGGCACCATCGCCGCGAACTCGACCTTGATGTATTCCGGCGTCAGGCCGAGCTTGGAGGCGATCTCCTTGCCGAGCTCGATGCGCATGCCCTGCACTTCGCCCTTGTCGTCGACGAACTGGAGCGGGGGCAGGGTCGGGTTGGTGCTCATGACGAGCGTGCCCGGCTTGATGATATGCGGCGGGGCGAGTGCCGGCTGCGCAAAGGCCGCCCGGCTGCCGAGGGCGAGGCTGGCGCCGGTGGCCGCGGCGCCCAGGAGCACGCTGCGGCGCGAGAGGCCTGCGCCGAGGATGCGATCGAATCCGTTGTTTTTCATGAGGTTATCTTCCGCTCTGGTTGGTTTGATGAGGCCTGTTTTTATATTGTATTAAGACGGTATACCATTTATATGCGGTCTGCAAGCGGTCAAAATCAAGCAAATCGGGGAGGCAGCATGGCGCGTGCAGGGACGGTTCAGACGGTGTGCGGGCCGGTCGCGCCGGAGACGCTCGGCTATGCGTTGATGCACGAGCACCTGCTGTGCGACCTGACCCCGCCGGCGCGGCGCGGCAGTGGCCTGCCCGAGGTCGAGATCACGCTGGAGAACGTCTTCGACGTCACCTACCGGCCGAACGACTATCACGGCAATCACCGGCTCCAGGACCTCGGCATCGCAACGTCCGAGACCCGCCGCTTCGCGCAGGCGGGCGGCGGCACCATCGTCGAGATGACCACCGGCGGGCTGTGTCCGGACCCGGAAGGGCTGGCGGCGATCTCGGCCGAGACCGGCGTGCATGTGGTGCTCGGCGCGGGTTTCTACACGGAAGGCTATCAGGACGAGGCGACGCTGGCGCTGTCTGTCGAGGCGCTGGCCGATATCGTCACGGCGCAGGTCGAGGAGGGCGCCTGGGGCACCGATATCCGCTGCGGCATCATCGGCGAGATCGGGTGTTCCTGGCCGCTGACCCCGTTCGAGCGGCGCTCGCTTGCCGCCGGCGCCATCGCCCAGCAGCGCACCGGCGCGGCGATCACGGTGCATCCGGGGCGCCATCCCGACGCCCCGCACGAGATCCTCGACGTCCTTCAGGCCGCAGGCGCCGACCTCTCCCGCGTCATCATCGACCACATGGACCGCACCTATGACAGCGTCGAGCAGGTGGTCGCGCTGGCGCGGCGCGGCTGCGTCGTCGAATACGACTTCTTCGGCATCGAGCAGTCGCAATACTGGATGGCGGTCGCCGACCTGCCGACCGACTACATGCGCATCCATGCGGTGCGGCGGCTGTTCGAGGAGGGGCTCAGTGGCAATGTCGTCCTGTCGCACGACATCTGCACCCGCTCGCGCCTGCAGTGCCATGGCGGCCACGGCTATGCGCACATGCTGCGCAACGTCATTCCCCTGATGCGCGACCGCGGCTTTGCGCAATCCGAGATCGACCTGCTGCTGAAAGAGACGCCGGCGCGGTTGCTGACGCTCGTTTGAGTGCGCCTCAGTCCGTCATGTTGAGGTGCTTGCGGGCGAAGTCGATCAGGCTGGCGATGTGGTTGGCGACCGTCCGGCGTACGTCGTCGGCCTCCTGCCGCTGAAGCGCGTCGATGATCATCAGGTGCTCGGTCGAATCGGGTGTCAGGCGATCCTTCAGCCGGCCGATCTCGAACAGCCTTGTGGTGGCGCGCAGGTTGCGCAGCACCTGGGCCATCACGTCGTTGCCGCAATGGTCGATGATCAGCCCGTGCAGGTGGTCGTCGGAAAACCAGTGCGCATCCGTGTGATAGCTGGTCGTGCCCATCAGGTCGTCGATCTCGTGGCGGACCTCGATCAGCTTGCGGCTGGGGATGCTCCCCATCGCCTGCACCGCCGCCTCCGGCTCGATCAGCAGGCGCAGCTTCAGGCTCTGGATGTACTCGCCGATATCGACGTGCCGCACCACGTAGTTGCGCCCGTCGCCCTTGTGGACGAGGCCTTCGCCTTCCAGCCGTTGCAGGGCCTCGCGCAAGGGCGTGCGCGAGACGCCGAGCGTCTCGGCAAGCCGGGCCTCGACGATGACATGGCCGCCGCCGAGCTTGCGGTGGCGAATCATGTCCGACACGGCGTTGTAGGCCAGCGAGGCCAGGCTGTGGCTTCCGCGGGCGGACGCGCCGCCGCCGTTTTCCTCCGTAACGCTCACTTGGCATGCCCCTCCGAAGGCTTGGTATTGCGCGGGCCCGACCTCATGCGAAATGCTTTCCTTGGCAAGAGGCATGCGGCATAGCAGTCCTGATCGTCAAATGGTGAAGTGGAGACGGCACATGGCCGAGCAGGAAACCGGCACGGAGACAAGTCTCGCGGACGAGACCTATCGCGCCCTGCTGGAGGAGATCCTGTCGGCGCAGCTGGCCGGAGGCGTCGTCATTCAGGAGCGGCGGCTCGCCGCCCGCCTCGGCGTGTCGCGCTCGCCGATGCGCGATGCGCTCGGCCGGCTGGAAGGGCAGGGGCTCCTGGTGCGCAACGGCAAGAGCATGCTCACCGTGCGCGTCATCACCCTGAAGGACTATCTCAACAGCCTGACCATGCGCCTCTTGGTCGAGCCGACGGCCGCTGCGCTCGCCTGTCCCGAGATCGCTGAGAGCAAGCTCGCCGAGCTTGCCGCCATGCTGCGCGCCATCGAGGACGACCCCGACCCCGATCCGGCGATGATCTGGCGCTTCGACGATGCGCTGCACCAGGGGCTGGGCGAGGCGAGCGGCAATCCGTTCATGGCCGAGACCATCGTCCAGATGCGCCGCTACACGACGATCTTCGAGCGGCAGCGGCGGCTGGCGCAGCGCAAGCCGGGCCTCGAGGACCACCGCGAGATCCTCGCCGCGCTGGCCGCGCGCGATCCTGAAGGCGCACGCCAGAGCATGGCGCAGCACCTGGAAAAGGTGCGCCAGCGGGTTCTTTCCACCTACTGAGATCGCCGCCGGGCGGGACGAGACGGGCGCCATCTGTGCCTTTCGGAAACGGCCTGGGGAGGCCTTGCGGGAGAGGCGTGCACAGGTCCGACAAAGGGACTTGCGCATGTCCTGTTGCTGTGTATTAAATCGGTATACCAAATGAATGCGGGAAAAGCAAACCAACCCGTGGCCCCATCTCACCCCGCTGTCTCTTCCCTTTTGGAAGGGCGCGATCCTGTCGCTGGCGCTTGCATGTCGTTCGACCCGTTCCGTCCCCGAAAGCCTGCAGCCGGTCCCCGGTCTGCTCCCCTCGGGGAGGCGGTGCCGGCCGCCTCCTGCCGCACCCGATAGAAAGGCCCGCCATGTCAGTCTGGAACTGGTCAGGTTTCTTCAACTATCTCACCAACGCCTACATTCTCGAAGGCGTCTTGACGACGATCTGGCTGACCTGCGTCTCGCTGCTGTGCGGCCTGTTCCTCGGCTTCCTCATCGCCCTGATGCGGCGGTCGAAGCTGCAGGTGCTGCGCGCCATCGCCTGGTTCTACATCTGGCTGTTCCGCGGCACGCCGCTCCTGGTGCAGCTCATCGTCATCTACACCGCGCTGCCGCAGCTCGGCATCCGCTTTTCGGTGGTGGAGGCGGCGCTGATCGGCCTTGCCCTCAACGAGGCGGCCTATCTTGCCGAGATCATCCGCGCGGGCATCGAGGCGGTGCCGGAAGGCCAGTCGCGGGCGGCGAGGGCGCTGGGCATGACCGAGCGCCAGATCATGCGCTACATCATCATGCCGCAGGCCTTCAAGGTCATCATCCCGCCGCTCGGCAACTCGGTGAACGGCCTGTTGAAGACCACTTCCGTCACCTCGGTCATTTCCATGGAAGAGCTGCTGCGCCGCACGCAGGTGCTCATCCAGGAAAAGTTCATGGTGCTGGAGCTCTTCGCGGTCGCGGCCCTCTACTACCTCATCCTGACAACGCTCTGGGACTTCGTCCAGCGACGCATCGAACGCCGGTTCGGCCAGTCGACCGCCGCCGTGGGTCTCACGGAAAAGCGCTGAATCTCCATAAGGGTACCTTCAAATGTCCACGAAATTTCGCGGCGTCTTCACCGTGATGATCACGCCGGTCGACGGCAACGGCAGGCCCGATCTCGCAGCGCTCGCGGCCTTTACCGACTGGCAGATCCGCGAGGGCGTGCACGGCCTCATCCCGCTCGGTTCCACCGGCGAGTTCCTGTCGCTGTCCGAGGATGACAAGGAGGCGGTGGCGCGCACGGTGATCGACACCGCCGCCGGCCGGGTGCCGGTGCTGATCGGCACCGGTGCGGAGGACACGCGCGAATGCGTCCGGCTCGCCCGCAAGGCGCAGGAGATGGGCGCCGACGGCGTGATGATCATCCCGCCGTTCTACTCCACCCCGACCGATGACGAGCTGGTCGAGCACTACCGCACCATCGCCGCCGCCATCTCGATCCCGATCATGGTCTACAACAACCCGGCGACGTCGAATGTCGACATGAAGCCGGAGCTGCTGGCCCGCATCGCGCAGATCGACGGCTGCGACTACGTCAAGGAATCCACCCTCGAGGTGACGCGCATCCGCGACATCGTTCGCCTCGCCGGCGATCGCATGGTGCCGTTCGGCGGCATCCTCGGCTTCGAGTCTTTCGTGATGGGCGCGCAAGGCTGGGTGGCGGTCGCCTCCAACGTCGCGCCGGGGCCGATGTCGCGCATCTTCACGCTCGCTGCCGACGACAAGGACTACGATGCGGCCCGCGCGCTCTATCTGGAGTGGCTGCCGATCATCCAGGCGGTCGGTGGGCAGGCCTATGTCGCCGGCACCAAGTCGCTGCTCTCGCATATGGGCTTTGCGACCGGCGCGCCGCTGCCGCCGCGCCTGCCGCTGCCGCCCGCACAGGACGCGCAGATGAAGGCATTGGTCGAGCAGTTCGGCCTGCGTTTCGAGACCTGACCGGAGACAGACCCATGTCCGCTGCGGCCCCGCACGACGCCAGGCCGGCCCTGAATGTCCTCACCGTCCATCTGGACGGCGAGGCGCACCGTGTCGATGCAGGCACGTCCGTCGCCGCAGCCCTTGCGGCCAGCGGGCGGGCGTCCTTCTCGCGCGATGCTGCGGGCCGTCCGCGCGGGCTCTTCTGCGGCATGGGCGTCTGCCACGATTGCCTGGTCACCATCAACGGGCGCACCAGCCAGCGCGCCTGCATGACCAAGGTGCAGGACGGCATGCGGGTCGAGCGGCAGGCCGCCCGTCCCGACATTCTCTCGCCGGCGCTCGCCGATCTTGCACCCGTGCCGGCGGAGCTGCCCTCGCGTGCCGTCGATGTCCTCGTCGTCGGCGCAGGGCCGGGCGGTCTCTCCGCTGCCATTGCCGCGGCGCGTGCCGGCGCCGGCGTCACCCTTGTCGACGAGCGGCCCGCTGCCGGCGGCCAGTTCTATAAGCAGCCGGCAACCGGGGACGCGCGGGCAGCGCTTGCCCGCGACCGGCAGGCGCAGGACGGTGCCGGCCTTGTCGCCGAGGCCCGTGCCTGCGGCGCGGAGCTTCTCTCCGGCGTTACCGTCTGGGGCGCCGAGCGCCCGGCGGACGGCGCCCCCGTCCTCGGCTGCCTCGGCCCGGACGGCGCCTTCTACCTGCGCCCGCGCATGCTGGTCATCGCCACCGGCGCGTTCGAGCGGCCGGCCGCGCTTCCCGGCTGGACGCTGCCGGGCGTCATGACCACGGGCGCGGCGCAGACCCTCCTGCGCAGCTATGCCAGTCTTCCCGGCCGCCGCTTCGCCATCACCGGCAATGGCCCGCTCAACATCCAGGTGGCCGGCGAGATCCTGCGCCATGGCGGCGAGGTCGTGTGCCTGGCCGACAGGGCCCGCGCGCCCTGGTCGAGCCCGCGCGATGCCATCGCCATTCTGCAGGCCGATCCGGCGCTGGCGCTGAAGGGCATGGGCGAGATCGCCGCCCTGCAGCGCGCCGGCGTTTCCATTCGCTGGCAGACCCGCGCCGTCGAGGTGCTGGGCGAGAGCCGCGCCGAAGCCGTGCGCCTCGAAGGTCCGTCCGGCGAAGAGGTGCTCGAGGTCGATACGGTATTGGTCGGCGGCGACTTCGCCCCGTCCAACGAGCTGTCGCGCCTGCTCGGCCTTGCCCATGTGGTTGCCGGCGACGGCACGCTGGTCGCCCAGTGCGAGGAGACCGGCGAAAGCTCCGACCCGCAGGTGCATATCGTCGGCGAGGCCGCGCGCTTCGGCGGGGCCCATGTCGCCATGGCCGCCGGCCGTCTGGCCGGCCTCGCCATCGCGCGCAAGCTCGGGTTTGCCGCCGAGACCGATCCGGCCGCGCTGCGCCGGCTTTCCCGCGCTCGCCGCTTTCAGGCGGCGCTGTGGCAGCTGTTCCGCCCGGCGGAGGAAGCGCAGACCGACGCCGGGACCACCCTGTCCTGCCGCTGCGAGAGCGTCGGTTTGAGCGTGCTGCGCGAGACGGCAGCCGGCGGCCCGCCGGACATCGCCAGCTTGAAGCGCCTGACGCGCGCCGGCATGGGCCGCTGCCAGGGCCGCTATTGCGGGCGCACGCTGACCGCGCTTGCGGGGCGTCCGGCCAACGAGACGAACGGCTTGCTCGCCCCGCAAATGCCGCTGCGGCCCGTGCCGCTGGCAGCGCTTGCCGTCGAGAAGCCCGAATGGGGCGGCCACAAGCGGGCCTTGCTGCCCGAGCGCCCGCCGCTGGAGGCTCCGGGACCGCTGCCGATCCGTGAGGTCGCAACCCTCGTCATCGGCGCCGGCATCGCAGGCCTGTCGACGGCGCTCTTCCTCGCCGAGGCGGGGGAGGAGGTGGCGGTCCTGGAGCGCGGCTTCCCCGGCGGGCTCGCCTCGGGCGGCAATGCCGGCAGCCTGCACGCCCAGTTGCTCTCCTTCGACCACGGCGCCAAGGCGGAAGGAGACGGCGGTGCCGCCGCCCGCACCCTGCCGCTGCAGCTTGCATCCATCGACCTGTGGCGGGAGCTGGAAGTCCGCCTCGGCCGCGACTTCGAGATGAAGATCACCGGCGGGCTGATGGTCGCGGAGAGCGAGGCGCATCTGCGCTTCCTGGAGGAAAAGACCCGCGTCGAGCGCAGCCACGGCATCGACTGCCAGGTGATCGGCCGCGAGGATCTCGCCCGGCTGGAGCCGGGCCTGTCGCCGGCGATGATCGGCGCCGCCTATTGCCCGCAGGAGGGCAAGATCAACCCGCTGGTCGCCACCCGCCATGTGCTGGACGCCGCCGTCTCGGCCGGCGCCCGGGTGTTCGACCGCACCGAGGTTCTGGCGATCCGGCGCGAGGGCTCGGGCTTCGTCGTGGATACCTCGCGGGGCGCCTTGCGCGCCGGGCGTCTCGTCAATGCCGCCGGTGCCTTCGCCGCCCGGATCGGCGCCATGCTCGGGCTCGACGTGCCGGTCTTCGGCGCGCCGCTGCAGATGGTGGTGACCGAGGCCGCGGCGCCCGCCGTTTCCCATCTCGTCGCCCATGCCGACCGGCACCTGACATTGAAGCAGGCGGCCAACGGCAACTTCCTGATCGGCGGCGGCTGGACGGCCGGCCTCGACCCCGTGCACAGCCATCCGCGCCCGCTGTTTTCCAGCCTGGAAGGCAATCTCTGGGTCGCCCAGCATGTGGTGCCGGGCCTGCGCAAGCTGCATGTGATCCGCAGTTGGGCAGCGATGAACATCAACATCGACGGCGCGCCGATCCTCGGGCAGCACCCGGCGATGCCCGGCTTCTTCAACGCCGTGACGTCGAACGGCTACACGCTCGGCCCCATCGTCGGGCAGCTGACGGCGGCGCTGGTGCGCGGCCGCGATCCCGGCCGCGACCTCACGGCCTTTTCCATTTCCCGGTTCCAAGGAGGGTGACCATGATCGAGATCACCGGAGTGACGAAGTACTACGGCAAGTTCCCCGTCCTGAAGAACTGCTCGACCAGCGTCGCCAAGGGCGAGGTCGTCGTCGTCTGCGGACCGTCCGGTTCGGGCAAGTCCACCCTCATCAAATGCGTCAATGCGCTGGAGCCGATCCAGGAAGGCTCGATCCGGGTCGACGGCGTCGAGGTCAACGATCCGCGCACCAACCTTCCCGAGCTGCGCTCGCTGGTCGGCATGGTGTTCCAGAATTTCGAGCTGTTCCCGCATCTCACCATCGAGAACAACATCATGCTGGCGCAGCGCATCGTGCTGAACCGCAACCAGAAGGTTGCCCGCACCAGGACGATGGAGCTCCTGGAGCGCGTCGGCATGAGCGGACACGCGCACAAGTATCCGGGCCAACTCTCCGGTGGCCAGCAGCAGCGCGTGGCGATCGCCCGGGCGCTCGCCATGAACCCCAAGGCGATGCTGTTCGACGAGCCGACCTCCGCGCTCGACCCGGAGATGATCTCCGAGGTGCTGGACGTGATGACCTCTCTGGCGCGCGAGGGCATGACGATGATGGTGGTCACCCACGAGATGGGCTTTGCCCGGCGCGTCGCCACCCGCATGGTGTTCATCGACCAGGGCGAGATCGTCGAGGACCGCCCGACCGAGGAGTTCTTCACCGCCCGCCACAATCCGCGCACCGAGGCCTTCCTCGGCAAGATCCTGCATCACTAAGGGGCCGACCATGGAGCGTTTCGACCTGATCGTGCGCGGCGGCACCATCGCCACCGCCTCGGACGTGTTCCGCGCCGATATCGGCATCCGCGAGGGGCGCATCGCCCAGATCGGCGAGGCGCTGACGGGCGAGTGCGAGGTGATCGACGCGAGCGGCAAATATGTGCTGCCCGGCGGCATCGACAGCCATGTCCACGTCTCGCAGCCCTCGGGCGAGGGCATCGTCATGGCCGACGATTTCGAGAGCGGCACGCTCTCGGCCCTGTTCGGCGGCAACACCACCATCATGCCCTTCTGCCTGCAGGAGAAGGGGCGGCCGATGCGCGAGGCGCTGACCGCCTATCACAAGCTGGCCGAGGGCAACTGCTACACCGATGTCAGCTTCCACCTGATCGTCTCGGACCCGACGGACAGTCTGCTCGGCCAGGAGCTGCCGGCGCTCGCCGCCGACGGCTATTCCTCGTTCAAGGTCTTCATGACCTACGAGGACCTGCGGCTCAGCGATGCGGAGATCCTCAAGACGCTGGACGTCGCCCGCTCGACCGGCGCCACCGTCATGGTCCATTGCGAGAACGAGGACGCGATCCGCTTCCTCATCGCCCGGCACGAGGCGGCCGGCGACGTCGTCCCGCGCGCCCATGCCTCCACCCGTCCCGTGGCGGTTGAGCGCGAGGCGACGCACCGGGCGCTGTCGCTCGCCGAGATCGCCGACGTGCCCATCGTCATCGTCCATGTCTCCAACGGCGAGGCGATGGAGGAGATCGCGCGGGCCCGCGCGCGCGGGCTCAAGGTGGTCGGCGAGACCTGCCCGCAATACCTGGTGCTCACCGCCGAGGATCTCGACGGCATGGACTGGGAGGGGGCGAAGTTCGTCTGCTCGCCGCCGCCGCGCGACAAGGCGGCCCAGGCCGAGTGCTGGCGCGGCATCGAGACGGGCGTCTTCGACCTGTTCTCCTCCGACCATTGCCCGTTCCGCTACGACGACGAGCGCGGCAAGCGCAATCCGAAGGGGCTGACCAGCTTCCGGCACATTCCCAACGGCATTCCCGGGGTCGAGACGCGGTTGCCGATCCTGTTTTCCGAAGGCGTGATGAAGGGGCGGATCGACCTGCCGCGCTTCGTCTCGCTGGCCGCGACCGCCCATGCCCGCACCTACGGCCTCTATCCGGAAAAGGGCACCATCGCCATCGGCTCGCATGCCGACCTGGCGATCTGGGACCCTGCGGAAAAGCGCACCATCCGCCATGCGGACCTGCATGACGGGGCCGATTATTCGCCCTACGAGGGGCTGGAGGTCACCGGTTGGCCGACCACGGTCATCCTCGGCGGCCGGGTGATGGTCCGCGACAACATGCTCGTCGGCGCCAAGGGCGACGGCATCTACCGGTCGGCCCGCACCCGCAGTGCCGCACCGCTCTGAAATCCCAAAGGAGGAAACGACATGAAGATCAAGATCACCGCCGGCCCCTTCACCTTCGATGCGGTGCTGGAGACCGAGAAGGCGCCTGAGACCTGCAAGGCGTTCCTGGCGCGCATGCCCTTTGCCGGGCAGATCGTGCATGTGCGCTGGTCGGGCGAGGGCGTGTGGATCCCGCTCGGCGACTTCTCCTTCGGCGTCGGCTACGAGAATCACACCAGCCACCCGGCGCCGGGCCACATCCTGCTCTATCCCGGCGGCATCAGCGAGACGGAGATCCTGCTCGCCTATGGCGGCGTCGACTTCTCCTCGAAGATGGGCCAGCTCGCCGGCAACCACTTCGTCACGCTGACCTCGAACCTCGACAAGCTGCCCGAGCTCGGCCGCAAGGTCCTGTGGGAAGGCGCGCAGGACATCCGCTTCGAGGCGGCCTGACCTTCCGGCTCAGTCCAGAACGGCGAACTGGTCGAGGATCCAGAAGACCTCCGCGGCCAGCGCCAGCACCAGAAAGGCGATGTGGAAGCGCGGCGCGCGTATCCACATCGCCGCAACGGCCAGGGCGGCGAGCCCCGTCTGCCGCAACGGGTAGAACGTCCCGAACGAACGGAAATGTTCCGCTCCCTTCATCGCCGTGTCCAGCATGTCGAGGCAGAACAGCGTCGCCAGCAGCCCGTAGAACCACTTCTGGCGGGTGTGGAAATAGTCCCGGTAGCTTGAATTCTCGCCGACCTTGTCCGGAAACAGGATGGCGCAGGTGAAGAAGAAGCACGAGGCGTAGGCCACCACCAGGAAGTAGAGGCCGAAGGTCCAGCGCTCGATGCGGGCAAGGCCGATCTCGAACCACCAGAAATGCATCACCGCCAGCAGCAGGAACAGCGCCCAGCCGATATGGACGCTGTAGAGATGCTCGCGCCGCGGGTGCTGCACCATGTTGGCGAGCCCGTTCAGCAGCCGCGCCACGCACAGGCCGGTGATGATGCCGATGAACACCCGCACATGCACGAAGGCGCCGGGATTGGAGACCAGTGTTTCCATCACGCTGCGTCCTCCCGTCTTGCCCGCCTCACGGCGTCAGCCTGATCGCCGTGGTTTCCTTGCCGGTGCGGATCACGAACATCGTGTAAAAGCGTGCCACATTGGTCTCGTTGCGGAACAGACGTTCGCACAACCCGTCGAATTCCTCCATGCCCGACAGCCGCAGCATCAGGACCACGTCGGTCTCGCCGCTGACGCTGTAGGCCTGCACCACGGCCGGCTCGTTCTCCACCAGCGCCAGGAAGCGGCGGGTCTGCTGCTCGCCGTGGCGCTCCAGCTCCACCGTCACCACCGCCTTCAGGCCCTTGCCGGCGCGCGCCGGGTTGAGGATGGCGACCGTGCGGTCGATGACGCCGGTCGCCTTCAGCCTGCGGATGCGGCGCAGGCAGCTCGACGGCGACAGGCCGACCTCCTCGGCAAGGTCGGCATTGGTGCGCGCGGCGTCCGCCTGCAGCAGGTTCAGCAGCTTCCTGTCGATGCGATCCATGGCCCCTCCGGCGGTCGCGACACTATGCAATAAAATTGCACGAACTTGCAAAGTCTGACCAAAAATGCCGCGCGGCTGCGGTATCGGTAGGGCACGAAAATGTTGGAGTGACTCGAATGTCTGTGCGTGCGCAGCTGATCCGGCGGACCCGCGAAACCTTTGGAATCTATTGGGAACTGGTGCGCATCATCGTGCCGGTCATGGTGATCGTGGAGATCCTGGCGCGTCTCGGCGCCATCCGCGCCATGTCGCCCTATTTCGAGCCGGTGATGCAGCTCTACGGCCTGCCGCCGGAGATCGCGCTCGCCTGGCTCACCGGCCTGCTGATCGGCCTGTGGGGCGCCATCGTCATCGTCTTCGCGCTGGTGCCGGTGTCCGAACTCACCGTCGCCGACATGACCGTCTTCTCGACCCTGCTGCTCTTCGCCCATGCGCTGCCCATCGAGCAGCGCATCATCCAGCGCGCCGGGCCGGGCTTCTGGATCACCACGGTGCTGCGCATCGTCGGTGGCCTCGCCTGCGCCGCGTTCCTCCACCAGCTCTATTCCGCGACCGGCTGGCTCTCCACGCCGCTGTCGCCGGTCTGGATGCCGATGGAGGAGACCTCGACCTGGATCGGCTTTGCCATCGGCCTCGGCAAGACGCTGCTGATGATGCTGGTGATCCTGTTCGGCCTGTGCTGGCTGATGGACATCCTCAAGGTCACCGGCATCATGGACCGGCTGATCCGCGCGCTGGTGCCGCTGTTCCGTCTCGCCGGCATCGCCCCGCCGGCCGTGCCTTTCGCCTCCGTCGGCCTGCTGCTCGGCATTTCCTACGGCGGCGGCCTGCTGATCCGCGAGGCGCGGGAATCGCGGGTCGACCCGCGCCAGGTGTTCCTCGCCAGCGCCTTCATGGGCTTTGCCCACAGCCTCATCGAGGACACGCTGATCGTCGTCGCGGTGGGTGCGGATTTCGCCAGCGTCTTCTTCGGCCGGCTGCTCTTCGCGGTGGTCGCGACGGCGGTGCTGGCGCGGCTCCTCTCGCTGATCCCGGACTGGATCCTCTTCGCCGAACCGGCGCAGGCCCGTGCCGCGCGCGAAGCCGGTACCGATACGGCCTGAGCCGATGTCCTTCGGGCTCGCGGCAGCTGTCGCCGCCGCGAGCCGTTTCCGATCCGCCTTCAGCGCGCGGCGAGGCGCGCACCGAGCGGGCGGATCACCAGGAGGTCGATGGCCAGCATCGCGATCAGCGACAGGCCGACCAGCGGGAAGACGATCCCGCCGACCGCAAGGATCGCCAGCAATCCGCGGAACACCTTCCTGTCCGCCGGCATCGGCGGCACGCCGAGGCTTCCCGCCGGCCGCCGCTTCCACCACATCACGCCGGCGGAGACGGCCAGCATCACGATGGCCAGGCACACGACGACCAGCAGGATCTGGTTCGCCAGGCCGAACTGCTGGCCCATATGCGTGTTGATGCCGAATTCCAGCCACCTGCCGAGCGGGCCGTAATCGGCATAGCTCATGTCGACCAGCGGCTTGCCGCTGTACTGGTCGAGATGCACGACGCGCTGCTGCGCCAGGTCGTCCGGATAGACCGAGGCCGAGTAGACGCCGGTCGGCGAGGACGGCAGGCCGATGGTGTAGCCCCGGTGCAGGCCCAGCCCGTCGACGATCTCCACCGCCCGGTCGATGCCCATATCGCGTGCCTGCGGCGCGGCGTCGGTCGATTGCGGGATCTGCGCCTGTTCCAGCGACCAGGTGGTCGGTGCGATCTCGGCCAGCTTTGCGTCCGACATCGGCACCTCGACGCGCACGCCGGACGGATAGCCGAAATTGGTGCCGTTGGCCCATTCGTTGACCTTGGCGCCCCAGTTGCCGGACCACGGCATTCCGGTGATCGCCAGGAACACGATGAAGAAGCCGACGAAGATGCCCGTCACCGCGTGTGTGTCGCGCCAGAACATCCGGTTCTTCGGTGTGCCGCGCACGCTGGTGACGCCGCCGCGTCCGCGTCTGCGCGGCCACCACAGATAGATGCCGGTGCCGACCAGCAGGATCGACCAGCCGCCGACGATCTCGATCACG
Organism: Stappia indica; assembly: GCF_009789575.1. NCBI lineage: Bacteria > Pseudomonadati > Pseudomonadota > Alphaproteobacteria > Hyphomicrobiales > Stappiaceae > Stappia > Stappia indica. Next base: position 835,069 of record NZ_CP046908.1, on the reverse strand, counting down.
CTGCGTACGGTGGGTCCGAAATAGCGCAAGCTGTGCAGGTAGCGCACGGTCCACATCACCGTGCCGCGGTCGGGCAGGGCGCCCAGCACCGTGGCGTCGTAGGGATCGACATAGACGGCCAGGCGCTCGCCCGTGTCGGCGCTGACGGTGATCTCGGCCGAGGCGTTGGCGGTCGGCGGATCGGTATATTTCACCGCCCGGCCGGGATGGGCGTCGAGCGCGGCAGCAATGATGGCGGACGGGGTGGCCCTGGCGGCGTTTTCGCGGATTTCCACCCGCTTCAGGTCCGCGTGCAGGATCGCGTCCAGCTCGTCGCGGAAGAGATAGAGCGCGCCGGTGACGGCGAGCGTGATCATGAAGGGCAGGACCAGAAGGCCCGCATAGAAGTGCCAGCGCCAGACGGCACGGTAGAGGTCGGAGCTGGAAGCGGGGGAGGCGAGCGCCCCCGTTCCGGCGTCCTGCGCGGTGGTATCGGTCATGGATGGATCTCCGGGCACAGGGCGTCCTTCGCCGCGCGTATTGCTGCGGCGGGCGGACGGCCAAGTTGCCGTTATTCGGGGTGAAGCGTGGCGCCCCCGCGTAACCGCAGGGGCAGCCCTGCTTAGTGCGTGCTGTGGTCGGTCTTCTTCGTCTCGCCGTGACCATGGCTGCCATGGTCGGCCGCCTTGCCGCCGGCGCCCATCTTGTCGGCCGCCAGCTCGACCTCGATGTCGCCGCCCTTCTCGAAGGTGAGGGTCAGCGGCACCTTGTCGCCTTCGACGATCGGCTGCTTCAGGCCGATCAGCATGACGTGGAAGCCGCCGGGAGCCAGCTCCACCTTGGCGCCGGCCGGCACTTCGAGACCATCGGCGAGCGGACGCATCTTCATGATGCCGCCGGTCATTTCCATCGTGTGGATCTCGACCTTCTCGGCAATCGGCGAGGAGCCGCCGACCAGCCGGTCGGCCGTGCCGCCCTCGTTGGTGAAGCTCATGAAGGCGCCGGCCACCTTGGCGGCGGGCGGCGTCGCGCGGGTCCAGGGATGGCCGATCTGGATCTCGCCGACCCGGTAGCTGTGGGCCTGGGCACCGACGATGGCGACGAGCGTCAGGGCTGCCGCGAAGACAAACTGAAGAGTACGCATGGGATAGGCTCCATAAGTCGCAAATATGCTGACCGGCGGCCATCGGGCATGGCCGGTCCTTTGGGTGTTGGTTTGCGTCAGATGGAGAGAGGCGGCGGCGCGCGGGCCGGTGGCGGCGGCCCTTCCGCGCGCTCAGCCGCGGTCGGGGCGGGAACCGGCACCCAGGCGGCGGTCTCGGCCGGCTCGGGAGCGGGCAGGACGATCGCGACAGGGGCCGCCAGCGTGCCGCCGGCGCAGGCGAGCTTGCACAGCGTCGAGCAGCAGTCGCGGGCCAGGTCCTTGAGCGGATGGTTGTCGTCCGGATCGGCAATCGCCGTCGGCGAGCACAGCACATAGGCCGGGCTGGTGCCGTCGGCGGCCATCACCGTGCGCGCATTGGCGGCGACGACCCCCTGCAGCAGCATGGCAAGGACGATCGTCGCGGCCATCGACCACGTCAGCAACCGGTCCTTCAGGAGTTCCCTCATGCTGTGCATGGATCGTCTCTAGCGCCGCCGCGCGCATCTGTCACGGGGGGAAATCGTCGCGGGGCAGATGGCTCTCCGGGACGACCGCTTTTATAGTGATCGCATGAGCGCCGGCACCTGGCCGGCATGTGCGAAAGGCGGGCAGGTGGACGCCAGCGAGGGCATCAAGGGACCAACCGGCATCGGCGCGCTCGTCGGCGCTGCGGTGCGCCGCGAACGCCTGCGCGCCGGCCTGTCGGCAAGCGAGCTTGCACGCGCGGCCGGCCTTGCCAAGTCGACCCTGTCGCAGCTGGAATCGGGGAGCGGCAATCCCGCCATCGAGACCCTGTGGCTGCTTGCCAATGCGCTGGGCGTCAGCGTCGCCGCGCTGCTGGAGGCCCCGCGCGGCGAGATCGAGGTGATCCGTGCCGGCGAGGGGCCGTCGACCCGTTCCGACCATGCCGATTATCTCGCCCGGCTTTTGTCGGCGGCGGGACCGGGCACAAGGCGCGATCTCTACGTGATCGAGGCCGAGCCCGGCTCGCCGCATCTTTCCGCGGCACATCTCTCGCCCGGTCATGGGCCGGGCACGCGCGAGCATGTGGTCGTGATGCGCGGCCGCGCGCGTCTGGGGCCGGAAGGACGGGAGGTCGAGCTTGCCGCCGGCGACTATGCCGCCTATCCGGCGGACACCCCTCACACCTTCGAGGCCTTGGAGCCGGACACCCGCGCCGTGCTGATCATCGAGCACGGCTGAAACCGCTTTACGCCTCTACCGCGTGCCGCAGGGCGGCGAGCGCCAGCAGCCGCGTCGAATCGAGCGTCGGCAGCGGCGAGTTGCCGTCGTTCATCAGGAGCGGGATCTCCGTGCAGCCGAGCACCACGGCATCGCACCCGTCCTCGCGCGCCATGCGGCCGATGACCTGCTGGAAATACGCCTCCGCCGAGACTTCCAGCCTTCCGCGCACCAGCTCGTCCATGATGATGCGGCCGATCTCGGTCCGCTCCGCCTTCGTCGGCAGCACGGTCTCGATGCCCTGCCTGCCGAGCGCCTGCGGGTAGACATCGCTTTCGGTCAGCCACACCGTGCCGGTCAGAGCCAGCCGGCGAAAGCCTCGGCGCGCGGCCTCCTGCGCCACCACCTCGGCGATATGGAGAAAAGGCAGGGGCATGCGGTCCGCCACATGCGGCAGGCCCTGGTGGATGGTGTTGTCCGGGCAGATCAGCAGCTGCGCGCCGGAAGCCTGCAGCCGCCTGGCGCTGTCCAGCATCAGTTCGCCGACAAGATCGGCGCGCCCCGCCTCCAGATGGCGGACGTAGTCGATGAGCGGCTGCATGTGCAGGCTGACCGGCGGATTGCCATGCGCCCCGAGCAGGGCTTCGGCTTCCGCGCAAAGGATGCGGTAGCACTCCGCCGCCCCTTCCGCCGAACAGGCGATGATGCCGACATGCCGTGCCATTTCCGCGCTCCATCCATCGTTCCGGACATTTGTTCATTATATCGAACGATCTTTCCGGTCAACCGGACGGGGCGGATCCGCGCTCACACCTTCCGGGCGACAGCGCGGAACACAAGCTCCCACAGGCAGGTGGCGCCGCTCGCCTGCCGCTCCTGCCGCAGCCGCGCGTCCAGCGTGTCCGGATCGGCGCTGGCCATGTCGGTGATGCCGAAGCCCTCCAGCCGCGGCATCACCGCGCGCACGATCATGCCGACGGGATAGCTGCTGTCCGGCGTCAGGAGGTTCGCCTCCGCCCGCACGCTCTCGACGGCAAGGCCCGCCGCGCTCATCACCTCGTGCAGCGTCAGCCCCATGTCGAGCCGCGCGCCCTCCCGGCGCAGCATTTGCGCCAGCCAGTCGCGCACCTCGTCATGCAGGGGCAGGGGATGGCGTCCGGGCACCAGCTTCGAGGCGTCATGCTCGTGAAAGGCGAAGACCCCGCCGGGCTTGAGCGCGGTGCCGAGCGCTTCGACCGCCGCGACCGGGTCCTCTTGGTACATCAGCACCCTGCGGCCGACGACGGCGTCGATCATTCCGTGACCGGGAAGCTCCGCGTCGAAGCCGCCCTCGATGACGCTCACATTGGCAAGGCCTTCGTCCGCCGCCATCCGCCGGGTCGCCTCCAGCATGGCGGGATCGCGGTCGACGGCCAGCACCCGGCCCCCAGGGCCGACGCGGCGGGCGATCATCCGCGTCACCGCGCCGGTGCCGCAGCCGATATCGACCACCGTCCAGCCGGGGGCGATTCCCGCCTCGTCCAGCAGGCGCTCGGTCATCAGGTCGACGGGGTTCGGGCTCATGCGGAACGGTCCTTGTCTGCGGTGCGGCGGGCATCCTCGGCGGCTGCCGCGATATCCGCAAGGCCCACCGCGGCAAGCGGCATGTGCAGGCGCAGCCGGCGTGCGGGCGCGCCCGCCTCGTGGATGCCGATCACCGTCTCCACATCCGGGCAGCCGTCCTCGCCGCAGGCCAGCTCGCTGACCGAGATCACCGCGTCCTCGCCCGGCGCCAGCACCTTGCGCACGCCCTGCTTGACCCGCTCGCGCAGGGCCTGCCGGTCGCCCTCCGTGTGGCTTCCGGCCGTCTCGGCGGGGGAGGGACGCCGGTCGCGCGGTGCGAACGGATTGACGAAGAGGCGCATGGTGGGGATCCTGATTTGTTATGTAATAACGTTTCAAGATTGGCGAATGAGGAGGCGCGCGTCAAGGCGGTTGCGCGCGGCGGCGTCCCGATGTATCCATATATCCAGAAGGAGAGATAAATGGATAAGTCATCCGCGCTCATGGCGCTGGCGGCGCTCGGTCAGGACACCCGGCTGGACATCTTCCGCCTGCTGGTGAAGGCCGGACCGCAGGGCGTTGCCGCCGGCGAGATCTCGACGCGCCTCGGCGCGGTCCAGAACACCGTGTCGGCGCATCTCAAGACGCTCGCCCAGGCCGGCCTGGTCCAGGCCGAGCGGGACGGGCGCAGCGTGCGCTACACCGCCGACATGACCGGCTTCCGCGATCTTCTCGCCTTCCTGATGGAAGACTGCTGCAACGGTGCACCGGAGCTCTGCCGCCCGGTGATCGAGGCGGTGACCTGCAATTGCTGATCTCCCGCCAGGCGGGAAATGGAGGGGTAAATGACCGATCGCGTCTATAATGTGCTGTTCCTGTGCACCGGCAATTCCGCCCGTTCGATCCTGGCCGAGGCGATCCTCAACCGTGACGGACAGGGGCGGTTCAAGGCCTTTTCCGCCGGCTCGCAGCCCAAGGGCGAGGTGCATCCGCAGGCGCTTGCCCTGCTCGCCAAGCTCAACCACGACACCGGTTTTGCCCGTTCCAAGAACTGGGAAGAGTTCGCGCAGCCCGGCGCGCCGGTGATGGATTTCGTCTTCACCGTCTGCGACAACGCTGCCGGCGAGGCCTGCCCCGTGTGGCCCGGCCAGCCGATGACCGCCCATTGGGGCGTGCCGGACCCGGCCGCCGTCGAGGGGACGGCGAGCGAGGTGGCGCTGGCCTTCGCCGACACCTACCGGATGCTGGCCAACCGCATCTCCATCTTCACCGCCCTTCCGCTCGCCTCGCTCGACCGCATGACGCTGCAGTCGCGCCTCGGCGAGATCGGCCGCGACCTGCCCCGGGCCGGCTGACCAATCCAGGATATCATCATGACGGATCATGCTATCGGGGACGGCGACGGCGCCGCCCCGGCCATCGGGTTTTTCGAGAAGTACCTGACTCTCTGGGTGGCGCTGTGCATCATCGCGGGGATCGGCCTCGGCCACATGCTTCCGGGGCTGTTCAGGGTCATCGCCTCCGCCGAGGTGGCGCAGGTCAACCTGCCGGTTGCCGTGCTGATCTGGCTGATGATCGTGCCGATGCTGCTGCGGGTCGACTTCGCCGCCCTTGCGCAGGTCGGCACGTTCTGGCGCGGCATCGGCGTGACGCTGTTCATCAACTGGGCGGTCAAGCCCTTCTCGATGGCGCTGCTCGGCTGGCTGTTCATCGGCTACCTGTTCCGGCCCTGGCTGCCGGAAAGCCAGATCGATTCCTATATCGCCGGCCTGATCATCCTGGCGGCGGCGCCGTGCACGGCGATGGTCTTCGTCTGGTCCAACCTGACGCGCGGCGAGCCCAACTTCACCTTGTCGCAGGTGGCGCTCAACGATGCGATCATGATCGTCGCCTTCGCGCCCATCGTCGGCCTGCTGCTCGGCCTGTCCGCCATCACGGTGCCCTGGGACACGCTGCTGATCTCGGTGCTGCTCTACATCGTGCTGCCGGTGATCGTCGCGCAGGTGCTGCGCCGGCGGCTGCTGGCAAAGGGCGGTCAGCTGGCGCTCGACCGGCTGGTCGGGGTGTTGCAGCCGGTCTCGCTGGTGTCGCTGCTCGCCACCCTGGTGCTGCTCTTCGGCTTCCAGGGCGAGCACATCATCGCCCAGCCGCTGATCATCGCGCTGATCGCCGTGCCGATCCTGATCCAGGTCTACTTCAATTCCGGTCTCGCCTATCTGCTCAACCGGATGTCCGGCGAGCGGCACTGCGTCGCCGGTCCCTCCGCCCTGATCGGCGCTTCGAACTTCTTCGAACTCGCCGTTGCCGCCGCCATCGCCCTGTTCGGGCTGAATTCCGGTGCCGCGCTGGCCACCGTTGTCGGCGTCCTCGTCGAGGTGCCGGTGATGCTGTCGGTGGTCTGGATCGTCAACCGGTCGCGGGGCTGGTACGAGCGCGGATCGCGCGTCGCGGGCAGCACAGACTGACGCCTGCGTCCCGACACCTTTCGACGAAAGCACTTGCCGGGCCTGCCCGCCTGCCGTAACCCTTGTTCGAGTTTTTTCGAACAAGGGTTACGGCACATGACCGCGCGGCTCGAGCAGACGGCAGCCCAGTTGCTGGCGCTGGGCAATCCGCTCAGGCTGCGGATCTACCGCATCCTGGTGCGTGCGGGCGCCGAGGGCCTTCCCGTCGGCCGCATCCAGGAGCAACTGGAGATCCCGGCCTCGACGCTGTCCCATCACTGCAAGCAGCTTGTCGATGCCGGGCTCGTCACGCGCGAGCGCCAGGCGACGACGCTGATCTGCCGCGCCCATTATCCGGCCATGCGGGCGCTGCTCGGCTATCTCGCCGAGGAGTGCTGCGCCGACGGCACCCGCCCTTCCGATCTTGCCGATGCGCCTCCCTCCTGCCGGGGCGCATCCGTTCCCGACCCCGCCACCTGACCCCGCCACCCGGCCCTGCCATCGTCCGGCCACCGTCCGGCGCGCTTTCACGAGGATCACGTTCATGTCGCAGCGCCCCCTTGGCGTGGATGCGCCGCCGGCCGGGACCGGCTGGTTCATCACCGCGCTCGGCATCGCCCAGATCTGTTCCTGGGGTACGCTGTTCTACGGCTTTCCGCTGATCGCCGAGGCGATGCGCGGCGACCTCGGCTGGTCCAAGCCGGTGCTCTACGGCGCGGCGACCCTCGGTGTGGTGCTGGCCAGCATCGCCGCCTATCCGGTGGGGGCGGCGATCGACCGGGGGCGCGGGCGCTACCTGATGGCCGGCGCCTCCGTGCTGGCCGGCCTGCTGCTTCTCGCCTGGTCGCAAGTGGAGGATGTCGCCGCCTTCTATGTGGTGCTGGCCGGGCTCGGCATGCTGCAGGCCGCGACGCTCTACGAGCCGGCCTTCGCCGTCATCGCTCGCCGGGTCGGAGCCTTGCGGGCGCGCAGTGGCATCACCGCGCTCACCCTGTGGGGCGGCTTCGCCAGCACCGTCTTCATTCCGATCATCCAGATCCTCATCGAGACGCAGGGCTGGCGCGGCGCGCTGGTGGTGATGGCCGGCGTCAATGGTCTTCTGTGCGCTTCGCTGTATTTCGCGGCGATCGATCCCGCGCGCGATGCGCCCGTGCCGGTGCGAGAGGACGGCAGCGCGCCGCTGTCGGGCCGCCGCGCGGTGGCCGCGGCCATGCGCCGGCCGGCCTATTGGGGGCTGATGCTGGCCTGGGTCTCCTATGCGGCGGCGTTTTCCTCGCTGACCTATCACCTCTATCCGCTGCTGCTGGAGCGGGGGCTGGATGCGGCCGGCGTCGTCGCGGTGATGGCGGTGATCGGCCCGGCCCAGGTCGCCGGGCGCATCGCCATCCGCATGCTGGCGCCGGCCGCGCCCGTGCGGGTCATCGGCTCGGCCGTCGTCATCGTCTTTCCGCTCGCCGCCGCAGCGCTCGCCTTCGCCCCGCCCTCGGTGCTGGTGATCGGCGCCATTGCCGCCGTCTACGGCGCGGCCAACGGCATGATCACCATCGTGCGCGGGCTTGCCGTGCCGGAGATGGTCAGCCGCGAGGCCTATGGCGCGGTCAGCGGCTCGCTCACCGGGCCGATGAACCTGATGCAGGCGGTCGCCCCGCTCGCCGCCGCGCTGCTGTGGCAGGCCTCGGGCGGCTACGGTGCGGTGCTGGCTGCGATCTTCGTCGGCGCGCTGTTCCTCTGCCTGGGGTTCTGGTTCGCCGCGCTGAAGGCTTCGCGTTGAAAGACCCTGTGCTGAAGCCCGGCGCTCACGCCTCGTCCTGCAGGTCCTCGGCCAGGAAGTCGATCAGCGCGCGCACCTTCGGCAGCAGGTAGCGGCGCGAGGGATAGACCGCATAGATCTGCGTGTCCTCCGGTGCCCAGCCCTCCAGCACCGTCTCCAGCCGCCCGGCGGCAAGGTCCTCGCGCACGTAAGGTGCGGGGATCAGCGACAGGCCGTAGCCGGCCAGCAGCGCCTCGCGCACGGCAAGGCTGGTCGACACCCGGTAGCGGCTGGCGACCGGCACGCTCGCGCGTTCGCCCTCGCGCTCCAGCGCCCATTCCGTGGCATTGCCGGACAGCGAAAACTGGACGATCCGGTGCGATGCGAGTTCCTCCGGATGGCGCGGCCGGCCGGCCTTGTCGAGATAGGCGGGCGCGCCGCAGATCACATGGCGCATGCTCGTCAGCCGGCGGGCGACGAGACTGGAATCCTCCAGCTTCGACGTGCCGCGGATGGCGATATCGAAGCCGTCCTTGACCAGGTCCACCTGCCGGTCGTCCAGGTGCAGGTCGATCTCCACTTCGGGATAGGCCAGCATGAAGGCGGTGATCGTGCGCGACAACCGGGTGACCGTGAGCGAGATCGGTGCCGCGACCCGCAGCAGGCCGCTCGGCCGGTGGCGCAGCGGCTGCATTGACCCGTCCGCCTCGGTCAGGTCATCGAGGATGCGCGCCACCTGCTCGTAGTAGAGCCGGCCCGGCTCGGTCAGGCTCATCCGCCGCGTCGTCCGGTTGAGCAGGCGCACGCCGAGATGGGCTTCCAGCTCGCCGATATTCTTGCTGATCGCCGCCGGCGACAGCGAGAGGCTACGCGCGGCGCCGGCGAAGGAGCCCTCGTCGACCACCCGGCGAAAGACGCGAAGCGCGGTGAGCTGTTCCATTCCGGCGTTGCCTCATTCCTTGTGAACGTCACTTGGCAACGCACAGACTATTATGCGTCCTATTATGCGTCGGTCCTGAGGGCGGTCAGTAAGCCTTGATAATCGGTCCTAATGAGACCCTGGAATCATCGCCGATTGGAGTGAAACGGACCGTCTTCCCAATGCCGCTGATCTCAAAGCAACGATATGCATGAGGGAGGGGGCTCCACTGAGGCAGTTCCGAAAAGTCGATTGTTCGCTCGACAGATCCGCTCTGGATGATCATTGATCCAGCAGATCTCTTCACGTTCAAAATGAACTTTGTAGTTTTGCTGTCCGTCACATACTCGGCGTTATTCTGCTTTCCATCCAGGTCCAGTGTTTTGTTCCCGAAATAATCTATGGCCTGGGCCCCTGCATGCGACGAGAAAACGACGGATTGACTTGCTTCCGGTTGCTGTTGTCCTTCGACCAGTATCAGGTCGATCCACGATCTGGCGAAAGCCGGATGGACAGGAGGGCTGGAGGCTCCGCTCCAATTCCTGACAAGGGGAAAAGATTCCAGATTGTATCCCTCGAATGCAAACAGCGGATACTGGTTCAGTTTCTCGATGGCCCAGCCGTCACGTTTGACGGCATTCTGCAATCTCGTGGCTTCGAAGATGAGATTGAATTCATGATAGGAAAAGCCCCGTCCTGCCCTTGTGCGCATGAGGTCGAAACCTTCCGTCTTCAGGACGAGGTCCTTAAAAGACTGCCGGCTCGGGAAAGCGGTTGCGTACGCCGCAGCGATGTCATCGGGGAGCGCGTCAAAATGAGGTATTTCGGAAGTGTGCAGGTCGATCGGATTCAGCCGGTTGGGTCCCTCTCCGATATAAACTGCTGCGCCGCGCTCCAAAAACGATTTAGCTGAATTCAAAGCCGACATTCTTTCCGCGAACGTCATATGCTCGAGTACAGCATAGAATATCACAAGGTCGAACGGGCCGTGGCTGTCCCATATTTTTTCAAGGTCATCGCCGTTTGTCTGAATAAGGCGAACATTCTTCAAGCCAAGATCTTGAACGAGAGAGTTCGCTTCATCGAGCGATTTTTTGTCGATGTCGATGCCGGTGTAATTTTCGGAGAGCCTGCTTAGGCCGTAGATCTTTGCGCCCTGCCCGCAGCCGACCTCGAGTACATTTTTGAATTTATTTTTGTTTGCGCCTCGGCATATAAAAGGTACGCTGCAATAGGCGAAGTAATCGTGCCGCCTGCGTGATACGGGATTCTTGAATTGCTTGTCTTTAGGTAGGCGGCTTCTTTCAATCAAATCATTGGCACTTATTTGCCGGTTGCTTCGAGCTTCATCCAGGCAAAATGCGTCAAGATTCCATTGCATAATATCAAGGCCTCGTCACTGAGAATTCTGTGGCGGCGAAAAGCGCTAGCGGTTGGGGGACCTTCGCTGAAACTGATTTGGCGATCAAGACTATTTGCCCCGGCTGTGGACGTGTCACCGCCGAGCGGCGGCAAATATGCAAGACCTCTTACTTTGCGACAGCGAGAGGCTACGCGCGGCGCCGGCGAAGGAGCCCTCGTCGACCACCCGGCGAAAGACGCGAAGCGCGGTGAGCTGTTCCATGACTGTTCACTTTCAGTTGCGAGTGATCGGATGAATAGCCGGATTATCGCGCGGATGGAACGGGAATATCTCTTGAGGCAGAGGGAGCACGGGCTCCCGGCACAGTTCCACGGAGAGATCTGCATCATGACCGCCCCTGACGTCGCTACCGATATCGCCACCCTTCTGGAAGGCCGCGTCTCGGCCAACCTGTTCGACCCTGCAGCCCGTCTTGCCGCCGCCGAGGTCGAGGAACTCGTCCATCTCGCGACCCGGGCTCCCAGCGCCTACAACCTGCAGAACTGGCGCTTCGTCGCCGTGACGTCGCCGGAGGCCAAGGCGCGGCTGCGCGAGGCGGCTTATGGTCAGGCCAAGGTGTCGGAGGCCGCCGTCACCTTCATCGTCGTCGGCAGCCATCCCGAGGCGGCAACTCTCGGCGCGCGGCTGCGTCCTTCCGTCGAGGCCGGGTTCATGCCCGCCGACATGGTCGGGGGCTGGGTCGATGCGGTCGCCGCGGCCTATGGCGCGGACCCGGTTGCCGCGCGCGACGAGGCGGTGCGTTCGGCGACGCTCGCCGCCTCCTTCATGATGGTTGCCGCCGCGGCCCGGGGGCTCGCCAGCGGGCCGATGGTCGGCTTCGATCCGGCCAAGGTCGCAGCCGAGTTCGATCTCACTGAGGGCGAAGTGCCGGTGATGCTGCTGGCCGTCGGCCGTGCCGCGCCCGGCAACTGGCCGCAAAAGCCGCGCCGTCCGCTCCGCGAGGTGCTGTCGCACGCCTGAGCCTGCAGATGGGCGAGGGGGCTTGTCTGCCCGTCTCGCTCCCGCCAAGATCGCCGGGCGGCGCGCCTGTCGCCCGGCCCGTTCCCGCCCTTCCTCAAACGAGGCCCGTCATGTTCCGCGCTTCCGATCTTCTGGCCACCGCGCTCGCGCCGGTGGTCTGGGGCAGCACCTATATCGTCACGACCGAGCTGCTACCTCCCGGCCATCCGGTGTTCGTCGCGGCCGCCCGCGTCCTGCCCGCCGGCCTGCTGCTACTGCTGATCGTGCGCCAGCTGCCGCGCGGGCAGTGGATCTGGCGGTCCTTCGTGCTGGGCGCGTTGAACTTCGCCATCTTCATGGTGCTGCTGTTCATCTCCGCCTACCGGCTGCCCGGCGGCATCGCCGCCACGGTCGGCGCGGTGCAGCCGCTCATCGTCATCTTCGTCGCGGCCATGCTGCTCGGCAGCGTCATTCGCCCGCTCGCGGTTCTCGCCGCCCTTGCCGGGCTGTGCGGGGTGGCCCTGCTGGTGCTGCGCAACGAGGCCGCGCTCGATGCGATCGGCATTGCCGCGGCACTTGGCGGGGCGGTCTCCATGGCCTTCGGCACGGTGCTGACCCGCCGCTGGCAGCCGCCGGTCTCGCCGCTGGTCTTTGCCGCCTGGCAGCTGCTCGCCGGCGGGGTGCTCTTGGTGGCGATGGCAGTCGTGCTGGAGCCGCTGCCGCCCGCGCCGAGCGCGCGCAACATGGCGGGCTTCCTCTACATGAGCCTGTCCAGCGCGCTGACCTATGTGCTGTGGTTCCGCGGCATCTCGCGGCTGGAGCCCTCGGCTGTCGCCTCGCTCGGCTTCCTCAGCCCCACCACCGCCGTGCTGCTCGGCTGGGGTCTGCTCGGCCAGGCGCTCGCCCCGGCGCAGATCGCCGGCGTGGTGCTGGTGCTTGCCGGCGTGTGGGCCGCGCAGGTGGCCGTGCGCCGGGCGCCGAAACCGGCCTCGGTCGGATCCTGAAGGGGAAACGTTTCGGGACGAACGTTGCGGGACGAACTTTGCGGGACGGGGGCTCAGCCTGCCGTCTCGCCGTCCTCGGTCTCGAACTGGATGCCGAGTTCCGTGGCGGTGCGCCAGCGCACCATGGCGGTGACGGCCATGTCCTCGTTGAAGATGCGCAGCTCGAAACGGTCGGGGACTTCGGCGGTGCTCGGCAGTTTCAACAGGGCGCCGTCATCGGACAGGTTGCGGACACGGCATTCGTGGATCTTTGCCCCGCCATCCACGACGATCCGCCCGCTTTTCAGCGTTCGGTGGCGCGGACTGCTCCGCCTGTCGCGAATCGTCATCTCATCCCGCCTCCAAACTCGCGCGAACTATGGCCCCACTTGCAGTGATTCTCCAAGTGGGATGCGGCTGCAATAGGCCGATAATCGGGTTTTTTGCGGATTGACCGCGGTGGCGGAATTGCGGGGGGCGGCCCGTCGCTTTCCTGCAACACTGCCGCAGGCTCGTCGCGGGTCTGCCGGGCCTGCACCTCGCGCGGCTTGACCCTGGCGCTGCGGCAGGTCAACCCTGACCGCTCACAGAGGGAGACACCATCGCCATGACCCTGCTCGTCCTGGGACTCATCGTTTTCATCGGCATCCATGCCGTCCCGATGATGACCGGCCTGCGCGACAGCCTGAGGGCGCGGCTCGGCGCCGGCGGCTACCGCATTCTTTTCACGGTCGCCTCGCTCGCCGGCTTCGCGCTGCTGGTCTACGGCTATGGCGCCGCCCGCGCGGACGGCCCGCCGATCCTTTACGATCCGCCGGTGTGGATGCGCCATGTCACCCTGCTCCTGATGCTGCCGGTCTTCGTGCTGCTGGTCGCCTCCGGCGCGCCGGCCGGTCGGATCAAGAAGGCGGTGAAGCACCCGATGGTGCTGGCGGTGAAGATCTGGGCCCTGGCGCATCTGCTGGCCAATGGCGATCTGGCCTCGGTGCTGCTGTTCGCGGCCTTCCTCGCCTGGGCCGTCGCCGACCGGATCTCGCTGAAGCGCCGCCCCGCGACGCTGGACGGGGTCGCGACCGGCGCGCCGTCGGCCGCGGGCGACATCGTCTCGCTCGTCGTCGGCCTCGGCCTCTATCTCGCCTTCGTCTTCTACCTGCACGAACTGCTGATCGGCGTGCCGGTCGTGTAACGAGACGCGGCGCGCGCCTGCCTCACTTGCGCCACGAAGACGCGCAAGGGGAGAGGCGCGCGTTCATTTCGGTGCCTGCCGCTTTTCGGAGCGGACACTGCCGTTTGCCAGTGAAAGGTCAAATGGATATGGTGGCGCCGCGCCGCACCGGCAGACCGGGCGGCGCATTTCTCAAGTATCGGGAATTCGCAGCGTATGTCCGACATTTTTCGCGAGGTCGACGAGGAGATCAGGCACGAGCGCTACAAGCGCCTGTGGAACCGTTTCGGGACCTACCTGATCGCCGTTGCCGTCCTCATCGTTGCCGGCACGGCCGGCTGGCGCGGCTGGCTCTACTGGCAGGAGAGCGTGGGCCGCGAGGCCGGCGATATCTACGTGAGCGCCGCCCGGCTTGCCGATCAGGGCAATTTTGCAGAGGCCGAGGCGCGGCTGGCGGACCTGGCGGACGGCCCCGGCGGCTATCCGCAGCTGGCCGGCATGCGCGCCGCCGCGCTGAAGGCGCAGGCGGACGACAAGGCCGGTGCCATCGCGGCCTTCGACGCGGTTGCCGCAGACAACAGCGCTGCGCCGCTGCTTCGCGACATTGCCCGCCTGCGCGCGGGCTACCTGTCGCTCGACCTTGAGGATTACCAGGGCGCCTCGCAGCGTCTCGAGGCGCTGTCGGGCGACGACAATGCCTGGCGCTTCCTCGCCCGCGAAGCGCTGGCCCTGTCCGCCTGGAAGCAGAACGACCCTGCCGCCGCGCGCCGCTGGCTCGGCGGCATTCTCGACCAGGAGGGAGCCCCCGGCGACGTCGCCTCGCGCGCCCGCACCCTGCTGGACCTGATCGATGCCGCCGAAGGCAAGCCGGCCGGGGAGGGCTCCTGATGACCATGCGCCCGAACATTCACGCGCTCGACCGCAGCGGATCCCGCCCCCTCCTTCGCGCCGCGACCCTGTCGCTGGCGGCGCTGGCGCTGGTCGGCTGCTCGTCCCTTTCCGATCTCAATCCCTTCTCCAAGGAGACGGTGCTGCCGGGCGAGCGCGAAGCGCTGTTCGACAATACCGTCCCGGTCGCCGAGGGCGGCAACAAGGCGGCCAGCATCGGCTCGGCCAGCTCCGTCGTATGGCGGCAGGGCGGGGGTGATGCCGGCAACAATTCCGGCAATGTCTCGGCCTCGATCTCCGGCGGCCGCGCCTGGCGCGCCTCTGTCGGCGGCAGCGGCGGCGGCGTGTTCTCCGGCACCGTGCGCATCGCCGCGCGTCCCGTTTCCGACAATGGCCGCATCTTCGTCTACAACCAGAACGGCGACGTGACCGCGCTGTCGACCAATGGCGGCCGCCTGTGGCGCCGTTCGCTGCGTCCCGAGGGCGAGAGCGGTGTCGCCTCCGGCGGCGGCGTCGCCGTCGATGGCGGCCGCGTCTTCGTCGCCACCGGCTACAGCCAGCTCGTGGCGCTGGATGCGTCCTCCGGCGCGGTGCTGTGGACCAAGAGCATCAACGCACCGGCCCGTCAGGCTCCGGCCGCGGCCGGCGGCACGGTCGTCGCCGTCACCCAGACCGGCGAGGTCCATGCGGCCGCGCAGGACGACGGCGCCGAGCGCTGGACCTATGCCGGCATCGCCGAAAGCAGCGGCTTGCTCGCCTTCGCCAATCCGGCGATTTCCGGCGGCACCGTCATCGTTCCCTTCACCTCCGGCGAGGTGATGGCGCTCGACATGAAGAGCGGCGAGCCGAAATGGGTCGAGGGCGTGACCCGCTCTTACCGCACCCGTGCGGTGTCCGGCTTCACCGATGTTTCGGCCAGCCCCGTCGTCAACGGCGACATGGTCTTCTCCTCCGGCGTGTCCGGCCGTCTCGTCGCCTCGCGGCTGCGCAACGGCGAGCGCGTGTGGGAGCAGGATGTCGGCTCGCTGCACACGCCGATCGTCTCCGGCGGCAGCGTGTTCCTGATCGATATCGAGGACCGTATGGTCGCGCTGGAGCGCTCCACCGGCAACCCGCTGTGGCGCACCGTGCTGCCGAATGTCGAGGGCAAGAAGAAGAGCCGCATCAACTGGGCCGGCCCGGTGCTCGCCAACGGCGTGCTCGTCGCCGCCTCCAGCGATGGCCGCCTGGTGCGGGTGGATGCCGCCTCGGGCCGCGTGCTCGGGGTGTCGCAGACATCGGAAGACATCTATGTGACGCCGATCATCGCCGGGGGGCGGATGGTGACCATCACCTCCAAGGGCGACGTCGTCGCGTTCAACTGACGGGGCGCGGGCGCGCATCGCCCGGCCGGCTCCTTCGTTTCCCGCATCCCGCGCCAATGCCGGCGCGGGATGCTTCATTTGATCCAGGCCCGCGGCGGGTGTATTCCGCCGGGGGCTTTCGCCATTTCCGGGGTTACAGGACAGTGCCTGCCAAGATCGCCATCATCGGACGCCCGAACGTCGGCAAGTCCACCCTTTTCAACCGTCTCGTGGGCAAGCGGCTGGCCTTGGTGGACGACACGCCGGGCGTGACCCGCGACCGCCGTCCGGGCGACGCCCGCCTCGGCGACCTGCGCTTCACCATCCTCGACACCGCGGGCCTCGAGGAGGCGGACGCCGCCAGCCTCGAGGGGCGGATGCGCGCCCAGACCGACGAGGCCATCGCCGATGCCGATGCGGTGCTCTTCGTGATCGATGCGCGCGCCGGCATCACGCCGAGCGACAGCCATTTCGCCAACGTGCTGCGGCGGAGCGACAAGACCGTCATCCTGGTCGCCAACAAGGCGGAAGGGCGCTCGGGCGAGAGCGGGCTCTACGAGGCCTACAGCCTCGGCTTCGGCGAGCCGGTGGCCATGTCCGCCGAGCATGGCGAGGGCCTTGCCGATCTCTACCAGGCGCTGCGGCCGGTGGTCGACGCGGTGGAGGAGCGCGAGGAAGCCCTGATCGCCGCCGAGGCGCGGGCCGCGGAAGCGGCGCTGCCGCCGGGCGAGATCGCCGAGACCGACGTGGAGCTTGCCACCGACGAGGATGGCGAGGTCGTGGAGGAAGAGGACAAGGGCCCGCCCGCCGGCAGTGCCCAGCGTCCCTTGCGCGTGGCCGTCGTCGGCCGCCCCAATGCGGGCAAGTCGACGCTGATCAACCGGTTCCTGGGCGAAGAGCGCCTGCTCACCGGCCCGGAGGCCGGCATCACGCGCGATTCCATCTCCGTCGACTGGGTCTGGCGCGACCGGCACGTGAAGATGTTCGACACCGCCGGCATTCGCCGCAAGGCGCGGGTGCAGGAGAAGCTGGAAAAGCTCTCCGTCGCCGATGCGCTGCGCGCGATCAAGTTCGCCGAGGTGGTCATCGTCACGCTGGACGCGACCATTCCCTTCGAGAAGCAGGATCTGCAGATCATCGATCTCGTCGCCCGCGAGGGTCGCGCCCTGGTGATCGCCATCAACAAGTGGGACCTGATCGAGGACCACGCCGAGGCGATGCAGCGCATCTCCGATGCGTCCGAACGCTATCTCAACCAGATCCGCGGCGTGCGCATCGTCACCCTGTCGGGCCTGCACGGGCGCGGTCTCGACAGGCTGATGGACGCCGCCTTCCAGTCCTACGACATGTGGAACCGGCGCGTGTCGACCTCGCGGCTCAACCGCTGGCTCGACGGCGTTCTCGTCCACCATCCGCCCCCGGCGGTGGCCGGCCGGCGCATCAAGCTGCGCTACGTCACCCAGGTGAAGGCGCGCCCGCCGCATTTCGTCGTCTTCTGCTCGCGCCCCGAGGTGCTGCCGGAAAGCTACACGCGCTATCTGGTCAACGGCCTGCGCGAGACCTTCAACATGCCCGGCACGCCGATCCGCCTCAGCTATCGCAAGGGCGAGAACCCCTATGCGGCGAAGGCGAAAAAGCGCAAGATCCACTAGGATCAGGCCAGGGCTCAGAGCCTGGGATCAGGATCTTGTGAAGGGAAGGGTGCCTTGCACATCTTCCCTTCCGCGCCCTCGCGCACCACATGACACCACGCGCGCGGGGCGGGCCTGCACGCAAGCCGTTCGCTCGTGCCCTATGCGGCGCGGGCCGGCCGCCGGTATTGCGGATGCCGGCGGAGCAATGCCGAAGGGGCGCCGCGCATGACAATCAGTGCAAGTCTCGTCGCCGCCGAGGTCATGGAGTGGCTCCATGGCGACGCGGTGCAGGTGGAGGAGGTCTCGACGCTGGTCGAGACGCTGGCGATGCGGCTCAACGAGGCCGGCATCCAGGTCGACCGGGTCGTTACCGGCATTTCCGTGCTGCATCCCAATGTGCGCACGGAAGGCATCACCTGGACGGCGGAGAGGGGCATCGAGCTTCGCCGCTACATGGAAACGCCGGAAAGCATCAAGGCTTACGACAACAGCCCGTTCAAGGTGGTGTTTTCAGAGCGCCGCAGCGTGCGCATTCGCCTGCGCGCCGGCGGCGATCTGCCGGCCTACGGCATCGTGCCGGAGCTGCTGGAGGCCGGATACACCGACTATATCGCGTTGCCGCTGCCGTTTTCCGACGGTTCGGTGAAGGGCGTCACCTTCGCCACCCGTCGCCAGGGCGGCTTCACCGGTTCGGAAATCTCGCTGCTGGAGACCATCGCCCGGCCGCTGGCGCTCCTGTGCGAACTCTACACCCTGAAGCGCATGAGCCACACGCTGCTCGACACCTATGTCGGCCGGCGTGCGGGCGCGCGGGTGCTGGCGGGCACGGTCACCCGCGGCGACGGCGAGACGATTTCCGCCGTGGTCGGCTTCTTCGACCTGCGCGGCTTCACCGAGCTCTCCAACGCCATCCCCGGCGACAAGCTGATCAAGCTGCTCAACGCCTATTTCGATGTGGTCACCCGGGCGGTGGAGGCGCATGACGGCGAGGTGCTGAAGTTCATCGGCGACGAGGTGATGGCCGTCTTCCCCTATGGCAGCGAGGACAGCGCCCGTGGCGCGGCACGCCAGGCGCTGCTGGCCGCGCGTCAGGCCAGCGCCTCGCTCGCCGAGATGAACCGCGACTGCTGCGCCGAAAAGCCACCGCTGCGCGTCGGCATCGCCCTGCATGCGGGCGACGTCTTCTTCGGCAATGTCGGCGCCGAGGCGCGGCTCGACTTCACGGTCGTCGGGCCGGTGGTCAACCTGGCCTCGCGCATCGCCGGGCTGACCCGCGACCTGGAGCAGGACATTCTCGTCTCGGAAGCCATTGCCGACCTGATGGGCTGCCGTGCCGGAGCGCTCGGCAGCTACCGGGTGAAGGGGTTCGAGGAGCCGGTCGCCGTCTTCATGCCGCCGTCCGGCTCGATCGGCGCCGACGGCAGCTTGTGCAAGGATTCGGCCAGCGCCCTCGCCCTCGAGGCGAACTGACGGCGGGCGAGCACGCAGACGACGAAGAGCGTGGTCGCCATGAACAGGCGCGGGTCTGCGAACCAGCCGAGATAGCCGACCGAGAAGAAGAACGCCCGCTGGCCGCGATTGAAGTGGGTTCCGGCGAGCACCATGATCCCGGCCGCCTTCTCCGCAAAGACACGGCGATGCAGCTCGGGCGCGTTCTCCTCCGGCATCGCGCCCATCAGGATCGTGGCGTAGTTGAACAGCCGGTAGGCCCAGCCGAACTTGAAGAACGCATAAGCGTAGATCAGCGTCAGGCCGATCACCTTCAGCTCCCACAGCGCCGGGTTGCCGCCGCCCTTCAGGCCGAGGTCGCTCATCATCTTGAGGATCGAGTCGGTCGAGGTGAGCAGGGCGAAACAGCCGCCGATGGCCAGCAGCGAGGTGGAGGCGAAGAAGCCGGTGCCCTGCTGCAGGCCGGCGGCGATCCCCACATCCATGATCCGCACCGGCCGGCGGCTCATCATCTCCATCCAGCCGCGGCGATGCATGTTCATCTGGTGGGAGAGGGTGCGCGTCTTCAGCGGCGACAGCTCGACCACCACGTTGAAGCACAGCCAGGCGGCGATGAACCAGGCCAGCGCCGCCAGATCCGTTCCGGCCAGATCGATCATGCAGGGTCCCCGCGCTTGCGTTGCGTTGCCTGCGAAGTCTGGCCTCGTGCGCGGTGCGGATCAACCACCCTGCGGCGGTGGTCCACGGTCCGCGCGAATTTTTTGCTCCGGCATTCTACTTATGACTTCCTTCTCTTTTTTCCTCGAGGAAGCGCCTTCCTTCCTTGGGGTTATTGCTTATATATCATAAGTTATTTCGATAAGATTTTATATATTTCTAGTTCTATAGTATTATTACGTGTCGTTCTGCTTAGGACTTTGGATTAGCACTTTTTTCATTCGTCTTACGCTACGTTCCCATAGATTTTTTCTTGGGAGAATGACTCCATGTTTTACAGCGGGAAGACGGCGTTCATCGAGGCGATCGGCAGGTCGCAGGCGCTGATCGAATTCAAGCCGGACGGCACGATCATCGATGCGAACGAGAATTTCCTGAAGGCGGTCGGCTATGCGCTGGAGGAAATCCGCGGCAAGCATCATCGCATGTTCGTGCGGCCGAGCGAGCGCGACAGTGCCGAGTATCGTGCGTTCTGGACACAGCTCGCGCGCGGCGAGAAATACGCCGGCGAGTTCCGCCGCATCGGCAAGGACGGACGGGATATCTGGCTGCAGGCGACCTATACGCCGGTCTTCGACCGGGCAGGGCGCACGGTGAAGGTGGTCAAGATCGCCTCGGACATCAGCGATGCAAAGCGGCACAACCTGGAAGTGGCCGGCGAGATCGAGGCGATCCGCCGCTCGCAGGCGGTGATCAGCTTCGCCATGGACGGCACGATCCTGGACGCCAACGACAACTTCCTGCAGGCCATGGGCTATCGCCTCGATGAGATCGTCGGCAAGAACCACCGCATGTTCGTCAGCGAGGAGTACGCTCGCAGCCCGGAGTATCGCGGGTTCTGGGAGGAGCTGCGCGCCGGCCGCTACCAGGCGGACGAGTTTCTCCGCTTCGGCAAGGGCGGCAAGGAAGTCTGGATCCAGGCCAGCTACAACCCGATCCTCGATGAGGACGGCAAGCCGGTTAAGGTCGTCAAGTTCGCCACCGATCGCACGGCCCAGGTGCAGTTGCGCAGGCGCCGCGAAGCCGTCCAGAAGCAGATCGACGGCGATCTGGACTCCGTCGTTGCCGCGATTACCCTGGCGAGCGCCCAGGCGACCGACGCATCCGCCTCGTCCCTGCAGGCTTCGGGCAATGTGCAGGCGGTCGCCTCGGCGACCGAGGAACTCGTCGCCTCCATCGGCGAGATCAACCGGCAGGTCGACCAGGCCATGCATGTGGCCGGACGCGCCGTCGAGGAGGCGCGCAATTCCTCTGCCGTCATGACCGGGCTTGCCGCCAACGCCCGCAAGATCGGCGAGGTGCTGGAACTGATCGACACCATTGCCTCGCAGACCAATCTCCTGGCGCTCAACGCCACCATCGAGGCCGCGCGTGCTGGCGAGGCCGGCAAGGGCTTTGCCGTGGTGGCCGGCGAGGTCAAGAACCTTGCGGCCCAGACCTCGAAGGCGACCGAAGACATCAACGCACGCATCGTCTCCGTGCAGGAGTCCTCGTCCCAGGCGGAAGGCTCCATCCATGCGATCATGAAGATCATCCAGGAGATCAGCGACATCTCGGCAAGCGTCGCGGCGGCGATCGAGGAGCAGTCCGCCGTGACCCGCGATATTTCCGGCAATATGCAGCAGGCCCATGCAGGCGTCGTCGCGATCAGCGGCAACATGCAGTCGCTTTCGGCGGAGACCGAGCGGGTCGAGCAGGCGACGGTGAAGGTGCGCGAGGCCTCCCGCTCCATCGCGTGAGGAGACCTGCGAGCCTTGCTGATCGAGTATAAGCCCGGCGGCTGGGGCGAGCCAGCAGCCGCCGGACAAGACCTTTCGGATCGGGCTCCGGTCCGGTTCGTTCTCACGATCTGGCTTAGGACCCTGTGTCCATGCTCCCGTAGCCGGCGAGCAGCGCCCCGCGCGCGCA
This sequence comes from Stappia indica, assembly GCF_009789575.1. Classification (NCBI taxonomy): domain Bacteria; kingdom Pseudomonadati; phylum Pseudomonadota; class Alphaproteobacteria; order Hyphomicrobiales; family Stappiaceae; genus Stappia; species Stappia indica. The sequence goes on along the minus strand of NZ_CP046908.1, from coordinate 813,660 downwards.
AACTCCCGGCAAAAATAATTGGAGTACGCTTGCCGGCTATCCCCGTTGGCTGCGTGTCCGGTTGACTGTTTGTCTGCGGCGGCGCTTATCCCCGTTTTCGGCGGAGAGGCCGGGTGGCGATTTCGAGAGGCGAGTCTCGAAATCTCGCAAAAATTGATACGGATTTCGGCGAATTTCGAGAGCTCGTCGCAAAATTTCGAGACGCCTCCGCGCAAAAATCGCGAGAGGATTGGCGAGGGTCATCGAACTGTCATGCGTGACGTGCAGGTCAGCTCGCACATTTTTTGCGCTTGCGAAATAATTGCCAAATCGTTAAATCCCGCTTCGGACCGAACGCGGCGCGGGGGGCAAAACACGCGCCGCCACACTCGGGCAACAAGGATCTTCATGGACGAACAGGTTCAGAAATCCTGTTGGGGTGTAACGGCTTGGGTCGTTCTCCTGGCGGGTGGCGCGCTTGCGCTGATGTATGTGTTCGGCGGGGATGTCACCCCCGCGACCGTGGCCATCGCCAACTAGACGATAGAGCGCCCGCGAAAAGCGGAGGCGCATGGCGGTCACGTCATCGAACTGCAGGAATTGCGGAGGGCGCGGAGAAATCCGCGCCCTTTTCGCGTCTTTCGGCCGGGTGCAGGGGCGTTTCCGGCGGGGACAGGGCTTGCCCTGCGGCAGCGGCTCGGCAAACATGGCGGCCTCGCCCGGGAGCCGGGCGGCGCGTGCCGGAGTGCAGGGAGAGAGCGATGGCGGGACAGATCACCAAGGGATACAAGGCCTTGCTCGAGGAGGCCAATGCCGCCGTCGAAACGCTGGAGGTCGGTGAGGCCGTGGTGCTGCATGGCGATCCCGGTGTCGTCTTCGTGGATATCCGCGACATCCGCGAATTGGAGCGCGAGGGCCGTGTCCCCGGTGCCGTGCATGCGCCGCGCGGCATGCTGGAGTTCTGGATCGACCCGGAAAGCCCGTATTTCAAGCCGGTCTTCGGCGAGGAAAAGCGGTTCGTCTTCTTCTGCGCCGCCGGCTGGCGTTCGGCGCTGGCGACCCATGCCGTGCAGCAGATGGGCCTTGCCCCGGTCGCGCATGTCGCCGGCGGCTTTTCTGCCTGGCGGGAGGCCGGCGGACCCGTCGACCTGCCCGGAAGTGCGCCGAAAAAGGCTTGAAGATCAGTCGGGTAGCGTTTCGACCCCGATGGGGCGCTCGGTAGCGGCAGTGTTGCGCGGGCGCGCTCGCGGGTCCACCGTCTGGAACATCATCTGCCGCATCACGGCGATGCCGGACGGGGCGCTGGACAGCAGCCCGCCATAGCTCTCCGGCCCGGCCTCGAAGAGGATAAGCAGCACCGGGCCGATCCCCGGCCAGCTGACATCCGCCCCCCAGGCGAGCACGTCGGCGGCGCTCTCGCGGCCCGCGAGGGCGATGGCGTCTTCGCGCGACAGCGACATCCCCTCGCTGTGCGGCCATGCGATCCGCGCCAGTCCGTCGGGAATTCGCCATAATTTCAAGGGGGTACCGATGTCGAGCAGCAGCTCTTCGTCGTTCTCCCGACGTTCGATATACACGATGCGCTGGGTGAGCTCTCCGGGCTGCACCTCCAGGCGCGCCTCGTTTCCGCGCACCACGGCGGTGTTGGCTACGCGGTAGGCCTGGCCTTCCGCACCGGCGGGGACAGCCGTGCCGGCGATGACGGCGAAAAGCGGCATGCTCGCAGCGAGCGCCAGTCTGAAGGCTTGCAACACGAACGGGATCATCGGACCTTGCCGGAGCGGGGATTGAGGCTGTCACTCTAACCCTGTCAGATTTACGAAGGATTGCGTGATGCCGGCGTTATTGCGCCGAATTGTGCGGGAGACAGTGCATGAGACTGGTGATCGGCAACAAGACCTACTCCTCCTGGTCGCTGCGGGCCTGGGCGGCGGCGAAGCTTTCCGGGCTCGCCTTCGAGGAGGTGCTGGTGCCGCTGGACACGCCGGAATTCGCCAATCGGGTCAGGGAAGTCTCTCCGGCGGCGCGGGTGCCGGTGCTGGTCGACGGCGACCTTGCCGTATGGGATTCGCTGGCGATCATCGAGTATCTGGCGGAACTTGCCCCCGCCGGCCGGCTGTGGCCGCAGGACCGGGCGGCGCGGGCGCGGGCGCGCTCGATCTGCGCCGAATTCCATTCCGGTTTTCCGGACCTTCGCGGGCATTACCCGATGAACCTGCGGCGCAGGCCTTCGCCGCATCCGCGCTCGCCGGACGCTGCGCGCGACATCGCGCGGGTTTGCGAGATCTGGCGGGAGTGCCGCGCCGCCCATGCCGGCGAGGGGGATTTCCTGTTCGGCGCCTTTTCTGCCGCCGACTGCTTCTTCGCGCCCGTCGTCAGCCGCTTTCTCACCTACCTTCTGCCGATGGGCGAGGTCGAGCGCGCCTATGCCGAGGCGGTCATGGCCCACCCCATCCTTGTGGAGTGGCGGGAGGGCGCGGCGAACGAAACCTGGGTCGTAGATGCGGACGAGGTTGATTGAATGTCGAGCAAGCTATTGAAATAACGCGCATATATGGATGGTATTGACTAAAACGTAAGCGTCATTCACTGTCCGTCGCAGCATGAAATCGACAAGCTCGGGAGGGGCGCCCGCCGCCCCATCCCGGCAGCAACCGGGGGGACGACCAGGTGGCGATCCTGCGCAGCAATTCCACGACCCACGGGCCGGAGGTGGAGGCCAACCGCGCCGCCTGGGCCGGACTTCGCGCCGACCTTCTCGACAAGCGCCGCACGGCCGCGCTCGGCGGTCCCGAGCGGGCGCGCCAGCGGCATCTGTCGCGCGGAAAGCTGCTTCCGCGCGAGCGCGTCGCCCGTCTGCTCGATCCCGGCAGCCCCTTCCTGGAAATCGGCGCGCTCGCCGCCCACGGACTCTATGACGATGCCATTCACGGGGCGGGGCTCATCACCGGCATCGGCCGGGTATCGGGCCGCGACTGCATGATCGTGTGCAACGACGCCACCATCAAGGGCGGCACCTACTATCCGATGACCGTGCGCAAGCATCTGCGGGCCCAGGAAATCGCGATGGAGAACCGGCTGCCGTGCATCTATCTGGTCGATTCCGGCGGCGCCAACCTGCCCAACCAGACCGAGGTCTTTCCCGACCGCGACCATTTCGGCCGGATCTTCTTCAACCAGGCCAACATGTCGTCCATGGGCATCCCGCAGATCGCGGTGGTCATGGGCTCGTGCACTGCAGGCGGTGCCTATGTGCCTGCAATGTCTGATGAAACCATCATCGTGCGGCAGCAGGGGACGATCTTCCTGGCCGGCCCGCCGCTCGTCAAGGCGGCGACCGGCGAGGAGGTTTCGGCCGAGGACCTGGGCGGTGCCGAGGTGCATACCCGCGTCTCCGGCGTTGCCGACCACTACGCGGTCGACGACGATCAGGCGCTGGCCCAGGCGCGCCGCATCGTCGCCAATCTCAACAGCACCAAGGCGCCGGACCTGGCACTTGCTCCGGTGCGCGCACCGGCGGTCGATCCGCGCGATCTCGACGCGGTCGTGCCGGTGGACCTCAAGAAGCAGTACGATATCCGCGAGGTCATCGCCCGCATCGTCGACGGCTCGGAGCTCGACGAGTTCAAGGCGAATTACGGCACCACGCTGGTGACCGGCTTTGCCCGCATCCACGGTATTCCAGTCGGCATCATCGCCAACAACGGCATCCTGTTTTCGGAATCGGCCGTGAAGGGCGCGCATTTCGTCGAGCTGTGCTGCCAGCGCCGCATTCCGCTGCTGTTCCTGCAGAATATTACAGGCTTCATGGTGGGGCGTGAATATGAAGCGGGCGGGATTGCCAAGGACGGGGCGAAGCTGGTCACGGCCGTTGCCTGCGCCAAGGTGCCCAAGGTCACTGTAATCGTTGGCGGTTCCTATGGCGCGGGCAACTACGGCATGTGCGGGCGCGCCTACGCTCCGCGCTACCTGTTCATGTGGCCGAACGCGAGGATATCCGTGATGGGCGGCGAGCAGGCGGCCAGCGTTCTGGCCACCGTCCGGCGCGACAATATCGAGGCCGACGGCGGCAGCTGGAGCCCGGAGGAGGAGGCGGCCTTCAAGGCGCCGATCCGCGAGAAATACGAGGCGGAGGGCCATCCCTACTACGCCACGGCGCGCATGTGGGACGACGGCATCATCCTGCCGGAGGAGACCCGCACGGTGCTGGGCCTTGCCTTCTCGTCCACGCTCAACGCGCCGGTGCCGGAGACCCGCTTCGGCGTCTTCCGCATGTAATCCCCGTCGCGGGGCGCATGTGCGGCCCCGCTCGCCTTGCCCATTTCAACGAGGACCCACCCCATGCTGGACTCGGTGCTGATTGCCAATCGCGGGGAAATCGCCTGCCGCATCATCAAGACCGCGCGCCGTCTCGGCCTGCGCACCATCGCCGTCTATTCCGAGGCCGACCGCGACGCGCTGCATGTGCGCATGGCGGACGAGGCGGTCGCCATCGGTCCCTCGCCGAGCTCGGAGAGCTATCTGGTCGGAGAGCGCATCCTTGAGGCGGCCAGGGCGACCGGCGCGGCCTCGATCCATCCCGGCTACGGCTTCCTGTCGGAAAATGCCGCCTTTGCAGAGGCTTGCGCGGCGGCCGGCATCGTCTTCGTCGGTCCTTCGGCCTCTGCCATCCGCGCCATGGGGCTCAAGGATGGCGCAAAGTCCCTGATGGAGAAGGCCGGCGTGCCGGTGGTGCCGGGCTATCACGGCGAGCGGCAGGAAGCCGAGTTCCTCAAGCAGAAGGCCTATGAGATCGGCTATCCGGTCCTGATCAAGGCGGTTGCCGGCGGCGGCGGCAAGGGCATGCGCCGCGTGGACAAGGCGATCGAGTTCGAGGCGGCGCTCGCCTCGGCGCAGCGCGAGGCGAAGTCCGCCTTCGGCGATGCCCGCGTGCTGATCGAGAAATTTGTCCTCAACCCGCGCCATATCGAGATCCAGGTCTTCGGCGACGGCAAGGGCAATGCCGTGCACCTGTTCGAGCGCGACTGCTCGGCACAGCGCCGACACCAGAAGGTGCTGGAGGAGGCGCCGGCTCCCGGCATGACGCTGGAGACGCGCGCTGCCATGGGCGCGGCCGCCGTCGCGGCGGCCAAGGCCGTCAACTATGCGGGCGCCGGCACCATCGAGTTCATCGCCGATGGCTCGGGGACCCTGCGTCCGGACGGATTCTGGTTCATGGAAATGAACACCCGGCTGCAGGTCGAGCACCCGGTGACGGAGATGATCACCGGCCAGGACCTGGTCGAGTGGCAGTTCCGCGTCGCCTCCGGCGAAGGCCTGCCGCTGTCGCAGGACGAGATCGCCATCAGCGGCCATGCGGTCGAGGTGCGGCTCTACGCGGAGGACCCGGACACGGGATTTCTTCCCTCGACCGGCCGGCTCGATCTGCTGGAACTGCCTGACTGCGAAGGCGTTCGCATCGATACCGGCGTCGAGACGGGGGCGGAAATCTCCGCCTTCTACGACCCGATGATCGCCAAGCTGATCGCCTACGGACCCGACCGGCAGACGGCGCTCGACCGGCTGGCCGCGCAGTTCGAACGCTCGCTGATCGCCGGCCCGAAGAACAATCTCGCCTTCCTGGCCGCGCTGGTGGCGCATGAGGATGTGCGCCGGGGCGGCTTCGATACCGGGCTCATCGACCGCGACCTTGCCCGGCTGACGGCCGGCGAGGTGGGCGAGGAGACCATCGCCGCGGCCGTCGCCGCGCTGGTGCTGCCGGAAGCCGCGGCCGAGACCTCCGGCTGGCAGGACCCCTTCGCGGCAACAAATGCGTTCGAGCTCACCGGCCGCCGGCAGACCGGCGTTCGCGTCGAGGTGGATGGCGAGCCGCGCGAGGTCGCCATCGAGTGGCAGGGCGGTACCGCTTCCGTCGCCGGCGGGGCAGCTTCCGGCGCGTGCCGCGTGGTGCGCAGCGACCGCGGCACCTACGCGGTTGAGGCGGGGCGTGCCGTGCGCGTGGCCCTCGTCGATCATCTCGCCCGTGTCGCAGAGGACGCGGAAGGCGCATCCGCCGTCAAGGCGCCGATGCACGGCAAGGTGATCGCTGTCGATGTGGCGCCCGGCGACCGGGTGGAAAAGGGCGCGCGGCTGGCCGTGGTCGAGGCGATGAAGATGGAACACGCCATCACCGCGCCGCGCGACGGCACCGTCGAGACGGTCTTCGTCACGGAAGGCGCGCAGGTCGACCAGGGCGCGCCGGTGGTGGCGCTCGCGGACGAGGACTGATCCCGGCGCGGTCCGGTGCGGGCCGGCTCAGTCCGATGCGGAGATAAGCGCGCGGACGAGGCTTTCGGCGTCGGTGAAGCGTGGCTGCCAACCGAGCCGCTGCCTGGCCGTTTCGCCCGAAACCCGTTGCGACAGGGCATAGCCGGCGGAGATGTCGAGGTCCGGCGGCAAGTCGGTGGGCGCCGGCTCCCGCTCCAGCGACAGCGTCGTGCCCAGGCGCCGGCCGACGAGAGCGGCAAGGGGGCCGACGGCAACGGCCTCGACCCCGCAACCGAAGACGGCCAACTGCTCCTGCGATTCCACGGCCCGCACATAAAGGTCGGCCAGGTCGCCGGCCTCGACCAATGGCCACAACGTGCCGGATCCGGCGCGGGTGACAAAAGGCTGGCCAGTCCTCGCCGCCTCGGCCATCGCCTCCAGCGGCCCGGCACCGGGCGCGCAGACGAGGGCGGGATGTACAACCGCGAGCGACAGGGCGTCGATCCGTTCCAGCCTGCCTATCGTCTCGGCGACATGGTCGAAGGCGGGGATCGGCGAGAAGGGCACGCTCTCGCGCAGCGGAGCCGGTGGGGCATCCGGATAGAGCCAGATGCCGCCGGTATAGACGAAGCGGAAGGGAGAGCCGCGTCCCGGCAGGGTTCGCTCCAGGATCGTCGCAAGGGCCTCTTCGGCCGCCTTTGCGTCGCTGTCGAAACTGTTGGCAAGGTGGATGAGGGCATCGCCCGCCAGAGCGGTCGCGCACCAGGTGGCGGTGTCGCCGATGTCGCCCCGCAGCGGCTGCGCCCCGGCGTCCTGCAGGAGCGCGGCGCTCGCCTGCGAACGGGCCAGCGCCGTGACCTTGTGTCCGCGTTCGATCAGTCTGGTGAGAACGGCGCGTCCGATCGTGCCCGATCCGCCGGTGAGAAAGATGTTCATGCGCAAGGAGATAGGCCGGCCGGGCGCGCGTGCAAGCACTGCCATGGCCGACTGATCGCAAATCTTCACCCCCGTTATGGCGAGCGGTTTTTCACCGAGACGGTGCGCCCCACTTGCCCGCCCGATAGAGCTCCCGAATATCTGGGCGGTCGATCTCGTCGATGCTCTTCAGCGGGATCGTCGTGTCGTCCTCAAGCCGTCGTTCGATCGCAGCCCTTGCCATTGCGGAATACCCGGGGCGGGAGGCGGAGATCAATTCTTCCGCGGTTTGGCGGATCATCGCTTCTGGAGATCTGTCGTGACTTCCCAGCCGGGGAGAGCCGAGCGTGGAGTTCCGTATCCTCCCCTCGCTCTTTTCTATGAGCGTGTAGATGAATGGAGGAGCGCCTTTTCGAAATTTCGTTCTTTCCGCATCTTTTTCTTCCTGGGTTTTGGCCAAGATGACAGTTTCGATGAATACATTCGTATAATATTTTAGTTTTTTTTCGTCTATTGGGGAGGGGTGGCCTCCGAAGTATGCTTGAATGTACGGGTTCTTTTTCCCGAGATCGTGCCGTTCCACGCTCATCTGGTCTCGCAGCATAACAACAGGATTCCAGATGATGGTTGCCGCAATTCTATTGCGCTCGTTGTCGATCTGGATGTCCGCATACGAGCCTTTGATTGGGCTCATGAGTGAGTAGAACTGAGCTTTCCGACTTTCGTTGCCGATGAGACCGAGTTTGATGAAATGCAGTTCCACCACTGGAAGTGTTGCGGTGTCGTGGGTGCAAAAAGCTTTCTGGGTGGCGTCGATGACGGCGGTCTCGGCATCCCTGGCAAAGACATTGAAGGGATCCTGGCTGCCTTGATCGGTTAGAACAGCGCGGATATTTTCCTTTCGGCAGTTCGCCCGGCGCCGATCACAGTAAAGCACGGATTCATCAACCATCGACAGGATGATTTTCATCGAGCAATCCGGTTGCGGCTGTTCTTCCTGCTTGGGAGTTGGCGGCTGCGGCTGCTCATTCCATTTCGGGATTGGCAATAGAGATGCCACAACAAGGATTGCGAAGATCAGTATTATCTTGAAATAGGGCATTGTGAGAGCCGTTCGATGCGCTTCAGGCAATACATGTCAGGGTGGGCAATACGCATCTATGTTGGAGGCGGAAATATGCCATTTCAACGATAACTCGACAGGAGCCTGCTTCTTTTCCAGACATCTTGGCCTCCTCCCGTGCGGGGCGTTCGTCGAACCGGTCGGGTGCATCGCCTGTGCATAGCGGGCAGGGCGGGGACTTGCGGGTTTGCCGGCGCGCGCGGAGCCCTATAACAGGGGATCATGCCGCTTCATCTTCTCAAACTCTGCGTCGGCGTCGACGCCATCGAGGATCTCCAGGCCTGGATCGATTTCCGCCTGGAGGAGAAGCGTGCGCGCGGCGAGGCGGCCGAGCAATATCACACCACCAGGATGATCCCGACCCGGCGCGAGGAGCTGCTGGACGGCGGCTCGCTCTACTGGGTGATCAAGGGCACGATCCAGGCGCGCCAGCACCTCGTCGACATCCGCCCCTTCACCGATGCGGCCGGCGTCAAGCGCTGCCAATTGGTGCTGGAGCCGGTGCTGCACCCGACGCGGCCGCAGCCGCGCCGTCCGTTCCAGGGCTGGCGCTATCTCACGCCGGACGATGCGCCGCCCGATATTCGCAAGCTGTCCGGCGGCGGCGACATCCCCGAGACGATGCGCCGGGAACTCGCCGAACTCTGCCTGATCTGACGCGCTCTTTCCCGGTTCAGGCCCACCCGGCGGTCGGACGCGCGACCGCCATGTTGTCGATCAGCCGCGTCTTGCCCAGCTTTGCCGCGACCAGCAGGCGGGCATTCGTGCTGTCCGGTCCGACCGGCGCCAGCGTTACGGCATCGCACAGTTCCAGATAGTCGACCGAAAAGCCTCCCTTGGCGAGCTGCGCAGTGCCGTCCGCCAGCACCGTCGCCACCGGCTCGCCGGCCTCGATGCGGGCGATCGCCTGCCTCAACACCTGCGGGATCAGCGCGGCCGTCCGGCGGGCATCGGCGTCGAGATAGCGGTTGCGCGAGGACATGGCGAGGCCGTCCGCCTCGCGCACGGTCGGGGCGCCGAGGATATCCGTCGGGATGCCGAGATCGGCGACGAAGCGGCGCACGACGGCAAGCTGCTGGTAGTCCTTCTCGCCGAACACGGCGATATCGGGCAGGGCGGCGAGCAGCAGCTTGGCAACGACGATGGCCATGCCGTTGAAGAAATGCGGGCGGGTGATGCTCTCCAACCCTGCCGACGGGCCGCCGACGGTGATGCCGGTGGCAAAGCCATGCGGGTACATCTCGGCGACCGAGGGCAGGAACACGCCCTCGACCGACAGGTCCTCCAGCATGCGGATGTCGGCTTCGTTGTCGCGGGGATAGGCGTCGAAATCCTCGGTCGGGGCGAACTGGGCGGGATTGACGAAGATCGAGACGATGACGTGGCCGGCCTGTTCGCGGGCTGCGCGCACCAGCGACAGGTGGCCCTCGTGCAGGGCGCCCATGGTCGGCACCAAGGCGATGCGGTGTCCGGCAGCGCGTGCGGCGGCGATGTGCTGGCGCAGGTCTGCAACGGTCTCGTGAACCCTCGGCCTGGTCATGTCTTGCGGTATCCTCCAGTGTGCGACGCCGCTCCCGTGCCGGCGCCGGGTACGGTGTTTAACGCCTTTTGCGGTCGCGGTTTGGATTTTTCCGCAATGGGCGCCATATCAAAGACGACTGACTGCAGAGCGTGTTGGAACGGCGAGGAGGGATGGTGGACGACGACCGCAGGATGGAGAAGACGCGCAGCCGCGCCCCGGCCGGGACCAGCGGGGGCAAGGCGCCTGCGCCCTCCGCCAGAAGCGAGATTTCCGCCTTCATCGGCGCGGCCCAGGCGACCCGCGATGTCGCGACGGCCGGGCGTCTGGTGATCGCGCTCGACGCGACGATGAGCCGCCAGCCGACCTGGGACCGGGCCTGCACGATCCAGGGCGAGATGTTTGCCGCCGCCGGCAAGGTCGGCCGGCTTGCCATGCAGCTCGTCTATTTCCGCGGCTTCGGCGAGTGCGCCGCCTCCAAATGGGTGGGCGACGGCGAGGCGCTCGCCCGGCTGATGACCCGCATCGACTGCCGCGGCGGCCAGACCCAGATCCGCAAGGTGCTCCGCCACACCATCGACGAGACCCGCCGGCGCAAGGTGCAGGCGCTCGTCTATATCGGCGACTGCGTGGAGGAGGATGTCGACGCGCTGTGCGCAAGGGCCGGGGAACTCGGCCTGCTCGGCGTGCCGGCCTTCATCTTCCAGGACGGGGCGGACGCCCATGCCGAGACCGCCTTTCGCGAGATCGCCCGGCTGACGCGAGGCGCGCATTTCCGCCTCGACGGCTCTTCGGCGCGCGAGCTTGCCGAGCTGCTCAAGGCGGCGGCGGTCTATGCGGCGGCCGGGCGCGAGGGGCTGGAGCGGCTGACGCGCGGGGGCGATGGCGGGGCGAAGCGGCTGCTGCAGCATCTTGGCTGAGGCGCGATCCGGCTGTGGCAAGCTGCCGCGAGCGGGCGTTCCCGCAGGGGCGCGACAGACACTATAGTGCCGGCACCTGCAAGATTCCGAAAGACGAGGACAGGCATGGGATTTTTCCTGCTCGGCATCGGGCTTCTGGCCCTGCTGCTGACGCTTGCGCATTACACGACACGGGCCAATCCGTCCGATCTCGTCCGCCAGATGAAGACGGCGGGCGGCATCGTCCTTCTCGTCGCGGCGGCGGCGATGCTGTTCTTCCGGCGCATCGATCTGGCGATGCTGGCCGGCGGCTTCGGCCTGACGCTGCTGGGCCTGCGGCGCGCCCGCGGGTTCCGGCCGGCAGGCGAGGGCCAGAACGGCGAAAGCGGAGCGACCTCGACGGTGCGCTCCGCTTTCCTGGAGATGCGTCTCGACCATGACAGCGGTGCCATGGCGGGCGAGGTTCTGGTCGGTCGCTTCGAGGGGCGAACCCTCGACAGCCTGTCGCGCGAGGAGCTTTCGGCTCTTTATGGCGAGCTGTCCGGGGATCCGGACAGCCGCGCCCTATTTGAGGCTTATCTCGACCGCCGGGAGCCCGGTTGGCGTGTAGACTTCGAGGCGGATGCCGCAGCGGGGCATGGAAGCCCGCCGGGCACGGGCGCCATGACCGAGCAGGAGGCCTACGAGGTTCTGGGGCTTTCTCCCGGCGCCGGCGAGGCGGAAATCCGGGCGGCGCACCGCCGCCTTATGAAACGCGTCCATCCCGACCAGGGAGGGAGCGGATTTCTCGCCGCCAAACTCAACGAGGCGAAGGACCTGCTTCTCGATCGTCATTGAACTCACCAGTACGCGTGACAAGTTGATCTGGGTGATGGGCTGACGTCCTACTGATACACTGCGTAGCAGTTGAACCGCTTCTGCTTCAGGTCGCGGCAGGCGTTCCAAGCCGCGGTCTTGGTCTCGAACCCGACGAAGCGGGCGCGATAGAGGGTGGCGCCGCCGGAATCGACCGGCTCGGTATAGGGGTCGTAGCCGCGCAGCTTGGAGCCGAGCGCACCCTGCGCCTTCTTGAGCATGCTGACGGCCGCGTCCTCGCTTTCGGCAGCGGCGATCTGCACCTGCCAGCCCGGCATCGGGTCGGCGGCGTTGTTGGCAGCAACGGTGACCGAGGCGTTGGCCGGTGCGTCCGGCAGATCGGCGGTCACGTGTGCCTGCGCCTGCGCCGGATCGGGCAGGGCGGTGGCCACCACCTCGTCGCCGAGCGCGGCAACGCGGATGGTCTGGGTGCGCACGGAGCGCACGGCCGGCGAGCGCGGCGCGGCGACCGGCTGCGGCGCCAGGTCGGCAGCGGCGACCTGCATTGCCTTGCGGCGCAGGATGGCCTTCAGGTCCGGCTTCTGCGGCACCGGTGCGATGGAGCCGGTGACGATGTCGGAGGCGCTTTCGGTTGCGCGGGCTGCCGGGGCGGCAGGGACCGCAGGCGCGGCGACCGGAATGGCGGTTGCCGGCTGGCTGAGAGCTGCGACGCGCATCAGCTGTTCCTGCGGCTTGAGGCCGGGCACGGGCACGTTGCGCAGCTCGGCGAAGGCCAGCGGCTTCGGCGTCACCTTCGGCGTGTCGGCCGGGGTCTCGGCGCGGGCAACCAGCATCGGCGCGGTGCGCTTGCCGCGGGTCGCCTTCGGCAGGTATTGCGCGATCAGCTTTTCCATCTGGGCATTGCGCGAGGCGCCGGTGCGTCCGCCCATCACCACGGCGACGACGTGCCGGCCGCCGGTGTTGACGTTGGTGACCAGGTTGAAGCCCGAGGCGCGGATGTAGCCGGTCTTGATGCCGTCGACACCCTTCACACGGCCGAGCAGGCGGTTGTGGTTGCCGTAGCGACGACCCTTGTAGGTGTAAACGCGGGTGTTGAAGTACTTGTAATACTTCGGGAAACGCTCCTGGATCGCGCGGCCGAGCAGGGCCATGTCGCGGGCCGTGGTCTTCTGCCGGTTGTCCGGCAGGCCCGACGGGTTGTGGAACGTGGTGCGCTTCATGCCGATCTGGCGGGCGGTGCGGGTCATGCGCTGCGCGAAGGCCGGCACGGAACCGCCGACATTCTCGGCGACGACGACGGCAACGTCGTTGGCCGACTTCGTCACCAGCGCCATGATCGCGTCCTTGACCTTGATGGTGCTGCCCGGCTTCAGGCCCAGCTTGGACGGCGGACGGCTGGCGGCGTGCTTGGACACCTTCAGCGGCGTCTGCAGCGACATGCGGCCGGCCTCAAGCTCCTCGAACAGGACATAGAGCGTCATGATCTTGGTCAGCGAGGCCGGATAGCGGGCCGTGTCGGCCTTGTAGCTGTACAGGGTCCGTCCCGACTTCACGTCGACGACGATCCCCGAATATTTCGAGTTGGCGAAGGCGGGAGCGGAAAGCATCGCGGTGAGGGCCAGAGCCACTGCGGCCAGAAGCGCTCCCCGGGTTCCCATTGCAAATGCGCGTCCGACGCGCCGCACACCTTTACTCAGCACAATTTTACCCCACTCGGGTCCAGGTGTTTCGTTTGCGTTGCGATCCGGATCCCCGCCAGCCCCGGCCGGATGCCCCGCGTCTTGCCTCATCATGCCCGAAATACGGTTACGAATGTCCAAACACGACCATTGCACGAAACCGGTTTTCGAGATTTTTGGCCGACTTGTCGTCGGCTCCGATGCTGCCGAGACTCGCAAAAGGCAGTTAATGCGCCGTTACCGGACGCTCTCCCGGACGGGCGAAACCGTGCCCAATGCGTCGCCCTTGTGCAAGTGCGGTGGAAAAGGCCAGCGATCCCCGTGACTTGGACGGGAAGGGGCAGGCGAGGTGAGGGGAAAACCCCAAGGAAACCTTCCTGTGCCGGCTATGTTGCAGTGCGAAAGAACTCTTGACAAAATTTGTGCATTGCATATATCTGAAACTGTTATCGCAAGGCTCGACGCTGAGGCGTGCTTGGGGAAGGTCCGAAGAGGATTTTCCGCTGACGTCCGGACATTCGGGCACATCGCGTGCCGGAACCGGCGAGGCCGGACCGGACCGGAAAACCGGGGCAATTCACAAGGCCGTTAGGCCTGCACGACAAACGCTCAGAGGTCACCAATGATGAACAATTTCGACGACATGCAGAAGCTCGGCAAGGACAACATGGACGTCATGATGCAGAGCTTCGGCGCCATGACCAAGGGCTTCCAGGCGATTGCCTCGGAAGTTGCCGACTACCAGAAGAAGTCCTTCGAGACCGGCTCCGCCGCCGTCGAGAAGCTGGTGTCCGCGAAGTCGCTCGACAAGGCCTTCGAGGCCCAGAGCGAGTACGTGAAGACCGCCTATGAGGGCTTCGTCGGCGAAGTCACCAAGATCGGCGAGATGTACAGCGACCTGGCCAAGGACGCGTACAAGCCGTACGAGAGCGCCTTCTCGAAGGTCGCCAAGTAAGCTTTACGTCTCCCAGGACGATCCCGGCGGTTCGCCGCCGGACTTTTGACCCGCAGGCAAAACCTGCGGGTCTTTTTCGTTTTGGCGCGCTGCTTCGCGCCAATCGCACAAGCGCGCCGTTTTGCGCAGCGTCTTATCTCCTGCCTGCCGACAATTCCGCGTGACCCTTTTGCGAATGCGCAAGCGTGCCATTGAGCTTGGCGCAGGATGCCATACATTAACGAAGCGCGCGGGCACGATTGCCCAAGCGGCCGCCGCAAGGGGCCGGCTAACTGGGGCAAGACCGTTCGCGTCGCGGTCGCGGCACGGATTTCCCGAACAGGGATGCAGAACGCTGCCATCTCCGGCTTGCCGCAACGGCGGACAGGACACACGCTCCGACTCCGCCCATGCTGGTAGGACCGGCAGCCGGAAGGCGAGGGTCCGGTCGGCGCCGACGGCGCCGGTTTTCCTCGGCTTTCCGGGCGGGCTGAGCCCGCGGGCCCGCCGCGGCGAGGTTTGGAAGCGAGAAAGGCGCAGAGCGTGACCGCAAGAACAACACGGGGGTCCGGGCCGCTCATGGACGGAAACCCGTTGCCGGATAGGGCGCCAGACAGGGGCCCGCAGAGGGCGATGGAGAGCCAATGACCAACGGACCTCAGCGCGGCAATGGTGACGACACGGGCAACGAGCTCGTCACCAAGACGCGGACCGTCGCCAAACGGCCGAACCTGTATCGCGTTTTGTTGCTGAACGACGACTACACGCCGATGGAATTCGTCGTGCACGTGGTGGAGCGGTTCTTCCAGAAGAACCGCGAAGAAGCCACGCGCATCATGTTGCACGTCCATCACCACGGCGTCGGGGAATGCGGTGTTTTCACCTACGAGGTGGCAGAGACCAAGGTCACTCAGGTCATGGACTTTGCCCGCAAACACCAGCATCCTCTGCAGTGCGTGATGGAAAAGAAATAGGGGTCGCCCGTGCCGTCATTTTCCCGAAGCCTCGAAAAGGCCCTGCACCAGGCGCTCTCGTTCGCGAACGAGCGACAGCAGGAATACGCGACCTTGGAGCACCTGCTCCTCGCGCTGATCGACGATCAGGACGCGGCCGCCGTCATGCGCGCCTGCAACGTCGATCTCGACGTCCTCAAGCGCAATCTCGTCGAATATATCGACACCGAACTCGAGAACCTCGTCATCGACGGCGATGACGATTCAAAGCCGACGGCCGGGTTCCAGCGCGTCATCCAGCGCGCCGTGATCCATGTCCAGTCGTCGGGCCGGGAAGAAGTGACGGGCGCCAACGTGCTCGTCGCCATCTTCGCCGAGCGGGAAAGCCACGCGGCCTATTTCCTGCAGGAACAGGACATGACCCGCTACGACGCGGTCAACTACATCTCCCATGGCATTGCCAAGCGCGCCGGCATGTCCGAAGCACGTCCCGTTCGCGGCGCCGACGAGGAAGCTGCGACGGAGGAGGGCGTGGAAAAGCCCAAGCAGAAGACGGATGCGCTTGAGGCCTACTGCGTCAATCTCAACGAGAAGGCGAAGTCCGGCCGCATCGATCCGCTGATCGGCCGCGATGCCGAGATCTCGCGCACCATCCAGATCCTGTGCCGCCGCTCGAAGAACAATCCGCTCTTCGTCGGCGACCCGGGCGTCGGCAAGACCGCCATTGCGGAAGGTCTCGCCAAGCGCATCGTCGACGGCGACGTGCCGGACGTCCTGATGGACGCCACGATCTTCTCGCTCGACATGGGCGCGCTGCTCGCCGGCACCCGCTATCGCGGCGACTTCGAGGAGCGCCTCAAGCAGGTGGTCAAGGAGATCGAGGAATATCCGGGCGCCGTGATGTTCATCGACGAGATCCACACGGTGATCGGAGCCGGCGCCACCTCGGGTGGGGCGATGGACGCCTCGAACCTGCTCAAGCCGGCGCTCGCCTCCGGTTCGATCCGCTGCGTCGGCTCGACCACCTACAAGGAGTATCGCCAGTTCTTCGAGAAGGACCGCGCCCTGCTGCGCCGGTTCCAGAAGATCGACGTCAACGAGCCGACCATCTCGGACACGGTGGAGATCCTCAAGGGCCTCAAGCCCTATTTCGAGACCTTCCACAAGGTCCGCTACACCAACGAGGCGATCAAGACCGCGGTGGAGTTGTCGGCCCGCTACATCAACGACCGCAAGCTGCCGGACAAGGCCATCGATGTGATCGACGAGTCCGGCGCCTCGCAAAAGCTCGTTCCCGAGGCGCGCCGCCGCAAGACCATCGGCGTCAAGGAGATCGAGACCACGGTCGCCTCGATGGCGCGCATCCCGCCGAAGTCGGTCTCCAAGTCCGACGAGGAGGTGCTGTCGAACCTGAACGCCACGTTGAAGCGCATGGTCTACGGCCAGAACGATGCCATCGAGACGCTGGCGAGCGCCATCAAGCTGGCCCGTGCGGGCCTGCGCGAGCCGGACAAGCCGATCGGCAACTACCTGTTCTCCGGCCCGACCGGCGTCGGCAAGACCGAGGTGGCCCGCCAGCTTGCCTCCTCGCTCGGCGTCGAGCTGCTGCGCTTCGACATGTCGGAATACATGGAGCGCCACACGGTCTCGCGGCTGATCGGCGCACCTCCCGGCTATGTCGGCTTCGACCAGGGCGGCTTGCTCACCGATGGCGTCGACCAGCATCCGCATTGCGTGCTGCTTCTGGACGAGATCGAGAAGGCGCATCCGGACCTGTTCAACATCCTGCTGCAGGTGATGGACCACGGCCGGCTGACCGACCACAACGGCAAGCAGGTCGACTTCCGCAATGTCATCCTGATCATGACGACCAATGCGGGCGCCTCGGACATGGCCAAGCCGCCCATCGGCTTCAACCGGGTCAAGCGCGAAGGCGAGGACCAGGAGGCGATCAACCGCCTGTTCACGCCGGAGTTCCGCAACCGTCTCGACGCGGTCGTCGCCTTCGGCAGCCTGCCGATGGAGGTCGTGCACCGCATCGTCGAGAAGTTCGTCATGCAGCTGGAGGCGCAGCTGGCCGACCGCGGCGTGACGTTCGAGCTGACCGAGAATGCCATCGCCTGGCTGGCCGACAAGGGCTACGACGAGCGCATGGGCGCCCGGCCGCTCGCCCGGGTGATCCAGGAGCACATCAAGCGGCCGCTGGCCGACGAGGTGCTGTTCGGCAAGCTCAAGAAGGGCGGCACGGTCAAGGTTTCGGTGTCGGAAGATGCCGCCGGCCTGCTGCTGGAGACGGTCGAGGACGCCCCGGTCAAGCCGAAGGCGGAAAAGCCCAAGGCCGCCCGGCCGAAGCGTCGCCGCAAGCCGGCGGCCAAGAAGACCGAGGCCGCCGCTCCGCCGAAGAAGGGCGGTTCGGCCAAGAAGAGCCTCGTCCCGAAGGTGCCGCTGGCCGACTGAGGGCGGCGGACGATCATCGCCGCGCTTGCGTGCGGCCTCGCGGAACGGCGCCCCTGCGGCGCCGTTTTGCATTTCTGCGCCAACCTGCTAGGTAGGATATTCTCCTTGCCGCTCCCCCTCCCGGAGCCGGCGCCAAGTCTTGCGGTCTCGTTTCATGCCGACGCCCCCGTCCGCATCGCCCGAACCTTTGCCCGGCCACCACCCGGACGGCGGCGACCCGCTGCCCGCGCGCGCGTGGGTCCTGCGCGGGGTCCGGGCGGCGGTTTCCATTCCCGCGCTCATCCTTGCCGCCGCCTTTGTCGGCTATGCCGGCCTTGCCCGCGAAAGCGGCTTCACCCTCGGCGAGACGCTGGCCATGGTCGGCTTCGTCTGGGCGCTGCCGAGCGTCGTGGTGCTCACCGGCGCGATCACCGCCGGCATGGGGTTGGTGCCGGCCGCCATTGCCGTTGCGCTCGCCTCGGTGCGCCTGATGCCGATGACCATGGCCCTGATGCCGGTCTTGCGGGTGGAGGGCCGGACGCGGCGCTGGCAGCTGCTGATCGCCTCGCATTTCGTCGCCGTCACCGCCTGGGTCTGGGCCATGCGCTACCTGGAGGACCACCCGCGCGAGGCGCGGCTGCCGTTCTTCCTCGGCTTCGGCGCCAGCCTGACCGTTTTCGTCTTCTGCATGACCGGCATTGCCTATGTGCTGGTGGACGACATGCCGCTGCTGCCCTCGGCAGCGCTGTTCATGCTGACGCCGGTCTATTTCCTGTGCTCGCTGTGGGGTGCGGCACGCATTTCCGCCGACAAGGCGGCGATGGCCATCGGCCTGCTGCTCGGGCCGCTGTTCCATCTCTACATGCCGGGGCTCGACCTGTTGTGGACCGGGCTGGTCGGCGGCACGCTCGCCTATGTCGGCACGCGGATCGCGCGAAGGGGGCTGCGATGAGTGCTGCCGATGCCTGGTGGTGGCCCTATGTGATGATCGTGGTGGCGGGCTGGCTCGCCACCGACATCTGGCGCTGGCTCGGCGTCTTCGCCAGCGGCAAGCTGCGCGAGGACAGCGAGGTGATGATCTTCGTGCGCTCCATCGCGACCGCGCTGGTCGCCGGTGTGATCGCCAAGCTGATCCTGTTTCCCGCCGGCGCCCTGCAGAGCGCGCCGGTGGCGCTGCGCATTGTCGCGGCCGCCTGCGGCTTTGCCGCCTTCTTCGCCTCGCGGCAGAAGGTGGTGGTGGGCGTTGCGGTCGGCGAGGTGGTGCTGATCGGCGGCTGGCTGCTGCTGGATCTTGGCTGAGGACAACGGGCCTGGCAGGATGGACTGCTGACACGAGGCTGTCAGCAGGGGGCTGGTAGTCCACACCAGCGACGGCGCGATGGCGCGCCGCCGGTCCGGCCCCAAGGAGAGATCCCATGTCCGACACAGGTTCCGCCGACAAGCTGACGCTGCATTACGCGCCCCGCAGCCGTGCCAGCACCACCCGCGTGCTGCTCGACGAGCTCGGCGCGCCCTACGACCTTCATGTGCTGAACATGCGCGCCGGCGAGCACAAGTTGCCCGACTACCTGGCGATCAATCCGCTCGGCAAGGTGCCGGCGCTGACCCATGGCGACACGGTGGTGACCGAGTCCGTCGCCATCGCCCTTTATGCCGGCGATCTCTTCCCGCAGGCGGGGATGACCCCGGCCATCGGCGATCCGCGCCGCGGCGCCTATCTGCGCTGGATGGTGTTCTATGCCGCCAGTTTCGAACCGGCGGTGGTGGACAAGGCGCTCGGCCACGATCCCGGCCCGCAGTCGCCCTATGGCACCTATGACCAGGTGATGGAGACCCTGGCCGAGCAGCTCGGCAAGGCGCCCTATCTTCTGGGCGACGAGATCACCGTTGCCGACATCCATTGGGGCTCGACGCTGCGCTGGACGCTGATGTTCAAGCTGGTGCCGGACCTGCCGGTCTTCACCGACTATGCCGAGCGCATCACGTCCCGGCCGAGCTTCCAGCGCGTCTTCCAGGACGAAGGCCGGCTGGATGCGGCGCATGAGGCCGCCGCTGCGAAGGCGAGCGGCGGCAACTGAGGTTCCGCGCCTTCGCTCAGGCGAGGGCAGCGCGGATCTTGTCGGCATTGGCCGCCAGCACCGCCTGGTCGGCCATCTCGCCGGTATGCGGGCGCATCGCGACGCCGGCAAAGCGCGGGATGACATGGACATGGGTGTGGAACACCACCTGTCCGCCCGCGCTTTCGGAGAACTGCTGGATGGTGGTGCCGTCGGCGTCGAAGGCGCGCACCACCGCATGCGCCATCTTCTGCACGGTCTTCATCACCGCGTTGAGATCGTCCTCGGCAATGTCGAGGATGTTGCGCGAGGGGGTCTTCGGGATCACCAGCACATGGCCGTCGCCGCGCGGCATGATGTCCATGATGACGAGGGTCTTGTCGTCCTCGTACACTTTCTGGGCGGGCAGCTCGCCGCGCAGGATCTTGGCGAAGACATTCTGGTCGTCATAGGCAGCAGCTTCGATCGGCATGGTGGTCTCCGGTAGGGCCCTGGCGGGCGAACGCGTTGCCTTCTTGGCAGCACAGCCGCCGCCTGCGTTCAAGTTCAGAATCAGATTCAAGCTGAGAAAACGATTCAACGGTGGCTCGGGGTGCGGCCCGGGGGCAGTCCGGGCCGCCTCGCGTCCCGATTCAACGAGGGCGAAAAGACGAGTCGAAAGAATCGGATGGCGGGAGGTCTTCAGGCTTTCCTGAAGGGCGAATGCTCGTCGCGGATATAGGCGCCTTCCTGCTCCACCGCCCGGCGCTCGCGCTCCAGATAGTCGGCGACCGCGTCCCGCAGTCCGGGGTGGGCGATGTGGTGGGCAGAGCGCGTCAGGCTCGGCAGATAGCCGCGCGCGAGCTTGTGGGCTCCTTGTGCGCCGGCCTCCACGCGGGGCAGGCCGTGCTCGATGGCATGGTCGATGGCCTGGTAGTAGCAGACCTCGAAATGCAGGAACGGGTGCTCCTCGATGCAGCCCCAGTTGCGCCCGAACAGCGCATGCGAGCCGACGAGGTTCAGCGCGCCGGCGATGTAGCGTCCCTCGCGCCGGGCCATCACCAGCAGCACCCGCTCGCCCAGCCTCTCGCCGAGCAGCGAGAAGAAGCGGCGGTTGAGATAGGGGCGTCCCCACTTGCGCGCGCCGGTGTCCTCATAGAAGTCGTGGAAGGCGTCCCAGTGGCGTTCGTTGAGGTCGCTGCCCGTCAGCCGCTCGATCTCGATGCCGGCCGCCAGTGCCTCGCGCCGCTCCTTGCGGATCTGCTTGCGCTTGCGCGAGGCGAGGTCGCCGAGAAAGCCCTCGAAATCGGCATAGCCGTGGTTCTCCCAGTGGAACTGCTGGTCGGTGCGCAGCAGGTAGCCGTGCTCGCCTGCCGCCTGCCACTCGTCCTCTTCCATGAAGGTGATGTGGGCGGAGGAGGCCTCGCGCAGTGCGCAAAGGTCCTGGAGCCCCTGCGACAGCGCGGCGATGGCAGCCTGGCGGTCGATATCCGGCCCGGTCAGGAAGCGCCTCCCGGTCGCCGGGGTGAACGGCACCGAGCATTGAAGCTTGGGATAGTAGCTGCCGCCGGCGCGCTCATAGGCATCGGCCCAGGCGTGGTCGAAGACGTACTCGCCCATCGAGTGGGACTTGAGATAGCAGGGCAGGGCGGCAACGGCGCGCCCGTCCGGATCCTCCAGAATCAGATGCTGCGGCAGCCATCCGGCCCGGCGTCCGACGCAGCCCGCTTCTTCCAGGATCGACAGGAAGTCGTGAGATATGAAGGGGTTGAAGGCGGTTGGCGGAGAAAGTGATTCAACGCCTGCAGATTTCGATTCAAACGGAGCGGGCGACAGCTTGCCGCCCGGATCCAGCCGCCAGCCGGGATTGGCCAGCGCGTCCCACTCCTCGCGCGGAAAGTCGGAGAGCCCGCCGATCGCCTTGAGGCGGAACGCGCGGGTGTCTTCGTCGCTTGCGGTCACTCGGGCAGGCCTTCAACGCTTGCGGCCCGCGCAAGGAGAAGCGCTGCCGGCCGGATGGGGAACTCGTTCCTCACATCTAGTGCGCCGCACGCGTGCTGCAAAGGCGGCGTGTCAGGCATCGCGTCAGGAGGAGGGGGCTGCGTCCGGATCGAAGCCTTCGAAGACGATCTGGTCGGCGAAGGCGCGGGCGCGGGTAAGGTCCTCCGGCGTGCGCACCGTCCAGGCGATCAGCGGCAGGCCGAAGGCCTTGCGAAGGACCGTCGGGGCGAGCGCCGGCAGGTCCTTCACCCAGTAGGAGACGAAGCTCGGCCGGGTGCGGACGCTGTGCAGAAAGTGGCGCAGGGCGAAGCGATCGACGCGGCTGGCGCGGCCCCATTCCTTCAGGTCGCGGGCGCCGTCGCCGAGCGCGCCGCGCGGAATGTCGGGGGCGGCCTCGCGCATGAGGGCGAGCATTTCCGGGTCGAAGGACTTCACCGCGACCGGGCCGGTATAGCGGGCAAGGCTCGCGGCGATGGAGGCGATGAAGTCGCGCTCCGGCGTGCGGCCGAAGCGCGACTTGATCTCGATGCAAAGACCGGCCTTGCCGTCCGTCTGGGCGAGCAGGTCGTCCAGCGTCCATAGCCGGTCTTGCGTGCCGCGCAAGGCGATGCGGGTGAGTTCCGCGGCGCTGCGCTGGCGCACCGGCCCGCTTTCGAAGGTCAGCCGGTCCAGCGTGTCGTCATGGAAGACGATGGGCACGTCGTCGGCGCTCTGCTGCAGGTCGACCTCGATGGCGAAGCCCTTGTCGATGGCTGCCTGAACGGCGCTCGCGCTGTTCTCGAGGCAGCCGCGCGACTTGTCGTGATAGCCGCGATGGGCGATGGGACGGCTGGTCAGCCAGGAAATGTCACGCATCGTGGTGTCCGCCGTCCCTGTGCCGTCTTACTCGACCTCGAACACCGCCTCGACCTCGACGGCGACGCCGAAGGGCAGGCCGGCAACGCCGACGGCCGAACGGGCATGGCGGCCGCGGTCGCCGAGCGCCTCGACGAGGAAGTCGGAAGCGCCGTTCATCACCTTCGGCTGGTCGCCGAAGTCGGGAGCGGAGTTGACGAAGCCGACGATCTTGACGAGGCGCACGACCTTGTCGAGGTCGCCGAGCGCGGCCTTGGCCTGGGCCAGCAGGTTGATGGCGCAAAGGCGTGCGGCGGCCTGGCCGTCCTCGATCGAGGTGCCGGCGCCGAGCTTGCCCTGGAACTGGATGCCGTCCGGACCCATCGGGATCTGGCCGGAGATGAACAGCTGGTTGCCCGTGCGCACGAAGGGCACGTAGTTGGCCGCCGGCGCCGCCGCCTGCGGAAGGGTGACGCCCAGTTCGGCGATACGCGCCTCGATCTGACCCGGCATTGCAGTCCTCCTTTGGATTGTCGGCGGCGACATTGGCCCAAATCCGGGGAGGCATCAAGCCGCCTGCCGGGCCGGTGCGGGAGAAACGGGTGGATGATCGGCGCGGCTGTCGCGCACGCGGGACGAATGGGTCTGGTCGGCGCGCGCCGGATGGGCAAGAGTAGGACCTCGGATTGCTCCAAGGAGACAAGCTTCATGTGTCACACCCACTGGACGCGCCCGCTCGCCATGGCCGGGCTCGGCGTCCTCCTGGCGATTGCCGGCGCACCCGGGGCGGCCCTTGCCGGCGTTCAGCTGCAGCCGCATCGCGCCGTCTACGATCTCGGACTGACGGACAGCGCCGAAGCGACCGGCATGACGGCCGTGCGCGGGCGCATGGTCTACGAGTTCACGGGCAATGCCTGCGAGGGCTACAGCGTCGCGTTCCGTTTCGTCACGCAGGTTGCCGACGAGGGCGGCAACAGCCGCGTCACCGACCTGCAGAACAGCTCCTTCGAGGAGCCGGCCGGAAAGAGCTTCCAGTTCGTCTCCAAGACCTTCGTCAACCAGCAGCTCAGCGAGGAGACGCAGGGGCGGGCCGAGCGTGTGGACGGCGGCATCGACATCGACGTGAAGAAGCCGAAGGACAACCAGGTCGCGCTGAAGCGCAAGGTCCTGTTCCCGACCGAGCACCTGGTCACCATGCTGGGACAGGCGCAGGAGGGGAAGACGATCTTCGTCGCCGATCTCTTCGACGGTTCGGAGACCGGCGAGAAGGTCTACGAGACCACGGCGGTGATCGGTCCGCGGCGCGAGGGCGCAGGCGATGTCGGGCGCGACGACGCGGCCGCCGTCGGCGAGATCGGCGCGAGCGCCCACTGGCCGGTGACGATTTCCTATTTCGACGAGAGCAAGGGCGATGGCGGCGAGCGCACGCCGATCTACCAGCTCAGCTTCCTGCTCTACGACAACGGCGTCAGCCGGCGGCTGGTGCTGGACTACGGCGACTTCGAGCTGCGCGGAAACCTCGTCGAGATGACGCGGATGCAGGCCGGCGAGTGCGACCGGTAGGTCTTCGGGGGTGCGGGCAGGCGAACCCGCCCGCACCTGGTTTTCAGGGGTAGATCAGCGGTCGATCAGCGGATCGGGGGCGCGAACTGGATGCCGCCCTGCGACCACAGCGCGTTGACGCCGCGCGGCAGCTGCATCGGGCTGCCGGTGCCCAGGTTCCGGTCGAAGGACTCTCCGTAATTGCCGACATGGCGGACGATCCGTGCGACCCAGTCGTTGGTCAGGCCAAGGGACTTGCCGAACTCGCCGTCGAGGCCGAGCAGGCGGCGGATCTCCGGGTTGTCGCTGGTGGCGACAAGCTCTTCGACATTCGCCTTGGTGACGCCGAGCTCCTCGGCATTGACCATCGCGAAGACCGTCCAGCGGACGATATCGAACCACTCGTCGTCGCCCTGGCGGACATAGGGGCCGAGCGGCTCCTTGGAGATGACGCCGGGCAGCAGCATGTGCGCGTCCGGTTCGGCCATCTTCAGGCGGTAGGAGACGAGCTGCGACATGTCGGTCGTCAGCGCGTCGCAGCGCTTGCTCTCATAGGCCTTCACCGTGTCGTCGATGCTCTGGAAGGTGACGAGCTGGTAGTCCATGTTGTTGACACGGAAATAGTCGGCAAGGTTCAGCTCGTTGGTGGTGCCCTGCACGGTGCAGATCGAGGCGCCGTTCAGCTCGCGGATCGATTCCACGCCGAGGTCGCGGCGCACCTGGAAGCCCTGGCCGTCGTAGTAGTTGACGGCGGTGAAGTCGAGGCCGATGCCGGAGTCCCGGCCGAGCGTCCAGGTCGTGGTGCGCGGCAGCACGTCGATCTCGCCGGTCTGCAGCGCCACGAGGCGGTCCTTGCTCGACAGCGGCACGAAGTCCGCCTTCTGCGGATCGTCGAAGATCGCCGCCGCCAGCGCCCGGCAGACGTCGACGTCGAGGCCGGTCCACTCGCCCTTGTCGTCGGCCATGCTGAACCCGGCGATGCCGGTGCTGGTTCCGCAGACCAGCCGTCCGCGCTCCTTGACGATGTCGAGCGTGCCCTTCGCCAGCGCCGCATTGCCGAGCAGCAGCGTTCCCGCCACTGCGGCCATGGCCAGCTTGATGCCTGTTGATGCCATTCCATGTTCTCCGGTTGGGTCTTGTTGTCAGTTCGAGGGAGCGGGCCTTTCCCGCGCCCTTCCGCTGGCGGCAAGCGCTACAGGTCCATGACCTCGTAGCGGCCATGCGCCGTTGGCCTCGGGGTGGGGTCGTCGCTGATGGGGATGATTTCCGCCGGTTCGGCGCGCGGGGCGGCGTCGCCTTCGCGCCAGATCCAGTAGTGGTTTTCGGGAAGTCCGTTGACCGCGACGACCTTGTGATGTCCTTGCGCGTCGATGGCGTGGATGGTGACGCGGCCGATCAGCCCGCCCTTGAGGGCGCGCATGTCGTCGACGGCGGCATCCACCGCCTCTCCGACGGTCATGCCCATCTTCATGTAGAGCACCACCGCGCGGGCGGTGCCGCAGCGGATGGTCATCTCGCCGACGCCGGTGCAGGCGCAGGCGCCATGGCGGCTGTCCGCGTAGGAGCCGGCGCCGATCACCGGGCTGTCGCCGAGGCGCCCCGGATACTTCCAGCCCCAGCCTGAGGTGCTGGTCGCCGCGGCGATGTCGCGGTTGCGGTCCTGGCCGAGAAACACCGTCGTGTCGCGGCCGAGCTCCGGGTCGATCGCCTGCTTGCACAGCTCGCGCATGGGCACGTTCGGCCAGTCCCGCCGCTCCGCCTCGCCGACCTCGGTGGCGAACCAGCGGTTCCAGGCGTTTTCCGCGTGCGGCATCAAGAGCTCCCCGGCCTCCGCGCCGATCTCGCGGGCAAAGCGCATGGCGCCTTCGCCGACAAGGAACTCGTGCGGCAGCTGCTCCATCACCTGGCGGGCGATGGAGACCGGGTGCAGGAAGCCGGTGAGGGCGCCGACCGCGCCGGTGCGGAACGTCGTCCCGTCCATGACCGAGGCGTCCAGCTCGACCGTGCCCAGCAGGTTGGGCCAGCCGCCGCGGCCGACGGTGCGCACGCTCTCGTCCGCCTCGACCAGGCGCAGGCCCGCCTCGAGCGCGTCGAGCGCGGAGCGGCCCTCGGCCAGCAGCTGCGCCGTCGTCGGAATTCCGCAGCCTCCTTCGTTGTTGGAGACGACGATCATGCCGGCTTGGCCTGTGTTTTAGCGTTTGCTTCTCTCATATTGTATCCAGTTTATTTCGAGGAAATCAGCGCAAATTTCCGCGGTTTTTCTACGAAATTTCCGATTCCTGTCAGATGCGAGAGCGTCATTATGGCAGATAATTTTAGAAATTGGATTCAATTTTTTCGAGCCGTAAAGGCTGCTATCATCGCGGCGGGCAACGGGCTATGCCTTGCCCGACCGACACCGCAACAAAGGCGCGTTCTGCCGATGACATCGAGTGCAGCATCAGGGACCGTAGCGGGGCCCGCATCGGGCGAGGCTCCGACCGGGCGCCGCAAGACGACGAGCGCCCAGGTGGTCGACCGGCTGCGCGAGCGCATCCTGAGCGGCGACCTGCCGGAGGGGGCGCAGCTGCGGCAGGAGAAGCTGGCGAGCGAGCTGGGCGTCAGCCGCGTGCCGGTGCGCGAGGCGCTGCACCAGCTGGAGGCCGAAGGCCTGGTGACCCTGGTCACCAACAAGGGGGCGGTGGTCTCGGGGCTTTCGGTCGACGATCTGGAGGAGACCTACGAGATCCGCGCCCAGCTGGAGGGCTGGCTGCTGGAGCAGGCCATCCCGATCCTCGGCGAGCGGGACTATGCGCGCGCCGAAGCGCTGGTGGCGGAGATGGAGAGCGATCCGCGCGACGAGACCTGGTCCGATCTCAACTGGCGCTTTCACGCGGCGCTCTACGCGCCGGCGAACCGGCCGCGCACGCTGGAGCTGGTGCACAAGCTCTACCGCAATGCCTACCGGCACTTTCCCCTGCCGATCCGGTTGACCGGCGGGCGCGAGCGGATGAGCCGCGAGCACCGGATGCTGGTGGAACTGTGCCGCAAGGGCGACGTTGCCGCTGCCCGCGAGCACCTGACGACGCATATCCTGCTCGGTGCGCGGACGCTGATTTCCCGGCTGAAGGCGCTGCGCCAGAAGGAAGCTGCGGACGAGGAGGCCCGGTAAGGCCTTTCGCCGCTAGCGGTCGCGCTGCCGGCGCGGATCGCCGGCCTTGGTGAGGCCCAGCTCCACCGCCTGTTTGCCGAATTTCGAGCGCAGCGCGTCGATGGCCCGCTCGGCCCGGGCGCGCTGGCCGGCGACCGGGTCGACCAGATCCTCGGGGTCTGCCCGCGTTCCGTCCGTCAGTTCCGACACGCCGATGCCGATCAGGCGGAAGCGCTTTCCCTCCGCCGCTCCCTTCAGCAGGTCCTCGCCGGTGCGGAAGATCCGGTCGGCGAGCTGCGTCGGATCGGAGAGGCTGCGCGAGCGGGTGATGATGCGAAAGTCCGGCGTCTTCAGCTTCAGCGTCACCGTGCGCCCGGCAAGATCCGCCGCCTTCAGCCGCGTCGAGACTTCTTCCGAAAGCCGCCGCAGGATGGCGCGCAGCCGCGCAACGTCGGAAATGTCGGTGTCGAAGGTCGTCTCGCTCGACACGCTCTTGGTCTCGCGTGTCGCCGAGACCGGCCGGTCGTCGCGGCCATGGGCAAGGCTGGCGAGCCTCAGGCCCATCGCGCCGTAGCGCCGGGCAAGGTCCACCGCCTCCATCTTCTGCAACTGGCCGATGGTGGTCAGCCCGTCGGCGGCGAGCTTTTGCTGGAACACCTTGCCGACACCCCAGATCAGCCCGATGGACTGCTCCGCCAGGAAGCTCACCGCCTCGGCCGCGCCGATCACCGAAAAGCCGCGCGGCTTGTCGAGATCGGAGGCGATCTTGGCCAGGAACTTGTTGGGCGCCAGCCCGACGGAAACGGTGACGCCGACCTCCTCCTCGATGGAGCGGGCGAAGCGGGCGAGTGTTTCCGCCGGGCTCGCGTGATGCAGCCGCTCGGTGCCGGTCAGGTCGAGAAACGCCTCGTCGATGGAGAGCGGCTCGACCAGCGGCGTCAGCGTGCGCATGCGCTCGCGAATGTCGCGGCCGACGCGGGCATATTTCGCCATGTCGGGCTTGATCACCACCGCGTCCGGGCACAATTCGCGCGCCTTGAACATCGGCATGGCCGAGCGCACGCCGTTGATGCGGGCGATGTAGCAGCAGGTCGAGACGACGCCGCGCGTACCGCCGCCGATGATCAGCGGCCGGTCGATCAGCTCCGGGTTGTCGCGCTTTTCCACCGAGGCGTAGAAGGCATCGCAGTCGATATGGGCAATCGACAGGCTGTCGAGCTCGGGATGGGAGAGCACGCGCGGGCTGCCGCAGGCGCGGCAGCGCAGAGACGTGCCGCGCATCGCCGCCGGCGCCCGGGTCAGGCAGTCGCGGCACAGGACCGTGCCGGCGCGGATTGCCCCGGCGCTGCCCGCTATACGTCCCCCAACAGGCACTGCGCCCGACATGTCCCGCGGCTCCGGTCGTTCGGCGGCGGGGTAGGCTCTCAGCCGCCGATCACCTGCCGAATATACGTGGTCGCCGTGCCCCAGTCATGGGTCTTCAGGCCGGTTCCCTCGATATCCTCCGCCCCGGCGAAGAAGCGCTGGTCGGCGATGAAATGCACCAGGGTGCTGCCTGCGTGGCTGTCGCGCACCGAGCGGATGTTGGAGGGGCTGTCGTCGATGAAGACGACCGGCGCGCTGCGTCCGGCGGCAAGGGCCGCCACGGCCCCGCCCTTGGGGCCGGAATTGGTGACCAGCGGATAGGCCATGCCGTGGCTGGTCAGCGTGCGGATGCGCCCCTCGCGGTTCCAGTCGCCGGGCAGGTTGGTGAGGAACACCACGTCGGCGGCCCCGGCAAGGCTTGCCAGCGCATCGGCGGCGCCCGGCACCGGCTTCTGCAGCTCGACCCATTCGTCGAAGAAGGCCTGGATCAGCGCCCGCACCACGGTCGCCTCCAGCAGCGTGCCGGCCGCATCGGCGATGTTGCCGGTGAGCTTGTACTCGTGGCTGAGAAAGCGGTGGCCCGAGCGGCCCATATGCTCCTCCAGATGGGCGAGGAACAGCAGCACCACCTCGTCGACGTCGCAGATGACGAGCGGGCGTCCGGGGCGGGCAGGGGCCGTCTCGTGCAGCTGGCGGATCTGGTCGAGCGTTGCCGGCAGCACCGGCGTCGGCGCGCTCATTCGCCGCTCTCCCCGAAGGTACCGTCGCCATGGGCGGTATCGAGCGCGTGGCGGGCGGTGGCGATGGTGGTCGGGCGCAGGCCGCGCGCCTCGCAAAAGGCCAGCAGCAGGGCCTCGTGGCCCATGTAGAACTCCAGCACCCCGATCAGGAAGCCGGGCTCGCTCGCCGCGTCCCTGAGATCCGCCGGGCCGATGCCCGCCAGGGCCAGGAAACGGCCGAGATGCTCCATGTCCGAGGCGAGGTAGCCAAGGGCGTCCGTGGCGATCGCCTCCGCTTCCTGCGACCCCAGCCGGGATGAATGCCGCCCAATCATTCGCGTTTGCCTTTCCGAAACGAATTCCCTCTACGATATATGGTACCTATCGTGGGTAAGGGGCCGACGCCAGTCACGCTCTCGCCAACCCGGCGCTGCAAGGTGCCGGAACGTGAGCCGCGGGTAGGCCGGGCGCGGGGACGAAGGCGAATACTATGGCTAAAACCGTGCTGATTGTTGAGGATAACGAACTCAACATGAAGCTGTTTCATGATCTTCTGGAGGCCCACGGCTACCAGACGCTCCAGACCCGGACGGGAATGGAGGCGTTGGAGCTTGCGCGTGAGCACCGCCCGCAGCTGATTCTCATGGATATCCAGCTGCCGGAGGTTTCCGGGCTCGAAGTCACGAAATGGATCAAGGAAGACGACGATCTCAAGACCATCCCGGTCATCGCCGTCACCGCCTTCGCCATGAAGGGGGATGAGGAGCGAATCCGCCAGGGGGGCTGCGAGGCCTATATTTCCAAGCCGATCTCGGTCGCCAAGTTCCTGGAAACCGTGCGTTCCTATCTGGGCGACTGATCAACCGACGAGGGCCAACGGGCGGGGCATGAGCGGGCGCATTCTCGTTGTCGACGACGTCAAGGCGAATGTGAGGCTTCTGGAAGCCCGGCTCGGTGCCGAGTATTTCGAGGTCCGCTCCGCCGTGAGCGGCGCGGACGCGCTGGAAATTCTCGCCGACTGGCCCTGCGATATCGTCCTGCTCGATGTGATGATGCCCGGCCTCGACGGGTTCGAGGTTTGCCGGCGAATCAAGACCGATCCCCGCCTTGCCCATATCCCCGTCGTCCTGATCACCGCGCTCGACCGCTCGGAAGACCGGATCCGAGGCCTGCGCGCCGGGGCCGACGAATTTCTCAGCAAGCCGGTCAACGATGTCGCGCTGGTGGCGCGGGTGCGCAATCTCATCGGCCTCAAGCGGCTGACCGACGAGCTGCGCCTGCGCGCCCAGACCGGTTCGCAATTCGGCCTTGCCAGCGACTTCGATCCGGCCGGCGAGGCGCCCGGCAGCGTCCTCATCGTCGACGACAGTCCCGTCTCCGCCGAACGGCTCGCCGCCGCGCTCTCGCGCGACTACGACGTGGCGGTGGAGCCGTCGGCCGCGCAGGCGCTGCTGTCGGCCTCCAACGGGGCCTACGACACGATCCTCATCAATCTCCGTCTTGCCGGCTACGACGCCCTGCGCCTCGTCTCGCAGCTGCGCTCGCTCGAGCGCACGCGGCTGGTGCCCGTCGTGCTGATCGCCGATCCGGACGATACGGCGCGGGTGACGCGGGCGCTCGACCTCGGCGTCAACGACCATGTCGTGCGCCCCATCGACAAGACCGAGCTTGCGATCCGCGTGCGCACGCAGGTCAGCCGCAAGCGGGCGACGGACCGGCTGGCCGCCGATGTGGAGCAGACCCTGGCGATGGCGGTCACCGATCCGCTGTCGGGCCTGCGCAACCGGCGCTACCTGGAAACGCATCTGGCGAGCGAACTGCGCCAGGCGGCCGAGGCCGGCCTGCCGCTGGCCTTGATGCTGGTCGATATCGACCATTTCAAGCGGATCAACGACCTGCACGGGCACGATGCCGGCGACGGGGTGATCCGCGACGTGGCGCGGCGCCTGCGCTCGCACACCCGCAGCCTCGATCTCGCCTGCCGGTTCGGCGGCGAGGAATTCGTCATGCTGATGCCGGAGACCGATCTGGACAAGGCCGCCGGCATTGCCGAGCGCCTGCGCAAGATCATCGAGGCGGAGCCGTTCTCCCTGCCGTCCGCCGACGAAATGCTGGTGACCGTGAGCATCGGCGTTGCCGCGTTCCAGGGGCGGGGCGACAGCGGTCCGGCCATGCTGAAGCGCGCCGACCAGGCCCTCTACCGGGCCAAGGCCGAGGGCCGCAACCGCGTCGAGCTGGATGCGGGCGAGAGCAACGCCGAGGGGCACGCTTCGGCCGCGCCGCTGCCCGGCACCACGCCCGGCCGCACCGCGCGCATCGGCTAAGGCCTGTGGGGATTCATCGTGAGTTGATGACGGCGGCGGTGAGGTAGATCATGGCCTCGAAGCTCTGATCGGTTTTGCAGGCGCGCATGGCGATGCGTTTGAACTCCTTGAGTTTGCAGAAGAAGTTTTCGATCAGATGGCGCCATTTGTACATCTCGACGTCGAGCGGGATGGGCTTGGCGCGGCGTGGGTGCTGCGAGATGACGATCTTCGCGCCGCGTTCATTGAGGTTGGCGACAATGTCGTTGCTATCGAAAGCCTTGTCAGCGAGCAGAGCTCCGAACTCGACGCCGTCGATGAGCGGGGCAACGCCAACGGTGTCGAAGCGGTGGCCGGGCATCAGGCGGAAGCGGACAAGGTTCCCGAGCCCATCAGTCAGGGCCAGAAC
This sequence comes from Stappia indica, assembly GCF_009789575.1. NCBI lineage: Bacteria > Pseudomonadati > Pseudomonadota > Alphaproteobacteria > Hyphomicrobiales > Stappiaceae > Stappia > Stappia indica. The sequence continues at coordinate 781,822 of NZ_CP046908.1, read as the reverse complement.
CTTGGTCGTCATGCCGCCTTTGGAGCGGCCTATGGCCTGGCTCTGAGTCCCCCTTTTGCGCCCTGACCGTGCCGGTGAACCTTGACGATGGTGGCATCAATCATGGCGTATTCCATGTCCGGCTCATCCGACAGAGCATCGAAAATCCGCTTGAAAACGTCGGCTTTGCGCCAGTCGCTGAACCGCCGGAACGCCGTACTCCAGTTGCCGAACATGGCAGGCAGATCACGCCACGGACTACCCGTGCGAGCAATCCACAGCACCGCCTCCATGAACAGTCGGTTGTTACCCCCGCTGCGTCCAGGGTCCGTCGGCTTGCCCAAACAGTGCGGTTCCATCTTCGCCCATTGGGCGTCGGTCAGTACGAAGCGTTCCATCCGGAGTGTGAATCACATCTCCGGCAAAATGGGAATCCTGAATCCCCACAGGCCTTAGTCACCCGAATCTGAAGTTCGTCGCATTTCCCGGCATGCTCTGAACGAACTTCAGATTCAAAAAGGTGACTAGCAAGTTTATGTTTCTAGTGTGGTTTTCGAATTCGAAATACGCTCTGGGTGTGCTGCCAAAACGAGGCGTATTTCAAATTCGCCACACTAGGCTAGAGGCCCTTGCCTACTGCTGGTAGCCGGGAATGGTGCGGCGGGCTTCCTCGTCCACCTGCGCCAGCGTCAGCTCGTAGTCGCGCCGGCGGTCGTTCAGCTCGAAGCGGGCATCCTGCATCTCGAAGCGCGAATCCTGCACCCTTTGGCGCAGGTCGTTCTGGCGGTCGCGGCAGGCGATGCGCTCGTCGCCCGTCTTGTCGCGGCAGTCGAGCCGGTCCAGTTCGGAGCGCAGGCGGTCGATCTCGCGCTGGCGGTCGTCGATCCGCCGCTCCAGCTGGGTGACCTTGTCGCGAGTCGTCCAGATCCGCTTGCCGAGCCGGTGGGCGCGTTCGGCCTCGCCGGCAAGGTTCGGCGGGCAGATCGGCGACAGGCTGGTGTTCTGGCGGCCGAGGTTGAAGCCGTTGAGCGGGGTGCAATAGAGCTGCACGCCCTTGTCCCAGCCGCTCATATAGGCCTGCGGGTCCGGGGTGATCCCATGCCGGCCGCAATCCTTGGCGACATCCTCGAAGCGGGAGGAGGGGTAGCCCTGCGCTGCATGGGCGCGGCCGATCTCGCTCCAGTCGCCGGCAACGCATTGTTCCTTGGACACCGTCTCGCAGCCCGCAAGAAGGCCTGCGGCAAGGATCAGGAGGACGGCGGCGAGGCACTGTTTCATGAGGCGGTTCCGTTCGGCTGAAACGATGCCGCACGGAAGGCTGATACTGCCGCCCCCCACGGCGCCTTTTCCTTATCTGCGGCGCGGGCCTTGCGCAACTGGATGTGCGAGGGGGGAGGAACGAGGGCCGGCGGGCCCGCGCATCGGCCCGGTTTCGGCCGCGCGTGTCGCCCCGCAAAGGGGCGAATCGATCACGTCGACGTCACCTTGCGCAACAATCTTGCGACTTCGGCCTGTTAACCGAACTTATTTACATAAAATGAAAAGAAACTCTTAACGATCTCGGCGAGTATGTTGATTCGACGGGCCTTTCAGGTACTCTCAAAGCAATCGATGGTGACAGGTCCTCGGATCGGCGCCTCGTTATCTTGCCGGCTTTGCTGTTATCGGCAGGGCCCGCGCAAGATGACCCACGGAAAGTTCAGGTCCGCCGCATCTCCTGACACCGTGGGCCTGATCGGCGTCCCCCCGGGTTTGGAGTGGCCTCCTCGTGTCCCGCAGGGACGCCGATCGCCTTTCGCTCAGCATCCCGACATCTCCGCAGAACCCGACTCAGGCCACGCGCACCCTCTCGCAACGGGATGCGTCTTCGTCTCCGGCATGCAGACGCAGAGAACAGGGCATGCAGACGCAAAAAAGGCCCCCGAAGGGGCCTTTGCCGGCAGAGCCGCGCGAGCGCGAGATCTTACTTGATCTTGGCTTCGCGGAACTCGACGTGCTTCTTCGCAACCGGGTCGTACTTCCGCTGGACCATCTTGTCGGTCATCGTGCGGGAGTTCTTCTTGGTCACGTAAAAGAAGCCGGTGTCAGCCGTCGACAGCAGCTTGATCTTGATGGTGGTCGCCTTGGCCATCGTTCTTGTCCTTGCACTTGTGTCCGGCCATACGTCGGAGCCTCCGTTTCTTCGGAGAAGACGCTCCACCGGGTAATCTTGGAAAACTGTGCGCGCAACATACGTTCCGCGCGCCCAAAGTCAAGCGGGAAGGCAACGGCCGTCCCTGGGTTTCGCACGCAGATCCGCGCGTCAGATCTCCTCGCGCACGAAACCCTGGCCGCGCCAGTAGTAGAACGGCACCGGATGGGCCGGGTCGAGCTCGGGATCGTCCGCAAGACGCGCCTGCAGCTCCTCGATGATCGTCAGCGTGATCGTCGGCAGTTCCAGCGACTTGGCCTCCTCCAGCGTCAGCCAGTGGACGTCCTCCAGCTCGCCCGAGGGACCGGTGCCCGAAGGCAGGCGGTCGGCCACCGCATCGGCGAAAACCGCCAGAAACCGCGTGTCGAAGCGGCGCGGCCGGCGGGGAGGGGTGATCGCGCGGGCAATCAGGCGCACCGGCGACAGGTCCGGCAGCAGGCGCCGGTCGGAGAACGCGGCCATATCGCCGCTGCCCTGCCAGGCAAGCTCGCTGGGCGTGCCGACCAGCAGGCCGGCCTCCTCGTAGGTCTCGCGCACAGCGGCGACGGTGAACGCGCGGGCGCGGGCCTGCGTCTTGGGCCCCTTCATCGCGTGGAGCAGCTTTTCGGCAACGCCCGGATGATAGTCGCCGGCGATCGGCACGCGGCTGTCGGCCGGGTCGACCCGGCCGCCGGGAAACACGAACATGCCGGGCATGAATCGGTGCCGCATGTGGCGGCGCCCCATCAGAACGCGGTGATTCCCGTCCTCCTTGCGGTCGAGCACGAGCAGCGTCGCCGCATCCTTCGGCCGCAGGTTGGGGTTGTTCGTCTGCCGCTCGGCCTCGGACAGCCGGCGCACCAGGAACTCGTTCATGTGCGGGAGCCGTCCCCGCCGAAGTCGTAGGCCGGCTCGTCGTCGCCGATGGCGTTCGGGTCGAAGCCGTGCATGTAATTGGCCCATTGCAGGCCGATCAGCGCGCCCTTGATCGGCGGCAGGCAGGCCAGCGTCATGATGACGATCAGCGGCAGCCACAGCACCGCGTGCAGCCACATCGGCGGCATCATCGCCATCTCGACCGCCAGCGCGATCGGCAGCACCACGTGGCCGACCACGAAGATCGTGAAATAGGGCGGGGCGTCGTCGGCGCGGTGGTGGTGCAGTTCCTCGCCGCAAGAGGCGCAGACCGGCTCGACCTTCAGGTACTTGCCGTAGAGGCGCCCCGCTCCGCAGGCCGGGCAGCGCCCCTTGGCGCCGAACATCATGGCGCGGCCGACATCGCGCTTGGGCTTGGCAACCGAAGCGCCCGCCGCGGGAATTACGCCCGCCAGCTCGGCCGAGCCTGCATAGGTGACTGTCATTTGCGCCGTCCTTTCGATGGCCGACCCTTCGACGGGGAGCGGCCGGCGCCGCCGCTCGTGTGCTTGCGGTTGCGCTCCATGGTGCGCTCGCGCGCACTCCGTCTCTTGTGATAGTGACCTTCGCTCAAAAGTTCAAACCGCAGGGCACCTGCATAAGGGGCCGCCTCGACCAGCCGAACCTCCACCCGATCCCCGAGAGAGTAGGTTTCGCCTGTGGTTCTGCCGCTCATCGAATGCGACGATTCGTCGTAATGGTAGTAGTCGTCGCCGATGGTCGAAGCGGGCACGAAACCGTCCGCACCGGTGTCGTCGAGGCGGACAAACAGGCCTGACTTGACGACGCCGGAGATCCGTCCGTTGAAACGGGTGCCGACCTGGTCGGCCAGCCACAGGGCGATCAGCCGGTCGACCGTGTCGCGCTCCGCCAGCATCGCCCGGCGCTCGGCGGCGGACACGTCCGCGCCGATCATCTCCAGCTTGCCCTCCATTCCGTCCGGCAGCCCGTCGTCGCCCAGCTTCAGCGCCCGGATCAGGCCGCGATGGACGATGAGATCCGCATAGCGGCGAATCGGCGAGGTGAAATGGGCGTAGCGGCGCAGGTTGAGGCCGAAATGGCCGATGTTCTGCGGCGAGTATTCCGCCTGGGCCTGGCTGCGCAGGATCACCTGGTTGACCAGTTCGGCCTCGGGCGTGCCCACGACCTTCTTCAGGATGCCGTTGAACGCCGCCGGGCGGATGCCGCCGCCGGAGGCGAGGCGGATGCTGAGCGTCCCCAGGAACTCCTTCAGCGCTTCCAGCTTCTCCGGGCTCGAGGCGTCGTGGACGCGGTAGAGCAGGGGCACGCCGTGCTGCTCCAGCGTCTCGGCTGCCGCCACGTTGGCCTGGATCATGAACTCCTCGATCAGCTTGTGCGCGTCGAGGCGGTTGGGCACGTAGACGCCGTCCACCGTGCCGTCCGGCTTCAGGCGGATCTTGCGCTCGGGCAGGTCGAGATCAAGCGGCTCGCGCGCCTCGCGGCCGCGCTTCAGGCACGCATAGGCGGCCCAGAGCGGCTTCAGGATCTCTTCCAGCACCGCATCGGCGACGATGCCGGGCTCGCCGTCGATGGCGGCCTGCGCCTTGTCGTAGGAGATCTTCAGCGCCGAGCGCATCGTCACCCGGTGGAAGCTGTGGCGCAGCTTGCGCCCGTCCTTGTCGAAGACCATGCGCACGGCCATGGCCGGGCGGTCCTCGCCTTCCTTCAGCGAGCACAGGCCGTTGGACAGCGCCTCGGGCAGCATCGGGATCACCCGGTCGGGGAAATAGACCGAGTTGCCGCGCAGATGCGCCTCGCGGTCGAGCGGCTCGCCAGGGCGGACGTAATAGGCCACGTCCGCGATGGCGACGGTGGCGACATGGCCGCCCTCGTTGGCCGGGTCCTCGTCGGCCACCGCATGCACCGCGTCGTCGTGGTCCTTGGCGTCGGCCGGGTCGATGGTGATCAGCGGCAGCTTGCGCCAGTCCTCGCGGCCCGAGAGCGTCGCGGGCTTGGCGTTCTCCGCGGCCTCGATCACCCGGTCGGGGAAGTCGTGCGGGATGCCGTGGGTGTGCAGGGCGATCTCGGAGACCGCCATTTCCGAATGCATGGCGCCGATGCGGCGGACGATGCGCCCGCGCGGCAGCCCGTAGCGGCCGACCTTGGTGACCTGCGCGCCGACGAGATCGCCGTCTGCCGCGCCCTTGAGATCGCTCGTGTCGATCTCGAGTTCCTTCTGCTTGCGGTCGATCGGCTCCAGGAAGGTGCGTCCGCCCGCCTGGCGCAGGATGCCGAGCACGGCCGAGGCCTGGCGGTCGAGCAGCTTGATGATGCGGCCCGCGCGGGTCGCTTCCTCGCCGGTCGGATCTTCGGTCAGGCGCACCAGGAGCCGGTCGCCGAGGCCGGGGGCGCGCATGTCGGACTTGCGCGGGTCGGGCAGCACCAGGATGCGCGGCGCGGTCCCGTGCTCGTCCACGTCCCAGCTTGCCGGCTCGGCCAGCAGCTCGCCGTCGCTGTCGCGGCCGGTGACCAGCACCACCAGCACCGGCGGCAGGTCGCCGGGGCGCGACAGGCGCTTCTGCCGCTTTTCCAGCAGCCCGTCGTCGGCCATCTCGCGCAGCAGGCGCTTCAGGTAGATGCGGGCGCCGCCCGTGATGCCGAAATGCCGCGCGATCTCGCGCTTGCCGGCCATGCCGGGATTGTCGGCGAGGAAGGCCATGATCGCGTCACGGCTCGGCAGCTCCGCCGCGCCCTTGGTCTTTTCGCCCTTTTTCGCCGTGCGCGGACGTTTCGGCCCCTTGGTGGTCAAGCAGCGCCATCCGCGGCAGCGCTCGCCTTCTTCGGCTTCGCTGCCGTCTTCTTTGCGGCGGGCTTCTTCGCGGCCGTCTTCTTGGCCGCCGGCTCCTTGGCAGCGGCCTTCTTGGCCGGAGCCTTCTTGGGCGCTGCCTTCTTCGCGCCCTTGCCCGTCGTGCCGGCCTTGGCGTTGACGATCTCGATCGCCTCTTCCAGCGTCACCGACATCGGGTCCTTGCCCTTGGGCAGGGTGGCGTTGACCTTGGCCCACTTCACGTAAGGCCCGTAGCGGCCGTCCTGCACGGTGATCGGCCCGCCGTCCGGATGCGCGCCGAGCTCCTTCAGCGGGGCGGCCCCGGCGCGTCCGCGCGAGGTCTTGGCCCGCTTCTGGGCGAGCGCGTCGACCGCGCGGTTGATGCCGACGGAGAACACCTCGTCGGCGCTTTCCAGGTTGGCATAGGTGCCGTCATGCAGCACGAAGGGTCCGTAGCGGCCGATGCCGGCGGAGATCGTCTTGCCGTCTTCGGGATGCGGACCGACCTCGCGCGGCAGCGACAGCAGCTGCAAGGCCTTGTCGAGATCCATCTCGGCGACCTGCCAGCCGCGCGGCAGCGAGGCGCGCTTGGGCTTGGCTTCCTCGCCGAGCTGCACATAGGGGCCGAAGCGGCCCGAGCGCAGCGTCACGTCGAGCCCGGTCTCCGGGTCCTGGCCGAGCAGCTTCGGACCGTCGGCGATTTCCGCCTCGCCCTCTTCGCCGCCGCCCGCCGACAGCTGGCGCGTATAGCCGCAATGGGGCGGGTTCTCGTTGGGAACCTTCCCCTCCAGCTTCTCCTTGTCGTAGTTGGAGCAGCCGACGAAGGCGCCGAAGCGGCTGACCTTCAGCGACAGGCGGCCGGCGCCGCAGGCCGGGCACTTGCGCGGATCCTCGCCATTGCCCGTGTCGGGGAAGACGTGGGCGGCCAGCATCTCGTTCAGCGCTTCCAGCACCTCCGACACGCGCAGGTCCTTGGTGTCGTGCACCGAGCCGGAGAAGTCCTTCCAGAAATCGCGCAAGACGTCCTTCCACGACAGTTCGCCGGCCGAGATGCGGTCGAGCTTTTCCTCCAGCGCCGCCGTGAAATCGTATTCCACGTAGCGGTTGAAGAAGCTTTCCAGGAACGCGGTGACGAGCCGGCCCTTGTCTTCCGGGACGAGGCGCTTGCCGTCGAGCTTGACGTAGTCGCGGTCGCGCAGGGTCTGCAGCGTCGAAGCATAGGTCGAGGGACGGCCGATGCCGAGCTCTTCCATCTTCTTGACGAGCGTCGCCTCGGTGAAGCGGGCGGGCGGCTCGGTGAAGTGCCGCGCCGTCTCGATGGACTGGCGCTCCACCTTTTCGCCCTCGCTCATGGCGGGCAGGCGGCGGGCGTCCTCGTCTTCCTCGTCGTCGCGGCCCTCCTGGTAAAGGGCGAGGAAGCCGTCGAAGCGCACGACCGAGCCGGTGGCGCGCAGGGTCGCCGGGCCGCCGGTGGCAGTCGCGTCGATATCGACCGTGGTGCGCTCCAGCACGGCGGATTCCATCTGCGAGGCGATGGTGCGCTTCCACACCAGCTCGTAGAGCCGGGCGGCGTCGGGGTCGAGATAGCGGGCGACATCCCGCGGACGGCGGGTCAGGTCGGTCGGACGGATCGCCTCGTGCGCCTCCTGGGCGTTCTTCGCCTTGGAGGAGTAGTGGCGCGGCTTCTCCGGCACGTAATTGTCGCCGTAGTCCTTGCCGATCACCTTGCGGGCGGAGGCAATGGCCTCGCCGGCGATCTGCACGCCGTCGGTACGCATGTAGGTGATGAGGCCGACGGTCTCGCCGCCGATATCGGCGCCTTCATACAGCTTCTGGGCGATCTGCATGGTGCGGGCAGCGGCAAAGCCGTATTTGCGCGAGGCTTCCTGCTGCAGGGTCGAGGTGGTGAAGGGGGCGGCCGGATGACGGCGCTGCGGCTTCGATTCCACGCTCGCGACCTTCAGCGAGGCGGCGCGCAGGAAGGCGGCGATCTTCTCGGCCTGCTGCTCGTTGGCGATGTCGAGGCGGCCGAGCTTCTTGCCCTCGAAGGCGGCGATGCGCGCCTGGAAGGCCGCACCCTCGGCGGTCTTCAGATTGGCCAGCACCGACCAGTATTCCTGGCGCACGAAGCGCTCGATCTCCGCCTCGCGGTCGCAGACGAGGCGCAGGGCGACGGACTGCACGCGGCCGGCCGAGCGGGCGCCCGGCAGCTTGCGCCACAGCACCGGCGACAGGGTGAAGCCGACGAGATAGTCGAGCGCGCGGCGGGCCAGGTAGGCATCGACCAGCGGCTCGTCTAGCTCGCGCGGGTTGGCCATCGCGTCGAGGACGGACTTCTTGGTGATGGCGTTGAAGACGACGCGCTGGACCGGCTTGTCCTTCAGCGCCTTCTTCTGCCGCAGCACCTCGAGCACGTGCCAGGAAATCGCCTCTCCCTCGCGGTCGGGGTCAGTTGCGAGGATCAGGCGGTCGGCATCCTTGACGGCGCGGACGATGTCGTTGAGGCGCTTCTGGGACTTCGCATCGACATCCCAGGTCATTGCGAAATCTTCGTCGGGCAGCACCGAGCCGTCCTTGGCGGGCAGGTCGCGGACATGGCCGTAGGAGGCGAGGACCTGATAGTCTGAGCCAAGATACTTGTTGATGGTCTTGGCCTTGGCCGGCGATTCCACGATGACGATATTCATGAGACCCCAAACAGGAAAACGGGTGCGCCGACCCGTCTGGACGGCGCCTTGCAGCGGATACGGTCTGCGCGACTGACGCGGGACGATCCCCCAAATGCATGGCCGCTGTCAAATGACCTTTCCGGCAGGGCGGGTCAAGGGTCGCCGCAGAAATCGCCGCGCTATTGCTGCGAAGGGATAAGACGGGAAGGGGTCTTGCGCCGTTGCGGCCGGTGCCGCTCGTGCAGTGCGGCCCGCCTTGGAGCCGAGGGGCGAGGCGGGCCGAAAGGCCCGCCTTCTCCTTGACTTACGCCACGTTGCGGCGGCGGCCGGCGATCAGATCGAGCACCGAGCGGGCGGCATCGAGCACGTTGGAACCGGGGCCGAAGATTGCCGAGACGCCGGCATCCTTGAGGAACTGGTAGTCCTGGCGCGGGATCACGCCGCCGACGACGACGATGACGTCGGAGGCGCCGCGCGCCTTCAGCGCCTCGACCAGCTGCGGGGCCAGCGTCTTGTGGCCGGCGGCCAGCGACGACATGCCGACCACATGCACCTTGTTCTTCACCGCAAGGTCCGCCGCCTCTTCCGGCGTCTGGAACAGCGGGCCGGCGATGACGTCGAAGCCGATGTCGCCGAAGGCCGAGGCGATCACCTTGGCGCCGCGGTCGTGGCCGTCCTGGCCGAGCTTGGCGACCAGCACGCGCGGCGTCTCGCCGAGCGAGGCGGAAAAGTCGGAGAGCCGCTGCACCAGGGTCTCGTATTCCGGCTCGCCCTCATAGGCCGGCCCGTAGACATGGCGCACCACCTTCGGCACCGCCTCGTGGTCGCCGAAGGCCTCGCGCAGCGCATCGGAAATCTCGCCGAGCGTGGCGCGGGCGCGGGCCGCCTCCACGGCGGCCTCCAGGATGTTGCCCTGGCCCGTGCGGGCGACCTCGCGCAGCGCGTCGAGGGTCTCCTGCGCGCGCTGGGGATCGCGCTGGCGCCGGGTGCGCTCGATGCGGGCGATCTGGGACTCCCGCACCGCCTTGTTGTCGATGTCGAGGATCTCGATGTCGTCCTCGTTCTCCAGGCGGAACCGGTTGACGCCGACGATCACCTCGTCGCCGCGGTCGACGGCGGCCTGGCGACGGGTCGCGGCCTCCTCGATCATCCGCTTGGGCAGGCCCTTGTCGACGGCCGCTGTCATGCCGCCCTCGGCCTCGATGCGCTCGATGATCTCCCAGGCGCGGGTGGCCAGCTCGTTGGTCAGGCTCTCCACGTAATAGGAGCCGGCCAGCGGGTCGACGACCTTGGTCACGCCGGTCTCGTGCTGCAGGATCAGCTGGGTGTTGCGGGCGATGCGCGCGGAAAACTCCGTCGGCAGGGCGATGGCCTCGTCGAAGGAGTTGGTGTGCAGCGACTGGGTGCCGCCCAGCGCCGCCGACATCGCCTCGAAGGCGGTGCGCACGATGTTGTTGTACGGGTCCTGCTCCTGCAGCGACACGCCGGAGGTCTGGCAGTGGGTGCGCAGCATCAGGGAGGAGGCCTTCTTCGGCTGGAACTCCGTCATGATGCGCGACCACAGCAGGCGCGCGGCGCGCAGCTTCGCCGCCTCCATGAAGAAGTTCATGCCGATGGCGAAGAAGAAGGACAGGCGCCCGGCGAAGGCGTCGACGTCGAGCCCCTTCTTCAGCGCGGCGCGCACATATTCGCGCCCGTCCGCCAGGGTGAAGGCCAGCTCCTGCACCAGCGTCGCCCCGGCTTCCTGCATGTGGTAGCCGGAAATGGAGATGGAGTTGAACTTCGGCATCTCCTTCGCCGTGTACTCGATGATGTCGGCGATGATCCGCATCGAGGGCTCGGGCGGATAGATGTAGGTGTTGCGGACCATGAACTCCTTGAGGATGTCGTTCTGGATCGTGCCCGACAGCTTCGCCCGCGGCACGCCCTGTTCCTCGCCCGCGACGATGAAATTGGCGAGGATCGGGATCACGGCGCCGTTCATGGTCATGGAGACGGAGATCTGCTCCAGCGGGATGCCGTCGAACAGGATCTTCATGTCCTCGACGCTGTCGATGGCAACGCCCGCCTTGCCGACATCGCCGACGACGCGCGGGTGGTCGCTGTCATAGCCGCGATGGGTGGCAAGGTCGAAGGCGACCGAGACGCCCTGCTGGCCGGCGGCGAGCGCCTTGCGGTAGAAGGCGTTGGATTCCTCCGCCGTCGAAAAGCCCGCATATTGCCGGATCGTCCAGGGGCGGCCGGCATACATGGTCGCGCGGGGGCCGCGCAGGAAGGGCTCGAAGCCGGGCAGGGTGCCCAGGTGCCCGATCCCTTCCAGATCCTCCTCGGTGTAGAGCGGCTTGACCGGGATGCCCTCCGGCGTCTGCCAGACGAGGTCCTGCGGATCGCTGCCCTTGAGCTCCTTCGAGGCCAGGTCCATCCAGTCGCGAACGGTCTTCTTCTCGGTCATGACCCGCTCCTATTCGAATTCCATGATGATCTCGTCGACGGCGAGGCTGTCGCCCGGCTTGGCGGCGATGGTCTTGACCACGCCCTTGCGCTCGGCCTTCAGCACGTTCTCCATCTTCATCGCCTCCACCGTGGCGAGCGTCTGGCCCGCCTCGACGGTCTGCCCCTGCTCCACCGCGATGGACACCACCAGGCCCGGCATCGGGCACAGCAGCATCTTCGAGGTGTCGGCCGGGATTTTCTCCGGCATCAGCCGCGCGGCCATCGCCTGGCGCGGGGTGAGGCAGGAAAGCACCACCTCGGCGCCGCGCCGGCGCAGGCGGAAGCCTTGCAGCGTCGGGTCGACCTTCACCGCCAGCGGCCGGCCGTCGATGCGCGCCTCGATGAGCGGCGTGCCCGGCTTCCAGTCACCGAGCGACACCTTGCGCGGGGCCGACAGCGCCGTGCCGTCCTCGCCTTCGCGCGGCGCGACCGTGTAGCTGCCGTCGCCCTCCTGCGTGATGGCGAGCGGAAACTCCTCGCGCTCCACCACGATGGTCCAGTTCGGCCCGATCACCCGGCGGTGGTTGTCCATGGCGCCGCTGATCTGCGTTGCCCGCGTCTCCGACACATGGTTGCAGGCCGCGGCGACCGCGACAAGGTCCTCAAGCGCATCGGCGGCCGGCGTCACGCCGGCAAAGCCTTCGGGATATTCCTCGGCGATGAAGGCCGTGGTGATGGCGCCGGTGCGGAAGCGCGGATGGTCCATCACGGCGGAGAGGAAGGGCAGGTTGTGGCCGATGCCCTCCACCTCGAACCGGTCGAGCGCGTCGGCCATGGCGTCGATGGCGTCGATGCGCTCGGGCGCCCAGGTGCACAGCTTGGCGATCATCGGGTCGTAGAACATCGAGATCTCGCCGCCCTCGAAGACGCCGGTATCGTTGCGCACGATGGTGCCGTCCTCGCGCGTGCCTTCCTGCGGCGGGCGGTAGCGGGTCAGCCGGCCGATGGAGGGCAGGAAGTTGCGATAGGGATCCTCGGCATAGAGCCGGCTTTCCATCGCCCAGCCGTTCAGCTTCACATCGTCCTGGGTGATCGACAGCTTTTCGCCGGCGGCGACGCGGATCATCTGCTCCACGAGGTCGATGCCGGTGATCAGCTCGGTCACCGGATGCTCCACCTGCAGGCGGGTGTTCATCTCCAGGAAGTAGAAGTTGCGGTTGCCGTCGACGATGAACTCGACCGTGCCGGCCGAGGCGTAGTTCACGGCCTTGGACAGGGCCACCGCCTGCTCGCCCATGGCCTTGCGGGTCGCCGCGTCGAGGAAGGGCGAGGGCGCCTCCTCGATGACCTTCTGGTTGCGGCGCTGGATCGAGCATTCGCGCTCGCCCAGATAGATCGTGTTGCCGTGGCTGTCGGCCAGCACCTGGATCTCGATATGGCGCGGCTGGGTGACGAACTTCTCGATGAAGATGCGGTCGTCGCCGAAGGAATTGGCCGCCTCGTTCTTCGACGACTGGAAGCCCTCGCGCGCCTCCGCGTCGTTCCAGGCGATGCGCATGCCCTTGCCGCCGCCGCCGGCGGAGGCCTTGATCATCACCGGATACCCGATCTCGCCGGAGATCTGCACCGCCTCGTCCGCATCCGCGATCAGGCCCATGTAGCCCGGCACGGTGGAAACGCCGGCTTCCGCCGCCAGCTTCTTGGAGGTGATCTTGTCGCCCATCGCCTCGATGGCCGAGGCCGGCGGGCCGATGAAGGCGACGCCCTCCTTGGCCAGCCGCTCGGCGAACTCGGCGCGCTCCGACAGGAAGCCGTAGCCCGGATGCACCGCGTCGGCGCCGGAGGCGCGGATCGCGTCCATGATCTTGTCGATGACGATGTAGGACTGGTTGGCCGGCGGCGGGCCGATATGGATCGCCTCGTCGGCCATCTTCACATGCAGCGCGTCGCGGTCGGCGTCGGAATAGACGGCAACGGTCTTTATGCCCATCTTGCGCGCGGTCTTGATGACCCGGCAGGCGATCTCGCCGCGATTGGCGATCAGGATTTTCTTGATCATATTCTACCTTTGATTTGGCCGCGCGTTTCTTTGTAATATTTCCGAAACTCTTCCTGGGTTTACTTGAAATATCGCGGCTATCTCGGCTGCGTGTAGGTCTGAGCTTTGGGCTATTTCCAAGACGCCTCGGCGTATCTTGTCCGTTATTGGTCGTGATTTTATTGCCATTTTGCGGACAGGCCTGCGTCTAACGAGTAGTTCCAGTGCATTTTGTATTTGATTGGCTAAGTCTTGGCGATCTAGCGCCATCAGGCTGTCTTGAACTGACAGTAATATTCTGCGTGCCGCAGGGATGTCGCTCATATTCCCAACCTCCGTTTCAAAATGAAAACTGGGCACGCAATACTCTTTCCCTACTGTCCTACATTCATCTCATACCTGTTCAATGACCTGTAACCAGTCTCACTCGGCTGCCTCCGCCGGAGGCTTGGCGCCGGGGGCGGCTCCGCCGACGATCAGGGCCTTGGCGCTGATGTACTCGTCGATCTCGTCCCAGCCGACGGCATCGCCGAAGGGCAGGATGGTCCAGCGTCCGCGCTGCTCCGGCGTCGCGGCATGGAGGCGCGGATACCACCACAGCGGCGCCTCGATGCGGCGGCCGTCGGCCATCTTGAAGACGATCGTCGCCTCGGTGACGTCGACTCCGGCCACCTGAAGCTGCTTTTCGTCAATGTCCAAAGTGGTCATTCCAGGCCTCCAGAAATGCCGACCGGTGTCGCTCCGTTGCCTTCAAGATATCATTCACCTCATGCGCGGCGAAACCGACGTTGCGGGCGACGGAACAACTTGAGAGCCAGATCTTGATCTGTTTCCCGTCCTTCAGGACGTGGATGTGGGGCGGCTCCCCAACCTCCTTCGAGTAGAACAGGAACTGGTATCCCTTCCATCTCAGTACCGTCGGCACGCCCGCTCCCCCCGGTGCCTCCTTTGCGCCGGCGTCGCCGTTACAGCGGAATGTTGTCGTGCTTCTTCCAGGGGTTGGAGAGCTGCTTGTTGCGCAGCGTCGCCAGCGCCCGTGCGACCCGCCGGCGGGTCGAGTGCGGCATGATCACGTCGTCGATGAAGCCCTTCTCCGCCGCCACGAACGGGTTGGCGAAGCGGTCCTCGTATTCCTTGGTGCGCGCGGCGATCTTCTCCGGGTCGCCCAGTTCGGAGCGGTAGAGGATCTCGGTCGCGCCCTTGGCGCCCATCACCGCGATCTCGGCCGTCGGCCAGGCGTAGTTGATGTCGCCGCGGATATGCTTGGACGACATCACGTCATAGGCGCCGCCATAGGCCTTGCGGGTGATGACGGTGACCTTGGGGACCGTCGCCTCGCCATAGGCGAAGAGCAGCTTGGCGCCGTGCTTGATGACGCCGCCATATTCCTGGCTGGTGCCGGGCAGGAAGCCGGGCACGTCGACCAGGGTCAGGATCGGGATGTTGAAGCAGTCGCAGAAGCGCACGAAGCGCGCGGCCTTGCGCGAGGAGTTGATGTCGAGCACGCCCGCCAGCACCATCGGCTGGTTGGCGACGACGCCGACGCTCTGCCCCTCGATGCGGATGAAGCCGGTGACGATGTTGCCGGCATAGTTCTCCTGGAGCTCGAAGAAGTCGCCCTCGTCGGCGATCTTCACGATCAGCTCCTTCATGTCGTAGGGCTTGTTCGGATTGTCCGGGATCAGCGTGTCGAGCGAGTTGTCGATGCGCGCCGGATCGTCGAAGAACGGCCGGACGGGCGGCTTCTCGCGGTTGCTGGAGGGCAGGAAGTCGATGAAGCGGCGCAGCGCGATCAGCGCCTCCACGTCGTTGTCGAAGGCGCCGTCCGCGACCGAGGACTTGCTGGTATGGGTCTTGGCGCCGCCCAGCTCCTCCGCCGTCACCACCTCGTTGGTCACCGTCTTCACCACGTCCGGGCCGGTGACGAACATGTAGGACGTGTCGCGGACCATGAAGATGAAGTCGGTCATCGCCGGCGAGTAGACCGCGCCGCCCGCGCAAGGGCCCATGATCATCGAGATCTGCGGTACCACGCCCGAGGCCATGATGTTGCGCTGGAAGACGTCGGCATAGCCGGCGAGCGAGGCGACGCCTTCCTGGATGCGGGCGCCGCCGCTGTCGTTGAGGCCGATCACGGGGGCGCCGTTCTTCATCGCCATGTCCATGATCTTGCAGATCTTCTGGGCATGGGTCTCGGACAGCGAGCCGCCGAAGACGGTGAAGTCCTGCGAGAACACATAGACCATGCGCCCGTTCACCGTGCCCCAGCCGGTGATGACGCCGTCGCCCGGCATCGAGGTGTCCTGCATGCCGAAATCCACGCAGCGGTGGGTGACGAACATGTCGTATTCCTCGAACGAGCCTTCATCGAGGAAGATCTCGACGCGTTCGCGCGCGGTCAGCTTGCCCTTGGCATGCTGCGCCTCGATGCGGCGGGTGCCGCCCGCAAGACGGGCGGCGGCGCGGCGGTTTTCCAGTTCCTGCAAAATTTCCTGCATGGCCGGCCTTTCGGGCTCTGGGGGCGCTGCGCTTTGTTAAGCGGGCAGCGCCTGACGATCAGCGTTTGCGGACGATCAGCGGGTGCGGGCACGCACCAGCGCGACGGCGATGGCGGCGGCGAGCAGCGACTTGACGATACCGCCGATGACGAAGGGATAAAGCCCCAGCGCCAGGATCGGCTTGTCGAAGCCGATGAGCGCGCCGAGCCACAGCAGGCCGGGCACGAAGACGACGGCCTGCGCGACGAGCGAGGCCGGGATCGCCTGCCACAGGCTGCGGGTCCAGCCGCGCTCGGCGAAGATGCCGGCAAGCCATGCCGAGGCGAGGAAGCCGATGAGGAAGCCGCCGGTCGGGCCCATCATGTAGGCAAGGCCGATGCCCTTGGCGGGCGTGTCGGCGAAGACCGGCAGGCCGGCCGCGCCCTGCAGCAGGTAGGCGGCGACGGCGGCAGCGGCGAGGCGCGGGCCGAGCGTGAAGCCCAGCACCAAGAGCGCCAGCGTCTGCATGGTCATCGGCACCGGGTAGAACGGCACGCTGACCTTGGCCGAGGCGGTGAGCAGCAGCGAGCCGGCCAGCGCGATGGCGAGCGAGCGGACGAGGCTGCGGGTCGTGGTGGCGGCGGTAACGTTGCCGGACATGGCGGTTCCTCCTGGGTGCCGCGGGCGGGCCGTGCCGGGATGCCGCGGGCTTTCTTGTTCCGGGCCGCAAGGTCCCGTGGACAGGCGGCGCATTGCCTTTTCGCTACTCCTTTTCCGCAGCTTGCGGGAGAGTTGAAAAAGCCGCAAAGCGAATTTAATCTGTTTGCAAACTTGAGTTTGCGAATTTGCAAACATCTCCAGCAAGGCCCCCGCCATGAAGAGCGTGCCATGAAGAAGCTGTTCCTCGGCCGTCAGATCCGCAGCCTGCGCGAGAAGGCCCAGCTGACGCAACGGGATTTTGCCGAACGCCTCGGCCTGTCGACCAGCTATGTCAACCAGCTGGAGAACAACCAGCGCCCGGTTTCCGCGCCCGTTCTGCTCACCTTGTCGGAGCGCTTCGGCCTCGACCTTGCCTCGCTGTCGGTCGACGACGACGACCGCCTGATCGCCGCCCTGCAGGAAGTCTTCGCCGATCCGGTGCTGGCGGGCGCAGCGCCCGGCCTGCAGGATTTCAAGATGGTCAGCCAGAACGCGCCGGATTTCGCCCACGCGCTGGTGCGCCTGCACCAAGCCTATCGCCAGATGGGCGAGCAGCTCGCGCAGTTCGACGACCGGCTCGCCCGCGACGAGGGGCTGGCCAGGCCGACCCCTTACGAGGAAGTGCGCGACTTCTTCCATTTCGAGAACAACTACATCCACGAGCTCGACCTTGCCGCCGAGGAGCTGGCGACGCGCCTGTCGCCCTCGGGCCGCATCTTCGCCCGCGACCTTGCGCAATATCTGGAGGAGCGGCACGGCATCGCCGTCGAGCGCCGGCGCGCCGGCACGGGTGGCAGTTCGGGCGAGGGCACCATCCGCCGCTTCGACCGGGAGCAGCGCCGGCTCTATCTCAACGAGGCGCTGCCCGAGGCCACCATCGTCTTCCAGCTCGCCCACCAGATCGCGCTGCTGGAGGCCGGCGACATCGTCGAGGCGGTGGTGGCGCGGGCGCGGTTCCAGACCCCGGACGCGGCGCAGGTCGCGCGCATCGGCCTTGCCAATGCCTATGCCGGCGGGCTGGTGCTGCCCTATCGCGCCTTCCTGTCGGCCGCGCAGGAAACCCGCCACGATCTCGACCTCATCGCCGACCGCTTCGGCGCCAGCCTGGAGCAGGTGGCGCATCGCCTCTCCACCATGCAGCGGCCGCGGTTGAAGGGCATTCCCTTCTTCTTCGCCCGGGTCGACCGGGCCGGCAACATCACCAAGCGCCACTCGGCGACCAAGCTGCAGTTCGCCCGCTTCGGCGCCGCCTGTCCCTTGTGGAACGTGCATCGTGCCTTCGAGAGCCACGGGGCGATCATCCGCCAGCTCGCCGAGACGCCGGACGGCTCGCGCTACATCTCGCTCGCCGCCCATGTGGTGAAGAAGTCGGGCGGCTACAGCGGCCCGGTGCTGCACTATGCCATCGCGCTGGGCGCGGAGATCGCCCATGCCCGCGACATCGTCTATTGCGACGATCTCGACCTGACCCGCGAGGCGGCGTTCGAGCCGATCGGCGTCTCCTGCCGCATCTGCGAGCGGCTGACCTGCCCGCAGCGCTCGGTGCCGCCGCTCAACCGGGCGATCTCCATCGACAGCGACGACCGCCGCCTGGTGCCCTACGCGATCCGTTGACGCTGTCCCGGCCGCGCCTTGCGGACTGGTTTCATGCTGAAATTATTTCAGCATAAATACTTGTATTAAATGACAGAAATATATCCTGTTGACTGGAACGTAAACGTCATGCAGGGTTTTCTGCGGAGGAGGCCATGCAGCCCTATTACACCATCACCCAGCTGACGCAGGAATTCGGCGTGACCACACGCACCTTGCGCTTCTACGAGGCGGAGGGCTTCCTCAAGCCGACGCGGCGCGGGCGCCAGAGGCTCTACAAGCCCGGCGACCGGACGCGGCTGAAGCTGATCCTGCGCGGCAAGCGGCTCGGCTTCACCCTCGCGGAGATCCGCGACATCATCACCATGTACGACAAGTCGCCGGGCGAGGCGGGCCAGCTGCAGCTGCTGCTCCAGCGCATCGAGGGGCGGCGGTCGGAGCTGATGGCCAAGCGTCACGACATCGACCTGACGCTGGCCGAACTCGACGAGGTGGAGCGCGGCGCCCGCGCCCGTCTCGGCGAGCTCGGGCCGATGAGCGACCTGTTCTCTGTCGCCGCCGCGGCGACGAAGGCCGAATAGATCGAAACGGCATGACAAGAGCCCGCGCCTTGGCTCCTTGGACAGCGCGGGCCATCGACGGGAGGATGGGATGACGCAGGTAGCAGAACAGGCGGGAGGGAAGGTGCGGCGCTTCGAGCCGCGCGATCCCGCATGGCGGGACCGGGTCGCGGCGAGTTTCGCCCGCCAGGCCTTCATGACCGAGACGCTGGGCGCCACCATCGACCGGCTGGAGCCGGGCGAGGTCGACCTTGCGGTCGCCTTCGCGGCGGGACTGGTGCAGCAGCACGGCTTCTTCCATGCCGGCGTCACCACCACGCTTGCCGACACCGCCGCCGGCTATGCCGCCCTGTCGCTTTACCCGAAGGGCTTCGGCGTGCTGACGACCGAGTTCAAGATGAACCTGCTCAATCCGGGGCGTGGCGCCCGCCTCGTCGCCCGCGGGCGGGTGATCAAGCCGGGGCGCACGCTCACCGTCACCGCCTCCGACGTCTACGGCCAGACGCCGGGCGAGGAGGACATCCACATCGCCACCGGGCTTTTCACCATGATCGCGCTGGAGGGACTGGATGACTGACGCGCAAGGCGGGGCCGGGGCCACCGTCATCCGCCGGCTTGAACCTGCCGACCGCGCCGCCTGGGAGCCGCTCTGGCAGGCCTATCTCGCCTTCTACAGGCAGGAGCTGCCCGAAGGTGTCACCGATGCGGTCTTCGCGCGGATTTCCGGCGATGGCGCCCATGACGGGCTCGTCGCCGAGCGCGGCGGACGCCTCGTCGGCTTCGTGCATTACGTGGTGCAGGAGACCACCTGGTCCATCGCACCGACCTGCTATCTGGAAGACCTGTATGTCGACGAGACCTTGCGCGGCGGCGGCGTCGGCCGCGCGCTGATCGAGGGCGTCTACGGAGCGGCCCGCCGGCTCGGCTGCCGCTCGGTCTACTGGCAGACCCATGACGACAATGCCCGCGCCCGCCGGCTTTACGACCAGGTCGCGGTGCTGAGCCCCTTCGTGCGCTACGACCACGTGTTTTCGCAGGACTGAGGCGCCGCCCGCCGCCTGCCCATTTTCGGAGACCGACCCATGATCCGCAACGACTTCCCCTCCTTCAACTTCAACCTCGGCGACACCGCCGACATGCTGCGCGACAGCGTCCGCTCCTTCTCGCAGGACACCATCGCCCCGCTCGCCGACCGCATCGACCGCGAGGACTGGTTCCCGCGCGAGGAGCTGTGGCCGGCCATGGGCGAGCTCGGCCTGCACGGCATCACGGTGGAGGAGGAGTGGGGCGGCTCGGGCCTCGGCTATCTCGAGCACTGCATCGCCATGGAGGAGGTGAGCCGCGCCTCCGCCTCCATCGGCCTGTCCTACGGCGCTCATTCCAATCTCTGCGTCAACCAGCTGCGCCGCTGGGGCACCAAGGAGCAGAAGTCGCGCTATCTGGCCAAGCTGGTCAGCGGCGAGCATCTCGGCGCGCTGGCTATGTCCGAGCCCGGCGCCGGTTCCGACGTCGTGTCGATGAAGCTGCGCGCCGACAAGCGCGGCGACCGCTACATCCTCAACGGCACCAAGATGTGGATCACCAACGGCCCGGATGCCGATACGATGATCGTCTATGCCAAGACCGATCCGTCCGCCGGGCCGAAGGGCATCACCGCCTTCCTCATCGAGAAGGACTTCAAGGGCTTCTCCGTCGCCCAGAAGCTCGACAAGCTCGGCATGCGCGGCTCGCTCACCGGCGAGCTGGTGTTCGAGGATTGCGAGGTGCCGGAGGAGAACGTGCTCGGCGAGGTCGGCAAGGGCGTCAACGTGCTGATGTCCGGTCTCGACTACGAGCGCGCGGTGCTGGCGGCCGGCTGCATCGGCATCATGCAGGCGGCGATGGACGTGGTCATTCCCTACATCCACGAGCGCAAGCAGTTCGACCAGCCGATCGGCACCTTCCAGCTCGTCCAGGGCAAGATCGCCGACATGTATGTCTCGATGAATGCCAGCCGCGCCTATGTCTATGCGGTGGCGCAGTCCTGCGACCGCGGCGAGACCACGCGCGAGGATGCGGCCGGCGCGATCCTCTATGCGGCCGAGAACGCCACCAAGATGGCCCTCGACGCGATCCAGCTGCTCGGCGGCAACGGCTATATCAACGAGTATCCGACCGGCCGGCTGCTGCGCGACGCCAAGCTCTACGAGATCGGCGCCGGCACGTCGGAAATCCGCCGCATGCTGATCGGCCGCGAGATCTTCAACAAGACCGCGTAAGGGCAGGGGGGCGTCGGCCGCTGCTGTGGCTCGCCACGCCTGTCATGCCTTCTCTTAGGTGGTCCACCCCACTGCCGTCGCCTCCACCCTCCGAGGTCACCCCGGCCAAGCGCGAGCGCGCGCCGGGGCCTATTGGTTGCCAGAGCGGCGGCGATGACACGCCGACGCGAACCCCACGCTCAGCCTGTCGTCCCGGTTTCGGCGCAGCCGAAGACCGGGACCCAGTAACCCCAGGTCGCGCGGGTTGAGCCGTGGTGCTGCCACAGGATCGGCGACGGCCGCCGAACGGCGGGGAGCTGCCGCCTTTGCGCCATCACCGGCCCCGGCGGATACTGGATACCCGCCTTCGCGGGTATGACAGCGGTGGAGTGGAGCGAACGCGGTCCCGCCTCAAGCCTGCCTCACTCACGCCCCCTCCGTTCGGCCTCCCGGACGCGGCCTTCCTTTTGCGTCCTCCCGGACGCAGGCGAAGCCGGAGATCCGGGATCGGCGAGCCAAGGGCCTCACGAAGGCACTCCCCAACGACGCCAAAATCGCCGTGCCTCCCCGGTCCCGGGTCGCGGCTGCGCCTTGCCCGGGAAGACGCGGAGAGGGGGGAGCTTCATTTCGGCCGCTCTGGGAACCAATGGCCCCCGGCTCTCCGGCTTCGCCTGCGGCCGGGGTGACCCGTCGAGAGGGGGCGCCAGTCGCGCCTCATGCACCCTTCTCCCCCCTTGAGGGGGAGATGTCGGCGTTAGCCGACAGAGGGGGGTGATCATCCCGCCGCCGCTGCCCCACCCTCGGCCGTCACCCCGGCCAAGCGCATGCGCGCGCCGGGGCCTATTGGTTGCCAGAGCGGCGGCGATGACACGCCGACGCGAACCCCACGCTCAGCCTGTCGTCCCGGTTTCGGCGAAGCCGAAGACCGGGACCCAGTAACCCCAGGTCGCGCGGCCCGAGCCGTGGCGTTGCCGCGAGTGACCCTCGCCGAGGCTGGGGTGCTGCCTTCGCATATCTGCCCGCCCCGGCGGATACTGGATACCCACCTTTGCGGGTGTGACAGCGGCGGAGTGGAGCGAACGCCGTCCCGCCTCAAGCCTGCCTCCCGGACGCGCCGTTTCTTTTTGCGCCCTCCCGGACGCAGGCCCCTCTTTGCGTCCTCCCGGACGCAGGCGAAGCCGGAGATCCGGGATCGGCGAGCCGAGGGCCTCACGAAGGCACTCCCCAACGACGTCAAAATCGCCGTGCCTCCCCGGTCCCGGATCTCGCGATGCTCGTCCGGGAAGACGCGGGAAAGGTATGTGCGACGATGCTCCGGCTGTTCCCTCACACTCCCGTCATGCCGGACCGCGCGACGCTTCCTGCTCTTCGCCCTTGAGGCCACGTTCGGGGTCATTCGCTCGCGAAACGGTCACGGCGCCGCGTCGTCACAACGACTCGCCCTGAAGTTGTCGGCTGTTCCGGCTGCGCGTGCACCCCTGACGCCGGCCTCCTCGCTGCAACCTGCCGGAAACCTGGCGCTGTGGCCGCGATGGCCGCCATGCGGCGGCGAACCGGTGCGAAAGATCCGTAAAACTGCGCAAGTTGCGGGCAGGTCACGCGAATATCGCGCCGCGTCCTTGCCAGCCATCGTTTTTGACGTGTACTATGATTGTATAAAATCAATGGTTGTATAAATCTTCCGTGACGCCTCGCCAGGCCAACAACCGGGTCACACAATGCCGATAGATCCCCAGAATGACCGCTCTGAGGCCGCTCGCTACTGCGCTCAGATCTGCCGTGAGCTAAGAGACCTAGCGTCCAATAACGATATGGAATTCCTTGCATATTTGCTTGAAATGGCGCGGGTCGAAGCCTTCGACAGGCATGCGGAGATGGAGCGGTCCGGGGCGGGGAAAGCCGCAAGGCGGTGAGCCACATCACAGGTTGCATTCCGGTTTGCATATCTATCGCGCAACCCGGACGCCTCTTGTGGTTGAAATTTTGGTTGTGCTTTCTGTGGGTGCAATCTTTGGCGGTTTTATACCCCTTGGAACGAATGCCGATGCAGCGGGCGAAACGCGGCAGCGGCAATCGAGACATGCAGGGCGGGGGCAGGGGACATGCGCAGCACGTGGCGGCGGCAAGGCTCTTGGCCTGAGGACGGCTCGGCCCCTGCCGGCCGGCCTGCCCGTATTCGTGCTGCAGCGTCCGGCGCGCCTGCTCAGCGCCCGTCGATCAGGCTGATGCGCTGGCCGCGATGGCGCTCCAGCCGCCCGGCAAGTTCCAGCTCCAGCAGGATTACGTGGACGACGCGCGCGGGCAGGCCCGTGTAGCGGATCAGCTCGTCCACTTCGACCGGCGCCGCGCCCAGGGCGGAGAGCACGCGGCCGCGGTCGCTGTCGCCCACATCCGGCGGCGGAACCGGGCCGCTGCCCGCGCCCGGCTCCTCGATGTCGATGCCGGGGATCTCCTCCGCGATGCGCCGCGGCCCCAGGCTCTCCAGCACGTCGGCGCCGCTTGCCACCAGCGTCGCCCCGTCGCGGATCAGCCGGTTGCCGCCTTCCGAGCGCGGGTCGAGCGGCGAGCCCGGCACCACGAAGACCTCGCGGTTCTGCTCGGCGGCAAAGCGCGCGGTGTGCAGCGAGCCGGAGCCGCGCGCCGCCTCGATCAGCACCGTTGCCAGCGACATGCCGGAAATCAGCCGGTTGCGGCGGGGAAAGTCGCGGGCCCGCGGCTTCCAGCCGAAGGGCATCTCGCTGACGACGGCGCCGCCCCGCGCGGCGATGTCGTGATAGAGGTCGCGGTTTTCCGGCGGATAGATGATGTCGACGCCGCCGCCCAGCACCGCCGCCGTGCCGCCCGCCAGCGCCGCGCGGTGGGCGGCCGCGTCGATGCCGCGCGCCAGCCCTGAGACGACGGTGTAGCCGGCCGCCGACAGGTAGCCGGAGATCTCGCTGGCGATCTTCTGTCCGGCGAGCGAGGCGTTGCGCGCGCCGACCATGGCGATGGCGGCGCTCTCTGCCAGCCGGTCGTCCGAGCCCAGCACCGAGATCAGCGGCGGCGCCCCGTCGACATGGCGCAGCAGGGGCGGGTAGCCGTGCTCGCCGAGCGCGCGCAGGCGCCCGCCGATCCGCGACAGCGCCTCGACCTCCCGCTCGGCCTCGTCTTGCGAGGCGATGCGGATGGTGCGCTTGCCGCCGCGGCGCGACAGCTCGGGCAGGGCGGCGAGCGCCGCCTCGGCCGAGCCGGTGTGGTTGATCAGTTCGCGGAAGGTGACCGGGCCGACATTCTCGGAGCGGATCAGGCGCAGCCAGGCCAGGCGCTGGCGGTCGGAGAGGGCGCGACCGCGCCCGGTCGCGCCTGCACTCATCCCTTCTGGCCGATCCGGCCTTCGGTGCCCTTGATCAGGCGGCCGATATTCTCGTGATGCTTGGCCCACAGGATGAGCGAGAGCAGCGCCATCAGCTCGGCGATCTGCGCCCGGTCGAAGACAAACCACAGCAGCAAGGGGGTGGCAAGGCTGGCCACCAGGGCGGAAGCGGAGGAGTAGCGCGTGACCACGGCGACCGCGATCCAGATCGCGGCGAAGGCGAGCGCTGCGGGCCAGAACAGGCCGAGCAGCACGCCGAGATAGGTGGCAACGCCCTTGCCGCCGCGAAAGCGCAGCCAGACCGGGAAGAGATGACCGATGAAGGCGCCGAAGCCGGCGATCACCGCCGGGTCCGGCCCGCCGTAGCGGCTCGCCACCAGCACCGCCGCCGTGCCCTTCAGCATGTCGCCGATCAGGGTGAGCGCGGCCAGGTGCTTCTTGCCGGTGCGCAGCACGTTGGTGGTGCCGATATTGCCGGAGCCGATCTTGCGGATGTCGCCCTGGCCCGCCAGCCGCGTGATGATCAGCCCGAAGGGAATCGAGCCCAGCAGATAGCCGAAGACGAGCGCAGTCAGGTAATAGGGCCAGGCAAGGGCCCAGCTGATCGGATCGGGCAACGTGCAGCCTCCGGTTGCAGCAATGATGTAACTCTAGAACATCGGATCGAAAAGGGAAATCCGGTTTTCCGCAGCGGCGCGCGCCGGTTTCAGGGCGTCACGATCTTTCCTGCGACGATGGTGTGCAGCACCTCGCCGGTGAAGCGCGCATCCTCGAACGGGGTGTTCTTGGAGCGCGATTTCAGCTGCGTCTTGTCCAGCACCCAGGGCCGGTCCGGATCGAACACGACAACATCGGCCGGGGCGCCTGCGGCAAGGCGGCCGGCATCGAGGCCCAGCCGGCGGGCCGGGTTGCAGGTCATTGCCGCAAGCAGGGGGACAAGGCCGATCTCGCCGGAATGGACGAGGCGCAGGCCGGCGGCCAGCAGCGTCTCCAGGCCGATGGCGCCGTCGGCGGCCTCGGCGAAGGGATGGCGCTTGGTCTCCACGTCCTGCGGGTCGTGGCCCGAGACGATCACGTCGATGGTGCCGTCGGCGAGCGCGGCGATCATCGCCTGGCGCTCGTCCTCCGAGCGCAGTGGCGGCGACATCTTGAAGAAGGTCCGGTAGGGGCCGATGTCGTTTTCGTTCAGCGTCAGGTGGTTGACGGTGATGCCGCAGGTGACGTCGAGGCCGTCCGCCTTGGACCGGGCGATCGCCTTGGTGCTCTCGGTGCAGGAGACCGACTGCGCATGGTAGCGCCCGCGCGTCAGCGCGGCGAGCCGCAGGTCGCGCTCGACCATGATGATCTCGGCCTCGCGCGGGCTTGCCGGCAGGCCCTTCCAGCTCGCCGACAGGCTCTCGTTGACGACGCCGGCGCCGGCCAGCGCCGGATCTTCCGTGTGGTGCACGACGAGCGCGCCGAAGTCGCGGGCATAGGTCATCAGCCGGCGCATGATTCCGGCATGGGTGACCGAGCGGTGGCCGTTGGAAAAGGCGACGGCGCCGGCTTCCTGCAACAGGCCGATCTCGCTCATCTCCTCGCCGGAAAGACCCTTGGTCAGCGCGGCGAAGGGGTGGACGTTGACGCAGGCCGTGTCGCGGGCGCGGCGCAGCACGAAGTCGACCAGCGCCGGGTCGTCGATCACCGGGTCGGTGTCGGGGGAGGTGACGATGGTGGTGACGCCGCCGGCCGCTGCCGCCTGGCTGGCGCTGGCCAGCGTCTCGCGGTGCTCGGCGCCGGGCTCGCCGACGGTGACGCCCATGTCGACGAGGCCGGGGGCGACGATCGCGCCGGCAACGTCGATCACCTCAGTTCCTTCCGGGGCGCCCTGGTTCTGCGCCGCCGGTCCTGCGGCGGTGATGCGTCCGTTCTCGATCAGCACGCTGCCGGGCGCGTCGAGGCCGCTTGCCGGGTCGATCACCCGGGCATTCGTGATGAGGATCGGGCTTTGCGGGTTTGCCATGGCCGGGCTCCTCACTTGTTCGGCAGATGGGCGGCGAGCGCCTCGAGAACGGCCATGCGCACGGCAACGCCCATCTCGACCTGCTCGCGGATCAGGCTCTGCGGCCCGTCGGCGACTTCCGGGTCGATCTCCACGCCCCGGTTCATCGGGCCGGGATGCATCACCAGCGCGCCCTCTGCCGCCTCCGCCAGCTTGTCGCGGTCGAGGCCGTAATAGCGGAAATACTCGCGCACGGAGGGGATGAAGGCGCCCTGCATGCGCTCGCGCTGCAGGCGCAGCATCATCACGATGTCGGCGCCGGCCAGTCCCTTTCGCATGTCCTGGAACACTTCGACGCCCATCTGGGCGATGCCGTTCGGCAGCAGCGTCGAGGGGGCGACGACGCGCACCCGCGCACCGAGCGCGTTCAGCAGGATGATGTTGGAGCGGGCGACCCGCGAATGCAGGATGTCGCCGCAGATCGCCACGGTCAGTCCGGCGATGCTGCCCTTGTGGCGGCGGATGGTCAGCGCGTCGAGCAGCGCCTGCGTCGGGTGCTCGTGGGCGCCGTCGCCGGCATTGACCACCGAGCAGCCGACCTTCTGCGCCAGCAGGTGCACCGCGCCGGCGGCGTGGTGGCGCACGACGATGATGTCGGGATGCATGGCGTTCAGCGTCGCCGCCGTGTCGACCAGCGTCTCGCCCTTCTTCACCGAGGACGAGGCGACCGACATGTTCATGACGTCGGCGCCGAGCCGTTTGCCGGCGATCTCGAACGAGGACTGGGTCCGCGTCGAGGCCTCGAAGAACAGGTTGATCTGGGTCCGGCCGCGCAGCACGGCCTTTTTCTTCTCGACCTGCCGGCTGATCTCGACGGCGGCTTCCGCCTGGTCGAGAAGCGCGACGATCTCGTTGGGCTGCAGGCCCTCGATGCCGAGGAGGTGACGGTGCGGATAAAGCTCCGCGAGGGGGGGATGATGAGCGCTCATTAAAGCCAACCCTATAGGCGCTTCCTTGGCCCGGCTCAAGCGCGGCGAGGCGTTCTCCACCGGCAGGGGCCATTGAGCCGAAACGCGCTCCCGCGTGACAGATCGAAACGCGCTCCCGCGAGCCAGAGGGTGCGGGGGCTAATGAGCGAGGAGCAGGGCCAG
Source organism: Stappia indica (assembly GCF_009789575.1). Taxonomy (NCBI): domain Bacteria; kingdom Pseudomonadati; phylum Pseudomonadota; class Alphaproteobacteria; order Hyphomicrobiales; family Stappiaceae; genus Stappia; species Stappia indica. The sequence goes on along the minus strand of NZ_CP046908.1, from coordinate 754,780 downwards.
CGGCATGGTAATGGCCGCCAGCACCGTCTGCATGGTCAGGATCTCGGCCATCAGCGGCGCATCACCCCCCATCTGGCGGGCAAGCAGGTAGGAGTTGCCGGCCGACGGCACGGACATGGCGATGATCACCGCCGAAAGCGCCGGTCCGTCCAGCCCGAGCAGCAGCGCGAAGACGAAGCCGAAGACCGGCATCACCGCGAGCTTCAGCACGGTCGCGGTGGCGAGCGCCGGGCCGGGGCGGCGCAGGGCGGCAAGGTTCAGCCCGGCGCCGACGCAGACGATGCCGATGGGCAGCGCCGCATTGCCGAGGATCTGCAGTGTCGAATCGGCAAAGCGCGGCAGCGGCACGCCGATGACGTTGAGCACCAGCCCGAGGGCGGTCGACCAGATCAGCGGGTTTTTCGCCAGATCCAGCGCGATGCGGCCGGCGCCCGGCGGCGAGCCGCTGGCGAAGCGTGCCAGCACCAGCACGTTGATGATGTTGAGCAGCGGGATCATCGCCACCACCGCCACCGCCAGCAGGGCGACGCCCTCGCGGCCCAGCAGCTCGTCGGCGATGGCCAGCGCGACGAAGGTGTTCCAGCGCGTCGCGCCCTGGAAGATCGAGCTGAAGCGCGGCCCGTCGACGCCGAATCGCGACTTCAGCAGCGGCTGCAGCGCCAGCGCCAGCGCCGACATGGCGAAGATCGACAGGACCAGCGCCGCGCTCATGCCCAGGGCCGGGATCGCCATGAAGTCGGTCTGCACGACCGTGCGGATGATCAGCGCGGGGAACAGCAGGAAATAGGCGATCTTCTCGATGCCGCGCCACTGCTCGCCGGTGATCAGGCCCATGCGCGCGACGATATTGCCGGCGGCGATCACCAGCAGCACCGGAATCAGCGCATTGAAGACGCCGTTCATGGCCGCCCGTCGTCGGGGTCGTCGTAGGGCCTGTCGCCTTGCTCGTCGAGGCTGCCGTAGGTCAGGCGGTCGAGCAGGCCCTGCAGGATATAGGAGGCGGCCATCTTGTCGACCAGCTCGGCCCGGCGGGCGCGGGAGCGGTCGGCGTCGATCAGCGTGCGGGTGACGGCGGCCGTCGACAGGCGCTCGTCCCAGGCGGTCATCGGCATGTCGGTCAGCGCCGCGAGATTGCGGGCGAAGGCGCGGGTCGCCTGCACGCGCGGGCCTTCCGTGCCGTCCATGTTCAGCGGCAGGCCGAGCACCAGCCCGCGGACCTCGTGCTTGGCGCAGATGGCCAGCAGGGCGGCGGCATCGACGCCGAATTTCTTGCGGCGGATCGTCTCCAACGGCGAGGCGATGCCGCGGCCGAGATCGGACAGGGCAAGCCCGATGGTCTTGGTGCCCAGATCGAGACCGATCAGGCGTCCGATGCGGGGGAGGCGCGCTGCAAAGTCTTCCAGCGCAAGGAGAGGGTCTGTCGCCATTCAGCGGCTTTAGCACGGCGCGCAAGGGGCGAACAGCTCCGGGATTGCCGTTTGGCGACAAGCGGCTAGATTCCGGCCGGACAGTTCACCCACCGTTTCCGCTTCAAGGGAGGCAGCCATCATGAAGCTCACCTATCTCGGCCATGCCGCGTTCCGCGTCGAAATTCCCGGCGCCATCCTCCTCATCGACCCGTTCCTCAGCGGCAATCCGTCCTTCCCCTCGAACATGAGCGTCGAGAAGGCCAGCGAGGGCGTCACCCACATCCTGCTCACCCACGGCCATGACGACCACACCGGCGACACTATCGCCATCGCCAAGGCGACCGGCGCGCAGGTCACGGCGAATTTCGAGGTCTCCATGTGGGTCCAGTCGCAGGGCCACGAGAACATCAACCCGATGGGCTGCGGCGGCACGGTCGATGTCGGCCCCTTCGCGGTCTCGCTCACCCAGGCGCACCACACCTCGTCCTCGCTCGCCGGCGGCTGGCCGCCGGTCTATATGGGCCAGCCGAACGGCCTGATCGTGCGGGCCAAGGACCAGCCGACCCTCTACCACATGGGCGACACCGACATTTTCGGCGACATGGCGCTGGTCAACGAGCTCTACGCGCCGAAGGTCGGCATCGTGCCCATCGGCGACCGCTTCACCATGGGCGCGCGCACGGCCGCGCTCGCCTGCCGCCGCTTCTTCGACTTCGACACGGTCATCCCCTGCCACTACGGCACGTTCCCGATTCTCGACCAGTCGGCGGATGCCTTCGTGCGGGAAATGGGCGACCAGGGCTCGCGCGTGAAGGTCACCGCGCCCGGCACCTCGCTGGAGGTCTGAGGCGGGGGCTTCCGCCTCAGACCTGCCGAGGTTGCCAATGGCTCCCGGCTCTTCAGCCTCGCCTGCGGCGGGGATGACCTCCGAGAGAGGGCGCCGGCCCTGGCTTCCCCTCTGCCGTCACCCCGGCCAAGCGAAGCGCGAGCCGGGGGCCATTGGTTGCCAGAGCGGTAGTGGGGACACTCCCGCGCTAACCTCATACACAGAGTGTCATCCCGGTTTCGGCGCAGCCGAAGACCGGGATCCAGTAACCCCGGATCGTGCGACCGGAGCCGTGACGTTGCCTCTGGCGCACTGCGCCGAGAGGGGGCTGCTTTGGCAAACCTGCCCGCCCCGGCGGATACTGGATGCCTGCCTTCGCAGGCATGACAGCCGAGAGGGCGCGCGCCTTCCCGGGTCTTGGCTTCCGCTGGCCCGGAATGACGTTTGGCGGGGAGCCAAAAACACCTGCCGGGGTTGCCAATGGCTCCCGGCTCTCCGGCTGCGCCTGCGGCCGGGATGACCTCGGAGGGGAGGCGCCGGCCCTGGCTTCCCCTCTGCCGTCACCCCGGCCAAGCGCAGCGCGCGCCGGGGCCTATTGGTTGCCAGAGCGAGGGCGAGGGGGCGCCTGCGTGGGCGCATCCTCTTTTTGCACGTCCTCCCACGCGCAAGCCCCTCCTTCGTCCTCCCGGACGGCGCGCAAGCGCCGAGCCGGGACCGGAGAGTCGAGGGCCTGTCGGTCAGCTCTCCGTCCTAATTCGCGCGGGTTTTCTGGATTTCGCAGTCGGACGGCCGGGACGGTCCCCAGAACCCGTAGTCGAGCCCGCACGACATGACGATGTCTGGGCGGTTCTCGATTTCCAGCTTCATGAAGATGTCGTGGTGAACGAGCTTGCAGGTTCCGGATGCGGTCCTGTCGGCGCGATCCGGCATCGCGTTGACCATCTCGCCGCAGCGGGCCTCGGCAATCTCCACGCTGGCCCGGTAGAGCTTCTTCTGAAAAACGTGGAACCCTGAAATCAGGCCCAGGGCCAGCAGGGCTATGACGATGTTCTTGAGCAACGGCCTCTCCGTGCCTGAAAAATACTGGCGGCTCGCAATATGCTCGCGATGATGTCGATCATCATTGTGATCGCAGTACGGCAGGGGCGCTCCCGGCGGGCACCGCAAACGCCGTGCCTCTCCGGTTCCGGCTCGCGATGCTCGCCCGGAATGACGCGTGGGGAGGCCGAAGTCAAAAACACCTGCCGGGGTTGCCAATGGTTCCCGGCTCTTCGGCTGCGCCTGCGGCCGGGATGACCTCGGAGGGGAGGCGCGGCCTTGGCTTCCCCTCTGCCGTCACCCCGGCCAAGCGCAGCGCGCGCCGGGGCCATTGGTTGCCAGAGCGGCAGTGGGGACACTCCCGCGCTAACCTCATACACAGAGTGTCATCCCGGTTTCGGCGCAGCCGAAGACCGGGATCCAGTAACCCCGGATCGTGCGGCCGGAGCTTCGACGTTGCCTCGCGCGACCCTTGCCGAGGCTGTGGGGTGCTTTCGCGCGACCATCCGCCCCGGCGGATACTGGATGCCTGCCTTCGCAGGCATGACAGCCGAGAGGGGGCAACGCCGGTTCCGGGTCGCGCTTCGCTTGGCTGGAATGACGCGTGGGGAGGTTGGAGCCAAAAACACCTGCCGGGGTTGCCAATGGTTCCCGGCTCTTCGGCTGCGCCTGCGGCCGGGATGACCTCCGAGGGGAGGCGCCGGCCCTGGCTTCCCCTCTGCCGTCACCCCGGCCAAGCGCAGCGCGCGCCGGGGCCTATTGGCTGCCAGAGCGGTAGTGGGGACACTCCCGCGCTAACGTCACACACAGAGTGTCATCCCGGTTTCGGCGCAGCCGAAGACCGGGATCCAGTAACCCCGGATCGTGCGACCGGAGCCGTGACGTTGCCTCTGGCGAACTGCGCCGAGAGGGGGCTGCTTTGGCAAACCTGCCCGCCCCGGCGGATACTGGATGCCTGCCTTCGCAGGCATGACAGCCGAGAGGGCGCGCGCCTTCCCGGGTCTTGGCTTCCGCTGGCCCGGAATGACGCCTGGGGAGGTTGGAGCAAAAAACACCTGCCGGGGTTGCCAATGGTTCCCGGCTCTCCGGCTGCGCCTGCGGCCGGAATGACCTCGGAGGAGAGGCGCCGGCCCTGGCTTCCCCTCTGCCGTCACCCCGGCCGCGCGCAAGCGCGCGCCGGGGGCCATTGGTTGCCAGAGCGGTAGTGGGGCTCTCTGTCTCACCACATCCTGAAGAGGCATTCTGACGACTGGACAGACGAAGAATGTTCTCGTAATGTTCTCGTCGATCCAGAACAGGTGCCGCCATGACGATTGCCCTTCAGCTCCGCTCCCGCCTTCGCGTTTCGCCGTTTCGCAGCCGGCTCGACGACTATCTGGTGTCGCTGGCGCGCGGCGATCTCCTGGGCGCGGCGCGGGCGCATTTCGCCCCCGATATTCGCCTCTTCGACAACGGCGCGGTGGCGGCCGAGGGGCTGGAACCGGTCCTGCGCAAGTTGCACCCCGTTGCCCGCCGCTTCACCATGCTGCGCGGCACCATCGACGGGCTGGTCTGCGACCGGGCGGGCGAGACGGCGCATTTCTCCTGCCGCTTCGACGGGGTCGAGGTGGATGGCCGCGTCTTCCGCGAGACGGTGTCCGTCCGCCAGCGCTGGCATCTCGGCCGCATCATCGAGGAGGAGCAGTGGCGCGGGCCGGCTGCCTTCGCCCATGCCCCCGCTCATGTGCCTGTCCATCTTCCGGCCGGCCTGCCGGCCTCGCCGAGCTTCGCCGCCTCCCGCTGCGCGCCCGCGTCTTCCGCCTGCGGGCAGGGGGCTGCCGCCTGATCGGCTGCGGCGGCGCTTTGCGTGCTTTGCGCGCCGGCTGCGGCTTGCGGGGCGAAGGATGCGGATGATATAGCCCGGTCGAGCGGGTGCGGCCCGCCGGCCGTTCGGGCCGGCCGGGCTCGGCGGCATTGCGGCGGGCTTTCCTCAAGGAGAGCCTCGCGTTCGCGAGGCCCGCACCCTTGATGGTCCGATCTTGCTGGAGAATTCGCATGTCCGTCGATGTCGATACGGTGAAGCGCGTCGCGCATCTGGCGCGGGTCAAGGTCACGGACGAAGAGGCCGGCCGGATGACCGGCGAGCTCAACACGATCCTGGCCTTCGTCGAACAGCTCGACGAGGTGAACGTGGACGGCGTCGAGCCGATGACCTCCGTCGTCCATCAGGAGATGAAGAAGCGCGCCGATGTCGTCACCGATGGCGGCTATCCGGAGAAGGTGGTTGCCAACGCCCCGGCCTCCGACGACAATTTCTTCATGGTCCCCAAGGTGGTGGAATAGGCATGTCCGTCCGGGTGGGCGTCGAAAGCCCGCCCGGCCACGACATGCGGGCGCTGCCCCGTCGCACTTGACGCGGGCCGCGCGGAGCGCGAGACAGGCTCCCAAGAGACGGCGCCACGCGCCGTGCCTACCAGACCACCAGCGAGATCCAGTCCGAGCGAGACCCCGATGACCGAGCTGACCAAACTGACCCTGACGGAGGCCCGCGCGCAGCTCGCCGCCCGCGAGATCACCGCGAGCGAGCTGACGCAGGCCTATCTTGCGGCCATCGAGGCGGCCAATCCGGCGATCAACGCCTATGTCGCGGTCACCGCCGACCGGGCGCTGGAGATGGCCAGGCGCTCCGACGAGCGGCTGGCGCGCGGCGAGGGCGGGGCGCTGGAAGGCATTCCGCTCGGCATCAAGGATCTGTTCGCCACCGAGGGCGTCCACACCCAGGCCTGCAGCCACATCCTCGACGGGTTCAAGCCGCCGTACGAATCGACCGTGACGTCGAACCTTTGGGCCGACGGCGCGGTGATGCTGGGCAAGCTCAACATGGACGAGTTCGCCATGGGCTCGTCCAACGAGACCTCCTATTACGGCAATGTCGTCAATCCCTGGCGCCGCGAGGGTTCCACCGAGGCGCTGGTTCCCGGCGGCTCGTCGGGCGGTTCGGCCGCCGCGGTCGCGGCCTTCATGTGCGCCGGCGCCACGGCGACGGACACCGGCGGCTCGATCCGCCAGCCGGCCGCGCTCACCGGCACGGTCGGCATGAAGCCGACCTATGGCCGCTGCTCGCGCTGGGGCGTCGTCGCCTTCGCCTCTTCGCTCGACCAGGCCGGCCCGATCACCCGCACCCTGCGCGACAACGCCATCATGATGCGCTCCATGGCCTCGGTCGACGCCAGGGACACGACCTCGGTCGACCTGCCGGTGCCGGACTACGAGGCGGCCATCGGCCGGTCGGTCAAGGGCTTGAAGATCGGCATTCCGGCCGAGTACCGCATCGACGGCCTGCCGGCGGAGATCGCCGCGCTCTGGCAGCAGGGCATCGACTGGCTGAAGGCGGCGGGCGCGGAGATCGTCGAGATCAGCCTGCCGCACACCAAGTACGCGCTGCCGGCCTATTACATCGTCGCCCCGGCCGAGGCCTCGTCGAACCTCGCCCGCTACGACGGCGTGCGCTACGGCTTGCGCGTTCCGGGCGAGGATATCGCCGACATGTACGAGAACACCCGGGCCGCCGGCTTCGGCTCCGAGGTGAAGCGCCGCGTCCTGATCGGCACCTACGTCCTGTCGGCCGGCTATTACGACGCCTACTACCTGCGGGCCCAGAAGGTCCGCACTTTGATCAAGCGTGATTTTGACGAGGCCTTCGATGCGGGCGTCGACGCGATCCTGACGCCGGCAACGCCCGACGCGGCCTTCGCGCCGGGCGCCTTCAGCGGCGACCCGGTGCAGATGTACCTCAACGACGTCTTCACCGTGACCGTGAACATGGCCGGCCTGCCGGGCCTGGCCGTCCCCGCCGGGCTGAACAGCGCCGGCCTGCCGCTCGGCCTGCAGCTGATCGGCCGGCCCTTCGGCGAGGAGACGCTCTACACCATCGGCAACGTCATCGAGGAGGCTGCCGGCCGCTTCGAGCCGGGCAAGTGGTGGTAAGGCCGTTTCGAGAGGCTTTGCGCAAAATTTCGCGATTTTGACGCGCGATTTCGCAAAATCCGTCTCAATTTTTTCAGGCAAGGCGCCCGGCGGTAACCCGTTGCGGCGCCTTGCTTTTTTGCGCTCAGCCCCTGCAGTTTCGCGAAAATCGCGTCACAGCTTGTAGGCGGTGCGGAACCCGCCCCAGTGGCGGCCGGAAACGGTGATAGGCGCGTCGATCTCGCGCATCCAGATGATCGTGCCGTTGCCCATGTCGCGGGGATAGGTCTGCACCAGGAAGGGGCGCGTGTTGCGCGCAGCGCTCAGTCCTGCACGGTCGTCGAAGATCCGCCGGTTGCGGCAATTGGCGGCGTTCCACGTCGGGTCGCCGGGCCGCTGGGGCTGGGAATAAATCGCATTGTGCACCGGCAGATAGGCGTTGCGGTCGACGGCGACGCAGAAGACGAGGCCGGTTCCCCTGGCGCCCGACAGGATATCCTCCTGGATCGGCGGCAGGATGCGCTCCAGCACGGTGAGCGCGCGGTTGGAGACCTGGCGGGGATTGGTGTCGGCAATCGGCCGGTAATCCGTGTCGAACAGCGCCTCCAGCGACAGGTTGCCTGAGGATACGGCCGCCTCCATCGCCTCGGTGACGCGGCGCGCGCCGTCCTGGGCACGCTCGATGGAGGGGGCGAGTTCTCCCCGCACCCGCGCCAGCAATTCGCCGAGACGTGTGGCGAAATTCTCGTCCGGCCTGTCGAACGCGCAGTGCATGCCAAGGTCCGAAACGGCGACCACCTGCAGGTCGGTGCGGCCAAGGCCGGTGAGCTCGGCGCTGGCCGGCCCGGTCTGCGCGCGCGCCTCGCCCTCCTGGGGCACAAGCAGCGCCCCGCCCGTGGACAGGTCGAGCGTCTTGATGCGGATGGTGCGGCCGGCCTGGGCAAGGGTGCCGGTCAGTTCCGCCGGCAGCCGGTCGTCGCGGCGCCGGTCGCCGATCGCGGTCTGGCGGATCATCATCGTGAACCGGCTGCTCAGACTATTCCCCATCGCCAGCATGGTACGGGAAGCTTCGCCGGCGGCCTCGCCGGCGCGCTCGGCGCTGTCCGTGGCCTCGGCGATGGTCGACACCTTTTCGGTGACGGCCCGCACGAAATCGGCGGTTTCCTGCGCCGTTTCGCCGACGGAGCGCGAGGTTTCCATCTGCTGGCCGACGGCTTCGGCGACGGCGGAAAAGCTCGGCAGGATCTCGCCGATCACGCCGATGATGCGGTCGACGGCGCGGATACTCCCCTCGGCCGAGGTCTGCAGGCGGGCGATATTGGCGACGATCTCGTCGGTGGCGTTCTGGGTTTCGACCGACAGCGCCTTCACCTCGTTGGCGACGACCGCAAATCCCCGCCCGGCCTCGCCGGCACGGGCGGCCTCGATGGTGGCATTGAGGGCGAGCAAGTTGGTCTGCTTGGCGACGTCGGAGATCAGGCGGACGACATTGGCGATGTCGTCGATGGCGCTCTTCAGCTCCTGGATTCCGGTGTTGGCGGTGTCGGCGACTTCGCGTGCCTCCTCGGCCAAACGCGAGGAATTGCGCACCTGCGCGTCGATTTCGTTGCTCGCCGACACCAGCTGCTCGACCGAGGCGGACAGCTGCTGGGCAGTCTCGTCGGCATGGCGCGTCTCGCTGTGCAGCGCCTGGGAGTGGCCGCGGATATCCGAAAGCAGCAGCAATTGCTCGCCGACGCGGGCGCGCAACTCTTCCGCGCCCGTGCCGATGCCGTTTGCGGCGGTGCGCAGGTCCGACTCGATCAGATCGAGGGTCAGCGCCGTCTGCTGGTCGCGGGCGAGCGAGAGCGCCTCGCCGGAAGACTTGTCCTCACTGGCCGGTGTGCGGGACGCATCGTGTCCTGGACCTGCGTCAGTCTGCAAAATATCGGATATTTCAATGGTTTTCCGGCGCGACGCCGCAAACAGTCGCATGACAATCTCTCCGATACGGTCCCACCCTCGATGCGTTATCCGCAGAATTCTTGTCCGGAGCCTGTCACGATTGCTTGAACCGTTGGTTAACGCTGCGGGAGGTGGTGCGAAGGGGCGATTGCCCGCGAAACGTGTTGCCGCCGCCCGCCGGGCATGCGCCCTCCGGTGCCGCTGGTTCTTTGCCTTGCGCGGATCCCATGCTAAACCCGCCCCACACCAGCGGACGGGCGCACCGTGAACAAGTGCGTGCCGGATGCGACAGCCGCATCTGCGGCGCGAGGGCGACGAACGGGACGCAATGAGCGAAGAGCTGAAGCGAAAGGCCGCCGAGGCGGCGCTGGAAGAAGTGACGTCGGGCATGCGGCTCGGCATCGGCACCGGGTCGACGGCGGAGCAGTTTGTCCGCGCGCTGGCGGAGAAGGTCCGCGAGGGATTCTCGGTGATCGGCGTGCCGACGTCGGAGCGCACCGCGGCGCTGTGCACCGAGCTCGGCGTGCCCTTGACCACGCTGGACGACTGTCCCGAACTCGATCTCACCATCGACGGGGCGGACGAGCTGGACCTGCAGCTGCGCTTGATCAAGGGCGGCGGCGGTGCCTTGCTGCGCGAGAAGATCGTCGCAACCTCCTCGCTGCGCATGATCGTCATCGCCGATGCCAGCAAGAAGGTGGCGCGGCTCGGCGCCTTCCCGCTGCCGGTCGAGGTGGTGCCCTTCGGCCTCGGCGCGACGCGCAATGCGATCGCCCGTGCGCTCTCGGGTCTTGGCTACGATGCGCCGATCCTGCTGCGCGGCGGCGATACGCCCTTTGTCACCGACGGCGGCCACCATATTCTCGACATCGATTTGCGCGAGATCACCGACGCGGACGCCCTGTCGCGGGCGCTGCTCGATATCCCGGGGGTGGTGGACCACGGACTCTTTCTCGGCATCGCAGATGTCGCCTATCTGGCCGGGGCAAACGGCGTCGAACGCCTTGTCCCCGCAGCCGGCGAGGAAAACTGACCTTCAAGGAACAGCCCGGCCGAACCGGCCGGGAGCCCGATCACTTGCTCATGGAGTACCCGATGTTTCTTTTCAGCCGGAAGTCCGCGATGGCCGCAGCCACGGCGGCGGCGATGGTTCTCTCGCTCGCCCAGGCGGCGACCGCCCAGGAAACCTTCTCCGACGAACATATCGCCGCAGCGCGCGAGGCCGTGCAGTCGGCCCAGGCGATCCGCGCGTTCGATGACGTGCTGCCGCTGATGGCCGAGCGCACCCGCGGCCTGTTCATCCAGAACGACCCGGCCAACACGGCGATGATCGACGAGGTTGTCACCGATGTCGCGCTGAAGCTGGCCGACCGCCGTCCGGAGCTGAACCGCGTCGTCTACGAGGTCTGGGCCCGCCGCTTCACCGTCGAGGAGCTGAAGGAGCTTGCCGCCTTCTACAACACGCCGCTCGGCCAGAAATACTCACGCGTCGAGCCGGAGCTGCGCGCTCTGTCGATCGGTGCGGCCAAGCAGTGGGGCGATGCGATCTCGACCGAGATGGTGACCCTGGTGCGCGAGGAACTGACCAAGCGCCAGGAAGCCCAGCAGACCCAGCCGACGGAAGCCCCGGCCCAGTAAGAGCGGGCCGGAACAGCCCGGCCGGACACCTTCCGGCCGCGGCCATGCCGCCCGGACCCGGGCGCGGGGCATCACGGACGACGGGTCCGGCCGTCCGGCCGGGGCCCTTCAAAACGTTAAGGGCAAGGCATGAGCGATTTCGACTTCGACCTGTTCGTCATCGGCGGCGGCTCGGGCGGCGTGCGCGCGGCCCGCATCGCCGCCACCCACGGCGCGCGCGTGGGCATTGCCGAGGAATACCGCTACGGCGGCACCTGCGTTATCCGCGGTTGCGTGCCCAAGAAGCTGATGGTCTACGCCTCGCGCTTTTCCGAGGAATTCGAGGATGCGGCCGGCTTCGGCTGGCAGGTGGGCGAGAGCCGCTTCGACTGGGAGCGGCTGATCGATGCCAAGAACCGGGAGATTGCCCGGCTCGAGGGGATATACCGCCGCAACCTGGAGCGCTCCGGCGTCGAACTGTTCGACACGCGGGCCGTGCTGGAAGATGCCCACACGGTGCATCTTCTGACCGACGGGCGCCGTATCCGCGCCGAGCGGATCCTGATCGCGGTCGGCGCGACGCCGAATGTCGACGCCACCCTGCCGGGCGGCGAGCACGTCATCACCTCCAACGAAGTCTTCCATCTGGCCGACCTGCCGAAGCGGGTGGTGGTGGCCGGCGGCGGGTATATCGCGGTCGAGTTTGCGGGGATTTTCGCCGGGCTCGGCGCGGAAACGACGCTGATCTATCGCGGCGAGGAGGTTCTTCGCGGCTTCGACGACGATCTGCGCCAGGTCCTGCACGAGGAGATGGAGAAGAAGGGCATCCGCGTCCTGTGCGGCGACGTCTTTTCCTCCATCGAGAAGACCGAGGACGGGCTCATCGGCCATACCCGCAAGGGCGAGGCCCTGCACGCGGACAAGATCATGTTCGCCATCGGCCGGCGGCCGAATACGGCCGGTCTCGGCCTTGAGACGGCGGGGGTAGAGCTGGCCTCCTCCGGCGCGATCATCGTCGACGAGGCCTCCCAGACCAACGTTCCGTCGATCTACGCCGTCGGAGATGTCACCGACCGGGTGAACCTGACGCCGGTGGCGATCCGCGAGGGCCACGCCTTCGCCGACAGCATCTACGGCGGCAAGGCGTGGACGGCCGATCACTCGATGATCCCGACCGCCGTGTTCTCCCAGCCGGAGATCGGCACCGTCGGCCTGACCCAGGCCGAGGCGCTGGAAAAGCACGGCGCCGTCGACGTCTACAAGGCGCATTTCCGCCCAATGAAGCACACGCTGTCGGGCCGCGACGAAAAGATGCTGATGAAGGTGCTGGTCGAGCCAACGAGCGACAAGGTGCTGGGAGTGCATATCCTCGGCCACGACGCGGGCGAGCTGGTGCAGGTGCTGGGCATCGCGCTGCGGATGGGCGCCACCAAGGCCGACTTCGACGCGACCATGGCAGTGCATCCGACGGCGGCCGAGGAGCTGGTGACGATGCGCGAGCCGACCGAGCGTCTGCGCGCCTGACCGGCCTGCACCGAGCTTTCGAAATGAACACGGGGAGGCAGCTGCCTCCCCGTTTTCGTTTGTGTTTTCGCGTTTCGTGCGGGCTGCGAGGCGCCGTCAGTTGGCGGCGCGGCGCCAGCCGAGCGCCAGCAAGCCGGCCCCGATCATCAAGGTGCCGCCGGTGCGGTTGATCCAGCGCCGGACGGAGGGGCGGCGGATGCGGGAGCGCACCATCGAGGCCATCAGCCCGTAGGCGGCGGCGTTGAGCGCGGCGAGGATAACGAAGGTCGCCTCCAGGATCATTGCCTGTGGCAACAGCGGGCGCGCGGGATCGATGAACATCGGCAGGAAGGCGATGAAGAAGACGATGCTCTTGGGGTTGAGCGCCGTCACCGCATAGGCGTGCAGGGCAATCCGCAGCATCGGCGCGCGCGCCGGGGCAGGACTGCCGTCTGCCATTTCCTGCGGGGCCTCGTCGGCGATCGGCGCGCGCCAGACCTTGATGCCCAGCCAGATCAGATACATGGCGCCGATCCACTTCAGCACCGTGAACAGGGTCGCGGACGTCGCGAGCAGCGCGCCGAGGCCGAGCAGCGAGGCGGTCATGGCGGTGAGATCGCCGAGCGCAACGCCGATGACGGTCGCCGAGGCGACGGCGCGGCCATGGGCGAGCGCATAGGAGACGACCAGCAGGATCGTCGGGCCGGGGATAGCCAGCATCACGAAGGACGCGGCGGAAAAGGCGAGCCAAGTTTCGAAGGACATGGAAAAACTCCGGCGGAAGGACATCAATCCGCCCAGCAATCCACACCTGACGGCATTTGGAAAGGGGGGAAAACCCCTGCAAGGTGGCTGCCGCCGCGGCACCGGGCGGTGCGGCGACGGCAGCGGGGGCTTCAGCGGTTGTCGAGTTGCGCCCGAACCCGCAGCAGCCCAAGCCGGGTGATGCGATAGGGCCCGGAATCGGCGGAGGCGATCAGCCTGCGCCGCTTCAGTTTGCGGAAGAGTTCGAGCGTCAGTCCCGTGTTGTGCCAGCCCTCGCGCGTGACGATGGCGAGCTCTTCTATGCGGCCGCGCTCGTCCTTCTCGACGAAGACGTGACCGCCTTGAGCGAGCAGGTGGAGGACCCGCTGCTCGGCCTTGGAGATGTCCATTTCGGGGATAATTCCGGAGATGCAGTTCCAGCGCGCACGTCACCGCCGCCCGCAACGCAAGCGGTCGTGCGTGGGTTCGTTGCCCGGTCTGTTCTCGATGGACCGGGCGTTACCGGGTCTCGAGCTGGCTGCGCATAAGCTCTCCGAAGTTGACGAGGACAAGATAGGCGGGGGCTGCTTGCCGCACAAGACGGCGCGGGCACAGCCCGGCGACGTCTCTCGCGAGCGTTGCACAAATGTCGCGGCGCGCACCCGTGCGATTGCGGTTCCCTTTTGCCGCCGGCGATCCTAAAACAGCGGCATGACACCGTCCGAATCCCTGACGCTGCTTTTCGGCCTTGCGGGCCTGCTCAACCCCTTCGCGCTGCTGATCGGCGCCGCGCTCGGCTGGTATGCGGATGCGCGCGCCAAGCTGGTGATCGCCGGCTTTGCGGCCGCCGCCCTGAGCGTGCTGATCGACGTTTCGCTGGCGGCGAGCGGCGTGCCGGCGCTCGGCGGCTATGAGGGCGGCCCGCTGGCCGTCATGCCGTTCCGCTTCCTCGGGGCGCTGATCGTCGCCGCGCTGGTCCACGCGATCCGCAAGCGCTCGCGCCGCAACCGCCGCTGAAGCCGCGGCCATGTCCCCCACCGTCCTGTCCTATGCCGCGCTCGCCGTCGCCATCGTGCTGGAGGTGATCGGCACGACGGCCCTGCAGCAGTCGCAGCAGTTCACCCGCGCGCTGCCCACGGCGGTGATGGCGGTCTGCTATCTCGCCGCCTTCTACTTCCTGTCTGTGGCGCTGCGCACGTTTCCGGTCGGCGTCGCCTATGCCATGTGGAGCGGGCTCGGCATCGTCCTGATCTCGGCGGTCGGCTATTTCGTCTTCCGCCAGACGCTCGACCTTGCCGCGATCATCGGCCTGGGGCTGATCATCGCCGGCGTCATCGTCGTCAACGTCTTCTCAGGCGCCGTCCGGCACTAAGGTCCTCACCTTAGGCTTTTGCCTGGCCCGTCCAGGCGGCGAAGAGATCGCCGTTGGGGCAGAAATCGGGCGCGTGCGCCGCGCCGTCTTCATGCGCCTCCAGCCAGTGGGCGCAGTCTGCGGGCCGCTCGCAGCCGAGGCAGCGGGACGCGGCCTTGCGCATGGCGGTTTCCAGCATCATGCCGCTCGGCATCGCGTCGTCCGCGCCGACCGTGCGCATCATCCGCCCCATCAGTCCGGCGCGTTCGTCGAGGCGCTTCATCAGTCCCATGGCCGTCGTCCTTGCTGTCGCAGCGCCGACATGGCGCCCATCCGTGCATCGACACTATGATGGTTGCGCGTGAAACCATTTGACGAAGATCAAACGCGACGGCGATCCGCGCAGCAGGATCGCCGTCAATCGCAAGAATCTGCTAGACTCAGCCACTGCCGGCGGTCGGCAGCACGGCGAGGTCCCGCGCATGATCACTCGTGTGAATTCCCCGTCCCAGGGCAACCAGACCGGCGTCGTCGCCGTGCGCCCGGTCAGCCGCGTGCCGATGCTCAACGTTGGCGATGCGATCGCCGTGCGCGTCGCCAAGCACCTGACGGACAATGTCATGCGCCTCGTCGGCGGCGGGGCGGGCGGCGGCGGGTTCCAGCTCGACGTCGAGGGGCAGGAGATGCTGCCGCTCGGCAGCCGCGCGACGCTGAGCGTCGAGCGCGGCCCCGACGGCCCGCGCTATCAGGTGAGCGCTGCGCCGCAAAACGCTGCGCAAGGCGGCGCGCCGCTTTCGGCAGCAGGCGAGACGGCGGCGCTGGCCCGCATTGCCTCGCTCGCCACCTCCCTTGCCGCCCGCCAGGACGGGCTGTCGCCGCTCTATGCCGGCCTTGCCGCGACGCTGGCCGCAGCCCCTGCCGGCGCGGCGGGCGCCATGCTGCCGCCGGCGGTGACGAGCGCACTGGCGGGCCTTCTCGGCTTCCGGCTGGATCCGGCGGCAAGCCGGGAAGGACGGCTGGACGGTGCCGCGCTCAGGGCGGCCCTTGAGGCATTGACCGGGCGCGGGGCGGCAGGCGGCGCGGGGACGGGCCTCGACGATGCATTGAGCGAGCTTTTGAGCGTGCTGAAAGATGCGGCCGGGGGGCGCGAGGCGCCGGCCCGGCAGGCGACCCCGCCGCCGCTGCCCGCGATCTCCCGCCACCCGCGCGGCGAAAAGCCGGCCCGCGCCAGCGGCGAGCTGATCTCCGCCCTGCTGGCGCGCGACGGCGAGGAAGCCGCCGCCATCCTTGCGGCCAAGACCGAGGCGGCGCTGGCCCGGCTGCGGCTCGCCTCGCTTGCCTCGCGCGGGCTGCTGGCGGACGGGGAGGGTGCGGGCGAGGCGGCGCTGTTCGACCGGGTGCTCGACCTGCCGCTGGTGGTCGGCGGACAGACTGCGGTGATCTCGCTGCAGATCGGCCGCGACGACACGCCCGGCCACGAGGGGGAGGGCGCGCATCCCGCCTGGCGGCTGCGCTTTGCGCTCGACACGGAGGCGACCGGCGCGGTGGAGGCGCTGGTCGGGCTCGACGGCCCCCGGCTGTTCGCCAGCCTGTGGGCCGTGCGGCCGGACATCGCCGCGGACCTGCGCGAGCGGCTGCCGCGCCTTGCCGCAACGCTTGCCGAACAGGGGCTGGAGGTGGTCGACCTCAAGGTGACCGGCGGGCTGCCGGACGATCCGCCCGCCGCCTCGGGCCAGTTCGTGGACGTGGTCTCATGAGCGAGGAGCAGGACCCGCGCCGCCGGCTTGCCGTGGCGCTTCACTACGATCATGCCGGCGCGCCGCGCGTCACCGCCAAGGGGCGCGGCGTCCTTGCCGCCCGCATCCTGGAGCTTGCGGCCGAGCACGGCGTGCCGGTGGAAGAGGACGCGGCCCTTGCCGAGGCGCTGTCGCAGATCGAGCTCGACCGGGAAATTCCGGTGGAGCTCTACGAGGCCGTCGCCGCCGTGCTGCGCTTCATCCTGATGGCTCGGGGCCGGTGAAGGGCCGGTGAGGGGCCGGGGAAGGACGGCTTGTCGCTGCAGGAAGTGACGAATTGACTTGCCAAATCCGGGCTGAAATGGGACTTCCCTCCCTTCGGCCGGTCGGCGCCGCGTCCTTGCGCGGACGGTCAGCCTTGCAGGCGGGTTGTTCCCTCATTACCTCCAGTCGGGGGGCTCGCCCCCGGATTGGATAGCCATTGCAGAACACCGACTGCCGACCTGCGGAAAAGCCGCGCTCCTGGAACGCCTCGCTGGCCAAGTATCGCAAGCCGAGCACGGCGCGCAGCGTCTTCGAGATCATAACCAGCCTTTTGCCCTTCGCGGCCCTTTGGGCGGCGGCGGCGGTGCTGGTGAATCACGGCCAGTGGTGGGGCCTCGTCCTGACCGTGCCGGCCGCCGGCCTTCTCGTGCGCCTGTTCATGCTGCAGCACGATTGCGGGCACGGCTCGCTGTTCTCGCAGCGCAGGCTCAACGACTGGACGGGCCGTGCGCTCGGCGTTTTGACCTTCACGCCCTACGACTACTGGCGGCGGACCCACGCCATCCACCACGCCTCGACCGGCAATCTCGACCAGCGCGGCATCGGCGACATCGACACGCTGACGGTCAGGGAGTACCAGGCGCTGCCCTGGAGCGGGCGGCTGCGCTACCGGCTCTACCGGCATCCGCTGGTGATGTTCGGGCTGGGGCCCGCATGGCTGTTCGTGTGCCAGTATCGCCTGCCCATCGGCATGATGCGCGGCGGCCTGGAGCCGTGGCTCTCGACGCTCGCCACCAACCTGTGCATCGCCGCCATGGCCGCGCTGCTCATCTGGGCGGCCGGGCTTGGGCCTTTCCTGATGATCCAGGGGCTGATCATCCTGATGGCGGCGACCGTCGGCGTCTGGCTGTTCTACGTCCAGCACCAGTTCGAGGAAACGCACTGGACGGGGAGCGGCGAGTGGAACTTCCAGACCGCAGCGCTGGAGGGCAGCTCGCATTACGACCTGCCGCCGATCCTGCAGTGGTTCACCGGCAATATCGGCATCCACCACGTGCATCACCTGTCCAGCAAGATCCCGTTTTATCGCCTCGGCGAGGTGATGCGCGACTTCCCCGAACTGCGCGACATGAACCGCATCACCCTGCGCCAGAGCTTCGGCTGCGTGAAGCTCGTCCTGTGGGACGAGGACACCCGCCGGCTGGTCACGTTCCGCCAGGCCCGCACGGCCAGCGTTGCGGCGTGAGGGGAGGCGGAGCGTTAGCGACCGCGAGACACGTTTTGTTCTTGCGGTGGGGGCATTCTGAAGGGCAGGCTGACGTTATCCGAAGTGCGTTATTGAATTTTACCTTTTGAAGTATACCTTGTACGGTAGGATTGTGATATGAACTCGTTTCACAAGGTCCTGCAGGCCGCATTCTATGTCTCTACCGCCGGCAAGCGGCCGGTGCGCGAATGGTTGATGGAACTGGCGCCGGAGGATCGCAAGACCATCGGCGAGGACATCGCGACGCTGGAGTTCTGCTGGCCCATCGGCAAGCCGAAATGCGCGCCGATCCATGGCGTGAAGAGCCTGTACGAGGTCCGCTCGAACATTTCTTCCGGCAGGATTGCCCGCGTGCTGTTCGTCCTTGTCGGCAACCGGATGGTGCTGTTGCACGGCTTCGTCAAGAAGACCCAGCAGACGCCGGAGAAGGAACTCAAACTGGCGATCACGCGCATGAAGGAGGTGCTACGCCATGGCTGACAATCCGCATATCGGCGAAAGCTTCGAGAGCTTCCTTCGCGACGAGGGCATCTGCGAGGAGGTCACGGCAACCGCGATCAAGCGCACGCTGGTGATGCAGATCGAGCAGGAGATGGCCGCAAACAACATCTCCAAGTCCGAGATGGCGCGGCGCATGAAGACCAGCGCCTCGCAGCTCGCCCGCCTGCTCGACCCGGACAACGACCGCATTCAGCTCGACACGCTCATCCGCGCCGCCGCAGCCGTGGGAAAGGGGATTGCGGTGGAGTTGGTGTGAGGGGGGCGGGCGCGAAGCGCTCTGGACCTGTCCAGCAAGATCCCGTTCTACCGCCTCGGCGAAGTGATGCGCGACTTCCCCGAACTGCGCGACATGAACCGCAATCACCCTGCGCCAGAGCTTCAGCAGGACTATATCAAACGATCAAAATATTATTGTATCACTCCAGTTAGCCTGAAGTAGCTATGTTAAAGTCAATATTATTTGGTCATTTTGGTTCTAGTTTGCATCTTTTCGTGCGATCCATTGAGTGTGTTCACGAGAAAACGCAAGCTCGGCTTCGTTGACGAAATCAGAGAACTGGTTTTCCGTTTTGATATCTGCGGACATGCCTTTAATAATGCCAATTTCGTGTGCCGCAAGATTGTAACTGGCAGCGAGTTCACCGTGACGCTTCATTTGGATCCATCCTAATACTGATGTCGCCAGAACAATAAGCGGATCAAATAATTTAAAAATATAATTAAAATATAATTCACCTGCATGAAGTGAAATAAAAGCAAGTATGTATACTCCTATCGTAATAACAATCCATATTTTCAGTGATTTTTTATTTGAGGCTGATTTTTTTGCGTACCATTTCCTCTGATCATCAATACGATTTTTGATATAAAAATTTATTCTGCTGTCTAGATCTAAACGGCGTACGTAAAGCATGCTTTCGGTGCATTGCTCGGATGAGTCAGCATCTAAATCTTGAGCTACAGTTTGATTCGAGGCAAGTAATTGTCGCAGCATATTCCTGAAAATAGATTTAGGCACTTCGATATTGTCAGCATCCTCGTACGGATGTGCCCTCATGCAGAAGCGCCATGTTGATGTTTTAATTGACTCGGCAAGTGCGCGGCACCGATACCAATCTTGATCTCGTTTTTTGAAAACTTTATATACAAATATTCCCGCCAAAATTAAAAGTAATGTTGAAATAATATTTTTGTTATTCGGAGATTTTTCCTGAAAAGAAATAGAGATGCTTATGAGTAGTAACAGGGCATATTCAGACCGAGCTATCCAAAGAAAACCTCTTTGGGCTCTAGCTGATGCTTCGTTTGCGCTCATGTAAAGCGCGGGATACTCAAAATTTGGCGTTATCAAGAGATCTCTCTTATGCCTTGTACGATGGAGTCAGAGTTCCAATTCACAACTTTATCTGAAGCTTGAATAACCGCCGCTGGCATGACCTTGGCTGAACGAGGCCTTACACCTAGAATTGGCTTCTGAATTTCGCGAGCAAAATCCATTTCGAACTGAATCCAATCGCTATGATTGGTCCACATCCCGCCAATTATTACAACACATTGAACGGGGCGAATCTGCCTTCGGAGCTGTTCCTTTAGTCCTGCTGCGTTTAAGCCGATGAATGCTTTGTTTTCAGGTACAGAGTAGTTTGTCCATTCGAAATATGGTCGTTTATTCAGGAGTGCCACCATCGAATTATAGCGTTCACTATAAGACCAAGAATGGCTAATGAAGAGTCGCTTTGTCATGGAATGTCACCTGATTCAGCAATATTCAATATCTGAATTCTAACAAGAGCTTCGAAGAAATCTACATATTTGTAGCTAAAGGCCCAGATAATTTTACTCCCCCCCCCGGGTCCATCAAGGCGTTCGCCTTCCGGATCTCGGTGATAGAAACTACCCCACCTCCCCCCTTGCGGGGAGGGCAAAGACCCACTACCCACACATTCGAGCGTTCTGGCGCGCGTTTCGACGCGCGCGGCACGCGTTCAGGACAAGTCCGCCCCCTGGCAAACCCTTTTTCGCGCCTGCGCGCGGGGGCTCGAGGGGCGGGCGACAGGCACGACACAACGGGCAGGACTTCCACGGCATGAGCATCGTCGACACCCGCACCCCCGATCCCAAGAAGTTCATCAAGGGCGCCACGGGCGACTGGGAAATCGTGATCGGCATGGAGGTGCATGCCCAGGTCACCTCGAATGCCAAGCTGTTTTCCGGCGCCTCGACCGAGTTCGGCAAGGACCCGAACGCCAATGTCAGCCTCGTCGATGCGGCGATGCCCGGCATGCTGCCGGTGATCAACGAGGAATGCGTCAAGCAGGCGATCCGCACGGGCCTCGGCCTCAAGGCGCAGATCAACCTCAAGTCCGTGTTCGACCGCAAGAACTACTTCTATCCGGACCTGCCGCAGGGCTACCAGATCTCCCAGTTCAAGCAGCCGATCGTCGGCGAGGGCGAGGTCCTGCTCGACATGCCCGGCGGAGAGCAGGTGACGGTGGGTGTCGAGCGGCTGCATCTGGAGCAGGACGCCGGCAAGTCGCTGCACGACCAGCACCCGACCATGTCCTTCGTCGATCTCAACCGCTCGGGCGTCGCGCTGATGGAGATCGTCTCCAAGCCGGACCTGCGCTGCGCCGACGAGGCGAAGGCCTATCTCACCAAGCTGCGCACCATCCTGCGTTACTTGGGCACCTGCGACGGCAACATGGACCAGGGCTCGATGCGCGCCGACGTCAACGTCTCGGTGCGCGCGCCGGGCGGGGCCTTCGGCACGCGCTGCGAGATCAAGAACGTCAACTCCATCCGCTTCGTCGGCCAGGCCATCGAGTATGAGGCCCGCCGCCAGATCGGCATCCTGGAGGACGGCGGCAGCATCGACCAGGAGACGCGCCTGTTCGATCCGGTCAAGGGCGAGACCCGCTCCATGCGCTCCAAGGAGGAGGCGCACGACTACCGCTACTTCCCCGATCCGGATCTGTTGCCGCTGGAATTCGACCAGGCCTATGTCGACGCGCTCGCCGTCGGCCTGCCGGAGCTGCCGGACGACAAGAAGGCGCGCTTCGTCGCCGACTACGGGCTCACCGCCTATGACGCCGACATCCTGGTGGCGGAAAAGGCCTCGGCCGACTTCTTCGAGGAGGTCGCCAAGGGGCGCGACGCCAAGCTCTCGGCCAACTGGGTGATCAACGAGCTGTTCGGCCGGATCAACAAGGAAGGGCTGGAGCTGAGCGAAAGCCCGGTTTCGGCCGGCCAGCTCGGCGGCATCGTCGATCTGGTGGTCGACGGGACGATTTCGGGCAAGATCGCCAAGGACCTGTTCGAGATCGTCTGGAGCGAGGGCGGCGAACCGGCTGAGATCGTCGAGGCGCGCGGCATGCGCCAGGTGACGGATCTCGGCGCCATCGAGGCGGAGGTCGACAAGATCATCGCCGCCAACCCGGACAAGGTCGAGCAGGCCCGCGCCAAGCCCGGCCTTCTCGGCTGGTTCGTCGGCCAGGTGATGAAGGCGACCGGCGGCAAGGCCAACCCGCAGGCGGTCAACGACCTGCTCAAGGCGAAGATCGGCATCGAGTAGGGCGGTCTTTCCGCCATCGCTCCGCACGCCCGGCCCGGACCTCTCCTTTCGTCACCCCGGACGAGCATCGCGAGATCCGGGGCCGGCGAGGCACGGTGCCTGAGGTTTCGTTCCGCAGCGCGCCTCATGCGCCCTCGGCTCTCCGATCCCGGCTCGTCGCTGGCGCGCCGTCCGGGAGGACGCGGGGAGGGGCTGCGGCCAGGACAGCCGAGAGAGTGCGTCACGGCCTCGCTTTGACTCTCCGGCGCCACCCCACCCGCAGGATGTCATCCCGGTTTCGGCGAAGCCGAAGACCGGGATCCAGTAACCCCGAGCGGTCGCGACTGAATCCTCCGCGCTGCCGCCCCAACACCGGTGGCGGCTAGCTACGCGCCGACCTCTCTCCTCGTCATCCCGCACGAAGCGCAACGCAGATGCGGGATCGGAGAGCCGAGGGCCTCACGCAGGCACTCCGGGTCGAACCCGCAACCACCGTGCCTCCCCGGTCCCGGGTCGCGGCTATCGCCTTGCCCGGGAAGACGCGGGGAGAGGCATCCCGCCTCAACCTCGCTGAGGGTGCCCAGAGTTTCCGGCACCGCGCTTCATGCGGCATGACGGCGAGAGGAGGGGCGCAAGCCGCTCCCTGTCATCATCCCGTTACGAGAACGGCTTACCCGGCTCACTTCAAGGCAACTTGAGGAGAGTCGGAGGTGGCCATGCTGTCGGGTCAGGCGTCGAACACGAAGTCGGTCAATGCCGGGCGGGGCGCGTTGCTCGGCCGCGCGGTGCATCGCAACAGGGCTCTGTCGGGCGAGGGCGCGCTGGAGCGGCTCTTCACCCTGGCCTTCCAGGGGCTGGTCTATCCGCAGATCTGGGAAGACCCCGAGATCGACATGGACGCGCTGGAGATCGGCCGCGACCACAAGGTGGTGACCATCGCCTCGGGCGGCTGTAACGTTCTCTCTTACCTCACGGCCGATCCGGCCAGCATCACCGCCGTCGACCTCAACCGCGCGCATGTGGCGCTGACCCGGCTGAAGCTCGCCGCGGTCAAGCACCTGCCGGGGCACGAGGCCTTCTACCGCTTCTTCGGCAAGGCGGACGAGAAGGGCAATGTCGAGGCCTATAACCGCTTCCTGCGCGAGCGGCTCGACCCGGAAACCCGCGAATACTGGGAAAAGCGCGGCCTGACCGGGCGCAAGCGCATCACCCTGTTCGCCCGCGACCTCTATCACCACGGGCTGCTCGGCTATTTCATCGGCGCCGGCCATTTCGTCGCTCGCGTCTATGGCATCGACCCCAAGGACATGCTGCGGGCCCGCTCGCTGGAGGAGCAGCGCACCTATTTCGACAAGGCGCTGGCGCCGCTGTTCGACAAGCGGATGGTCCGCTGGGCGACGTCGAAGCGCGTGTCGCTCTACGGGCTCGGCATTCCCCCGGCGCAGTACGAGGCGCTGGCCGGCAGCGGCTCCGGCGGCATGGCGGCGGTGCTGCGCGAGCGGCTGGAGCGGCTGGCCTGCGACTTCCCGCTGTCGGAGAACTATTTTGCCTGGCAGGCCTTCGGCCGCGGCTACGCCAATGACGAGGCCGGCCCGCTGCCGCCCTATCTGCGGCGCGACCATTTCGACGGGATTCGTGCCCGCGCCGACCGGGTGCGCGTGGTCAACCGCTCCTTCACCGACTATCTGGCGGCGCAGGAGGAGGCCAGCGTCGACCGCTACGTCCTGCTCGATGCGCAGGACTGGATGACCGACGCCGCGCTCAACGCCCTGTGGGCGGAGATCACCCGCACGGCCCGTCCGGGCGCGCGCGTCGTCTTCCGCACGGCGGCCGAGCCGAGCCTGCTGCCCGGCCGCGTCGTGCCGGAGATCCTCGCACAGTGGCGCTACGATGCGGAGCGCTCGCGCAAGCTCGGCTACATGGACCGCTCGTCGATCTATGGCGGCTTCCACCTGTATATCCGCGACGCGGCATGACCGTGCGGGGAGACGTGAGGACGTCCAACGGCGCGGAGCTGATGGACGGCATCTACCGCTGGCAGCGGCATGTCTATGATGCGACGCGCAAGTATTACCTGCTCGGCCGCGACCGGCTGATCGACGAGCTCGCCCCGCCGCCGGGCGGCACCGTGCTGGAACTCGGCTGCGGCACGGCGCGCAATCTGGTGCTGGCCGCCCGCCGACACCCGCAGGCGCGGTTCTTCGGCCTCGACATCTCGGCGCAGATGCTGGAGAGCGCCCGCGGCTCGATCCGCCGCGCGGGGCTGGAGGACCGGGTGAGCGTGGCGCAGGGCGATGCGACGGCGTTCGACACGGCGGCGCTGTTCGGCGTTGCGCGCTTCGACCGGGTGTTCTTCTCCTACAGCCTGTCGATGATCCCGCCCTGGCGCGAGGCGCTCATGGCCGGGGCCGGCGCGCTGGCCCCCGGCGGCCGGCTGCATCTGGTCGACTTCGGCATGATGGAGGCCTGGCCGGGCCTGGTGCGCGCGCCGTTCCGTGCCTGGCTGTCCGCCTTCCACGTTGCGCCGCGGGCGGAGCTGGAGGCGGTGCTTGCCACCTGTGCGCAGGCGCAGGGCGCGCGCTCGCAGTTCCGCCGGCTGCATGGCGGCTACGCGGTGATGGGGCAGATCGAGGCCTGAGGGCCGGCCGTTGCCGGCAAGGCGCGGAACGTCCGGCGCTCTGGTGCGTTTCTTGACCGGTGCAGCGGCCATGCTAGGTTGCGGTTGCGGCGCGCGGGCACGCTTTTGCGCGCAAGAAGGGGCGGACATTTCCATGCCGGACGACGGCGATAGCACGGCCGCGGACGACCGACTTCTCCGGGAGCCGCTGGCGACATGCGCCCGGCGGCTCCGCGATCCCGTTTCCCGCCCTCATTCCGCAGACCGACAGCCCGCATGCCGCACGCTCCGGCATGACGGGCCTTGCGCGCGCCCGCGTCTTCGCCATTAGGAAAGGTTCGACATGGAATTTCTGGCAGATCCGAACATCTGGATCGGGCTCGTCACCCTGGTGCTGCTGGAGGTGGTGCTCGGCATCGACAACCTCGTGTTCATCGCCATCCTGGCCGACAAGCTGCCGCCCGACCAGCGCAACAAGGCGCGCCTGATCGGCCTGTCGCTGGCGCTGTTCATGCGTATTGCGCTGCTGTTCTCGATCTCCTGGATCGTCACGCTGACCAACCCGCTGTTCTCGCTGGGCGGCTTTTCCTTCTCCGGGCGCGACCTGATCCTGATCATCGGCGGCCTGTTCCTGCTGTTCAAGGGCACGATGGAGCTGCACGAGCGGCTCGAGGGTGCGCAGGGGCACAAGAGCGGCAAGGTCGTCCACGCGGTGTTCTGGCAGGTGATCGTGCAGATCGTCGTGCTGGATGCGGTGTTCTCTCTCGACAGCGTGATCACCGCCGTCGGCATGGTCAACAATCTGTGGGTGATGATCGCGGCGGTCTGCATCGCCATGGCGGTGATGATGATCGCCTCCAAGCCGCTGATGGCCTTCGTCTCCAAGCATCCGACGGTGGTGATCCTGTGCCTCGGGTTCCTGCTGATGATCGGCTTCAGCCTGGTGGTGGAAGGCTTCGGCCAGCACATTCCGAAGGGCTATCTCTATGCCGCCATCGGCTTCTCGGTGCTGATCGAGGCGTTCAACCAGGTCGGCCGCCACAACCGCGAGCAGCTGGTCGTCTCCGGAAACCTGCGCGAGCGTACCTCCGAGGCGGTGCTGCGCATGCTGGGCGGCAGGGTCGGCGAGCAGCCGCTGGGCGAGACGGTCGACGTGATCGCCGAGCAGGCGGCCTTGGGCGAATTGTTCAAGCCCGAGGAGCAGGACATGATCCGCGGCGTGCTGGGGCTCGGCCAGCGGCCGGTGAGTTCGATCATGACGCCGTCCAACGAGCTGGAATGGCTGGACCTCGACAAGCCGGACGAGGAGCTGCGCGCCGCGATCCGCCGGCTCACCCACGGGCGGGTGGTGCTGGCGCGCGGCAGCGTCGACGAGTTCGTCGGCGTGGCGCTGACCAAGGACCTGCTCAATGCGGTGATCGGCGGCGAGGCGATCGACTGGGCGCAGCTGATGCGCCAGCCGGGCGTCGTGCACGAGATGACCGACGTGCTGACGGTGATGGAGCTGCTGCGCCGCTCGCCGGTGCAGATGGCGATGGTGATCGACGAATACGGCTCGCTGGAAGGCATCGCCACGCCCACCGACGTGCTGGAGGCGATCGCCGGCGAGTTCCCGGACATGGACGAGGAGGCGGCCGCGCTGCAGCAGCAGGAAGACGGCTCCTGGACGGTGGACGCCTTCATCGACATCCGCCAGCTCAGCACCGCCATCGGCCGGGACCTCGTCGACGAGGCCAACCGCTACTCGACGCTGGCCGGCTACATCCTGTCCCAGCTGGGGCACCTGCCGAAGGTGGGCGATGTGCTCGAGACCGGGGGCCTGTGCTTCGAGATCCTGTCGCTGGAAAAGCGCGCCATCGGCAGGGTGCGCATCTCTCCGGTCGAGACCGAGGCGCCCCCGCATGGGTAAGGGCGGGATGTTCGAGACGGAGCTGCAGGGGCTCGACATCCAGCCTGCGACCGAGGACGACCTTGCCGCCTGCGCCGCCTTGATGAGCGCCAATGCGGCCGGCGCGCGTGTCGGGCAGGAGGCGGCCGATCTGGCGCCCTATCTCGCCGCGTTCCGCCGCATGGTGGCGGGCGGGGCGACCGTGCTGCATGTGGCGCGCCTGCCGGGCATGGAGGCGGGGCGCATCGCCGGCATGTTCGAGTTCACGGTCATCGACGGGCTGTCCTTCGGTGGGCGCCCGCGCGCCCAGGTGGAGAGCGTGCATGTGGACCCGGAGCTGCGCGGGCGCGGCATCGGCCGGGCGATGATGCGCTTTGCCGAGGCGCGGGCGCGCGAGTGCGGCTGCGTGCTGCTGCAGCTCACCTCCAACCGCGAGCGGAAGGGCGCGCACGATTTCTACCAGGCGCTCGGCTATCAGCCCTCGCATGTCGGCTACAAGCTGATGCTGTGAGCGGTGCGCGGCGTACGTGTGGCGTGACCGAGCGTTCACGCGGTGCCGCTTGCGGTTCGCTGCACACTGCAGGTGGTTGTACCGGCGCTCGGGGGGCTTAACTTCTCATCCGACGGCCGATGGCGGCATGCGGACACGGCGTCCGCGAGGCCCCGGCCCATTCACAAAGCATGGAGCATGACAGGCATGTCCGCGACCCAGACCAAGCCCATCGAACTGCATTACTGGCCGACCCCGAACGGCTGGAAAGTCTCGATCCTGCTGGAGGAACTCGGCGTTCCCTACAATCTCAACCTCGTCAATATCGGCGCGGGCGACCAGTTCAAGCCGGAGTTCCTGAAGATCTCGCCGAACAACCGCATGCCGGCCATCGTCGATCCGGAAGGCCCGGGCGGCGAGCCGATCTCGGTCTTCGAATCCGGTGCGATCCTGCAGTATCTCGGGCGCAAGTTCGGCCGGTTCTACCCGACCGACGAGCGCAGCCGCGTCAAGGTCGACGAGTGGCTGATGTGGCAGATGGGCGGCTTCGGCCCGATGCTCGGCCAGAACCATCATTTCCGCGTCTATGCGCCGGAAAAGATCCCTTACGCCATGGACCGCTATCTCAACGAGACGCACCGGCTCTACGGCGTTCTCGACAAGCAGCTCGCCGGGCGCGATTTCGTTGCCGACGAGTATTCCATCGCCGACATGGCCATCGTCGGCTGGGCGACCGGCTGGGAGCGGCAGGGCATGGAGCTCGGCAAGGACTTTCCGAACGTCCAGCGTTGGCTGGAGGCGCTGAAGGCGCGCCCGGCGGTCGAACGCGGCCTTGCCGTTGGCCGCGAGATGCGCGAGCAGCTCAACCTTGCCAGCGACAAGGGCGCCCAGTCGGTGCTGTTCGGCCAGCGCGCGCGCTGATTTTTCGCCTGTTATCGAGGCGCCGGGGGGATCAGTTCGCCCGGCGCCACACTTCCGTTTCGCAGAATTGCACCACCATCCGCACGCAGCCGCGCAGCGTCAGCTGGTCGTCGCCCTGCAGCGTCGCCGTCGCATTGGCCGTCACGCCGCGGCGCGGATCGTAGACGCGGGCGCTCCAGGTCCCGTCCCTGTCGCCCGGCGCGATATCCCAGATCACCGGCACATTGAGCAGCTTGCGGTCCCGCTTGGCGGCGTCGCGGTTCTTCACGTCCGTCGCGCTCTGCACGGTCGTGCCCGGCGGCGGGGGAAAGTCCACCAGCAGGCCGCAAGGCGCGGACCCGCAAGGGCCGACGCGCACGGTGCCGTCGGCCGGCGTCCGCCAGGTGCCGAAGATCTCCTCCTCGGCGAGCGCCGGCGGCACGATGGCGAGAAGGGCGAACCCGGCCAGCGCGGCAAGGGCGGGCAGGGAGGCGAGGCGAGGGGGCGTCATCGGTTTCCTTTCGCGAGAGGCGAGGACCTGTCGTCATCCAAAGCTGCCGGAAAACTGGGGCGCGAGGGTGACCGCCTTGGGCCGGCTTCGTGTCGGGCCTTGGGAAAGCTTGTGCCGGGGGCTTGCGGGGCTCTGGTGGGGGCTTCGGCCGAAGGGCATGAAGACCTCAGTTCTTCTCAAGGTGAATCAAGCGTTTCCGGCGCAAATCCATGTTGAGTCAAGTCGCGTTGATTCCGCTGCCGTTTCCGCTCGGAAATGCTGAATCCTTCGTGAAGTTTACCTGGTGTTTTCGACTCGTTTTCTTCCCGTTAAGCGAGAATTTTAAGCTCGCGTTGAAGGGGCAGGACCACACTCGGACATGAAGATTGCGGGGAAAAGATCAAGCATCCCGCGGCCTTCGACCCGGAGCGGACCGGCAGGACGCCGGCCGCAAGACGACCGACAAGGAGTGTGAGACATGGCTCGTTTGGATCTTGGTTCCCCCGATCTTGCCATCATGGGCGGCCAGCCCGCCGGCCCCGATATCCTGCTGCAGATGGGGCTGGACTGCGCCTGCGGCCGCCACGGCGCCGCCGACCTGGTTGCCGCGCACAAGTGGTTCAACATCGCCGCCGTCAAGGGCAGCCAGGACGCCGTGCGCTACCGCAAGGAAATCTCCTCGGAGATGTCCCGCTCGGAAATCGCCGACGCCCAGCGTGCGGCCCGCGAGTGGCTGTCCCTGCATTGATCCGCGGTGGAGCCGGTTCCTGCGCAAGGGGCATTTCCACCATGGACATCAACCTGGCTGCGGCGCGCTGAAGCGCTTCTGACATAGCGCCTGCAATGGTGCGCCTGCGCCGCAGCCCGTTTGCTCTCTCGCCCGACCGCCGGCCGGCCCTCTCGCCCGCCCGTCCGCTTGGGCACAGCACCTGATCGCCGCTGAAAGCGCGCGTGCTGATCCCGCCCAAGCCCCGCCCGCCCGGCGGTGCCGGGACGTTCTTTCCCCGTTTCCACGCCCGTCATCCGGGCTTGTCGTGCGCGGCCTTGCCCGTCTCGTCTTCCGGCGCTTCGTCTTGCGCCGTGCCGGCCGCATCGCTCTTCACGGGGCGATAGGGTGCCTGCACCTCTTCCGCCAATCCTCCGGCCGCCAACTTTCCCGCCGCCAATCTTCCAGCCGCCTGTTCCAGCGCCGCGATCTCGCGGATCGCCGCCAGCCGGCTGCCGAGCACGGCCAGTTCCGGATGGGCCGACAGCTGCGCGATGGCGGCATCCAGGTGCTCGATGATCGCCCGCCGGGCCGCGTCCTGCCGGCTTTTCCTGTCCATGCCGTTCCCTTTCTCCTCGTCCCGGCACGGACTGCCCTTCCGAACCGATCTGCGTCTCCGTGTGCCCTGTGGTTCTTGAGTCTTGCAGGCTTTGCCCGCCCCACCATCATGGGATTCCCGGATTGACGGGCCTGCGTGGTCAGTCGATCAGGCCGAGGCGGAAGGCCTTGGCGACCAGGTGCACCTTGTTCGCGGCGTTCAGCTTGCGCCGTGCGGCGATGAGGTGGCTTTCCACGGTCTTCGGCGCGATGCCGAGAATGGCGGCGCTCTCCCATTCGGTTTTCCCCTCCGCCGCCCAGGCCACGCAATCCCGCTCGCGTGTCGTCAAGGGGGAGGAGGGGCGCCAGGCGTCCCCCTGCAGCAGGGTGGCGGCCCGGTCCGCCGCGCTGGCCGCCAAGAGGGCGAGCGTCGTCCGGCCGGCCGGGTCCAGCTCGATACGCGCGCCGCTCAGCGAAATGCTGCCGCGTTGGCCCGCAGGGCCGGAAAACGGCAGGGCGAAGCCGGCGGACAGCCCGTGCTCGCGCGCTTCCTCCATCATCAGCCGGGCAAGGGGGGCTCTGTCTGCCGGTGCGCGCGCCTCGCGCCAGTCGAACAATGCGTCTGCGGCTGTCACCTGCGCGATCACCGGGTCGATGTCGACATAGCGGCGGGCAACGTAGCGCTCCAGCCAACCGGTCGGCCAGTTGCCGAAGAAGATGGATTTCCTCGCCTCGGCCGGCGGAGTGGCAGGGGTCGGTACGAGGCCGCACATCACCTGGTCGATGCCATAGGCGTCGGTTGCAAGGATGAGGCGGCTGCGCACCTCCTGCGCCGTTGCGGCGCGGCGGATGCGGTCGAGATGGGTCAGCAGGTCCGCCGCGTGCAAGGGCGCCTCAGTCGATCAGGCCGAGGCGGAAGGCCTTGGCGACCAGGTGCACCTTGTTCGCGGCGTTCAGCTTGCGCCGTGCGGCGATGAGGTGGCTTTCCACGGTCTTCGGCGCGATGCCGAGAATGGCGGCGCTCTCCCATTCGGTTTTCCCCTCCGCCGCCCAGGCCACGCAATCCCGCTCGCGGTTGGTGAGGGCGGGCAGGGGTCGCCGCGGGCGCCTGCGGGCAGGTGGTGCCGGCACGATCTGGTTCTGGGGGGCTGGCTCTGGCGCTGGGGCCGGCGCCGGGGAGCGGTGCCATGCCCGGTAGAGCTCGCGCGAGAGCGGAGCCTTGCGCGCCTCGGCAACCGCCTCGAAGGGGACAGCCTCCAGTGTGCTCGTCATGAAACCCGTTCGGTTCAATCAATGGTCCGGGAATGGTCGGGCCGGGGCCGCTTGCAATATGCCGCGCCGCCGAAAGTCCGGCGCGCACCGGCTCAAGGGCGAGGCTGCCCGCTCGCTGGCCCGTACAGTTCAGTGCGCCTGCACCGGCGACGGAAATATGTTTTTCATCTCGACAAGGTCGCAAGACGCGAAGGAGGCGCCCGGCGGTGTGCGGGCGCTTCCGCGACCGGTTCCGACCCGAAATCCATATGAGATTTTTATTCTTTCGGGCCTTCGCCTCTCTCGAACCTTTATGCAGTCCTGCGCCATATTCCTGTCACCTTCGCTGCCGGTTCCTGCCGAGGAAAAGCGCGGAGAAAAACTATAGGCGTCAGGAAGTCTTGCCGGTCGGCAGCTTCCGACAAGACGGGGTGCGCAATGATACTTGAATATATACTGGGAGGCGGGGTGGCTCTGGTCGTCACAGCCTATCTTGTCTACGCGCTTTTGCGGCCGGAGCGCTTCTGAACTGCCGAATATCCAACCCGCTGTGACAGGCGGCGCGGATCATCGCCAAGTCGCCCGGCCCGATCCGCATATCTCCCGGGCCACGGCCCGACCTCCTGAAGACAGAAAGCCCCCTTGCGCCGGGCATCGCCTTCGCGACAGCGCCGGCGATGCCGGCGTGCGCGCTGCTTGCCTTGCTCCTCTCCCGCCTCTTCGGGCCGGGCCGATGCGGGCCGGGCCAATGCGGGCTGGGACTGTCACCAGAAACATCAAGCTGGAGCCACTCATGAGCCAGTCGAAACCGGCGAGCATCTTCGACGCTCGCATCCTTGTCCCCGCACTTTGGGGCGCATTCAAGAAACTCGATCCACGTACGCTCGCCAGAAATCCGGTGATGTTCGTCGTCGCCGTCGTCTCGGTGCTGACGACCGTCCTGTTCCTGAAGGATGTCGTCACCGGCGCAGGCGATCTCGGTTTCTCGTTCCAGATCATCCTCTGGTTGTGGTTCACGATCCTGTTCGCGAACTTCGCCGAGGCGGTTGCCGAAGGGCGCGGCAAGGCGCAGGCGGACTCCTTGCGCCGCTCGCGCACCGAGACCCAGGCCAAGCTCCTGGCCGATCCGCAAGGCACCGAGACGAAGCCCGTGCCCGGCACGAGCCTGAAGGTCGGCGATGTGGTGCTGGTGGAAGCCGGCGACATCATCCCCTCGGACGGCGAGGTCGTCGAAGGCATCGCCTCGGTGAACGAGGCGGCGATCACCGGCGAATCCGCTCCGGTGATCCGGGAATCGGGCGGAGACCGCTCGGCGGTGACCGGCGGAACGCAGGTGCTTTCGGACTGGATCAAGGTCAGGATCACGGCCGCCGCCGGATCGACCTTCATCGACCGCATGATCTCGCTGGTCGAAGGGGCCGAGCGCCAGAAGACGCCGAACGAGATCGCGCTGAACGTCCTGCTCGCCGGACTGACCCTGATTTTCGTCCTTGCGACCGCAACCATCCCCGCCTTCGCCGCCTATGCCGGCGGTTCTATTCCGGTGATCGTGCTGGTGGCGCTGTTCGTCACCTTGATCCCGACCACGATCGGCGCGCTGGTTTCGGCCATCGGCATCGCCGGCATGGACCGGTTGGTGCGGTTCAATGTTCTGGCCATGTCCGGGCGCGCCGTCGAGGCCGCCGGCGACATCGACACGCTGCTGCTCGACAAGACCGGCACGATCACGCTGGGCAACCGGCAGGCGACCGAGTTCCGGCCCGTCGAGGGCGTCAGCGAGCAGGATCTGGCCGATGCGGCGCAGCTCGCCTCGCTCGCCGACGAGACGCCGGAAGGCCGTTCCATCGTGGTCCTCGCCAAGGAGAAATACGGCATCCGCGGCCGCGACATGCAGAGCCTGCACGCGATCTTCGTGCCGTTTACGGCGCAAAGCCGCATGAGCGGCGTCGACTTCGACGGATCGTCGATCCGCAAGGGCGCCGTCGACGCGGTGCTCAAGCACATCGAGCTGTCCTCGGCCGCCACGGGCACGCCCCGCACCGGCGAACAGGCCAAACGGGAACTGGAGGCAATCGCCAACGACATCGCCAGGATCGGCGGCACGCCGCTTGCGGTCGTCAAGGACGGGCGGCTTCTGGGCGTCATCCACCTCAAGGATATCGTCAAGGGCGGCATCCGCGAGCGGTTTGCGGAGCTGCGCCGCATGGGCATCCGCACGGTGATGATCACCGGCGACAACCCGATGACGGCCGCCGCCATCGCCGCCGAGGCGGGCGTCGACGACTTCCTCGCCGAGGCCACGCCGGAAAACAAGCTCACCCTGATCCGCGAAGAACAGGCGAAGGGCAAGCTGGTCGCCATGTGCGGCGACGGCACGAACGACGCTCCCGCACTGGCCCAGGCCGATGTCGGTGTCGCGATGAACACCGGCACGGTCGCCGCGCGCGAGGCCGGCAACATGGTGGATCTCGACTCCGATCCGACCAAGCTCATCGAGATCGTCGAGATCGGCAAGCAGCTGCTGATGACCCGCGGTGCGCTGACCACGTTCTCCATCGCCAACGACGTTGCGAAGTATTTCGCCATCGTCCCGGCAATGTTCGTCGCGCTCTATCCGCAACTGGGCGCGCTCAACATCATGGGCCTGGCGACGCCGCAAAGCGCGATCCTGTCGGCGATCATCTTCAACGCGCTGATCATCATCGCGCTTATCCCGCTGTCGCTCAGGGGCGTCGCCTACAAGGCCATCGGTGCGGACGGGCTCTTGAAGCGCAATCTGTTCATCTACGGGCTCGGCGGCCTGATCGTGCCCTTCATCGGCATCAAGGCGATCGACCTCGTCATCACCGCCATCGGTCTCGCCTGATCAAAGGACCCTTTCCATGACCGTTTTCTGTCTGTTTCTCGGCCTTGCCGTCTTCGGGCTTCTGCTCGTCATGGCCAATGCCGTCGACCGGGCCTGACCTTCCAGCGATCTCGGAGACAATTCGATGCTGATACAAACCCTGCTCTTCGTCGTCCTCGTCGTCGGAGGTACGGCGCTCATCTCCTGGCCGCTCGGCCGTTACATGAAATGGGCGATGGACCCCGCCGATCCATCGTCCGGCCTTGCCGGCTGGAAAACCCGCGCCATGCGGGCCGTGGGCGGCCCCCTGGCTGCGCAGGACCAGACCTGGAAGCGCTACATGGTCGCCATGCTGGCCTTCAATGCGGTCATGTTCGCGGTCACCTACGGCGTGCTGGCGCTGCAGCAGCACCTGCCGCTCAACCCCGACGGCAAGGAAGCCCTGGAAGGCAGCCTGATCTTCAATACGGCCGCCTCGTTCACCTCGAACACGAACCTCCAGCACTATTCGGGCGAGGTGTCGCTGAGCTACCTGTCGCAGCTTGCCGGCCTGATGTGGCTCCAGTTCGTATCGGCGGCCACCGGCATCGCGGCACTTACCGCGCTGGCCCGCGGCCTGGCGGGGCGTCCCTTGGGCAACTTCTTCGTCGACGTGCAGCGGGCCTCGTTCCTCGTGCTGCTGCCGGTCGCCTTCGTCGTCGCGATCCTTCTGGTTCTGGGCGGCGCGCCGATGACGTTCGACGGTGCGGCTGTCGCAACCACGCTGGAAGGCGTGCAGCAAACCATCGCGCGCGGCCCGGTGGCGGCATTCGTCACGATCAAGCAGCTCGGCACCAACGGCGGCGGCTTCTTCGGGCCCAACTCGACACATCCGCTGGAGAACCCGAGCTTCTGGACCAACATCCTCGAGATGTTCGCCATCATCATCATTCCGATGGCCTGCGTCTGGATGTTCGGCCGGATCGTCGGCCGCATGCGCCACGCCGGCGTCGTCTTCGCGGTGATGCTGGCCTTCATCGCGGTCAAGATCTCGGGCGCCGTCTATTTCGAGACCGCTCCCACCCAGGCCTTCGCCGACCTGCCCATCGAGCAGACTGTCGGCAATCTGGAAGGCAAGGAGATGCGCTTCGGCCCGACCGGCGGCCCGCTCTGGTCGGTGCTGACCTCGTCCACCTCGAACGGCTCCGTCGGCGCCATGCATGACAGCCTCAACCCGATGAGCGGCCTGATGCCGATGATCGGCATGTGGCTCAACGCAACCTTCGGCGGTGTCGGCGTCGGCATGATCAACATGTTCCTCTACATCGTCGTCGGCGTCTTCATCGCCGGCATGATGATCGGCCGCACGCCTGAATATCTGGGATGGCGCATCGAGGCGCGGGAGGTGAAGTTCGCGCTGTTCGCGCTGCTCGCCCACGGCTTGTTCATCCTCGGCGGCACGGCGATCTTCGCAGCGACGCCCTGGGGAGCCGACACGCTCAACAATGTCGGGCCGCATGGCTTCAGCGAGATCCTCTACGAGTTCACCTCGTCCGCCGCGAACAACGGGTCCGGCTTCGAGGGCCTCGGCGACAACACCGTGCCGTGGAATCTGGCGACCGGTCTGGTGATGCTGTTTGCCCGCTTCATCCCGATCATCCTGCCGCTTGCCATCGTCGGCTCCCTGTCGGCCAAGCGCCGCAGCGCCGAATCGAGCGGCACGCTCAGCGTCGAGGGCGGCGTTTTCGCCACCATGCTCGCGGCCACCATCGTCGTCGTCGGCGCGCTCACCTTCTTCCCGGCGGCGACGCTCGGGCCGATCGCCGAGCACCTCATGTTCATGAACTGATCCGGAGACCGGACCCATGCACTCACTTCTTGCAAGCATCCGCATCGCGGCGGCGACCATGCTGATCTGCGTCGCCGGCTATGCAACCGCCGTCTGGGCCGTGGCCCAGGCAATCGCCCCCGACACGGCCAACGGCTCGCTGATCATCGGCCCGGACGGCACCATCGTGGGAAGCCGTCAGGTGGCGCAAGCCTTCACGCGGCCGGAATACTTCTGGCCCCGGCCGTCCGCCGTCGATTATGACGGTGCCGGCGCCGGCGGCAGCAACTGGTCGCCGACGAGCGGCGATCTTGCCGAGCGCGGCCGCGAAATGGCGGAGCGCCATGGCGCCACGCCGGACAATCCGCTGCCCGCCGATCTTGCTGCAGCGTCCGGCGCGGGGCTCGATCCTCATATCTCCGAGGCGGGCGCCTTGTATCAGGTGGCTCGGGTGGCCGAGGCGCGAGGCCTGGACCAGGCTCGGATCGAAGGTCTGATCCGCCGTGCCGCCTTCTCGCCCGGTGGTTTCCTGACACGGGACCGGATCGTCAACGTTCTGGAACTCAACCTCGCGCTCGACAGGTTGTAAAGGTGAGGGCGGCAGTCCAGCGACTGCCGCCCGCCCCGATGGGAGTTGAAGATGAGCCCGCAAGATCAGGCCGACGATATCAAGCGTCCGTCTCCCGATGCCCTGCTGGAAAAGGCCGAGCAGGAAACGCGCGGCCGTCTCAAGATATTCCTTGGGGCTGCGCCGGGCGTCGGCAAGACCTACGAGATGCTGGTTTCGGGCCGCGCCCGCAGGTCCGACGGCGATGACGTCGTCGTCGGGGTCGTCGAAACGCACGGGCGCAAGGAGACGGAAGCGCTGGTCCGCGGCCTGGAGATCATCCCGAGGGCGAAGATCGAGTACAAGGGCCAGGTTCTGCAGGAGATGGACCTCGACGCGGTGCTGGAACGCAAGCCGCAGCTCGTCCTGGTCGATGAGCTGGCGCATACCAATGCCCCCGGAAGCCGGCACCCCAAGCGCTATCTCGATGTTCTGGAGCTTCTCGACCGGGGCATCGACGTCTACACGACGCTCAACATCCAGCACGTCGAGAGCCTGAACGACGTGGTGGCGCAGATCACCCGGATCCGGGTGCGCGAAACCGTGCCGGATTCGGTGATCGACAAGGCCGACGATGTCGAGATCATCGACATCACCCCCAACGACCTCATCAAGCGCCTGCACGACGGCAAGGTCTATCTTCCCAAGACCGCCAAGCGGGCGATCGAGAACTATTTCTCCCCCGGCAACCTGACGGCGCTTCGCGAGCTGGCGCTGCGCCGCACCGCGCAACGGGTCGACGAGCAGCTCCTGCGCCATATGCAGGCGCATGCCATCGAGGGGCCGTGGGGCGCGGGCGACCGCGTGCTGGTCTGCATCGATGACGACCTGCGAGGGCCGTCCCTGGTGCGCTATGCCAAACGGCAGGCCGACCGCCTGCGCAGCCCCTGGGCGGCCGTCTATATCGAGGAGCCGCGGTCGACCAACCTTTCGGAAGAAGCCAGGGATCGGATTGCCGCGGCCTTGCGACTGGCCGAGCAGCTGGGCGGCGACGCCATCACGCTGCCGGGCCATCACGTCGCCCGGGAGCTGCTGCGCTATGCCGGCGACAACAACTACAGCCACATCGTCGTGGGCAGGTCGCGCAAGTCGCGGTGGCGGGAGTTTCTGGAAGGCTCGGTCTCCCATGATCTCATCCGGCATTCCGGCGACATCAGCGTTCACGTCATTTCCGGCAAGGAGCGCACGGGGGCGGCGCAAAGGAGCGTGGTGCGCGCGCAGCCTCGCCGCTTTCGGCTGCGACCCTATCTGTGGAGCGCCGGGTATGTCGGCGTGGCCCTCGCGTTCGGCATGTTGCTCTCGCGTACGCTCGATGTGCGCAACATCGCGCTCGCTTTCCTCATGGCGGTGCTCGCCTCGGCCGCGACGGCGGGCTTCTGGCCGGCGCTGTTTGCGTCGCTGACGGGCGCGCTCGCGTTCAACTTCTTCTTCCTCGATCCGCTTTACACCTTCACCATTCGCGATCCCGAAAGCACGATCGCGTTCTTCTTCTTCATCGGCGCGGCTCTGATCACCAGCAACCTTGCTGCCCGCGTGCATCGGCAGGCCGCCGTCGCCCGCGAACGGGCCCGCGCCACCGAGGAGCTCTACCGCTTCGCCAGGAAGCTTGCGGGGGCGGGCACGCTGGACGATGTGCTCTGGGCTTCGGCGCATCAGATTGCCTCGATGCTCAAGATGCGCGTCGTCATCCTGCTTCCCGAAAACGGCACGGTGGCGGTGCGGGCGGGCTATCCCCCGGACGACACGCTTGTCGATGCCGATATCGCGGCTGCGCGCTGGGCCTGGGAGCACAATCGTCCGGCCGGGCGCGGGGCCGATACGCTGCCCGGTGCCAAGCGCCTCTATCTGCCCCTGATCACCGGCAAGACGCCGGTTGGCGTCATCGGGCTCGACAGCGACCGGGAGGGGCCGCTGCTGACGCCGGAGCAGGAGAGGCTCCTCGATGCGCTGGGAGACCAGGCGGCCGTTGCCATCGAACGGATCCAGCTCGTGGCCGATGTCGACAAGGCCAAGCTCGCGGCGGAGGCCGACAAGTTGCGCTCGGCGCTGCTTGCCTCGATCTCGCACGACCTGAAGACGCCGCTCGCCGCGATCCTGGGGGCCGCCGGCACGCTGCGGGACTATTCGAATGCGATGCCCGCCCCCGATCGCACCGAAATGCTCTCCACCATCGTCGACGAGGCGGAGCGGCTGAACCGCTTCATCGCCAATCTCCTCGACATGTCGCGGCTCGAAACGGGGGCGATGGAGCCCAACGCCTCGCTGCAATATCTCGGCGATATCGTCGGCTCGGCGCTGCGCCGGGCGCACAAGATCATGTCGCGCCACAGGACGCTCACCGATATTCCCGCCGATCTGCCGATGCTGAGGCTGGACCCCGTCCTGTTCGAACAGGTTTTGTTCAACCTCTTCGACAATGCAGCCAAATACGCGCCTGGCGAAACCACGATCCGCGTTCGGGCGTGGGAGGACGGGCGGTGGCTGGCGATCCAGGTCCTCGACGAGGGCCCCGGCATTCCGGCGGACGATCTCGAGCGCGTCTTCGACAGCTTCCATCGCGCCCGCAAGCGCGATCTCGTCCTCGCCGGGACCGGGCTGGGCCTGTCGATCTGCAAGGGTTTCGTCGAAGCGATGGGCGGAACGATCACGGCCGGCAACAGGACGGACCGCAGCGGCGCCATCTTCACCATCCGCATGCCGATTCCGACCGACATGCCAAAACTGGAAGACATGTGATGACCAACTCGGCCGTGAAAATTCTCGTCGTCGACGACGAGCCGCCGATCCGGAAACTGCTGCGTATCGGCCTGACGGTCGAGGGTTACGCGATCCTGGAGGCGACCAACGCCATGGAAGCCATGGAGAAGGTCGAGACCGAGCATCCCGACCTCATTCTCCTCGACCTGGGCCTGCCCGATATCCAGGGACACGACCTGCTGGCCAGGTGGCGCAACGACCTGCTCGAGCTGCCGATCATCATCCTGTCCAGCCGGACGGATGAGGCGGGCATCGTCAAGGCGCTCGAACTGGGCGCCGACGACTATGTGACCAAGCCGTTCGGCACCAGGGAACTGGTTGCCCGCATTCGCGTGGCCCTGCGCCACAGGCTCCAGCAACAGGGAGAACGGCCGATCTTCCAGACCGGCGACCTGTCCGTCGATCTCGTGAAGCGGATCGTGAAGGTCGCCGACAAGGAGGTGAAACTGTCCCCGAAGGAGTACGACATCCTGCGGATTCTCGTGCAGCACGCCGGCAAGGTCATCACGCACCGGCACCTGCTCGAACAGGTCTGGGGCGGTTCGACCGATGTCCAGTATCTGCGCGTCTATGTGCGCCAGCTTCGCCAGAAGATCGAGCGGAGCCCGGACGAGCCGCAATACATCACGACCGAGACGGGCGTCGGCTACCGGCTGCGCGAAGCCGAATGAGAGCGGCCGAAGAGACAATGCGGCCGAAGGCGGCGGCCACGCGAATGGGGGCGGGTGAAGTCATGGAAATTTCCGAGGTCATGAAGCCGGACGATGTTGTCATCGATGTATCGCTTCCCTCGAAACCCAGGCTCCTCGAATTCGTGGCGCAAACGGCTGCAGACGCGTTGGGCCTCCGGGAGGGGGATATCCTGGAAGCGCTGCAGAGCCGGGAGCACCTGGGATCGACCGGCATCGGCGCGGGCATTGCGATCCCCCATGCTCCGGTGGAGGGCCTGCACGCGCCGTTCGTGCTCCTCGTCCGCCTGGCAAAGCCGATTGATTTCGAGGCGGTCGACGAAGAGCTGGTCGATGTCGTCTGCCTGATCCTGACCCCGTCCGGCGAGCAGAACGGCTATCTGAAGCTTCTGTCGAAAATCGCCCGTCGGCTTCGGTCGCCAGAGGCCGTCGAGACCATCAGGCATGCCGCGGACCGGCAGGCGATCTACCAGGCCATGATCGATTGCGATCTCTGACGGCGCGGGGGCGCGCTATCCTGGCGTGCCTGCCGTCCCGGGGCTCACGCTCGGCACCGGATTGACGGCCTCGTCGATCGCCATCATGGGCATCCGTCGATGCGAGCAAGGGCGGGGGGCAGCCTGTCCCACGCCATCATCGACCGGATTTGCGAAGGGAAGCGGACATGCAGATCATCGAGACCGAGCGGCTGATCCTGAGGCGCTTCCGCGCGGGGGATGCAGAAGACCTCCTTGCCTATTTGCGCGCGCCGACCGCCACCTGCTTCCTGTCGCTGAAGCTCGCAGACCTGGCGGCGGCGCAGGCCGAGGTCGAAAAGCGCGCCCTCGACGACGGCTGCGTGGCGATCTGCCTGAAACAGACCGGCCAGGTCATCGGCGATCTGTTCGGCGGCGGGGCAGGAGAGGAGGAGGACGACGGTACGACCTCGGTCGGCTGGAACCTCAATCCGCAGTTCGGCGGTCGCGGATATGCGTTCGAAGCCGCAAGGGCCCTGTTCGACCACTTGTTCCGGGCAAAGGGATTTCGCCGGCTTTATGCCTATGTCGAGGACCACAACACGCCCTCGCAGCGCCTGTGCGAAAAGCTGGGCATGCGCCGGGAGGGCGTGTTCCTCGAGTTCATCTCGTTCACCAGGGACGAGAACGGCAATCCGATCTACGAAAACACCATGCAATACGCCGTCCTGCGCCGAGAATGGGTGTCTGGTGTTCCGGCAGTGTGAAAACCGCGGAAGGCGCAAGTCGTGATGTCGCGGATTTGTGCCCTCTGGGCCGTCCCGCGCTCAGGTGGGCGGGCTGAAACAGGCTTCGGCAAAGGCCGTAAAAGCCTGGATGATCGGCCGTTCAAGCGCCGCGCCGCGATGGGCGAGGGCGATCTGATGCTGCGGCGGGTGGCCGGCAAGGGGCACCCGGACGAGCGGGCTGCCATCGTAGCAGGGGCCGTCCGGCAGGTCGGTCGCCAACAGGCCGATACCGAACCCGTTGGCCACCATTGACCGCAGCATCTCGATCGAGCCGGTTTCGTGGGCGACCCGCACCGGGACGCTGGCATTTTGCAACAGCGACAGGAAATAGCCGCGGCTGTGCGGCAGGTTCACCAGGATGACCGGCTCCTGCGCCAGCTCTTCGCCGCGCAGGCTGCTCCGCCCGGCGAACCTGTGCCCCTGCGGCAGCAGGGCATAGGGCTCGGCCGCGGCCAGGGGCCTGATGACGAAATCGGACGGAATACCGAAATCGTAGAGCAGCGCCAGGTCGATCCGGCCCTCGCTGAGCCAGTCGAACAGCGTTTGCAGGTCGCCTTCGAGGATGCGGACTTCCGCGTCGGGGCGGGCTTCCAGAAAGCCGCGCACCAACTGCGGCGCGTAGCGCGGGCCCAGGGTGGAAAACACCCCGAGATGCAGGAATTCCGGCGTTCCCTCGCCGCCGCTCAGGACCCAGCGCGCCTGCTTCTCCAATTCGCGCAGCTGGGCGAGCTTGTGCTGCCCGAACGGGGTCAGCTCCATCCCGCGTCCGGGGATGCGGATGAAAAGCTTCTGCCCGAACACCTCCTCGCAGCGGGAAATGGCCAGCGAAACCGCGGGCTGCGAGGTGTTCAGCGCGCGGCTTGCCGCCGCGGTGCTGCCGGTGTCCGCGACCGCCAGCAGGATTTCGACCTGGCGAAAGTTCAACGGTATATTCAAACGGGAATATCCTTTATATCGCGCTCTTATTTCCGAGTATACCCAACCGGACGCTATCCTCCAGCAAACAAATGATGGGGGATGCATGTTCGAAACTGACAGAACGACGGGGCGCAGGCCGCTCGAGGGTGTCCGGGTGCTGGATTTCTCCCGTGTCCTGGCCGGGCCCTACTGCACGGCGCTGATGGCCGATCTGGGTGCGGAGGTGATCAAGGTCGAGCCTCCCGCGGGTGACGATTACCGCCATATCGGTCCGTTCAAGGACGGCGAGAGCCTGCTGTTCCAATCGGTGAACCGCGGCAAGAAATCGATCGTTCTGGATCTGAAATCCGAAGAAGGCGCGGCGGCGGCCCGGGCGTTGGCGGCGGAGTGCGACGTGCTGGTCGAGAACTTCCGCCCCGGTGTGATGGAGCGGTTCGGGCTGGGGGCGCAGGCGCTGTGCGAGGCCTGTCCCCGGCTGGTCTACGTTTCCGTGTCCGGGTTCGGCCAGACGGGCCCGAACCGGATGCAGCCGGCCTATGACATCATCATCCAGGCGATGAGCGGGCTGATGGATATGACCGGCGCCGAAGACGGTCCGCCCATGATGGTCGGCGAAGCCTTTGCCGATGTCGCCGGCGGCATGTTCGCGGCCTTCGGGGCGATGGTGGCGCTGTTCGACCGCAGCCGCAGCGGCAGGGGGCGGCATGTCGATCTGGCGCTCTACGACGCGTTGGTGTCGATGATGCCGGTGGCGGCCTGTCGGGCGCTGATGGCGGGCGAGACGCCAAGGCGGACGGGCAGCAAGCATGCGCTGTCGGCCCCCTTCGGCACCTATCCGGCGAGGGACGGCGGTTTCACCGTCGCGGTCCTGAACGACCGGTTGTTCGAGCGTTTCGCGGCCGCCATCGGCGCGCCGGACCTGGCCGATGATCCGCGGTTTGCCGGCGATGCCTTGCGGCGGCAGAACGAGCCGGCGCTGGCGCAGCACATCGAAAGCTGGGCCGCCGACCGCAGCGCGAAGGAGGCTGTGGCGGTTCTGTCCGAGGCGGGCATTCCGGCCGCAGCCCTGTGCTCGGTATCCGAGGCCTGGAACTCGCCGCAAGCGCGCGCGCGCGGGCTGGCATCGACAGTGGATCATCCCGTCCTCGGCACGGTCACCGTACCGGAGCAGCCGGTGCATTTCAGCGGTGCGCCGCGGGGCGAACGCCTGCCGGCGCCCGCCCTGGGCGCCCACACCCATGACATTCTGCAACAACTGCGGCCCGAGCAGGGAGAGCCCCGATGAGCGTTGATCTGAACAGCGAAGAACAGGCCGTCATCGGCCAGATCGAACGGTTCTCTGGCAAGGTTCTGGTGCCTGCCGCCGCCGAAATCGATGCAAAGTCCCGATTTGCGACCCTGCATCGTCCGGCGCTGGCCGAGATGGGCATCATGGGGATGAACCTGCCCGAAGCCTATGGCGGCATCGGCCTGTCCGGGCCGGCGCTCTACTGTGCGGTGGAGGCCATCGCGGCGGCCTGCGGCTCGACCGCCTCGATGCTGACCGCGCATTTCCTGGCCACGGATTCGCTGCTTCTGGGCGCAGATGAGGCGCTGAAGCAGCGCATTCTGCCTGCCGCGGCGGCGGGTGAGGCTCTGGGGGCCTTTGCCCTGACGGAGCCGATGGCCGGCTCCAACCCGGCGGACATGCGCAGCACCGCCACCCGCGACGGCGACGGCTACCGGCTGAAGGGCTCCAAGTGCTTCATCTCCAATGCGGGGGAGGCGGATTTCATTGTGGTCTACGCCAAGACGGACAGTGCTGCCGGCGCCCGCGGGGTCAGCGCCTTCGTGGTGGAACCGGCCAGGATCGAGGGGGTGGAGATCGGCAAGCACGAGGAAACCATGGGCCTGCGCGGCGGCCATGTGTTCCCGATCTCGTTCGACTGCCACGTGCCTGCGGAAAACCGGCTGGGCGACGAGGGCACCGGGTTCCGCACCGCGATGAAGGTGCTGGACAATGGTCGTATCGAAGTGGCCGCGCAGGCCACCGGCATTGCGCGCGCCGCGCTGGATGCGGCTGTGTCCTATGCCAGGGAACGCGAGGTCGGCGGACAGCCGATCGGCAGTTTCCAGGGGCTGCAATGGATGCTGGCCGACAGTGCCACGGAACTCGCCGCAGCGCGGGCCCTGGGATTGCAGGCCGCCCGCAAGCGCGGAACGGGAGAGCGCTATTCGCGGGACTCCGCCTTTGCCAAGCTCTACGCCAGCGAGGCGGCCTGGCGCATCGCCGACCGGGCGCTGCAGATCCACGGCGGATACGGCTACACCCGCGACTTTCCGCTGGAACGCTACCTGCGCGACTTGCGGATCTTCCGGATCTACGAGGGCTCCTCGGAGATCCAGCGAACCATCATTGCCCGCGACCTGCTGAGCTAGGTCGTGGACTCATAATTGTGCCGGAAACGGCGTTCGTTCGGGCAATGATATGCCAGGAGGAGCGCGATGGCCGGGGCAGGCCCCCCGGCCGAGCGATCCGACGCCGCAGATCGAAGCTCGAACGGCGCCCTTCGGGTATGCCGGAACCCGCCGGCAACAGCGTCGCAAGTCCTTGAAAACCTGACGGGTTTCCTGCGGCCTTGCTCCTTGTATCCGATCGGGTTCGGGCATACCGTTTCTCGTCAGAATTATGAGTTCACGACCTAGGGTCCTGGATGGGTCTCGCGCCTGTGCGCCTCTTTGAAAAAAAGAGCTTCAGTGCAGCGAGCGTTTTCCCGAAGGGGGTGCAAGGCGGCATTTCGGATGGACGGCGAATGTCCGGTCGGGTCCGAATGCCGCCATCTCCGGTCTTCAGGCGTGCAAGGCTGTCGCGCCAGCCGGGCGGCGGGCTCGGCTTCAGGCGTTATCCGGCAGAGTTAGTGTCGCCAATGCGCCGGCAGGGCCGTCGAGTGACGCGATAGCAGATGGCCAGGCATCCACATCAACTGCGAGAGCGGTGCGAAGCCAGGCGAGGCTGAGCCGCCGCGTCGCTTCCAGGGCATCGGGGGCTTCAATCTCGGTTTCCTTTGCATCCAACCCGGCAATGCCGCCCAGTCCGTGACCAACGCCATGCACGTTGACAAGAGCCTGGGCCCCCGGGCTGTCATGGAAGGCGTCGGCATGCCACTCGGGGCCGCGTGGCGTGAAGTGCGGGTTGTCATCCGCGCCGCAGACCACAAGACTGGGGGGTGTCATATGCGCAAAATCCACGTCGAAAAAGGGAAAGCGGGCCGCACTTTGTTCGGTGAGGTCGCGGCCACCGCGACCAGGCGCTGCCAGCAGAACGCCCGCAGATATGCGCGTATCGGCAAAGCTCTCCCCAGCAATCTGCGCGCCCAGAAGCAGACTGACCGTGTGGCCGCCGAAAGAATGCCCGGCGGCCGCGATGCGCCGATGATCGAGGCGACCCGCTATTGCCGGCGCCTGCTGCTCCACCTCGTTGAGGCGGTCGAGAATG
Organism: Stappia indica; assembly: GCF_009789575.1. NCBI lineage: Bacteria > Pseudomonadati > Pseudomonadota > Alphaproteobacteria > Hyphomicrobiales > Stappiaceae > Stappia > Stappia indica. The sequence goes on along the minus strand of NZ_CP046908.1, from coordinate 709,805 downwards.
GCCGTCATTTCGGACACCCGCTGGCGCCAGAAATAGGGAGCACCCGGGGCGTCGCTCGGCAGGCCCGCGACCGGCGAATTGCCATGGGTTGGCCGGATCACAGCGAAACCGCGTTCGGCCCAGAATTGCGCCAGGGGTTCGTAGCCGTCCTTGGACGGAACATATTTGGAAGGCCCGGCTCCGTGCGACAGCAGCACGATTGGCAGGGCACTGCCACTTGCGGGAGCCGTGAGGCGCAGTTCAAGCGGTGTGCGCCCAGCCATGGGCAGGATGATCGGCGTGTAGGCCACGGTCAATCCGGCCTGGGGCGTGGGAATCGAACGCGATAAATTGATGAGATTGTTCATGGTGTCGTCCTGGTTGACGGCGCTGCAAGCGGTCGGCCAGAGGCCAGCCCACTCAGCCGCTGATGCGGGAGCCTGAGTGGCTGAAGAGCGTTTTGGCGTCGGCACCAGCTGGCAGGCGCATCGGCGCATCCAGCTCCGTCACCGCCCGCCATACGGCCTGCGCCACGTCGGCAGCCTCTGTTTTCTCGGCCGAGCTGCGCATCGCGGCAAAATAGTCCTGCACGAAAGCCTCGTATGGCGCCGGAACGGTCATGCCCATACGCGCCACGGCATTCTTGCCGAAGGCGGTCGTCGGGGACGAGCCCGGCAAGACGAGCCGCGTCCGGATGCCGAATTGCGCCGTCTCGAGGGCAAGGCTTTCCGTGAACGCGTTGATGGCGGCCTTGCTGGCGCTATAGACCGACAGCGCCGGAAACGGGCGCAGCGTGACGCTGGAACTGATGTTGACGATGACGCCTGCACGGCGCGCGCGCATGCCCGGCAGGACAGCCTGGGTCATCGCCATCGTACCGAGGACATTGGTCTCGAAAAGTTCGCGGGCCTTGGCCATGTCCACGCCCTCCAGCGCGTTCAACATGCCGACCCCGGCATTGTTGACGAGCGCATCGACAGCACCGGCGTCCGCGACGGCTTGCGCGATGCTTGCTGCATCGGTGATGTCGAGCGGCAAGATGTGCAGGCGATCGTGCGCCGCCATGGCGTGGGCCGTCGGCTTGCGCATGGTCGCGATGACGTCCCATCCTTCCGTGAGGAACAGTTCCGCAGTCGCGAGACCGAAGCCCGACGAAGCGCCGGTGATGAGAATCCTGGGCATTGATGTATCTCCTGTCGTTGTTACGACGAGAGATGGACAAAAATCGTCGGACTTTCTATATTCAGAAGTCCGTAATGCTTCAGCAAAAGTCCGAAATATGGCTATTTCGACCGCCGATCCCCTTGCCAGCGTTGTGGCGCTGCTCAAACCGGAACCCTCGATCGCGAAGCTGGTCAGTGGCGGCGGCCGCTGGCGCGTCGAGCGCACGAATATGGCCAACCCGTTCTATTGCGCCATGTCGATGGGCACATGCCTGCTGACCATTCGGGACCGTGCGCCGCTTGTCCTTGAACCGGGGGATTTCGTGCTGGTGCCGGAAGTCTTCGATTTCACGATGTCGAGCATCACTCCGCCGCCAAGCGGCGCCTCGCATTTGCCGCTGGAGATCGGTCCAGGCATGTTCCGCCTGGGCGAACAGGGCGCACCGACCGATGTGCAGTGCCTGGTGGGCCACTGCAGCTTTGCCTCGCCTGACCGGGAACTGCTCGTTTCGCTCCTGCCGGCGGTCATCCATGCGCGCGCGCAGGGACGCTTGATCGCGCTCGTTCAGATGATCCAGGAAGAGACGCAAAGCGATCGGGCGGCGCGCGACATGGTTCTCGGGCGGCTTTTGGAACTGTTGCTGGTCGAGGCTTTGCGCTCCGCCGAAAGCACGACTGTGGAACCCGGTTTGCTCCGAGGCCTTGCCGATCCCCAACTGGCCCTGGCGTTGCGGCAGATCCATGCAGACCCCGGCGCAAGCCTGTCTGTTCAAGGCCTGGCCTCTGCGGCGGGCATGTCGCGCTCCACCTTCTTCGACCGCTTTCGCGGCGAGGTCGGATCAGCGCCCATGGAATATGTCGCGGCCTGGCGGATGGCAGTCGCCAAGGACATGCTGGTGAGGGGCAATATCGCGATTGCCGAGCTCGCGCGGCGTGTCGGCTACGGTTCGGTGAGTTCTTTCAGCATGGCCTTTTCGCGGCATGTCGGAACATCGCCCGGCGCTTTCGCTGCGAGACTGCGGGCCGCATGAGGCGCAATCGCGCGGTTCTCAGCGTCGCCTGGTGGCGAGACGGTGATCGGCGGCAATATCGCGCTGTAGAGGGAAATTGGCGTTGTGTGGCGGGGCCTTGCGAGCTTATGCGAGGTCCCGACTGGAGCGAAGCCCGAAGGGCGGCAGCGCGAAGTCAGAAAGTGGCGGAGAGTTCGGTAAGACGTTTCGAGCTCGGAGCCAGGAGCGCAAGCGCGCGACCGCCTGTAAGGGCGCCCCCGCGGAGGCGCGGAGCGCAGCGAAACTGCCGTGAGCGAAAGGATGGCGGAGAGGAAGGGATTCGAACCCTCGATACCGTCTCCGGTATACTCCCTTAGCAGGGGAGCGCCTTCGACCACTCGGCCACCTCTCCGTGGCGACCTTTTCAAGGATTTGCGAGCGTTTGGCAATAGGCCGATCTGCAGTTTCCAGCAGCAATTTGCACAACGCGCGGGAACAGGCGGGATTCGCGGGCTGAAAGGCCCTTTTTGCGCGTCCCTTTTGCGGGCTCCCGGCGCGGGCTAACGGTGCGGGCTAACGGGCGGCCGATGCCTTGGTCACTCCGCCGAACCGCCCGGCGGGCTCATGGCCTCGCGCTGGGCGGCCCATGTCAACAGGGCATCGAGCGCCGGGCACAGGGCCTGCCCCCACTCCGTCAGGCAGTATTCCACCTTCGGCGGCACCTGATGGTGCACGATGCGGCGGACGATGCCGTCGCCTTCCATCTGGCGAAGCTGCTGGATCAGCATCTTCTGCGAGACGGCCGGGATCGCCCGCTCGAGGTCGGAAAACCGCATGACGTTGCCGCCGAACAGGTGGAACAGGATGATCAGCTTCCACCGGCCCTCCAGCAGCTTCAGCACGTTTTCAACGCCTTCGGCGGCCGTCTCCCGCGTGTAGTGCACGGGCTTACTTTCAGGTAAGTACCTTACTTTTTCGTCGGTTCTTGTCATTTGGTCAGGCTAGGGCAATCTCAGGGTCGAGACAACGCAAATCGGAGATCCTGCCATGCCCGTTTCCCTGCCAGCCCCCATCGCGGCCTATTTCGCCGCCGACCAGGGCGATGGCGATGCCGTCGCCCGCTGCTTTACTGAGGACGCGGTCGTCACGGACGAGCGCCAGACCCATACGGGCCGGGAGGCCATCCGCCGATGGAAGACGGAAGCCTCCGGCAAGTTCAGCTACACGACCGAGCCTTTCGCGGTGGACGAGGCGGCGGGCGCCATCGTCGTCCGCGCGCATGTTGCGGGAAACTTCCCCGGCAGCCCGGTCGATCTGCGCTACGCCTTCGTGCTGGAGGGCGAGCAGATTGCCCAGCTGGAGATCACCGCATGAGCTTCGATCTCGGCCTTGAGGGCAAGCGCGCGCTCGTGACGGGCGGCACCAAGGGCATCGGCGCGGCGGTGGTGGCACGGCTGCGCGATGCCGGCGCGCGCGTGGTGACGACAGCCCGCAGCATTCCCGCCGATCCAGCGGAGGGCGTCCATTTCGTCGCCGCGGACCTGACCACGCCGGAGGGCTGCGCCGCGGCCGCCGCCGGCGTTCTCGATCACCTCGGCGGCGTCGACATCGTCGTGCATGTGGTCGGCGGGTCGTCGGCGCCGGGCGGCGGCTTCGCCGCGCTGGACGATGCGCAGTGGTCCCGGGAGCTCGACTGGAACCTGATGTCGGCGGTGCGGCTCGACCGTGCGCTCGTGCCCGGCATGATCGCGCAAGGGTCCGGCGCGGTCGTGCACATCACCTCGATCCAGAACCGCTTGCCGCTTCCCGACTCCACCACCGCCTATGCCGCCGCCAAGGCGGCCCTCTCCACCTACAGCAAGAGCCTTTCCAAGGAGGTGGCGCGGCACGGGGTGCGGGTGGTGCGGGTGTCGCCGGGCTGGGTGGAGACGGAGGCGGCGGCCGCGATGGCCGAGCGCCTGGCCGAGCAGGCCGGCACCGACTACGAGGGCGGCAAGAAGATCGTCATGGACGCGCTCGGCGGCATCCCGCTCGGCCGTCCGGCAAGGCCGGCGGAGGTCGCCGACCTGGTGGCCTTCGTCGCCTCCCCGCGCGCAGGCGCGGTGACCGGCACGGAGTTCGTCATCGACGGCGGCACGGTGCCCACCGTCTAGCGGGCAGGAGGCCGGAAAGCCGCTTGCTGCAGAATGGACTTCGAATTGGCCGAAAAGGGGTCTAGGTCGTGAACTCATAATTCTGGCGAGAAACGGTCTGCGCGAACCTGATCGGATACAAGGAGCAAGTCCGCAGGAAACCGTCCGGTTTTCAAGGTCTTGCGACGCTGTTGCCGGCAGGTTCGCCCAGACCCGAAGGGCGTCGGCCCGACTTCGATCTGCGGCGTCGGATCGCTCGGCCGGGGGACCTGCCCCGGCCATCACGCTCCTCCTGGCATATCATTGCCGGGCCAGACGCCGTTTCCGGCACAATTATGAGTTCACGACCTAGTGCTTTCGCGCTTTCACAAGGGAGCGCAGGGCGAGCAGCAAAAACACGGCCGCGATGATGCCCCAAAGCTGTCCGCCGCTGGTGAGGTTGCTGCCGTCCTCAGTGCGGCAGCTCGAGGCCGACGCCTCGATGCAGTCTCGCCAGCGCCAGAAGCGCTCGTAGTAGAGATAGGCGAAGGCCGCGCTGGCCAGAAACAGGCAAACGGTTTTCATGCCGCGATATTGCCCGGCTGGGTGGCGGAGTAAACCGCCCGCTGGCGCGCGCCTCCGCCACCAATCACGCCCGTGACTAGCGCCGGGCGGTTTCGACCAGCTGGGCGAGGTGGCCGGGAAAGTCGGTTGCCTCTCCGCCGGCGTTGATCGTCTCGAAATAGTCGTGCCAGTCCGATTGCGCGATGCCGTCAATGAGCGCACCGAGCGCCGCGTCGTCCGGGCAGCGCCACACCGCAAAGAATGTCTGCGGCGCGGCGTGCGCCTTGGTCCGGTCGACCTTGCCGAGCGCGAGAGCCTCCACGCCGAGGGCCGACAAGGCCGGCATGGCGGAGCCGATGGCGGCGAAGAACTGCTGGCGTTCGGTCTCGGTCAGCGCCAGCCAGGCGGGCTTCGGCGTGTAGAGTTCGGCGAGATAGTGGGTCACGATGGATTGCGTCCGTTTCTGTGTCAGGGGGCAGGGGAAATCGAGCGAAGGGCGCGCTTGCAGATGCGCGCCGTCTCCTGTGTCGGGCTTTCGGCGGACCAGCGGGCGCACAGGGCCTTGACCCAGTCGGGCCGGTCCTTGCCGGCATCGTTCAGCCAGTTGCCGACCGAGTTCTGCACATAGGCGGCGGGGTCCGCGCGAAGCGGCTCGAGAACCGGAAGCGCCAGCTCGGGCTCTGCCCGGAGCGCGCCGATATGGGCGCACCACACGCCGCGCGGCCGGATCGCTTCCGATGCGAAACGGCGGAGACGCTCGGAAGGGGCCGCGGTCCATTCTCCGAGCAGCGCGATGGCGCTGGCAAGGTCTGCGGCCAGATGCGGGCGAACCGCCATCCAGGACCACTCCCGCACGCCGAAATGCGGGTCGTCCGCATAGGGGAGGATGGCCGCGAGCCTTTCGGCAAGCGGCATCTCGGCCGCGCCGATCACGAAGCAGGCCCAGCCGCGCGCGGTGTCCGACCGATGGTGTGCAAGTCGGTTGAGGGCGGCAGAGCCGAGCTCTTCCCCGATCACGCGCGCCGCGAGCGACATGCGCTTCGAGATGCCCGTCGCGGCGCCGCGCTCCATTTCACCGAGCGCGTCCGCTCCGATCTCCGGCAGGACATGGCGCATCAAGACGGCGAAATCGACCGCCAGACATTCGGTCAGCGTTGCGGCTTCGATCTCGCCGGCATTGAGGCGGGCGAGGCGATCCGGATCGATGTCCTTGATGCCGCGCCCGGTGGCCTTTACCGCGCTCATGTGCGCGCGTCCTTCTCCGGGCCAGCCTTGCGCGCGTTGGCTTCCAGGTTTTGCCAGATGCGTTGCAGCAGCGCGTTCAGCGTCTTGCGGTCGTCATCGGTGAAGCCCTGGAACAGCGACGCGACCCAGTCGGCATGTTCGGTGAACAGGTCGCGGGCGGTCTCGCGTCCGAGCCGTGTCAGCGAGACGGCGATCTTGCGCCGGTCGTCGAGACCGCTGCGCCGGACGATGAACCCGTCGCGTTCCAGGCCGTCGAGAAGCCCGGTGATCGTCGCCCGCGTCACGCCCGCATGTTCGGCCAGTTCATGCGGCGACAGCCCGTCGGGCTTGTCGTGCAGGAGGAACAGCAGCACGAACTTGCCTTCGGACAGGCGGTGCCGCGCGAGGCGCACGGCACAATCGCGGTCGATGGCACCGGTCAGCGCCAACAGTTCGAAACACGCACGGATGTTGTGCGTGGGCGCGACCGCCCGGCGCTCTGCTTCCTCCAGCAGCGCCAGGTGTTTTTGTTCCAGCATCTTTGTCATGTGGCGGCTGATAATATGGCGCCTAATCAATGTCAAGCGCCATGGATCGAGAGGGCCTCGGCCTTTAGGAAAGCCGGCGGAGGTGGCCGATCTCGCGGCCTTCGTCATCGACGGCGGGACGGGGAATGGCGAAGAGACTGCCTTCGGCTTTGCGCGCTCTGCTGCGCTCCGGCTTATGCAAAAAATAACAGCGTGAAATAGCCCATCCAAACAAGCATGCCTGCTGTTTTGAGCATGAACAACGGAGTTGGATCTTCGGTTTCTGTTTCAGAGCGACCATAGCGAAAGTGATACTGGAAAAACGTCCGCTTTCCGTATTTTGCTTTAAACCTTCTGAAGTCGATAAATATTAATACGATTGCGGCAAGGAAAATTATAAAAATCTTTAATAAAAATACAAAAATATTAATGTATATCATTAAATATATCTCGATGAGTCTGGGTTAAATTTGTCATGGATGCGGCATAATCGATCGTTTTCTAGCTCGGAAACTTCCTCTCAAGCTTTGCATGAGCTTCGCTGCGCGCCAGTTTAGCCCAGAAAGTACATTGAAAAAACAAGAAACCAAACGGCAACAAGAGTTGTTTTGGCCGCATGTTGAAGAGGAGGGTCTTCAGCTTCCATTTCAGCACGAGCCAGGCGAAGGCTGTACTGAAAGAATGTTCTTTTCCCATACCTCTTTTTATATCTCCTGAAATCGAGAAGTATCATCAGGATCGCACCGAAGAGAGTGATGATCACTTTGAGAAAGAAAGAGGCGACATCAAAGAATATCATTGCAAGATCGTTCATGGCGCCTATTTTTGTTTTATCCTCGGCGCGGCGCGTGACAGCAGGCGCAAGATTACCGTATCCGCCTTGCCATCCCCCGCCGCCGTTGGCGCCGGCGGGGGTTGTCGTCATGTCAGGCCGGGCGGTGGATGGCGCAGAGCTTGTTGCCGTCCGGGTCGCGCACATAGCCGAGATGGAGCGTGCCCGTGGGGCCGTTGCGCGGGCCGGGCGCGCCTTCGACCGAGGTGCCGCCATGGGCCACCGCGACGTCGTGGAACTCCTGCACCTGTTCCGGCGAATTGCACTTGAAGCCGATGGTGCCGCCGTTGGCGGGCACCGCCTCCTGGCCGTCGACCGGCTCGGTGACGGCGAAGGTGCTGCCGTCGTGGCGGTAGAACAGGCGGGTCTGGCCCGAGGCGTTCTGGTTGCGCACCGGCTCGCCGGCGCCCAAGAGCCCCAGCACCGCGTCGTAGAAGCGCTTGGCGCGCTCGATGTCGTTGGTTCCCACCATCACATGGCTGAGCATGTCTTCCTCCCTCACTGGTTCACTTGCGAAAAACCGGCCGGGCCCGTCGTCGGTCCGGCCGGCATGCGGCGGGCGGGCCGTCCTTACAGGACGACCAGCAGCGTCCCGATGATAACGCCGGTGATGACCAGGTGGATCAGGCAGAAGCCCATGATGTCCTTGGCCTTCAACCCGGCGATGCCGAGCATGGGCAGGGCCCAGAACGGTTGCAGCAGGTTGGTCCAGGCATCGCCCCAGGCGACCGCCATGGCAACGCGGGCGATATCGGCGCCGAGCGCCTCGGCCGCCGGCAGCATCACCGGCGCCTGCACCGCCCACTGGCCGCCGCCCGAGGGCACGAACAGGTTGACGATGCCGGCGCTGATGAAGGTCCAGAAGGGCAGGGTGGCGGCGGAGGAGATCGAGACGAACCACTCCGACATGCTCTGCGCCAGGCCCGACTGGGTCATGATCGCCATGATGCCCGCATAGAACGGGAACTGGATGACGATGCCGGCGCCGCCCTTCACCGCTTCCTGCAGCGCATCGAGCAGGTTGCGGGCGGTGCCGTGCAGCACGATGCCCAGCATCAGGAACAGGAAGTTGACGATGTTGAGGTTCAGCCCGGCGCCGCGCACGAAGAAGTAGTGCGCCAGGAAGACGAGGCCGGCAAGGCCGACCACCCACATCAGCAACCGGCTGTTTTCCAAGTGCTCGGCCGGGCGGGTCGGCACGAACGTCTCGCGCTCGTCGTCGCCCAGCTGTTCGCGCGTGACATAGACGCTTTCGTCCTCGCGCGGCACCATCAGCCAGTTCACCAGCGGAATGACCACGAACAGGATGGCGACGATGATCAGGTTGAAGCTGGCGAAGATCGTCTCGCCGGTGCCGATGACGCCGATCTGCGCCTCGGTGAAGTGGCCGGCCGTGGCGATGGTCAGCGGGATCGAGCCGGCAAGGCCGCCGTGCCAGATCACGAAGCCGGAATAGGCGGCGGCGATCAGCAGGCGGTAGTCGACGCGGATCTGGCGTGCAAGCTCGCGGGCGAACAGCGCGCCGACGACGAGGCCGAAGCCCCAGTTGACCCAGGACGCGATGAGCGAGACCACCGAGACCAGCACGATGGCGGAGCCGGGCGAGCCGGCGAGGCCGGCCAGCAGCGCCAGGAACTTCTTCACCGGCGGCGAAGAGGCGAGGATGTAGCCGGTCACCAGGATCAGCAGCATCTGCATGGAGAACGAAAGAAGGCCCCAGAACCCGTCGCCCCACATCTGGACGACGGCCATCGGGCCGGCACCCTCGAACAGCATGGCGGCCGCGGCCGCGACGATGGTCAGCAGCAGCACGAAGATGAAAGGATCGGGCAGATAGCGATCCATCAGAACGACGGCGGGACGTGAAAGCGCACGCAACATGACAGCCTCCCATTTTTTCTTCCGGCTCTCGCAGGGCCGATTCCCGCCCCTGCAACCGTAAGGCGATGGGGCGCGAGAACGCTGGGGGTGTCAAGTCTCGGGAAGGCCGATTGCAGGTTGTCGTAGCGTCAGGATTTGCCTGTGCGAACAAGGAGGCCGGCGGGAGCGCGCGCCCCCGCCGGCCGGATGTGGTTGTCCTGGCTTGCGCGATCAGGGCAGGCGCTGGTCGTAGTCCTGCTTGAGCGCTGTGAAGGCGTCCCAGAAGGGCGCGGGCTTGCTGCCCTCGACCAGGGCCACCAGCACGCCGAGATGGGCATGCCAGCCGGCGCTGACGCCGAGCAGCGAGGCCCGGTCGGGCAGACGGGCATGGACGATGGTGAGCAGCGTGCCCTCGCCGCGCGGGGCCAGGGTGAAGGTCACGTTGCTGGCCGTGCCCCAGGTGATGGAGAAGCTGCGCGGCGGATCGGCGGCGATCACCCGGCAGGTCATGCGGTTCTCGTCGCCGATGTTCTCGGGCCGGGTTCCGGGCGGGTCGGTCAGCTCGTCGTTGCGCCAGACGAGCTCGCATTCTGCGCCGGGCACCAGGGTCATCTCGCCGGCGGCCAGCCACTTGCGGCGCAGCTCGCTGTCGGTGAGCCAGGCCCAGACCCGCTCGGGCGCGGCGGGCAGCACGCGGCGGATTTCCAGCGTGTCGGGGGCGGTCAGCGTGCCATGGGCATCGGGTTTTTCCATCACGGTCATGTCTTGTCTCCTTCCTTGGGGGCAGTCTTCCTGTTGGCGTTTTCCTCGCGCAACAGGGCGTCGAGCACATCGAGACGGTCGGTCCAGAAGCGTTCGTAGAAGCCGAGCCAGTCGTGGGCGCTGGCCAGCGGCCCCGGTTCCAGCCGGCAGGTATGGGTGCGCCAGCGCACCTCGCGGCGGATCAGGCCGGCCTTTTCCAGCACCTTGACGTGCTTGGAGGCCGCCGCCAGTGACATGTCGAAGGGCTCGGCAAGCTGGCTGACGCTGCGTTCGCCCTCGGTGAGGGCGCGGAGCATCTGCCGGCGGGTGGCATCGCCGAGGGCGTGGAAGATGGCGTCGAGCCGGTGTGCTTCTTGTTCAACCATGCGGTTGAATAAATACCTCGCAGTGGCATGAGTCAACCGAAAAGTTGAATGATGAGGCGAGGGGGGGCGCCGCGGCCTGCGGCGCCGGTGCACTTGCCTTGGCCGGCCAAGGTCTGCGATACCTGTCGCTTGCAAGGGGATCCGCCTCGCCGCGGATCGACAGCCTGTGGATGTTGAGCGGTATCTGCGATGAAACTGGCCTACACGACTTCCCCCGGACGCGGCGACATGGACCTCGTGCTGGCCCGCGTCGCCGAGCGGCTCGAGGGGCGGGGCCTGCGGGTGCTCGGCGTCGTGCAGATCAATTCCGCCTGCGAGGGCGACCGGCCTTGCGACATGGACGTCAAGCTGCTGCCGCACGGCCCCTTGATCCGCATCTCGCAGTCGCTGGGAACGCAGTCGCGCGGCTGCCGGCTCGATCCGCAGGGGCTGGAGCAGGCGGTCGGCGAGACCGCCGCCCGGCTGGCCGGCGGGGGCGATGTGCTGATGGTCAACAAGTTCGGCAAGCAGGAGGCCGAGGGCAGGGGCTTTCGCGATGTGATCGCCGAGGCGCTGGCCGCCGACATGACGGTCATCGTCGGCGTCAACGGGCTCAACCTGCCGGCCTTCCTGGAGTTCTGCGGCGACATGGCGACCCGGCTTCCCGCCGAGGTCGAGGCGATCGCCGGCTGGGCCGAGACCGCGCTCTCAGCCGTCGCCGAAGACGCGTAAGGGCGCCTGTCCCGGCCGGCCTTTTGCGGCCTTAAGCGGCCGCCCCCAGATGCAGCACGGCCTCACCGACACAGATCATCGCGCCGGCGCCGTTGGCGATTGTGAGGCGGACCAGCAGCTCCGTTTCTCCCTCCGCAAGGGGGCGCCGCCGCGCGACGCGCCCGCCGATGGAGATGCCGTCGCCCACCGCCAGCGGCTTCACGAAGCGGCATTGCAGGCCGGCGATGCGTGCGTGCGGCAGCCAGCCGCGAACCGCGCCCTCGAGGCGGCCCATGATCAGCATGCCGTGGACGATGGCGCCGGGCAGGCCGGCTGCGCGTGCGGCCGCCTCATCCAGGTGGATCGGGTTGTGGTCGCCGGAGGCCTCGGCATAGGCGGCAACGTCGTCCGGCCCGAGGATCGCGAGCTTCGTGTCGGCAAAGCGGTGGCCGACGGCGAGCACGGTCATGGCGCGCCCTCGCGGTTTTCGAACAGCACGATCTCGGCGCGGAATTCCTGCAAGGGTGTGCCGTCCGCCGCGCCTTGCAGGTCCTGCACCCGTCCGCGCAGGGTCAGCCGGTCGGCGCGCTCCTCATGGCGCTTCCAGTCGACGAGGACGGTGTAGTGCCGGTCCGCCTCCAGCTCGCCGTTGTAGACGAAGTCCTGCGCCTGGTGGACCAGCACGGCGGAACGTTCGCTTGCCAGCCCCGCCAGCGTTTCCATGACGCTTGGATGGGAGAAGACGGTGAAGGCATAGGTTGCCGGCACGGGCTCTTCAGGGGCACTGAGTGCTGCGGCGAAGGCCCTGACCTGCGCGCGCGCCGTCGACAGGTCGAGGGCGGCGATGGTCGTCCACTGCGCCGCGCTCACCGCCCTAGACCTTTCGGATCGCGACGGTGGCGTTGATGCCGCCGAAGGCGAAGGAGTTGCTGAGCGCCGCATCGATCTGCCGGGCCTGTGCGGTGTTCGCCACCGGATCGGCAAGGCATTTGGGGTCGGGCCCCAGCCAGTTGATGGTCGGCGGTGCGATGCCGCTGCGCAGCGCCTCGACGGTGATCACCAGCTCGATGGCGCCGGCCGCTCCCAGCGCATGGCCGTGGATCGGCTTGGTCGAGGAGACCGCGAGCCCCTCCACATGGGCGCCGAAGACCTGGCGCAGCGCCTCGCTTTCGGCAATGTCGTTGAGTACCGTCCCGGTGCCGTGGGCGTTGACATAGCCGATGTCCTGCGGCGCCAGCCCCGCATCGGCCAGCGCCCCGGCAATGGCCGTGGCCGGGCCCTCGACGGTCGGGCGCAGCAGGTCGGCCGCATCGCTGGTAGTGCCGTAGCCGACGAGTTCGGCAAGCGGCGTCGCCCCGCGCTTCAACGCGTGGTCCAGCTCCTCGATCACCAGCACCGCGGCGCCTTCGCCGAGCACCATGCCGTTGCGCTTTTCGGAGAAGGGACGGCAGGCCTCCGGCGCCATCACCCGCAAGGCCTCCCAGGCGCGGAAGCTCGCCGGCGTCAGCAGCGCCTCGCTGCCGCCGACCAGCATCGTGTCGGCGAGCCCGGCGCGGATCATCTGCAATCCGTAGCCGACCGACTGGGTGCCGGAGGCGCAGGCGCTGGAAATGGCGAGCGAGGGGCCGCGCGCGCCGTAGCGGATGCTGATCTGCGAGGCGGCGGCGTTCGGCATCACCTTGGCGATGGCCAGAAGGTCGGGCCGGGCGTCGTGGACGTAGAAATTGTAGTGGCCGTCGTCGGAGGTCCAGGCGCCGCCGATACCCGATCCGATGATCGTCCCGCAGCGCGCGCCCAGCGGGCCTTGCGTGTCGAGGCCGGCCTGCCGCAGCGCCTCGTCGGCGGCCACCAGCGCCAGCTGGGCGAATCGGTCGGTGGTCTTGAGCTCCTGCTCGCTGAGATGCGCCGAGGGCTCGAAGCCGGTGATATGGGCGGAGCGGGAGACGCGCTGGCGCGGATAGCGCGCAAAGCGCAATTCGCCGACGCCGCTGCGCCCGTCGCGCGCAGCCTCCCACAGGGCCTGCACGCCGGTGCCGGCCGCCGTGATGGCTCCCATTCCAGTGATGACGACGCGCCGGTTTGCGCTGGTCACTCGGCGCCTTCTTTCATTCGTGCTGCAAGCACTTGCAGGAAATCGCCCAGCGTTCGGGCGTCGGCCAGATCGCCGTCGACGGGAATGTAGACGCCGAATTCTTCCTCGACCGCCATCAGGATGACGACCATGTCGGCCGACTGGATGCCGAGATCCTCGAATGTGGCATCGACGGCCAGCTTCTCGCGCTCGACCATGCCCTCCTTCGCGACCAGATCGAGCAGCCGCTCGATCGTTGCGGCATCCATCCCCTCTGCCGTCAGTACCATCTCAGCCCCGTTCCTGCGGATTTCAGCGTGTTTTATGAGTGTCATAAGGGTTAAGCCGGTTCTGTTCCAGCATCAAGTCGCTCGGGAATCGGAACTAATACGGAGGCTGTTCCGGCGTTTCCACGTCTTGTGCGGCTTGCGGACGGGCAAGGGCTCCACTATTCACGTCCTGCCCTCGGGTCGTGGCGGCCGCCGCGACGCAAGGGCAGGGAACAGGGCAAGACGGCAGGCGCGCATGAGACAGTCTTCGCACACGGCCACGGACGGCGGCACGCCGGCCTCCGACAGGGCGCCGCTCCTTGCCCGCCTCACGGGTCTTGCGGCCGGCCTGCCGGTGGTCCTGGTGCCCGCTTCCGCCATCTACATGATGGTCTGGGCCCGCTGGACCTTCTACGAGCGCCATCCCGACTATGTCCAGCAGAGCGCGCCGACGGTCAGCCGGGCGATCACCGATCCCTATATCGGCGATCCCTTCGCGGCGGCGATCCTCGGCGTTGCCATCGTCATCGCGCTGGCGATCCTGCCGATCTCCTACGCCTTTTACGGGGCGATCTCGGCGCGTGCCGGCCACATGCCGAAGGTCGCGGCGAGCCTGCGCCGGATGATGGCGGTGTTCCTGGTGATGCAGGTGCTGGGCACCTCGGGCATGGTCATCTGCACGCAGGTCACCTTCCGCCACAACCACGACCTGCACATGCTGGGCAGCTACCTGTTCTTCGTGTTCCAGGCGCTGTCGATCCTGATGAGCGGGATCATCACCACGCGGCTGCTGCGCCTGCCGGACACGGGCCGGCCGAGCTATCTTTGTCTCGGCTCGCGCTATACGCGCCTGCGCCGCACCCTTGCCTTCGTCACCGCCGGTCTCGCCGGGCTCTATGTGGCGCTGTTCCTGGTCAAGGGGCTGGACCTGCCGGTCACCGAATACACGATCTACTACATCTACACGGTGCAGGAGATCGTCACGATCTCGGCCTACATCACGCAGGTGATGCTCTACGCGCCGGAGATCTACCGCATCGCGCGCAATCTTGCCGCCTCGGGCACCTGGCGCCTGGAGGGCGCCGCGGCCGCCGCCTGACTTTCCCGCGCCCCTGACTTCCAGCGTCTTGGCGTCCGCCGCGGGGGTCTTCAGCGCCGCGCGTCGTCCGCCTCGGCGACGAGCGCCTCGGTGCGCTCCTCCACCTGCTGCTCCAGCCGCTCCATGAACGGACCGGACGCGAGCCCTGCCGGGATTGTCGGCAGGAACTCGATGATGATGCGGCCGGGAAACTTCCACGCGCTGTTGCGCGGCCAGAACACGCCGGAATTCAGCGCCACCGGCACGCACGGCACCTGCAGCGCCCGGTAGAGCGCGGCAACGCCGGGGCGATAGGTCGGGGCGGACAGCGGCGTGCTGCGCGTGCCTTCGGGAAAGATCACCACCTGCCGGCCTTCCGCGACCCGCTGCTTGGCCTGGCGGATCAGGCTCATCAGGGCGCTGGCGCCGGCCGAGCGGTCGATGGCGATATGGCCGAGCCGCCACATGCCCCAGCCGGCGACCGGGATCAGCGTCAGCTCGCGCTTCAGCACGAAGGCCGGGTCCTTCAGGATCACTTGCAGCGCCAGCGTCTCGAAGGCCGACTGGTGCTTGGCGGCGATCAGGCACGGCCCGTCCGGCAGGTGCTCGCGCCCGCGCACCTCGTAAGCAAGCCCGACGGTCAGCCGCAGCAGGCCCAGCCAGCCATGCACCACGATGCGCGCGACGACCCGCGTCACGGCTCGCGGCAGGATCATGAAGAGGCAGGCCGGCGCCAGCAGCACAAGGGAGGCGATCACCAAGCCCTGGAAGACCAGCGAGCGCAGCACCACGAGGGCGCTCGCCCGCGGCGGCGTCCAGTCGGCCCCGGCGGGCATCGGTGTGCCGTCTGTGGCCATGGATCAGCCCCGGTCCTGCGGCGCGCCGATGGCAAGGCTGAGCCGCGCCACGCCCTCGATCTCGCCCTCCAGCCGGTCGCCCGGCTTCAGCGCGGCAACGCCGGCCGGCGTTCCGGTGAAGATCAGGTCGCCCGGCCTCAGCTCCACCGAGGCGCTGCAGATCGCGACGATATCGGCGACCGGCCAGATCTGGTCGGCCAGGTCGCCCTGCTGGCGGATCTCGCCGTTCACCGACAGGGAAATACGCCCGCTCTTCGGGTGGCCGATGCGGCTTGCCGGCACCAGCGGCGAACAGGGGGCGGACCGGTCGAAGGCCTTGCCCCAGTCCCAGGGGCGGCCGAGGTCCTTGGCCTGCTGCTGCAGGTCGCGGCGCGTCAGGTCGATGCCGATGCCGTAGCCCCAGATGTGGTTTTCCGCATCCTCCGGCGCGATGTCGCGCCCGCCGCGGCCGATGGCGACCACCAGCTCCACCTCGTGATGCAGGTCCTGCGTCAGCGGCGGATAGGGGAGGGTGCCGCCGGCATCGCACACCGCGTCCGCCGGCTTGGTGAAGAAGAACGGCGGCTCCCGGTCCGGGTCCTTGCCCATCTCGCGGGCATGGGCGGCATAGTTGCGCCCGACGCAGAAGACCCGGCGGATGGGGAAGCGCGCATCCGTTCCCTCGACGGCGACATCGGCCGCGGCAGGAGGCGCAATCACATGGTCGGTCACGGAAAATCTCCTGCGGATGGAACGGTGCGGGACGGCCGGCGGGCCCTTGTTTACGCCCTCGGCCTTGCCCGGTCCAGAGGGGGCGGAAGAGGGGACGGAAGAGGGGACGGCGCTTGCGCATGCCTCGCCCGGCGGCCACCATGATGGCGATTGTCTTTGATTTTTTGCAATGCAACAATGGCGGGCAACACTGATGGACGGCACGAGCGAAGACGGAACCTGCGGGAGCAGACCATGACGGGGCGTATCATTTCTGTCGCGCAGCAAAAGGGCGGCTCGGGCAAGACGACGCTGGCGGCGCATCTTGCGGTGGCGCTGGCCGCGCGCGGCGCCTTTCCGGTCGCCGTGGTCGACATCGATCCGCAAGGCTCGCTCGGCACCTGGTACGAGGCCCGCGAGGGCTCGCTCGGCGACGGGACGACCGGCCTGACCTTCCGCACCTCCAGCGGCTGGGGCGCCCGGCGCGAGGCGCGCTCGCTCGCCCGCGACCATGGCCTCGTCATCCTCGACACGCCGCCCAAGACCGATTCCGACGTGCGCCCGGCCATCGAGGCCGCCGACCTCGTGCTGGTGCCGATGCAGCCGACGCAGGTCGACCTGTGGGCCACCGGCCAGACGGTCGACATCGCCAGGCGTGAGGGCACCGACTCGCTCGTCGTGCTGAACCGCGTGCCGCCGCGCGCCGCGCTGACGGCCGAGGTGATGGGGCTGATCGGCGAGAACGGCTTCACCGTCGCCTCCGCCCGGCTCGGCAACCGTACGGCCTTCGCCGCCTCGATGGGCGAGGGGCTGACGATCCTGGAGACGGAGCCGCGCGGCAAGGGCGCGGACGAGGCGCGCCTGCTGGCCGAAGAGGTCGCGCGGCTGCTCGGCCTGGAGTTTTAGGGAGCTCAGTCCCTGTCCGAGCTGTCCTGCGCGCTGTCGATCACGGCCAGCGCCTCAGCGCCCGTGACCCGGTCGGACAGGGCCAGGAAGTCGCCATAGTGATTGAGCGCGGCGCTCAGCTGCCTGTCGTAGATCGCCTTCGGCACTTCTTCCGCGCCGAACTGGGCCAGGTGCTCGGTGACGAACTGCGCGTCGAGCAGGTGGTAGCCGCCGGCGATCAGCCGCGCCACCAGATGGCTCAGCGCCACCTTGGAGGCATCGCGCTCGCGGGCGAACATGCTCTCGCCGAAGAAGGCGCCGCCCAGCGACACGCCGTAGAGCCCGCCGACCAGCTCGCCGCCGCGCCAGGCTTCCACCGTATGGCAGTAGCCCATGTCGTAGAGCGCGCCGTAGAGGCGGCGGATCTCGCGGTTGATCCAGGTCTTGCGGCGGCCGTCCGCCGGGGCGGCGCAGCCGTCGATCACGCCCTGGAAGTCGTGGTCGACGCGGATCTCGAACACGTCCTGGCGCAGGGTGCGGCGCAGGCGGCGGGGGATGTGGAAGCTCTCGAGCGGCAGGACGCCGCGATGCTCCGGCTCGATCCAGAAGAGGTTGGGATCCTCGGCCGACTCGGCCATGGGAAAGATGCCGCAGGCATAGGCCTTGAGCAGCACCTGCGGCGTGATGACCAGCGGATCGTGGGTGTTCCCGGCCATGGCTGCCCTTCCTGGCAGGCTCGTCAAACGCGCGCCTGCAAACTTCGGGAGACGGCGCCGGCTCGCGGCGCCGTCCGTCCCGTCAGTCGTCGTCCGACTTGGCGGCGAGATACTTCTCGAGCCAGTGGATGTCGTACATGCCGTTGGCGATGTCCTGGTTGTCGACCAGGTCGCGGAACAGCGGGATCGTCGACTGGATGCCGTCGACGACGAACTCGTCGAGGCAGCGCCGCAGCCGCATCATGCACTCCACCCGGTTGCGGCCGTGCACGATCAGCTTGCCGATCAGGCTGTCGTAGTGCGGCGGGATCCGGTAGCCCTGATAGACGCCGGAATCGACGCGCACGCCCAGGCCCCCCGGCGGGTGATAGTAGCTGATCTGGCCGGGCGAGGGCGCGAAGGTGCGCGGGTTCTCGGCATTGATGCGGCATTCGATGGCATGGCCCTCGAACAGCACGTCCTCCTGGCGCAGCGTCAGCTCGGCGCCCGAGGCGATGCGGATCTGCTCGTTGACCAGGTCGATGCCGGTGATCATCTCCGTCACCGGATGCTCCACCTGCAGGCGGGTGTTCATCTCGATGAAGTAGAACTTGCCGTCCTCGTAGAGGAACTCGATCGTGCCGACGCCGCGGTATTTCAGCTTGCGCATGGCAGTGGCGACGATCTCGCCGATCTCCTTGCGCTGCGCCGCGTTCAGCGCCGGGGAGGGAGCCTCCTCCCAGACCTTCTGGTGGCGGCGCTGCAGCGAGCAGTCGCGCTCGCCCAGATGGATGGCATTGCCCCGGCCGTCGCCCAGCACCTGGATCTCGATGTGGCGCGGCTTGCCGAGATACTTCTCCATGTAGAGCGCATCGTCGCCGAAGGCGGCCTTGGCTTCCGAACGGGCCGTCGACAGCGCGGTGTCGAGGTCCTTTTCGGTGAGCGCCACCTTCATGCCGCGTCCGCCGCCGCCGGCAGCGGCCTTGACCAGCACCGGATAGCCGATCTCGCGGGCGATCGCATGGGCATCGTCGCTCGGCGTCACCGCGCCGTCGGAGCCGGGAACCACCGGGATGCCGAGGTCGCGCGCCGTCTGCTTGGCGGCGATCTTGTCGCCCATGATGCGGATATGCTCGGCCGTCGGCCCGATGAAGGCGATGTTGTGCGCCTCCAGGATCTCGGCGAAGCGGGAGTTTTCCGACAGGAAGCCGTAGCCGGGATGCACCGCGTCGGCGCCGGTGATCTCGCAGGCGGCCAGCAGCTGCGGGATGTTGAGGTAGCTGTCGCGCGCGGCCGGCGGGCCGATGCAGACGCTCTCGTCGGCAAGGCGCACATGCATGGCATCGGCATCGGCGGTCGAGTGCACGGCCACCGTCTGGATGCCAAGCTCCTTGCACGCGCGCAGCACGCGCAGCGCGATCTCGCCCCGGTTGGCGATCAGGATCTTGGAGAACATGGGCTCGGTCCCCGTCACTCGATGACGACGAGGGGCTCGCCGTACTCCACGGGCTGGCCGTCTTCGACGAAGATCGCCGTCACCCGTCCGGCGCGCGGCGCCGCGATCTGGTTCATGGTCTTCATGGCTTCGACGATCAGCAGCGTGTCGCCGGCGGCAACCGTGTCGCCGATCTCGACGAAGGTGCGCGCGCCCGGCTCCGGCGAGCGGTAGGCGGTGCCGACCATCGGCGAGGTCACGGCGCCCGGATGGTTGGCGGCCTCGGCGGGGGCGACCGGCGCCGGTGCGGCGACGGCGGGAGCTGCGGCGCGGCCGATGGAGACCGGCGCCTCGACGGTGACCTGACGGGCGACGCGGACGCGGAAATCGTCCCGCTCGAGCTCGATCTCGGTCAGGTTGGTCTCGTCGAGCAGTGCCGCGAGCTGGCGAATCAGGTCCTGGTCGAGCTGGTTTTTCTTTTCCGACATGGGCTTGTCTTGATCTTTTCGTGGTTGTTAAGGCGCGCCTGTGCGCCCGCAGGTCATGGCCTGATGACGGTCGACAGCGCTTCCAGCGCCAGCCGGTAGCCCGTCGGGCCGAAACCGCAGATCACGCCGAGCGCGACCGGCGAAACGTAGGAGTGGTGGCGGAACGCCTCGCGGGCGTGGACGTTCGTCAGATGGACCTCGACGGTCGGGATCTGCGCTGCCCGGATCGCGTCGTGAAGCGCCACCGAGGTGTGGGTATAGGCCGCCGGATTGATCACCAGGCCCTGGGCGACGTCGCCCGCTTCCTGGATCCAGTCGACCAGCACGCCCTCGTGGTTGGACTGGCGGAACTCGATGTCGAGATCGAGATCCTCGCCGACATCGCGGCACAGCCGCTCGATATCGGCCAGCGTCGCCGTTCCGTAGGTGGAAGGCTCCCGGGTCCCGAGCCGGTTGAGGTTCGGTCCGTTGAGGACGTAGATCGAGGCGGACATGCAATCCTCTTCAAGGGTCCCGGCGGCGAACCTGCTGGTGTCGAAAGTCCGGTCCAGAAGCCCGACAAGGGGCAACGCGGCGCACCCTCGCGCCGCGTCGCGACATCCCGCCTCTTATAGGCACTCGCGCGGATGAGGAAAAGACCTGATCTTCCCGCTTTGCTCACCCCGCGCGCCCGTCGCCGGCGGCCTCAGCAGGTCGCCTGGCCGCAATTGCGCATGGCCGAGATCTTGCCCTTGAGCTGGTCGTAGCCGACCGCGCCCATCACCACCTCGTCGCCGATCACATAGGACGGGGTGCCGGTCAGGCCGAGCCGGTTGGCGAGCATGTAGACCTCCTCGATGGCGGTGTTCACCTCGCTCTTGCCCAGCGTCTCCTCGACCTTGGCCGTGTCGATGCCCGCGGTCTTGGCCGCGGCCAGCGCCGCCGCCTTGTTGGCCTGGCCGCGCAGGCCCATCAACTCGCGGTGGAAGTCGTGATACTTCTCCGGCGCGACGATGTTGACCGCAACGGCGACCTGCGCCGCCTCGACCGAGCCCTGGCCCAGCACCGGGAATTCCTTCAGGACGATGCGCAGCTTGTCGTCCTCTTCCAGCAGCCGCTCCATGTCGGCCATGGCCCGCTTGCAGTAGCCGCAATTGTAGTCGAAGAACTCGACCAGCGTGACGTCGCCCTCGCGGTTGCCGAGCTCCACCTGACGGGTGGACTCGAACAGGATGTCGGCGACGCTCGACAGCGCGTCCGAGCGGGCCTTGCTGGCGGCGGCGAGCTCGCGGCGCTCCAGCTCCTCCAGCGCCTCGCGGATCACTTCCGGGTTCTTGACCAGGTACTCGCGTACGATGGTCTCGACGTCGCCGCGCTGCAGCGGCGTGTCCTGGGCAAGCGCCATCGGCGACAGGAAGAGCGCCAGCATCGCGGCGGCGGCCAGTACGAGTTTCTTCATTCGGATCTCCAGCGGCCGGGCCCTGCCGGCGTGAGTGCCTTGCATCCTTGCGGCGCGGTCACGACCGTCCGGGGAGCTTCGGGGGTTTATAGGACACGATATCATCGGCTTGCAGCCATGCGGGCGTGCCCCGCTTCAATTTTTTTTGTGCACGGGCGGCGTAGCGCTTGGCGGCCTCGAAATCCCCGCGCGCCATCAGGCCCCTTGCGGTCGCCACATCCGCCTCCGCCGTCTTGCCCTGTCGGCCGAGCGCGATGGCCAGCTGCGAATGGCCGATGGGCGAGTTCTCGTCCACCTGCAGGCCGGCCTTGAGGATCTTCTCGGCCTCCGGCAGCAGCGATGTGTCGTTGGCCGCGACCAGCGCGAAGCCCAGCCAGATCTGGAACTGCGCCTCCCGCGGGCGCAGGCTCAAGGCCTGGCGGAACGGCGCGATGGCCGCCTTCGGGTTGCCTGATTCCAGCAGCGCCTGGCCTTTGAGTTCGTAAAAATAGGGGTTGTCCGGCTGCCGGCGGATCAGCTTGTCGATGGCCTCGACCGCTTCCTTGCGGCTGCGGGTGCGCATGGTCACCACCGCGCGCGCATATTCGGCCGGCAGCGAGCTGTCGGAGCGCGGGTAGTCGCGCGCCACCGTGTTCGGATGGGCGGTGAAGGCGATCAGCTTGGCGCGCACCATGTCGTGGCGGGCCTGCAGCTGCGGGTTTTCCGGCGCGTCCCAGTAGGGGCTCTGGCGCGCCACCGTCTCCAGCTGGGTCAGCCGCTCGCGCGGCATCGGGTGGCTCTGCGCGTAAGGATCGGTGTATTGCGCCGAAAACAGCGTCTGGTCGGCGAAGCGCGCGAAGGTCTTCAGCATGCCGCGCGCCGACTGGCGGGTCTTCTGCAGGAAGGTGAGGGCGGCGCGGTCGGCGATCGATTCCTCGCCGCGCCGATAGGCCAGCAGCGAGCGTTGGGCAAGGCCTGCGCCTGCGGTCAGCGCGCCGGCGCCGCCTTGCGAGATGCCGCTGGAGCCCGAGCTGGAGCCGGCGACGACGGCACCTGCACCCAGCACCGCGCCGATCACGGCGATGATCTGGGCATTGGCCAGCGCCTGGCGCAGCCGCACCAGGTGGTTGCCGGTGATGTGGCCGGTCTCGTGCGCCAGCACGCCGATCACCTCGCCGGGCGTCTCCGCATCGGTGATCACGCCGACATTGATGAAGATGCGCCGGGCATCGGCGACGAAGGCGTTGAAGTCGTTGCGGTTGACCAGAACGATATCGACCTGCTGGCGGGCGATGCCGGCCGCATCGAAGATCGGCCCGGCATAGTCGCGCATCAAGGCTTCCGTCTCGGCATCGCGCACCAGCGGAATGCCGCCTTGCGCCTGCGCGGCCGTGCCCATCGGCGTCAGTGCCAGCACGCCGGCCATGGCCAGCGCCGCCGTGCGGCGCAGCAGCCTGCGCGCCGAGCTGCTGTACATCGCGGGCGATCCCGGACGGTTGCGGTCGAGCGAGCGGAAGGACCCCATCTTCTGCCTCTTGCCTGTTCTGCTGGCCTGTTCTGCCTTTTGCCTGCCGCGCGGGGCCGGGCCTTGCGGGCAAAATCCGCACCCGCGGTCCATCCCGAGCCTCGACAGCGACGCGCGCGAAGGGTAGGGAGCCGGTGAAGGGCGGTCAACCGCCCAGCCCAAGCCTCCTGCCTTTCGTCTAGACGCGGAAAATGCGGCGCGAGATGGGCAGGCGGGGCCGCGTGCCGCAGATTGCTGCCCAGACCGAACACAGGACGTTATCCATGTCGCATCCTTCCCGCCGGTCCGAAGTCGAGCCGTTCCTCGCCATGGACGTGCTGTCGCGCGCCAACACGCTGGAGGCGGAGGGCCGGCACATCCTGCATATGGAGGTCGGCCAGCCCGGCGCGGCGGCGCCCGCGCCCGTGCTCGCGGCGGCCCGTGCGGCGCTGGAGGGCGGGCGCATCGGCTATACCGAGGCGCGCGGGCTGGCCAGCCTGCGGCAGGCGATTGCCGGCTATTATCGCGACACCCACGGCCTCGATGTGCCGCTGTCGCGGATCGTCGCCACCACCGGCTCGTCGGCCGGTTTCAACCTCGCCTTCCTCGCCGCCTTCGATGTCGGCGACCGTGTGGCGATCACAGCGCCCGGCTATCCGGCCTATCGCAACATCCTGAAAGCGCTGGGTCTGGTGCCGGTCGAGATCGAGGTCGGCGCCGACACCCGCTGGGCCCTGACGCCGGAGCTGCTCGAGGCCGCCCATCGCGAGGGCCCGCTCAAGGGCGTGCTGGTCGCCTCTCCGGCCAATCCCACCGGCACGATGATGACGCCGCAGGCGCTCAAGGCCTTGAGCGATGCCTGCGAGGCGCTCGATATCCGCTTCATCTCCGACGAGATCTATCACGGCCTCGTCTTCGACGGCGAGCAGGAGACGGCGCTGTCCTTCACCGACAAGGCCATCGTCATCAACAGCTTCTCGAAATACTACTGCATGACCGGCTGGCGCATCGGCTGGATGGTGCTGCCGGAGGACCTGGTGCGCCCGGTCGAGCGCATCGCGCAAAGCCTCTACATCTCGCCGCCGGAACTGTCGCAGCGGGCGGCAGCGGCCGCCTTCGATGCGCGCGACGAGCTGGAGGCGGTGAAGGCCGGCTACGCCCGCAACCGCGCGCTGCTGCTGGAGCGCATGCCGCAGCTCGGCTTTACCGAGCTGCTCCCCGTCGACGGTGCCTTCTACCTCTATGCCGGCATCCGCCCCTTCGCCAATGACAGCCTCGCCTTCGCCTCGCGCCTCTTGGAAGAAGCCGGCATCGCGGCAACGCCCGGCCCGGACTTCGATCCGGTCAACGGCCGGTCCTACATGCGCTTTTCCTTCGCCGGCGATCACGCCGTCATCACTGAGGCGGTCGAGCGGCTCGCCGACTGGCTGTCCCGGGCGGGGTGAGGGGGGCTGTCCGTCGAGTATGGGGGATCGCCTAACTGCTCACCGGCCGTGCCCCGCGCATCACTCGCACCCGCACGCTCCCGTCATGCCGGACCGCGGGACGCGGTAGCGTCATCGCGCGATCCGGCATCCAGACATCAGCCGCGGGCGTCAGCCCGCGCTTCCCAGCGTCAAAAGCCGAATGCAGCGCGCCTTTGGCGCGGCTGGTCCGCTGGATTCCGGATCTGGCCATGCGGCTGCGCCGCAGACCGTCCGGAATGACGGGATGAGAGGCAGGCGCGTAAGGAACGGCGGAAATGAGCCGCCAATGGTTCCCCACCCCTCGGCTGTCGTCCCGGTTTCGGCGCAGCCGAAGACCGGGACCCAGTAACCACCGACCGTCCGGCTCGGGCCTCAGCGCGGCCATGCTGGAGTTCCGCCCTCGCACCACCGCCGCCCCCGGCGGATACTGGATACCTGCCTTCGCAGGTATGACAGCCGGGAAGGTGGCGAAGCCGTCCCGATACACGCCCGCTTCACGGCGCGCGACACTCTCCCGTGCTTCACTCCGCGCGCCGCCCTCCCCTTTCGTCCTCCCGGACGGCGCTCGCTCTCGTGCACCGTCCTCTCGGTTCGTCACCCCGGCCAAGCGCAGCGCGACCCGGGACCGGAGAGCCGAGGACCTCAAGATGGCACTCTGGAACAACCCCACACCCGCCGTGCCTCTCCGGTCCCGGATCTTCGGCCTTGCGGCCTCGTCCGGGAAGACGCGAGGAGAGGTCTGAGCGCAGGGGCTGCGCTGCCACCGTCCTCCGCCTCACACCCGCTGAGGGTGCCAATGGTTCCCGGCTATCCGGCTTCGCCTGCGGCCGGGATGACCTCCGAGAGGGAGGCGGCGCCGTGCCTCTGCTCTTCGGTGATCATCCGACCGCCGTGATCCCACCCTTCGGCTGTCGTCCCGGTTTCGGCGCAGCCGAAGACCGGGACCCAGTAACCACCGACCGTCCGGCTCGGGCCTCAGCGCGGCCATGCTGGAGTTCCGCCCTCGCACCATCGCCGCCCCCGGCGGATACTGGATACCTGCCTTCGCAGGTATGACAGCGGAGGGAGTGGCGAAGCCGTCCCGATACACGCCCGCTTCACGGCGCGCGACACTCTCCCGTGCTTCACTCCGCGCGCCGCCCTCGCGTTTCATCCTCCCGGACGGCGCCTGGTCAAAACTGTCCGGATCTGTCGCGGCGCACGGCCTTGCGACAGACCGTTACAGCTTGCCCGTTGCCGGGGTCGCGCGCCTCTGCCACGCCTTGCTGCAGAGGAGGCAGACCAGTTTCGGAGAGCATCATGCTTCGCGTCCTGAAAACCCACGGAACCACGTTCACCATCGTTCTTTTCGCCGTCTCCGCCGTGTCCGGCATCGCCCTGTTCTTCCATTGGGGCTCGGCCGCCTTCCATGGCATGCACGAATGGCTGTCCATGGTGCTGCTGGCGCCCGTCGCCGTGCATCTGTGGCGCAACTGGCCCGGCCTTGCCGGCTACCTGAAGCGGCGCCAGCTTGTCGTTCCCGCCGCCCTCGGCCTTGCCGCCTCGCTGGCCTTCGCCGTCCCGGTGCTGACCGCCGGTGCCAGCGGCGGCAACCCGATGCGCGCCGCCCTGTCGGCGATCGAGAACGGCACCATCGCCGAGGTCGCGCCGCTCTTCGAACTGACGCCGCAGGCGCTGGCCGCGCGTCTCGCCGCCAAGGGCTATGTCGTGACGCTGGACGGCGACCTGGCCTCCGCCTCGCTCGCCGAGATCGCCAGCACCTCCGGCAAGCCCGCCGGTCCGGGCCTCATCGCCGATGTGGCCTTTGCGGAAGATCCTAAGCCCTGACAGGGCCGCGGGGACAAGTTTCGCGCCTCCCGGGGATAGTGCCGTCGGCGGCGAGGCGAGAGAGGGGGCTTTTCGGCGCGCGTCGGTTCCGACTTGTCCCCGCAGGCGGCCGGTTCCGCCCGCCTGGCCGATTTTGCGGGCGCGTCTCGATTTTTGCCGATTTCGAGACGGGATTTTGCAAAATCCGTCTCGAAATTTTCCAAAATTCCGCAAAACGAAAACGGCGCCCGGATATCCCCGGGCGCCGTCGTCATGTCATGGATGGAAGATCAGAAGAAGCTGCGGCGCTGCCACCAGCCGGACCGCTTCGGGCCGTCCGGGTCGGTCTCCTCGGTGCTGCCGTCCTTGGAGACGGTCTCGCGCACCACGACAGGCTCGCTCGGAGCTGCCGGCTGGGCTGGCGCCTCGGGCTCGGCAGGCTCGGAAGCCTCTTCTGCGACAGCCTCCACCGGAGCCTCTTCGGCCACGGTTTCGCCCGTCTCTTCAGCAGCTTCGGCAGCGGCCGCGACCGGCTCGGCCGGCTCTTCCGCCGGTGCCTCGGCCTGCGTTGCAGGTTCCTCGGCCACGGTCTCGGCCACAGCTTCGTCAGCCTCTGCCGCCGGCTCGTCCGTCTCGGCGGGAGCCTCGGAAGCCGTCTCGCTCGCGGCTTCGGCCACAGCCTCGTCCGCGCCCGCCGTCTCCTCGGCAGCCGTCTCGGCGCCTGCGGGCTCGCTCACGCTATCCCCGGTCCCGGCATCGGCTCCGGCATCAGCCCCGGTCTCGGCATCGCTCTCGCCGCCTTCGGAGGCCTGCGCAGGCGCATCGCCGTTTTCGTTCTCGCCGTTCTCGCCCTCGCCATCGCGGCGGCTGCGGCGACCGCCCCGGCGGCCACGGCGGCGCTTGCGGCGCGAGCGCTCGTCCTCGTCGCCCTCTTCCTGGCGGCCGGCGGCGCTGGTCTCGCCTTCGCCGTCGCTCTCGCTCTCGCCGTCCTCGTCGCCTTCATCGGCGTCGGCCTGGCGAGCCTGCTGCGGCTGGTCGTCGTCGGAGCCCGGACGCCGGCGACGGCGGCGGCGGCGGCGCTTGCGCCCGCCATTCTCGTCGTCGCCCTCGTCGCGGTCGCGGGCGGAGGAGCCGCGCGGGGTCTCCTCCTCGTCCTCTTCGACCTCGATCTCGACTTCGTCGATCTCTTCGTCCTCTTCCACCGACATCGGCATTACGGTGGAGGGCTGGATCATGCGCGGGGCCGCGTCCGGGCGCGCCTCGATCGGCTCGCCGCGCTCCAGCACATAGTGCTGGCCGCTGTCCATGTGGCCGGCCTGCACCGTCACCTCGAGGCCGAAGCGGGCCTCCAGGTCGGCGAGGTGGCCGCGCTTCTGGTTCAGGATGTAGAGCGCCGCCTCGGTCGTCGTGCGGACGATCAGATTGTGCGTCGCGCCCTTCAGCAGGTGGTCCTCAAGCGAGCGCAGCACATGCAGCGCCACCGATTCCACCGAGCGGATCATGCCCGTGCCGTGGCAGTGCGGGCAGGGGGTCATGGAGCTTTCCAGGACGCCGGTGCGGATGCGCTGGCGCGACATCTCCAGAAGGCCGAAATGCGAGATGCGGCCGACCTGGATGCGGGCCCGGTCGTTCTTCAGGCAGTCCTTCAGCTTGCGCTCGACGGCCCGATTGTTCTTGTTCTCCTCCATGTCGATGAAGTCGATCACGATCAGGCCGGCAAGGTCGCGCAGCCTCAGCTGGCGCGCCACTTCCTCCGCCGCTTCCAGGTTCGTCTGGACGGCGGTGTCCTCGATATTGTGTTCGCGCGTCGACTTTCCGGAGTTGACGTCGATGGCAACCAGCGCCTCGGTCTGGTTGATGACGATGTAGCCGCCCGACTTCAGCGTCACCTGCGGCGAGAACATGGCGTCGAGCTGGCTCTCGACCATGAAGCGCGAGAAAACCGGCGTCGCGTCCTTGTAGGGCTGGACGTTCTTGGCATGGCTCGGCATGAGCATGCGCATGAAGTCCTTGGCTTCGCGATAGCCTTCGTCGCCGGCCACCAGGACCTGGTCGATGTCCTTGTTGTAGAGGTCGCGGATCGAGCGCTTGATCAGCGAGCCCTCCTCATAGACGAGGTAGGGCGCCGACGATTGCAGCGTCAGGTCGCGCACGTTCTCCCAGAGCCGCATCAGGTACTCGAAATCGCGCTTGATCTCGGCCTTGGTGCGGCTGGCGCCGGCGGTGCGCAGGATCACGCCCATGCCCTGCGGCACTTCCAGCTCGGAAGCGATCTTCTTCAGACGCTTGCGGTCGGTCGGGGTGGTGATCTTGCGCGAGATGCCGCCGCCACGGGCGGTGTTCGGCATCAGCACCGAATAGCGGCCGGCCAGCGACAGGTAGGTGGTCAGAGCAGCGCCCTTGTTGCCGCGCTCTTCCTTGACGACCTGCACCAGGAGCACTTGCCGGCGCTTGATCACTTCCTGGATCTTGTACTGCTTGCGGTGCTTGCGGGCGCGCTGGGGCAGCTCCTCCAGCGCGTCTTCCGCGCCGACCGACTCGACGTCGTCTTCGCCGTTCTCGTGATCGTCGGACGAGACGGCGTCGCCGTTCTCCTGCTCGGCGGGCTTGGCGGTCCTGCTCTTGCGGCGCGAGGGACGCTCGTCCTCGTCGGCGCGGGCGGCCTCCGCTTCCTCCTCTTCGATGAGCGCCTGACGGTCGGCCATCGGGATCTGGTAGTAGTCGGGATGGATCTCGCCGAAGGCCAGGAAGCCGTGACGATTGCCGCCGTAGTCGACGAAGGCGGCCTGCAGCGACGGCTCGACGCGCGTTACCTTGGCCAGATAGATGTTGCCGCGAAGCTGCTTGCGGTTCGCGGCCTCGAAATCAAATTCCTCGACCCTGTTTCCGCGCACCACGACGACCCGGGTCTCCTCCGGGTGCGCGGCATCGATAAGCATCTTGTTTGCCATTGATGGGTGTCTCCACGACCGTCGCGCCCGGGCGGCTTGTCACGCTCGTCCGGATCCGCGCGAAGGCGGTCGTTCTGTTCTGCGGTGTGATGAAAGACGAAGGGGTGCTGCACCGCGCGGCGATCCGTCCGGACCCGGCGACGCCGGTGACGGCGGCCTCGTGTCCGTTGTGGATCGTCTTCGCGCATTGGTTCATTGCAGCGCCCAGTAAGCCATGTTGCGGCGGCCACTGCCTCGCGGCGGGCCGGATGTGTCAGTCCTGCCGACTTGCGTTCCGGGCGCTGAGGCGGCCTCGGTGGCAAGTCGAGACGGGGGGGCTCCGGCCAGCCTTGCCGCCATCGTACGCCGGATGCGCTGAACGCAGCCGGACGCTTCATGCGCCTCGATCCGCGGCGAGCTTCCCGCGGCGCCGAAGGGGCGGCCGGGGGGCGCTACGGAGCGCCGGTCGGGACGCAAGCGTCCGGGGTGCGGGGCGTCGTCGATGCGCGACGTGCCATTGCGGGCTCGAGGCATCGATGACGTGCGGCACCATCGACCGGGTCCCGGTGTTCGGCTTTCGCCACGCAGACCGGGAACGCACGAATTCGATGGCCACCCTGCCGGGCGCCGCTGCCAAGTGATGTTCGCTGTCTACGAAAGCACAGTTGGCTTGACCGGACGCCGCCAGATGGCACCAGAGAGACCCAGGTTGAATCAGATTCAAATCCCGGACCCGTCGCATTTCTTTTACGGTCGCGAAAGGCATATGGCAAGTACGCTTGCAGGCAGGTGTCGACCTTTGCGTGCATCCGTGCCGCTGCGCCTCGCATTTGCGGGTGCCGCGTCGTATCGTCAATGAAAGGTTAACTTGCGACGCGCTACATCTTGCTGCAGTAAACCGGCGGGGCGGGCAGGGACCGGCGAGAGGCATATCGAGTGACGATCTTCGCACGCAAGACATGGCTGCTGGCGCTTGCCGCCGGCCTGGCGCTGCCGGCGGGGCCTGTCGCGGCCGAGACGGCCACCTCGCAGGCCGCATCCGCGCAGGCTGCCGTGACGCCGAGCGCCGGCGCGCCGGCCGTGGCGCGCGAAGCGCGTGTTGCCGGCGACGAAACGCGCACCCGCTTCATCATGGACCTGTCGGCGCCGGTCGAATTCGCCGTCTCGACCCTGTCCGATCCCTATCGCGTCGTCATCGACCTGCCGCAGGTGAGCTTCGAGCTGCCGCCGACGGCGGGGCAGGACGGGCGCGGGCTGATCACCGCCTGGCGCTTCGGCATGTTCGCGGCCGGCAAGTCCCGCATCGTGCTCGACGCGTCCGGTCCGGTCGCGGTCGACAAGTCCTTCGTGCTGCCGCCGGTCTCCGACCAGCCGGCGCGCCTGGTGCTGGACCTTGTCGGCACCAGCCGCGAGACCTTCCTCGAGACCGCGCAGGCGCCGGCGCCGCTGGCCTCGCGCAAGGGCGACAAGCTCACCGCGGTGCGCCGCCGCGACAAGCCGCTGATCGTGCTCGACCCCGGCCACGGCGGCATCGACACGGGCGCGCGGGGCACGTCCGGCACGCTGGAAAAGGCGGTGGTGCTCGATTTCGCCCGGCTGCTGCGCGACAAGCTGGTGGCGAGTGGGCGCTACGAGGTGCACATGACGCGGGACGACGACGTCTTCATCCCGCTGCGCGAGCGGGTGCACATCGCCCGCGAGATGGAGGCCGACCTGCTGCTGTCGGTCCATGCCGACTCGGTGCGAATCGGCCGCGAGCAGGTGCGCGGTGCCGGCGTCTACACCTTGTCCGAGACGGCCAGCGACGAAATTGCCGCAGCCCTTGCCGAGCGCGAGAACCGCTCGGACGTGATTGCCGGCATCGACCTTGCCAACGAGCCCGACGACGTCACCGATATCCTGATCGACCTGGCGCGGCAGGAGACCAAGAAATTCTCCTTCCTGTTCGCCCGCACGCTGGTGAACGAGCTGCGCGGAACGGCACAGCTGGTCAAGAATCCGCAGAGATCCGCCGGATTTCGCGTGCTGACGGCGCATGACGTGCCGTCCGCCCTGGTCGAGCTCGGCTATCTGTCGAACCGTCTCGACGAAAAGCTGATGACCACCGACGAATGGCGCGGGCGCATGTCGCAGGCCCTCGTTTCGGCCATCGACGGCTATTTCGGCCGGCGCTTCGGCGACGGCGCGATGCAGATGTCGCGCACCACGGCGGGCCAGGCGGCGGCCGAGCCGGAGGAGCAGGTCGAGTAGTCAAGCGGTCCCGCCTCAGCATCGCCATATTGGTCAAGGATGGAGGTGGTGTTGCGGGGCATGATCCCGGGCGGTTCGCCGCAATGCGGAACGAGGGGACGTAAAGCCCCGAATCCGCTATTGCGAGGGGACGCAAACAGGGGCATGACGGCGGGGCAGCCTCCCGCACCAGGCATCTTGCCGGACCGGACGGCAGACTGCTCCGGACGCGCGTCGAAGCGATGCGTGCCGGCCTGACCTGCGACGCAAGATCGAGATTACCGGGATAGACGAGCCGGATATATGAAGTTCCTGATCAAACTCTTCGGCTACCTGTTCGGCATCGGCGCCGTGCTGGGACTGCTCGTGGCCGCGGGCGTCTGGCTGTTCCTCCAGGACATGTCCGAGGACCTGCCGGATTACACCGCGCTCAAGAACTACGAGCCGCCGGTGATGACCCGCGTGCACGCGGCCGACGGCCAGCTGATGGCTGAGTACGCCAAGGAGCGGCGGCTGTTCCTGCCGATCCAGGCGATCCCGGACCTGCTGAAGCAGGCCTATATTTCGGCCGAGGACAAGAACTTCTACTCGCATCTGGGCATCGATCCGGAGGGCATCGCCCGTGCCGCGGTCGCCTATGTGCGCAATTACGGGTCCGGCCGCCGTCCGCAGGGCGCCTCGACGATCACCCAGCAGGTGGCGAAGAACTTCCTGCTGACCAACGAGGTGTCGATGGAGCGCAAGGTCAAGGAGGCGATCCTGGCCCTGCGCATCGAGCAGGCCTACACCAAGGACGAGATCCTCGAGCTCTATCTCAACGAGATCTATCTCGGCGTCGGCGCCTATGGCGTTGCCGCGGCCTCGCTGCTGTATTTCGACAAGTCGGTGCACGAGCTGACCCTGGAAGAGGTGGCCTATCTCGCCGCGCTGCCCAAGGGGCCGAACAACTACCATCCGTTCCGCGAGCGCGATGCGGCCATCGAGCGCCGCAACTGGGTGATCGATCGCATGATCGAGAACGGCTATGTCGACAGCCTGGCGGGCGAGGAAGCCAAGGCCAAGCCGCTGTCGGTCAAGCTGCGCTCGCGCGGCACGCACCTGTTCGCCTCCGAATATTTCTCCGAGGAAGTCCGGCGCGAGATCGCCGCCATGTATGGCGAGACGCGCCTTTACGAGGGCGGCCTGTCGGTTCGCTCGACCCTCGACCCCAAGCTGCAGGCGATGGCGCGCAAGGCGCTGATGGACGGGCTGATCTCCTTCGACCAGCGCCGCGGCGGCTGGCGCGGTCCGGTGCAGAAGATCGAGCCGGGTGCGGCCGACTGGGGCGTCGAGCTTGCCAAGATCGAGGGCATGCCGGACGTTCCCGAATGGCGTCTGGCGGTGGTGCTCTCGGTCGCCGCGGACGGGGCCGAGATCGGCCTGCAGCCGACGCGCGAGACCAATGGCCAGCTGTCGACGGAGCGCGAGCGCGTGACCCTGCCGCTGTCCGGCATGAAGTGGGCCCGGGTCAGCGGCCGCTCGCCGACCGATGCCGGCGACGTGCTGTCGCCGGGCGACGTCGTCTACGTCGAGAAGGGCGAGGGCGAGACCTACGAGCTGCGCCAGTTCCCGAGCGTCTCCGGCGCGCTGGTGGCGATGGACCCCTATACGGGCCGCGTGCTGGCGATGGTCGGCGGCTTCTCCTTCTCCCAGAGCGAGTTCAACCGCGCGACGCAGGCCTATCGCCAACCGGGCTCGGCCTTCAAGCCGTTCCTCTATGCCGCCGCGCTCGACAATGGCTACACGCCGTCGAGCGTGATCATGGACGCGCCGTTCGAGATCGCCCAGGGACCGGGCCTGCCGATGTGGCGGCCGCAGAACTATGGCGGCAAGTATTACGGTCCCTCGACCTTGCGTGTCGGCATCGAGCTGTCGCGTAACGTGATGACCGTGCGCCTTGCCCAGGACATGGGCATGCCGCTGGTCGCCGAATATGCCAAGCGCTTCGGCATCTACGATGCGATGACGCCGGTTCTCTCCATGTCGCTGGGCGCGGGCGAGACCACGGTCATGCGCATGGTCACCGCCTATGCGATGATCGCCAATGGCGGGCGCCAGGTGCACCCGACGCTGATCGACCGCATCCAGGACCGCTACGGCAAGACCGTCTACCGGCACGAGGAGCGGATCTGCGAGACCTGCGCGACCGATCACTGGGCCGACCAGAGCGAGCCCGAACTCGTCGACAATCGCGAACAGGTTCTCGACCCGATGACCGCCTACCAGATCACCTCGATGATGGAAGGCGTGGTCCAGCGGGGCACCGCCACCAGCGTCAAGGTGCTCGGCCGTCCGGTCGCCGGCAAGACCGGTACGACCAACGAAGAGAAGGACGCCTGGTTCGTCGGCTTCACGCCGGACCTGACGGTGGGCGTGTTCGTCGGCTACGACACGCCGAAGCCGATGGGCCGCGGTGCGACGGGCGGCCAGGTGGCGGCGCCGATCTTCATCGATTTCATGCAGGCCGCGCTGAAGGATGCGCCGCCGGTCGAGTTCCGCGTGCCCAAGGGGCTGCAGCTGATCCCGATCAACCGTCAGACGGGTCTGCGCGCAGGCGCCGGTACGCCGGGTACGATCCTGGAGGGCTTCAAGCCGGGCACCGCGCCGCCGGACGAGTATTCGATCATCGGCTTCCAGGACGAGATCGGCATTCCGCGCACGGTCTCGCCGGAGGCGGGCCAGGCCGTGATGAGCGGCACAGGCGGCCTGTACTGACCTGACGACGTGCGCTTCGGCACTGCCGGGCGTGCGGACCTGAAAACTTCGGCGCCGCGGCAGGGGAGACCCGGCTGCGGCGTTTGCGATTGGCGGGCCGATCAACTATGGTCCGCGACCGAAACGGGCGTGCCGCCGGGCCTTTGGCCCTGGCGGCGTCCATCTGTTCGAACTGCAACCCCCAACTGGCGAGAAAGGACAGCGATGCGCGCTGAAACCGAGGCCGTGGTCGACGAAATCAAGCAGGCCATAAGCCTGCTGAGGAGGCATCTTTGACTGGGACAACGCGATTGTCCGTCTGGATGAACTGAACGCCGCTTCCGAGGATCCGACCCTGTGGGACGATCCCGCGAAGGCGCAGAAACTGATGCGCGAACGCCAGCAGCTCGACGACGGGCTGACGGGCGTGCGCAAGCTGGAAGCCGACCTTGCCGACAATCTCGAGCTGATCGAGCTCGGCGAGATGGAAGGCGACAAGGACGTGGTGGGCGAGGCCGAGGCGGCGCTGAAGGCGCTGCGCACCGAGGTCAACAAGCGCCAGATCGCCTCGCTCCTGTCGGGCGAGGCCGACGGCAACGACTGCTATGTCGAGATCAACTCCGGCGCCGGCGGCACCGAGAGCCAGGACTGGGCGAGCATGCTGCTGCGCATGTACACCCGATGGGCGGAGCAGCACGGCAACAAGGTCGAGACGCTCGAGCTCCATGATGGCGAGGAGGCCGGCATCAAGTCGGTGACCCTCAAGATCAAGGGCGAGAACGCCTATGGCTGGCTGAAGACGGAATCGGGCGTGCACCGGCTGGTGCGCATCTCGCCCTATGACAGCCAGGCGCGCCGGCACACCAGCTTCGCCTCCGTGTGGGTCTATCCGGTCATCGACGACTCGATCGAGATCGAGGTGAACGAGAGCGACTGCCGCATCGACACCTATCGCGCCTCGGGCGCGGGCGGACAGCACGTCAACACGACCGACTCGGCGGTGCGCATCACCCACCAGCCGACCGGCATCGTGGTGCAGTGCCAGTCGGAGCGCTCGCAGCACAAGAACCGGGCGACCGCCTGGTCGATGCTGAAGGCGCGGCTCTACGAACTGGAGCTGCAGAAGCGCGAGGAGAAGGCCAATGCCGAGGCGGCGTCGAAGACCTCGATCGGCTGGGGCCACCAGATCCGCTCCTACGTGCTGCAGCCCTACCAGCTGGTGAAGGACCTGCGTACGGGCGTCGAGAGCACCAATCCGACCGGCGTGCTGGGCGGCGATCTCGACGACTTCATGGAAGCGACGCTGGCGCAGCGCGCCTTCGGCGGGGCTCCGGACGCCGTCGAGGACGTGGACTAACGTCTTCCGCGCATCCCGCATGCAAAAACGAAAACGGCGCCCTTCGGGGCGCCGTTTGTCGTTTTGCGATGATGCCGATCGGTTCAATCGTCCAGCAGCGTTGCGATCTTCTCGCCGGCGCGCAGGAAGCGGGCCGGGTTGAGCGGCCGGTCGGCGACGCGGATCTCGTAGTGCAGGTGCGGACCGGTGGAACGGCCGGTGGAGCCGACTGCGCCGAGAGGATCGCCGGCGGCAACCTCGTCGCCTTCACTCACCGAGACGCGGCTCATATGGGCAAAGCGCGTGACGACGCCGCTGGGATGGCGGATCTCGACCGACTTGCCGTAGCCGCCGTTGCGCCCCGAGAAGATCACCTTGCCGGGAGCGGGCGCGCGGATGGTGACGCCGGTGGTGGCGCGGAAGTCGAGGCCCGTATGCATGGCCATGCGGCCGAGGAACGGGTCGACGCGCGGGCCGAAGGAGGAAGACAGCTCGGCGCCGGGAACCGGCGAGGCGAGCGGGATGCCGCGCGCGGCGTCCTTGATCTCGGAGAGGGCGATGAGCGCCTTCTCGGCGCGCTCGATGCGCTTGTCGAAATCCGTGCCGGCGAGCGGGATGAACGGGCCGCCCTGACCGAGGGCGAGCCGAGTGTCGGCGCCGGCCAGCTGCAGGCCGAGTTCGTCTGCGGTATCGGCGATGGCCGCCGCATCGCGCTCGGCGGTGACGGCGATGACATCGAGCGCGGCATGGGCTTCGCTGTCCATGCGGGCGAGCGCGGCGGTGACGTTGTCGATCAGCTCGACGCGCTGGTCGGGGGCAGCGCCGGTGGCCGTGTCCTCCGCTGCAGGAGCTGCGGCCGCCGGTGCGTCCGGTGCAAGGTCGCGCAGCGGCTTGCCGGGAGCGGCAGCCCCCTGGCGGGCGGCGGCTTCGGCGGCGGCGTTGTAGTCGGCCTTGGTGCCGCGCAGGCTGAGGACGGGCGAGATATCGATCGGCTCGGGCGTGCCGCCGATGCCGGTCGGGGCATCGAGCGAGCCGAGCGCGACGACCGGTGCGGCGGGCTTGGCCGCCGGCACGGGGCCGCCGACCGCAACGCGGATGCCGTTCTCGGCTGCCTTGGCCAGCAGGCCGGAGACCCGCGCCTGGCGGGTGTCGAGGTCGCGCTGGCGCTCGACCACGTCGGCGAGCTGCTCCTCGATGCTGCGACGCTCGAGCACGCGGCGGCTGGTCAGCTGGTCGATGCGCGAGCGCAGCGAGGCGATGCGGTCCTCGTAGGACAGCTGCATCTGCGCCTGGCGCTCGGCGGAAGACTGGATGATGTCGTCGCGCAGGACCAGATAGGCGGTCGCGCCGATGTAGCCGACCGCGAGCATGGTGCCGACCGCAGTCGCCATTCCGGCCATGAGCGGGGAGATGGTGAAGCTGCGGACATTGTCGCCGCGGGCGATGATCACCCGGTGCGGCTCCTTCCGCTTGCCGAAATCCCTGCGGCCGTTTCCTGCGTGTCCTGTCATTCGTCTGTGGACCCGTTCCGGCGGTGCCAGACACATACGCGGCACCTTCTTCGGATCCGATCATGCTGCGTTAAGGTTAACAAAAGCTAAGGAACTGTCTGAATTCGAGAATCCGATCAGCCGATGAGGCGGGAGAGGGGTCGATAAAAACCCGGAGTGAGTCCCGCCTCGGAGCGCGCCCTGTCGTTGAACGGCGGTTTCAGCCCGCCCTTGAAGTGGCGCCGCACGAGATCCTGGAACCGGCGTTCGGGATCGCAGCGCTCCTTGTCGCACAGATAGCGGAACCACTTGGCGCCAAAGGCGACGTGGCGTTTTTCGTCGCGGTAGATGATCTCCAGGATCGCCGCGGTCTCCGGATCGCCGCGCTGGCGCGCCTTCTCGATCATCGGCGGGGTGATGTCGAGGCCGCGCGCCTCGAGCACCAATGGGATGACGGCAAGGCGGCCGGCGAGGTCGTCACCCGTGCTTTCGGCCGCCTCCCACAGCCCGTGATGGGCGGGCAGGGCGCCGTAATGCGAATCGAGCTCTTCCAGCCGCCGGCGCAGCAGCGAGAAATGCTTGGCCTCCTCCAGCCCGACGCGCACCCAATCGTCGAAGAAGGAGCGGGGCAGCGGGCGGTCGGCGAAGCGACCGACCATGTCCCAGGTCAGGTCGACGGCGTTCAGCTCGATATGGGCGAGGGAGTGCAGCAGGGCGATGCGGCCCGAGGTGCCGCCGACGGCGCGCTTGGGCATGTCGCGCGGCGGCAGCAGGACGGGAGCGTCCGGCCGGCCGGGCTGGTCGGGCATGCGCTCGCTGCCCGTGCGCCGGCGCAGCGAAAGCGTGCGGCCGAACCAGGCGCGGGCGGTGGCG
Organism: Stappia indica; assembly: GCF_009789575.1. Taxonomy (NCBI): domain Bacteria; kingdom Pseudomonadati; phylum Pseudomonadota; class Alphaproteobacteria; order Hyphomicrobiales; family Stappiaceae; genus Stappia; species Stappia indica. The sequence goes on along the minus strand of NZ_CP046908.1, from coordinate 672,487 downwards.
TGGGCCACGTTGGTCTTTTCATCGAGCGAGCGGGAGGCGACGACGCGCCGGGCGCCGCAGGCGAGCGAGGCGGGGGTGTACTCGGCCGCCTCGGCCTTGCTCGGCGAGACGCGGGGCAGGGAGGAGCTGCGGGTCGGCGTGCCGCTGTCCGGCGAGCCATTGTCTGGGGAAACGTTGTCCGGGGGAACGTTGTCTGGGGGAACTTGCATCTGATCTCCGCAGGCGCCGGGAGCGGCGCCGGGCCGGCCCGGCGCCTGCGGCGCTGACCCGGCTTACTTGCCGGCGGCGCGGACGGCCTCCAGCACGGCTTCCGCGTGGCCAGGCACCTTGACCTTGTGCCACGTCTCGACGATCTTGCCGGCCTCGTCAATGAGGAAGGTCGAGCGCTCCACGCCCATGTACTTCTTGCCGTACATGGATTTCTCGACCCACACGCCCCAGGCGGTAGCCACGGCCGAATCCGGGTCGGCGGCAAGGATCACCGACAGATCGTGCTTGGCCTTGAACTTGTCGTGCTTGGCCGCCGTGTCCGGCGAGATGCCGACGATGACGGCGCCCGCCGCCTCGAACTCCGAGGCCAGCGCGGTGAAGGCGATCGCCTCCTTGGTGCAGCCCGGCGTGTCGTCCTTGGGATAGAAGTAGAGCACCACCTTGCGCCCGCGCAGATCGGACAGGCGCAGCGTGTCGCCGCCGTCCCGCTCGAGCTCGAAATCGGGGGCGGTGCTTCCGGCTGAGATTTCCGACATTCTGCCTTCCTTTGGTCATCTGGAGAGTAAAAGGTGCGGTCTTCCGCGACTGTAACCGATACGCATCGCATGCAGGCGCGGATCCCCCTTGCGCCATACTATGATCGTCGCGAATCGCGAATGATCACACTGCCATGCCCAGAGGACCGGGACACTGCTGAAACGCCTCATACATCGTGACAGGCCGTTGCGAGACGTGCTGCATCGCAAGCCCAGGCGGCGGCTGCGCACCTATGTGTTGGCGGTTCTCGGCGTCCTGTTGCTGGCGATGGTCGGCGGCCTGGTCGTTACCTTCGGCGGCGGGCCGGTTTCCGTGCCCTATCTGGCGCGGATGATCGCCGAGCGTGCCTCGATCCCCGGAACGAAGCTGCAAGTCGGGGCGGTGACGGTGGACCTGTCCGAAGGCCTGCCGCCCAGGGTGGAGCTGCACGACCTTGCGATCGAGGTCGATGCCGACAGCGACCTGTCGCTGCATGTGCCCCGTGTCTCCGCCCCGCTCGATGCCGGTGCGCTGGTGACCGGCGACCTGCATCCTGCCGAAATCCGCCTGGAACACGCCAGGCTCAGAATCGCGCGCGCCGCGCGTTCGGCATCGTCCAGCGAGATCCCCGACATGGCCGTGGTCGCCGAGGCGGCCGACCGCACCGCCCGGCTCGCGGTGGCGCAACTGGCGCGGCGCGGCATCGCCCGCATCGAGCTGGTTTCGGCGGAGATCGTGCTGGAGGGCGAGAAGACCTACCGCATGCGCGGCATCGACGCGGAGCTGACGAGGGCGGCCGACGGAACGCTGCAGGTCGATGCGGAGATTGCCGGCCGGCTGGGCCAGTGGAAGGCCAAGGCGAGCCGCTCCACCGACGCGGAGACCGGCGAAAGCCTGATGCGCGTCGATGTCTATGACGTCTCCCTGGGCGAGTTCGTGCCCATCGACGCCTCCGTGGGCGCGGGCAAGGGGCTCGGCATTCCGGTGCGCGGGCGCCTCGACGTGACGGTGGACGCTGAGGGCAATTTCGGCACCACGCGGGCCGGCGTCATCGTCTCGCCGGGCTGGATCAACAGCGGCCGCACCGTGATCGGCTTCGACACGATCGACGTCCAGCTCTACTGGGAGGCGGGAACGCCGGGCTTTCGCATCGTTCCGTCCAAATACCAGAGGGGCAACACCTTCCTTCCCTTCGAAGGCATCGTCGAGCCGCCGCGCGAATGGCAGGAGGCGTGGTCCTTCCGTGTCCTGTCGCGCGATGCCCGTATCAGTCCCTCCGACGTTCCAGGGCCGCCTTTCGCCATGGAGACCTTCCTGGCGGAGGGGCGCGCCAACCTGGACACCCAGGAAATCCATTTCGACAAGCTGGTGCTGCGTTCCGGCACGGCGGACATGGACGGGGCCGGCTCGCTGCGCATCGGCGAGGACGGCCCCTACATGGCGCTGGCGGTCGAGAGCGCCGCGATGTCGGTCGCCACGCTGAAGCGGCTTTGGCCCATCACGATGATCCCGCCGGCGCGTGCCTGGGTGATCGAGCATGTCGTCGACGGGCGGATCGAGGGCGGGCGGGCAACCGTGTCGCTGCGCCCGCCGGCCTTCGACGTGGAGGACGAGGCACCGGGCTGGTCCGGCGACGACGTGCAGGTCGACATCGCATTCTCCGATATCAGCCTCAGCACGGTCGGCACCGTGCCGGTGGCGCAGGACCTGTCCGGCCGTATCCAGGTTGCCGACGAGGTGCTGACGATCACCTCGCCGGGCGGCGTCATGGTGTCGCGGCCGGGCGAGCAGATCGCCATCAGCGACACCGTGTTCCAGGTGCCGGACATTCGCGAGAGCGGCGACAAGACCGGCGTCCTGAAACTGACCGCCAAGGGTCCCGCCAAGTCGTTGGCGACGCTTCTGGATGCGGAGCCCTTCACGGTGCTGACGCGCAACGACCTCGCGCCCGACGATGTGGCGGGCTCCGGCGAGATGACGCTCAACGCTACCTTCGCGCTGGTGAAGGACGTGCGGGTCGACAATGTCGACTGGGATCTCGCCGGATCGCTCAAGGGCTTTTCCAATGCCCGTCCGATCCGCGGCCACAAGCTGAGCAGCGCCGACCTCACCTTTGCGGTGGACGAGGGAAGCCTGTCGCTGAAGGGGCGCGGCCGTCTCGACGGGCTGCCGGCCAATCTCGATCTGGTCGTGCCGTTCGACAATGCCAATGGCGAGGCCGTCGTCGCCCGGCAGGGCGTGGTGATCGAGGTCACGGCGGAGCAGCTCGCCGACCGCGGCATCGACATTCGCGGCTTCGTCAACGGCCCGCTGAAACTGTCGACCGAGGAGACGGATGCCGGTCAGTCCTACGAGGTGGACCTGACGCGGGCTTCCATCGAGCTGGCCGAGGTGGGCTGGAGCAAGAGCCCCGGCGTTGCCGCACGCGCCGTGTTCCGCATGAAGGAGGCGGACGGCCGCCGCGAGATCCGTGGCTTCCGCCTCACCTCCGAAGGGGTGGAAATCGAGGGCGGCATCACGCTGACCTCGTCCGGCGATCTGGAGCGGGCCGAGTTTTCGCGGTTCGCCTTGCGGGCGAGCGACGATGCCAGTCTGCGCCTGTCCAAGCGTGGCCGGCAGATCACCGTCGACCTGCAGGCAACGCGGCTCGACGCGCGCGGTCTGATCGCCAGCATGAGCGCGACCAGCAAGGGCGGGGCGGCGGACAAGACCGCGCTCAAGATCACCGCCGAGGTCGGCCAGCTGATCGGCTTCAACGGCGTGACCTTGTCCGGCGTGTCGCTTGCCATGTCGAAGTCCGGCGGCGAGTTGCGCGCCCTAGACGTGTCCGGCTCGTCCGGCGGCAAGTCGGTTTTCTTCGCGAAGCTGACGGGAGAGGGCGCGGGGCGTGAACTGGCCGGCACCTTCCAGGATACCGGGGCGATCCTGCGCTTTGCCAATCTCTATGACCGCATGCGCGGCGGTGTCGGTCTGCTGTCGATCGCCATGCCGACGGCGACCGACTGGACGGGCCGCTTCAAGATCAAGCGGCTGGCGATCACCGAGGACCCGGCGATCCGCGAGCTTGCGCGCAGCCCCGGCGTGCTGGAAGCGCGCGATCCGCGCCGGCAGCAGCTGATGGCGGCGGCCGAACGGGGCGGCGAAGCGACGTTCAGCGCGCTGGACCTGGAGTTCCGCCGCAATGGCGATCTGCTGACGATCACCGACGGCACGCTGGCCGGCCCGACCATCGGCGGCACGGTGTCGGGTAATGTCAATCTGGCGGCGCGGTCTCTCGACATGACCGGCACGTTCGTGCCGGTCTTCGCGCTCAACAACCTGTTCGCCAAGATCCCGATTCTGGGCTTTGCGCTCGGCGGCGGCTCCGACGAGGGCCTGATCGGCGTCACCTACCGGCTGACCGGCTCGCTCGCCGAACCGGTGCTGACCGTGAACCCGGCCTCCGCCATGGCGCCGGGCATTTTCCGGAAGATCTTCGAATACCGCTGAGGGGCCGACGGGCCTCCCAGAAAGACAAAACCCCGGGCGCGAGCGCCCGGGGTTTTGCAGTCGTATCGGTCGTGTCGAAGGCCGGCGTGAAGCTCAGACGGCCTTCAGCAGCACATGCTTCTTCTTGCCGAGCGAGAGCTTGATGACGCCCTCGTCGACCAGGTCGGACGCGCCGAGCACGCGCTTCTCGTCCTGGGCGACCACGTCGTTGACGCGAAGGCCGCCGCCCTTGACCTGTCGGCGCGCCTCGCCGTTGGAGGCGCACAGGCCCGCCGCGACGAAGGCGGCCAGCAGGCCGAGACCGGCGTCGAGCTCGCCGCGGGCGATCTCCACCGTCGGCAGGCCCTCGGCCAGCGCGCCTTCCTCGAAGGCCCGGCGGGCGGTTTCCGCTGCCTCCTCGGCAGCCTTGCGGCCGTGAAGGATGGCGGTGACCTCGGTCGCGAGTACCTTCTTCGCCTCGTTGATCTCCGAGCCGCCAAGGGCGGCAAGGCGGGCGATCTCGTCCAGCGGCAGCACCGTGAACAGCTTCAGGAAGCGCTCGACGTCGCCGTCCTCGGTGTTGCGCCAGTACTGCCAGAAGTCATAGACCGACAGCAGGTCGGCATCGAGCCAGACCGCGCCAGAGGCCGTCTTGCCCATCTTGGCGCCCGACGAGGTGGTCAGCAGCGGCGAGGTCAGCGCATAGAGCTGCTGGGTGCCCATGCGGTGGCCGAGATCGATGCCGTTGACGATGTTGCCCCACTGGTCGGAGCCGCCCATCTGCAGCCGGCAGTCGTAGCGCCGGGCCAGTTCGACGAAGTCGTAGGCCTGCAGGATCATGTAGTTGAATTCGAGGAAGGACAGCGACTGCTCGCGGTCGAGTCGGGTTTTCACGCTGTCGAAGGACAGCATCCGGTTGACCGAGAAGTGGCGGCCGACGTCGCGCAGGAACTCGAGGTAGTTGAGCGGGCGCAGCCAGTCCGCGTTGTTGATCATCAGGCCGCCGCCGAGCGGGCCCTTGTCGTAGTCGATGTAGTTGGAGAAAGCGCGCTTGATCGAGGCGATATTGTCCTCGATCATTTCCACGGTCATCAGCTTGCGGGCCTCCTCCTTGAAGGAAGGGTCGCCGACCATGCCGGTGCCGCCGCCCATCAGCGAGATCGGCCGGTGGCCGGTCGCCTGGAACCAGTGCAGCATCATGATCTGCATCAGATGACCGACATGCAGGCTGGATGCCGTCGGATCATAGCCGATATAGGCGGTGACCGTCTGAGTCCGCAGGAGATCGTCGAGCCCGGTCTCATCCGACATCTGGTGGATGAAGCCACGCTCGCTAAGGGTCCTCAGGAAATCCGACTTGAATCCGGTCATCTTGCCAATCTGCATCTTGTGGTGACATGAAACGCGCCCTGAAAGGGCCCGCATTTCTTAGCCGAACTCGTTGCCGAGATCACGGAGAAATCAGGTCGCCGGCAGCTGCCATGCAAAAAGCGCAAGCGCGCGGGATCGCGCAACCGCGAACAAAAAAACGGCCGGACAAGCCGGCCGCTGTGAAGTTTTGCGGGTCGAGGCCGGGCGAGGGTTGGGTCGCGCCGACATCACGACTCTGGTAGCAGGTGCGGATGACGCGGCAGTGACAAGGGGGCGGGCCTCCCAAAGCAAAAAGGCCCCGCAAGCGGGGCCTTTTCAATTCGGTGCGCGTGGAAAGCGGCTCAGAGAGCCTCTTCCTCGTCAGCCTCGGCGTCGGCCTCAACGGCGTCGTCGCCTTCGCCTTCGCCCTCGGCATCCTCGTCCTCGTCCTCTTCGAACTCGAACGTGTCCTGCTCGCGGCCGGTGAGGTCCTCACCGCGCGCCTGGCGCTCGGCCTCGTCGGCGGAGCGGGCGACGTTGAGCGTCACCGACACCTCGACTTCCGGGTGAAGGACGACGGCAACCTCGTGCAGGCCGATGGTCTTGATCGGACGGTCGAGGCGAACCTGCGAACGAGCCGAGGAGAAACCGCCTTCGGTCATCACGTCGGCGATGTCGCGCGTCGACACGGAACCGTAGAGCTGGCCGGTCTCGCCAGCCTGGCGGATGACCGTGAAGGTCTGGCCGTCGAGCGTCTTGGCGACCGACTCGGCCTCCGACTTGCGCTCCAGGTTGCGAGCCTCAAGCTGCGCGCGCTCGCTTTCGAAGCGCTGCAGGTTGGACTTGGTGGCACGCAGCGCCTTGCCCTGCGGCAGCAGGTAGTTGCGCGCGAAGCCATCGCGCACGCGCACCACTTCGCCCATCTGGCCGAGCTTGGCGACGCGCTCGAGAAGAATGATCTGCATTGTCGTGATCCTTTTCGTCTGTCCCGCGTCTTGCGCGGTTAGGGACGGCCGGCGAGCCGGCCTGTCCCAGCCGATTGGAAAGCCGTGATCTTATTTGATCACGAAGGGCAGCAGGCCGAGGAAACGGGCGCGCTTGATGGCACGCGCGAGCTCGCGCTGCTTCTTGGCGGACACCGCGGTGATGCGGCTCGGCACGATCTTGCCACGCTCGGAGATGTAGCGCTGCAGGAGGCGGATGTCCTTGTAGTCGATCTTCGGCGCGTTGGCGCCGGAGAACGGGCAGGTCTTCCGACGGCGGAAGAAGGGGCGGCGCGTCGGCAGCTGTGCGATATCGACCATTGCGTTAGCTCCTTATTCTTCGTCGAAGCGGCGTCCGCCGCGGTCGCCACGATCACCGCGATCGCCACGGTCACCACGATCGCCGCGGTCACGGCCACCACGATCACCACGGTCGCCGCGATCACCACGACCACCACGACGGTCGTCGCGGTCACGCTTCTGCATCATCGCGGACTGCTCTTCCTCGTGCTCCTCGACGCGCAGCGTCATGAAGCGGAGGATGTCCTCGTTGATGCGCATCTGGCGCTCCATCTCGGCCACGGCGGCCGGGGAGGCGTCCAGGTTCATCAGCGTGTAATGAGCCTTGCGGTTCTTGTTGATGCGGTAGGCCAGCGTGCGCAGACCCCAGCTCTCGACCTTGCCGACGTTGCCGCCGTTGGTGGAGATCAGGGCCTTGTACTGCTCGACCATCTGCTCGACCTGCTGGGCCGAGACGTCCTGGCGAGCCAGGAACACATGCTCGTAAAGCGGCATGAGGGTGCCTTTCTTTCCGTTTCAGTTCCCGGAACCCGGCGCTAAGCCTCTTCGAGCCTTCAAGAAAGGCGGATCGAAGCAACTTCGAAGGCGGAGACACGGGAAGACGGACGACACTTTGCCGACCTGCCCGCCTGTTGCCTGCCTCTCTCCATTCGAAGAGAAGCCGGCACGCAGCGGGCCTTCCGTTCAGCCCCCGGCCAGAGTTCCGAACGAAGCGTGGCTTATACACCAGTTGCGCGGCTTCGCAAGGCGGAGCGGAGGGATTGCGCGTGTTTTTTCCATGCTCCACCTTGACAGTATGTGCCTGGGACGTCTCTTTGCGGCACATTTCGAGACAAGACGGACGGGCAGACGCGAATCCGGCCGCGCAAGGGATGTTGGAGCCAGCGCCAATGAGTATCGCATTCACGTTTCCGGGACAGGGCAGCCAGGCTGTCGGCATGGGCAAGGACCTGGCCGACGCTTTCGCCGAGGCCCGGGCGGTGTTCGATGAAGTGGACGAGGCGCTGGGGCAGAAGCTCAGCGACATCATGTGGAACGGCACGCCCGAGGAGCTGACGCTGACGGCCAATGCCCAGCCGGCGCTGATGGCGGTGAGCCTCGCGGCCATGCGCGCGGCCGAAGCGCGGGGCCTCGACCTTGCCTCCAGCGTTGCCTATGTGGCCGGTCATTCGCTGGGCGAATATTCGGCGCTGGCCGCCGCCGGCACGCTGTCGATCGGCGATGCGGCGCGGCTGCTGCGGATTCGCGGCACGGCGATGCAGCAGGCGGTGCCGGTGGGCGAGGGGGCGATGGCCGCCCTTCTCGGCCTCGACTTCGCCGAGGCCGCCGCGGTCGCTGCGGAAGCCGCCCAGGGCGAGGTCTGCCAGGCCGCCAACGACAATGCGCCGGGCCAGGTGGTGGTCTCCGGCCACAAGGCTGCCGTCGAGCGGGCCATCGAGATCGCCAAGGGTCGGGGCGCCCGCCGCGCGGTGCTGCTGCCGGTGAGCGCGCCGTTCCACTGTGCGCTGATGCAGCCTGCCGCCGAGGCCATGGCCGCCGCGTTCGAGACCGTGACGTTCAATGCCCCGGCCGTGCCGCTGGTCGCCAATGTGCTCGCCGGCCCGACCAGCGACCCGGACGAGATTCGCCGCCGGCTGGTGGAGCAGGTGACCGGTACGGTGCGCTGGCGCGAATCCATCGAGTGGATGGCCTCGGCCGGCGTCGACACCGCCTTCGAGATCGGCACCGGCAAGGTGCTGACCGGCATGGTAAAGCGCATTGCCAAGGACATGACCGGCGTCGCGGTCAATTCGCCCGACGACATCGCGGCCCTGCTGGAGCGGCTGGCCTGAACCCAAGGCGCGCATCGCAAGACAAGGATCAAAGACCCATGTTCGACCTGACTTCCAAGACCGCGCTCGTGACGGGCGCAACCGGCGGCATCGGCGAGGCGATCGCCCGCGCGCTGCACGCCCGCGGCGCCACCGTCGCGCTGTCCGGCACCCGCGCCGAGAAGCTGGAGGCGCTGGCCGCCGATCTCGGCGAGCGCGTGCATGTGCTGCCGGCCAACCTGTCCGACCGGGCGGCGGTCGATGCGCTCGTGCCGGCCGCCGAGGCGGCGATGGGCCAGCTCGACATTCTGGTCAACAATGCCGGCATCACCCGCGACAACCTCTTCATGCGCATGAAGGACGAGGAGTGGGACGACGTCATCGAGGTCAACCTGACGGCGGGCTTCCGGCTGTGCCGCGCTGCCGTCAAGGGCATGATGCGCCGCCGCTACGGCCGCATCATCAACATCGCTTCGGTGGTCGGGGTCACCGGAAATCCGGGCCAGGGCAACTATGCAGCGGCCAAGGCCGGCCTCATCGGCATGGCCAAGTCGCTTGCGCGCGAGGTCGCCTCGCGCAACATTACGGTGAACACGATCGCGCCCGGCTTCATCGAAACCCCGATGACCGACGCGCTCAACGACAAGCAGAAGGAATCGATCCTCACCACCGTGCCGGCGGGTCGCCTTGGGAAGGCCGACGAAATCGCTGCGGCGGCGCTCTACCTCGCCAGCGAGGAAGCCGCCTACGTGACCGGCGAGACGCTGCACGTCAATGGCGGTATGGCCATGATTTGACTTGGCAAACCCGGCCGCTTCCGGCCCCGTGGAACAGGCGTTCCGCAGGGCCGTGCGGCGGCTGGTCAAGCCCTATAAAGTGTGTTAGGAACCCGCCGGCCAGCGAACCCGTTCACGAATGATCGGCGCTCGGGCGCGGCCAGTCCGGCCGGCCATGGTCGCCGGATCGGACATGGTGCGGGCTGGATCCCATTCGCCTCGTTCCGGTGCCGAGCTCCGGAGATCGGGTACGAGGTGCGGCGCTGAGCGCTGAACTAGCGAAAACCGTTGGAAGCAACTGAGGAATTCTGAAATGAGCGACATCGCGGATCGGGTAAAGAAGATCGTTATCGAGCACCTCGGCGTCGATGCCGAAAAGGTCACCATGGAGGCGAGCTTCATCGACGATCTGGGCGCCGACAGCCTCGACACCGTTGAGCTGGTCATGGCTTTCGAGGAAGAGTTCGGCGTGGAAATCCCGGACGATGCCGCCGAGACGATCCTGACCGTCGGCGACGCCGTGAAGTTCCTGGAAAAGAACGCCGGCTGATTCAGTTTTCCGCATCGGGCGGGCTTCGTGTCCGCCCGACGCGCCAGATACAGGTTCATGATGAGGCGAGTAGTCGTTACCGGCCTTGGCATGGTCACGCCCCTGGCGTGCGGTGTCGAGGAGAGCTGGTCCAGAATTCTCGAGGGCAGGAGCGGAGCCTCCCGCATCAGCCATTTTGAGGTCGACGATCTCGCCTGTCAGATCGCTTGCCAGATTCCCCGCGGAGACGGGTCGAACGGAACATTCAATCCGGACGACTGGATGGATCCCAAGGAACAGCGCAAGGTCGACGAGTTCATCATTTTCGGCATGGCTGCCGCCGAGCAGGCGATCCGTGACAGCGGCTGGTCCGCGAAGTCGGCGGAAGACCAGAATCGCGCAGGCGTCCTGATCGGCTCCGGTATCGGTGGCCTGCAGGGAATAGAGGCCACGGCCCATGTCATGCGCGAAAAGGGTCCCCGGCGCATTTCTCCCTTCTTCATTCCCGGCCGGCTGATCAACCTGGCCAGCGGCTACGTGTCGATCCGCCACGGTCTCAAGGGGCCGAACCATGCGGTCGTCACGGCCTGTTCTACCGGCGCCCATGCCATCGGCGACGCGGCGCGGCTGATCGCGCTCGACGACGCCGACATGATGGTGGCGGGCGGTGCCGAATCGCCGGTCTGCCGTCTGTCGCTCGCCGGCTTTGCCGCCGCGCGCGCCCTGTCGACCGGCTTCAACGACCGTGCCGAGGCAGCCTCGCGCCCCTATGACAAGGACCGCGACGGTTTCGTCATGGGCGAGGGCGCAGGTGTCGTCGTGCTCGAGGAATACGAGCACGCCAAGGCCCGCGGCGCGAAGATCTACGGCGAAGTCGTCGGCTACGGCCTGTCGGGCGATGCCTATCACATCACCGCTCCGGCGGCCGATGGTGACGGTGCCTATCGCTGCATGCAGGCGGCGCTGAAGCGCGCCGGCCTTGTCCCGGCCGACATCGACTATATCAACGCACATGGCACCTCGACGCCGCTCGGCGACGAGATCGAGCTTGGCGCGATCCAGCGTCTTGCCGGCGACAGTGCCGCGCAGCTGACCATGTCCTCGACCAAGTCGTCGACCGGTCACCTGCTCGGAGCCGCCGGTGCCATCGAGGCGATCTTCTCGCTGCTGGCGATCCGCGACAGCATCGTGCCGCCGACGATCAATCTCGAAAATCCGTCCGTCGAGACCGAGATCGATCTGGTTCCGAAGGCGGCAAAGCGCATGAACGTGGATACGGCGCTGTCGAATTCCTTCGGTTTCGGCGGCACCAATGCCTCGCTCGTTTTCCGCAAGGTCGCGGCCTGACAGGACTTCCTGCGCCGGTGGCGAGCGGGTTTTCCCCTCGCGGCCGGCGAAGCCGATCCCCAGTTGCGCCGGGCGGATCTATCCTTCCCGGTTTGGCCATAATTTCGGGCCAAGTGGCATGTCCATTGCCTCGATCAAAAGGACCGGACAGGACAGATGACCGAGACGCCAGGCCGAGAGACCGATAGTGCTTCCTCCGAGAGTGCTCCCAAGGACGAGGGCGCTCCGTTCCGCCCCCATCCCAAGAGCCCGCGCGAAGCGATCCAGCCGGAGCAGGCCCCGCCGCCGCCGCTGCGCTCGCGCCATGTCCGCAATCCTCTCGTCATCGTCGTCAATGCGCTGCTATCGCTGGCGGTGCTCGTGGTGATCGGCACCGGCGCGATGCTCTACTGGGGCAAGGCCGAGTTCGATGCGCCGGGCCCGCTCGCGGCGGAAAAGACGGTGGTCATTCCCTCGGGCTCCGGGCTGCGGATGATTGCCGACACGCTGGAGAACCAGGGTGTCATCGAGGATTCCAACGTGTTCTGGGCCGGCGTGCAGGCCTACAAGAATGCCGCCCGGCTGAAGGCGGGCGAATATGCGTTCGCCCCCGGCGTCTCGATGCGCCAGGTGATGGACGACCTCGTCAGCGGCAAGGCTGTCTATCACACGGTGACCGTGCCGGAGGGGTGGACGAGCGCGCAGATCGTCGCCCGGGTACGCGAGCATCCGGTGCTGACCGGCGAGTTGGACGAGATCCCGCCGGAAGGGTCGCTGCTGCCCGAGACCTATACGTTCACGCGCGGCACCACCCGGGCGCAGATCATCCAGCAGATGAAGGATGCGCAGACCAAGGCGCTTGCCGACATCTGGAACCGACGTACCGAAGGGCTGCCGGTGGAAACGCCGGAGGAACTGGTGGTGCTGGCCTCCATCGTCGAGAAGGAGACCGCGCGGGCCGACGAGCGGCCGCGCGTGGCTGGCGTCTTCGTCAACCGCCTGCGCCAGGGCATGCGCCTTCAGTCGGATCCGACGATCCTCTACGGGCTTTACGGCGGCGAGGCCTGGCTGCAGGACCGTTCGGCGATCACCCGCTCGCAGCTCGATGCCCGCAACCCCTACAATACCTACCAGATCGACCGGCTGCCGCCGGGCCCGATCGGCAATCCGGGGCGCGCGGCCATGGAGTCCGTCGCCAATCCCTCGCGCACGAAGGACTTCTATTTCGTGGCCGACGGTACCGGCGGACACGTCTTCGCCGAGACCTACGAGCAGCATCAGCGCAATGTCGCGCGCTGGCGTCAGGTGGAGCGCGAGCGTCGTGAGCGCGAGGAACAGGGTACGCAGGGCGGAGCCGCCAACGGGGGCAGCGGCGGCTAAGTCGCGCGCTCTGATTGTTGCGTGATTCCAGACCTGTGGGGGCAGTTTCGCAGATGACACTTTCGCTTTGCAGCATGACCGGCTTTGGCCGTGCCGACGGTTCCCTCGGGGCTGCGCGGTGGACGTGGGAGCTGCGCTCGGTCAATGGCAAGGGGCTGGACCTGCGCATGCGCCTGCCTGGCGGGCTGGAAGCGCTGGAAGTCTTCTGCCGCGAAGCGGCCGGGCGCCATCTCACCCGCGGCAACGTCACCATCGGGCTCAGCTTTCAGCGCAGCCAGGGCGAGGCGGTGCCGCAGATCAACGAGGCGGCGCTCGATGCGTTGCTGTCGGCATTGGATGCCGTGCGCCAGCGTCTGCCGGATGCGGCGCCCGTTGCCCTCGACGGCATTCTGTCGCAGCGCGGCGTCATCGAATGGAAGGAGCCGGAGGAAGATCCGGCGGAGCGCGAAGCGCTGGTCGAGGCGCTGAAGGCGTCGCTGGAAGGCGCCTTGGGGGAACTTGCCCGCATGCGCCGCAATGAAGGCGCGGCCATTGCCACGGTCCTGCGCGGCCAACTGGCGACGATCGCCGAGTTGACGGGCCAGGCGGAAGCGGCGCCCTGCCGGGCACCCGAGGCGATCCGGGCACGGCTCGCAGCGCAGGTCGAGGCGCTCCTCGGCAGCAGCGCGGCGCTCGATCCGGTGCGGCTGCACCAGGAGGCGGCGCTGCTCGCCACCAAGGCGGACATTCGCGAGGAGCTGGACCGGCTGGTGGCCCATGTGCATGCGGCCCGCGAGCTGCTGGATGCGGGCGGCCCGGTCGGCCGGCGTCTCGATTTTCTCGCGCAGGAGTTCAACCGCGAGGCCAACACGCTCTGCTCCAAGTCGAACGGCACGGAGCTGACCGCCATCGGGCTGGAGCTCAAGACGGTCATCGACCAGATGCGCGAGCAGATCCAGAACCTTGAATAACAGAACCAACGGGGCAGGGGCATGACGACAGCGACCGGCGGAACGGTTGTGACATCGAGCGAGGCGGCAGCGCGTCGGCGCGGACTGATGCTGGTGCTGTCCTCGCCGTCGGGCGCGGGCAAGTCGACCATCGCACGGCAGCTTCTCGACCGGGAAAAGCACAGCCTGGAGCTTTCCGTATCCGTCACCACGCGGCCGCGCCGGTCGAGCGAGATCGACGGCGTGCACTACCACTTCATCTCGCGCGAGCGCTTCGAGCAGATGCGCGATCGCGGCGAGCTGCTGGAATGGGCCGAGGTGCACGGCAATTATTATGGCACGCCGCGCGATCCGGTGGAGGAGGCGCTGGCTGGCGGCCGCGACGTCCTGTTCGACATCGATATCCAGGGCACGTTCCAGCTCTACGAGAAGATGCGCGGCGACGTGGTGTCGGTGTTCATCCTGCCGCCGTCCATCGCCGAGATGAAGTCCCGCCTGCACCGCCGGGCAGAGGATGAGGAGGACGTCATCCAGCGCCGCCTGAAGACGGCGGTCGGCGAGATGAAGCACTGGCAGGACTATGACTATGTGATCGTCAACGACGACCTGCAGACCGCATTCGGCGGTGCGCTGTCGATCCTGCGCGCCGAGCGGCTACGCCGCGAGCGCAGCCCGGCCATCGGCCCGTTCATCGAAGGCATGGTCGAGGACCTGAGGCGCGAGACCGGCGAGGCCTGAGGGCCGGCGCCGGCACGAGCCGCATGGAGCAAAGGCGCCCCATTGGGGCGCCTTTTTTCATATCCGCAGTGCTAAAGGGGAGAGTGTCAGCCGGCGGCGAAGGCGTTGGCCAGCTTGACGAACTCGGCGATGTCGAGCTGCTCGGCACGCATGGTCGGCTCGATGCCGACGGCAGCGATGCGTGCCTCCGCGTCTGCGGCAAGCGGCTTGAGGCTGGCGCGCAGCATCTTGCGGCGCTGGCCGAAGGCTGCGGCGGTGAGGCGCTCCAGCGCCTTCAGGTCGCAGTCGAGAGGCGCCTTGCGCGGTGTCAGGTGGACGATGGCCGAGGTGACTTTCGGTGGCGGCGTGAAGGCTTTCGGCCCGACCTCGAAGGCGAGCGTTGCGTGGCAGCGCCAGCCGGCCAGCACGCCGAGGCGGCCATAGGCCTTGCTGCCGGGCTCGGCGACGATGCGCTCGGCCACTTCCTTCTGGAACATCAGCGTCAGCGACTGCCAGAGCGGCGGCCAGCTCGCACTGGTGATCCAGTCGACCAGCAACTGGGTTCCGACATTATAGGGCAGGTTGGCGACGATCTTCAGTGAGCCGCCATCGGCGATCCGCTCCAGATCGATGGTCAGCGCGTCTGCCTCCAGCACCTCCAGCCGTCCGGGATAGCGGGCGGCGATCTCGGCAAGCGCCGGCAGGCACCGGGCATCCTTCTCGACTGCCACCACACGTCTTGCGCCCGCGACCAGCAGAGCGCGGGTGAGGCCGCCGGGACCTGGCCCGACCTCGAGCACCGTGCACTCGCTCAGGTCCCCGGCGGTGCGGGCGACCTTGAGCGTCAGGTTCAGGTCGAGCAGAAAGTTCTGTCCCAGCGACTTGCGGGCCAGCAGCTCATGGGTGCGGATGACATCGCGCAGCGGCGGCAGGTCGTCGATCTGGCTCATTCGATGAGGCCCGGGTCCGCCAGTACGGCGGCGAGCCTGATGGCGGCGGCGAAGCTGTCCGGGCGGGCGCTGCCGGTGCCGGCAATGCCGAGGGCCGTGCCGTGGTCCGGCGAGGTGCGCACGAAGGGCAGCCCGAGCGTTGCGTTGACCGCGTCGTGGAAAGCCAGCGTCTTGGCCGGGATCAGCGCCTGGTCGTGATACATGGCCAGGGCGCAGTCATAGCCGGCGCGGGCTTCGGCATGGAACATCGTGTCGGCGGGCAGGGGGCCCTGGACATCGATGCCCATGGAGCGCAGCTCCGCCACGGCCGGGGCGATGATCTCGTCGTCCTCGTAACCGAGCGCCCCGCCTTCGCCCGCATGCGGGTTGAGGCCGGCGACGGCGATGCGCGGCGCCTTGATGCGGAACCGGCGCACCAGTTCCTGATGCACGATCCGCCCGACATCGACGATCAGGCCGGTGGTCAGCATCTTCGGCACATTGTGCAGCGGGATGTGGACCGTGACCGGCACGACGAGCAGGTCGGGGCCGGCCAGCAGCATCACCGGGGTCGCGTCCTGCGCACCCGCGCGCCGCGCCAACTCGCCGAGATACTCGGTATGGCCGGGATGGGTGAAGCCGGCGTCGTAGAGCGCCTTCTTCTGGATGGGGTTGGTGACGAGACCGGCAGCGAGGCCTGCCTGCGTGTCGGCAACGGCGCGGTCGATCGAGGCGATGACGGCTGCTGCCGTCGCCGGATCGGCAATGCCGGGACGATCAGGCACGCTCATGCCGAGCGGCACGACGGGCAGGTGCTCGTTCCAGGCCTCCAGCGCTTCGCCCGGGGCAACCTCGGCAATCGCCACGTCAAGCCCGAGCAGGGCCGCGCGGGAGGCGAGAAAGGCCGGATCGGCCAGCAGGTAGAACGGCGGCAGCTCACGCCTTATCCGTTCGTTCCACGCAAGAAGGGCGACATCGGGACCGATACCGCCGGGGTCACCCATGGTGACGGCGAGAGGCTTGAAACTGGCGCGCATGCGGACCGGTCGGCTCAGCGGTAGTCGATGATGGCGCGGCTGCGCAGCTCGCGCATGTAGCGGCGGCTCATCTGCTCGCCTTCCTTGTTGCGCAGCTCGTCCTCGACCTCCATCCGCGCGGCGGCGTTGCTGGCGATCTCGCGCTTGTCGCAGACCGCGTAGACTTCCAGGCCCTTGGAGCTGTCCTGGGCGGTGGTCACCTTGCCGACAGCCGTCTTGTCCAGCGCTTCCTTGAGCGGGGCCGGCACCTCGGTTTCAAGACGGGTGACCATCGGCATCACCACCACTTCGCGGAACTCGCTGGCGAGCGTCTGGGCCTCGTTGCAGGACGAGAAGCGCGAGCGGAAGTTCTCGACATCGCGGCGGCGCTGGTTCTTGCCGCTGGCACCGGTCTTTGCCGGCACGACGAAGATGATCGGCTGGATCCGATATTCCATGCTGGTGTCGCTGCTCTTGTCCTCCTGCTTGCGCAGGGCGGCGATCACGTCGGATTCGGAAATGCGCACCTCGGACTGGAAGCGCGCGCGCAGCAGCTGGCTCCAGGCGATCTCGGCCTGGATGCGCTGGCGCATGGTCTCTGCCTTCACGCCCGACTGGGCGAGCGCCTGGGTGAGGCGTGCCGGCGTCAGCTTCACGCGGCTGGCGAGCGTCGCGTAGGCCTCGTCGACATCCGCCTTGGTGATGCGTATGCCGGCTCGTTCGGCTTCCTGCATCTTCAGAACTTCTTCGATCAGCTCTTCCGTCGCCTGCTTGGCGCCGCCACGGCTGCCGGTCAGGCGCAGGAGGCTGGATCTCTGATTGATGTCATAGGTGGTGATCGGCTTGTTGTTCACGATCACCTTGATGGCGGTCTGCGCGGCGAGCGGTCCGCCGGAAACGGTGGCGGCGATCAGAATCGCCAAGCCCGCGAGCATCCAGCGCTTTGCAGTCATTCATTCCCCCTGTCGTCGCGTCCACTTTCGTCGCGTCCAGTGTCGCCGCTACTCGTTTCGCCGGTTCCGGACGGCCAAGGCCCGGTCGCAGAACGGTCTTCTCTGAAGGCGCGTGCACCTGCCTTCAGCCAATTTTCCCGGCGATGCTATCCTGCGAACTGCTGTGACACCAGAAAACGGCCAAAATCCGTCGGAAGCAGCTGTCTCGCCGAGGGTCTTGCGAGATCGCCAGCGAAACGGGCCTGTCATCGCGTGCGATCCGCTCCGTGCGGCATGCCCGGCGCGGACATCTGGTCCCTAGTTGTTTCCGGTGGTCGAGAACTGCGTGTCGCCGAGCGTGCGCAGGCCGAACCGGAAGAAGAACAGCCGGTCTGTCGTCTGGCCATTGTTGCGGCTGCGGTCTTCGGAATAGGCGAAGGATACCGAGAAACCCTCGTCGTCATAGCCGACGCCGAAGCTGTCGCGAACCATGTTGCGGCGCTCGAGGTCGAAGCGTACGGAGCCGAACATCCGCCAGTTCTCCTGCAGCCGCAGGCTGGCCGAGCCGATGAGCTCCTCGCGCGGCGTGGCGATGCCGAGGTTGGGCTGCGGCGACAGATAGGCATAGGCAAGGTTGCCAGTGACCGGACCGTAGATGCCTGTTGCCTCGACCTGTGCGCGGCGGACGGAGAAGTTCTTGTGATCGAAGCGGGCCTGCGCGCCCATCCGGAAGCCTTGCCGGCTGTCGAAATAGAGGCTGCCGACATAGTCGCTGTAGTTGGTGGCAAGACCCGAGCTGGTGGTGGCGCCGAGGATGTCGGCCTGCTTGAACGAGTTGGTGCCGCCGAGATGGAACGACCGACCGAACAGGGCGCTGACATGATAGCCCTGATCGAAGTTCAGGCTGTATTTCAGGCCGACATTGGTTCGGGTGCCACCCTCGCTGCGGTCGAAGCCGGAGAACTTGTCGTATTCGAACAGCGTTGTGGAATCGAAGACGATGCTCTGCGCGTCCTCGTTCGGCAGCTCGCCGATGCGCGTCTCGTTCGGACGGACGATGACCTGGGCCACCGGCTCGATGATCTGGTGGCCGCCCTGGAATGTGCCGATGAACGGGAAGCGGTAGTCGAGGCCGACGGCCGGCATGATGCGGCCGACGAAGCTCTCGTCGGTCATCGAGGCGACGTTCCTGTCCTGCGAGGCGAGGAAGTACAGATCGCCCTTCACATAGGCGAAGGGCGTGAACACCTGGCCGAAGGAATCGATCAGCGTGGAGCGCCACTCGGCCTCCAGGCTGGCGCGGGTGAACGTGCCTTCGACACCGCGGAAGCGGGTGAGGCCGCCGATCTGGATCGCATCGGTCTGGTCGCGGGTCAGGCTGGTGAGATTGCCCGTCAAGGCCAGCTCGCCGCCGGCAATCGGGTTCTCGAAAATGTAGTTCCAGTCGAGCACCGGATGGACGAAGGGCTGCTTGTCCTGCAGGCGGCTGCCGACAGGAATGAAGCCGGGGGCATCGAGCGTGGCCAGAGCGGTATAGTCTTCCTGCGAGATGCGGAAGGCGTAGGCGCGCAGGTCGAACCTGTTCCGCTCGCTCTGTCCCGTCAGGTAGATCTTCGACACGTCGCTGGCATTGCCGAGCGGGGCGAACTTGTAGTCGCGCAGGAACGAGCGGTCGGTGCGCCAGGACAGGTCCCAGCCCCACTTCCAGCGCTGATTGATGTCGAACTCGCCCTCCGAGGCGATCACGCCGCGAAAGTCGCGGTTGCCGCTCGAGGTGGTGTACTCGTCCGGACGCGCCTGGAAGATGCCGGCAGCGTGGATCGAATAGGCACCGTCCATCAGCCGCTGGCGCCAGTCGAACTGTCCGAGCACGCCCTGCTTGCTCAGCGGCGTTGCGGAAATCAGCAGGTCGCGCGACGGGTCGATGGCGAAATAGTAGGGGATGCGCATGCCCGCACCCACCCGGTCGCCATAGACGAAATTGGGAATCAGCAGGCCCGACTTCCGCTTGACGCTCGGGTCCGGCATCGACAGATACGGCAGGTAGACGAGCGAGCGGCCGAAGAACTCGAAGGAGGCCTTCTCGAACTCGATCGTCTTTTCCTGCTGGTCATGGACGATGGTCTGCGCGCGGATGCGCCAGAGCGGCGGCTTGTCCGGCGGGTTCTTCGCGCTGGTGTAGACCGTGTAGAGGCCGTTGTCGAAGCTCGTGCGGTTGCCGTTTTCGCGGCGCGCTCCGTCGGCGATGAAGCGGGTGCGCTGCGGCGTGTCGAGCTGCAGCGCCGTGGCGAAGCCGTCGCGCAGATCGTCAGACAGTTCCATCGAGGCCGCGCGCAGGACATTGCCGTTCGGCTCGGTCAGGCGAACATTGCCGTTAGCGCGCAGACGGTTGTTGCGACGGTCGAAATCGACGCGGTCCGCTTCCACCGTGTTGCCGCCATAATAGATCTGCACATTTCCGATGGCCGAGATGATGTCCCGGTCGAAATCATAGCGCAGTTCCGTCGCCTCGAGCAGGAGCGGCTCGGCCGGGTCGACTTGCGATCCCAGCGAATCGAGGGCGTTGTCCTGGGCAAGGGCGGGACGGGGAGCGAGCGCTGCGGCGCTCAGCAGTGCGAGCGCGGCACCGGACAGCAGCGTGCCGGCGAGCAAGGACGCACGAATCGCGCGCGCACGCGGGGATGCGCCCACCCGATCAGCGCGGGACGGGCGGTTCTGCCGATCGGCCATGCCTGATGAAACGGCCGAAACCATCAGCCGTCCTCCAGGTGCAGGAGGATCGTGATCCCCATCAAGACTCCAAACACTCCAGGTGCCCACGCGGCGATGAAAGGAGGCACGATTCCCGCACCGCCCAGGTCCTTGCCGAGCTCCGACAGAACGTAAAGCACGAACCCGGCGAGGATTCCACCCAGAATCAGGCGGCCGATACCCCCCATCCTCGAAACCCTCAGGGAAACACAGGCGGCAATCAGCACCATCGCGGCCAAAAGTGCGGGTCTTGCCAGAAGTGTCTGATATTGAAGCGAATAACGATACGCGGGCAAACCGGCTCTCTGTGACAATTCGATCACACGCGGAAGGTCCCAGAATCCGATGGATTCGGGTGCCGCGATGCTCTCGCGCACCTCCGTCGGGGTGAGGTATGTGGAGACGTTATAGCTCTCATGGGTCTGCGGATCGCCCTGGGTCGAGTAGACCGTGGCCTCCGACAGGCGCCAGGTCTTCTCGCCGAGCGTCGCCTCGCTCGCCTCGATCCGCTCCACGAAACTGCCTTTGCGGTCGAAGGTGAACATAGTCACCCCGAGCAGCCGTTCTCCGGAGTTGAGGATCTGCTTGGCGTGCAGGACCGATTCCCCGTCCTGGCCGTCCTGGCGCAGCCAGATGTCGCCCGTGGTCTGCAGCAGGAAGTTCTGCTCGCGGCCGAAGAGACCGGAGGCGAGTTCGTCCGACTGCGTGCGAAGGGTGACGGCGAGGGGATTGTAGAGCAGCACCGCGCCGATGCCGATGGCAATGCCGACGATGAGCGCGGGGGCGGTGAACTGCCAGACCGACACACCGGCCGCGCGCGCCACGACGAGCTCCAGCTTGCGGCTGAGGCCGAGAAACGCGGCAATCGCGCCGAAGAGCACGGCGAAGGGCAGGACCTGTTCCATCAGCTGCGGCACGCGCAGCAGCGAGATCGCGCCGATGCGGGCAAGGCTTGCCCCGTCCTGATCGCTCGCCCGGCGCAGAAGCTCGAGCGCGTCGAAGATGAAGATCAGCACGGCGGCCAGCAGGAAGAGGCCGAGAATCGAGGCCACGAAGCGCAGCGCGAAATAGACGGCGAGCGTATGGCCGGAGCGGAGCGAGGCGAGCATCAGGCGGGCCCGCCCTGCTGGTGGCCCTGCAGCCGGGCGACAATGCCCTCGATCCGCTCGCCGATCCGCTCGCTGAGGGCGGCAAGAGCGTTGATCCAGCGCGGCTTGCGGCCGATGGCGACCATCCAGCCGACCAGCACGATGGTGGCCAGCGGCAGCAGGTAGAGCGCAAAGCGCGCGACGGGCAGGCCCGGCACCAGCGTCAGGATGCCGAAGCCCGCCGTGCGCAGCAGGATGGCAAGGACGAGGGCGGTCAGGGTCGCCGCATGGCGGTTCTGGCGGGTGGTCTTGGGCTCGCCGGCGAACAGGAAGACGATGAGCGCGAAGGCTATGGGGTAGAGCGGCTGGCTCAGCCGGTCATGCAGCTCTGCGGTCAGGCGGTTGCGGTTCTCGGTCGCGTAGACGTCGTCCGGGTCGGGGGCGAGCAGGGCCAGTGTGGAGCGTTCGCTGGCCTTGTAGGTGGCGACGGTGTCGGTCGGAACCATGCTCGACAGGTCGAAGGCATAGGATTGGAAGCGGACGATTGAGAGGCTGCCCGTGGCGCGGGTACGGCGCTGGATCGTGCCGTCCTGCATCACCAGCAGGGTGCGGTCGGCGGCCTCGACGATCTGCCCGCGCGCCGCCTCATAGGTGAAGACGATGTCCTCGGCGCGCTCGTCGTGCATCAACAGGCCTTCGAGCTGGCCGTCGCCGCCGCGGTTGCGGATGTGGAAGGTCAGCCCGTCCTCGATGCCGATGAAGCGGCCTGGGCGGACGATGTTGGCGACCAGATCGACACGCACCTGGGTGATCTCGTCGCGCAGCGAGGCAAGACCGGCGGGAGCGAAGAGCAGCGACAGCGAGGCGCAGAACAGGCTGATGACGGCGGCGAAGACGAGAATCGGCCGCAGCAGCACGGAGCGCGAGGCGCCGGACGCATTGATGACGATGAGCTCGCTGTCGTTCGACAGGGTGTTGAGCACCACCAGCATGGCGATCAGCAGCGCGAAGGGGGCGATGGCGAGCGCCAGAAACGGCATGGCCAGCATGGTCATGCCGATGAACTGGACGATGGTCTGGCCCTTGGCGGTGACCAGGTCGAGCTGACGCAGGGCCTGCGTCGCCCAGACGACGCCGGCCAGTGCCGTGAGCGTCACCAGGAAGACGGCGGCAAGGCGCCGGAAAACATACCGCTCGAAGGTCGTCATCAGGTCCGTGTTCGGTCAGCCCACCGGGCTTGCGCCAGAAAATCGTCGGCTGCCAGAGAGCCTTCGGGGGCGGGGCGGCAGGTCCGGCCCGCGTCGTCGTCGGCCGGCCGGGCGCCGGTCGCATCCGATTAGGCCGCAGTTTAGGTAAATACTCCGAGAAGAAAAAGGGTTAACCGGAGATTAACTGGACCGGCAAGGCGGCAAGGGCGCTTGCCGAGCGGGAAAACAGGCACCATTCTAGACGGATCAGGATATTCCGGGCGGGTACGCCCGTCTGGCTGACACGGCGCGCAGCGAATCTGCGGCTGTCGCAAGTCTGGCAAACCGCCCTGGATCTCCTCCAATCCTGCCAGAGATGAGGTTCCCCTTGCTCCCCAAGATCTCCTTCGCAAAACCCGACGCTCCGCACAAGGGCGTCGCCGTCATCCTCGTCGACGACAAGCTGGCAACCGGCGCTACCGCGGCCGGCCTTGGCGAAGGGGCGCTGGACCTGATCCGTCGCGCGGCAGAGACCGCCGGCTTTTCCGGCAAGTCGAAGACGGTGCTCGATCTTCTCGCGCCGGCGGGCCTTGGCGTCGACCGGCTGCTGGTTGTCGGCCTCGGCAAGGCCGATGAGGTTGCCGGGCTCGGCGACAACGACTGGGCGGCGCTCGGCGGCACCGTGATGGGCAAGCTCGGGAAGGCCAAGTCGGCCGATGTGCTGCTGGAGACGCCGGCAGGCGCGGTGGATGCCGGCCACGCAGCGGCCTTCGCGATGGGCATGAAGCTGCGCGCCTATGTCTTCGACCGCTACAAGAGCCGCAAGGGCGACGACGAGGAGGCGACCGGTTCGGTCAAGGTGTCGCTGCTGCTCGAAGATGCCAAGGCGGCGAAGAAGGCCTGGGCCGACGCCGATGCGGTGAGCGACGGCACGCTGCTCGCCCGGGACCTCGTCAACGAACCGGCCAACGTGCTGACCACCGTTGAATTCGCCAACCGCGCCAGCGAGCTCTCCAAGCTCGGCGTCGAGATCGAGATCCTCGACGAGAAGGCGATGAAGAAGCTCAAGATGAACGCGCTGCTCGGCGTGGCACAGGGCTCGGAGAGCCCGCCGCGCCTGGTGATCATGCGCTGGAACGGCGGCAAGAAGGACGCGGCCCCGCTCGCCTTCATCGGCAAGGGCGTGGTCTTCGACACCGGCGGCATCTCGATCAAGCCGGCGGCCTCGATGGAGGACATGAAGGGCGACATGGGCGGGGCGGCGGCCGTCACCGGCCTGATGCACGCGCTGGCGGCCCGCAAGGCCAAGGTCAACGTCATCGGCGTCATCGGCCTCGTGGAGAACATGCCGGACGGCAAGGCGCAGCGGCCGGGCGATATCGTCACGGCCATGTCGGGCGCGACCATCGAGATCATCAACACCGATGCGGAAGGCCGTCTCGTTCTGGCGGATGCGCTCTGGTACACGCAGGACCGGTTCAAGCCGGCCTTCATGATCAACCTGGCAACGCTGACCGGTGCGATCATCATCGCGCTCGGCAGCCATCATGCCGGCATCTTCTCCAACGACGACGAACTGGCCGCGCGTCTTGCCGAGGCCGGCCTTGCCACGGACGAGAAGGTCTGGCGCCTGCCGCTGTCGAAGGACTACGACAAGCTGATCGACACGCCGAACGCCGACATGAAGAACACCGGCGGCCGCTCGGCGGGTTCGATCACGGCCGCCCAATTCCTCCAGCGCTTCGTCAACGATGTGCCGTGGGTGCATATCGACGTTGCCGGCACCGCCATGGGCAGCCCGAAGACCGATCTCAGCAAGGGCTGGGCTTCCGGCTTCGGCGTGCGGCTGCTCGACCGCCTCGTGCGCGACCACTACGAGGGCTGATGCATACCGGCCGAGGCTGCGGAGGGATCCGTAGCCTCGCCGTCGTATCCAGGTCCGCGAACAACAAAAAACCCGCCTGGTGGCGGGTTATTTCGTTCCGTCCGTCAGGCGGCACCGTTTGCGGTGCCGCAGGGGCGGAGTGTCTTCAGCAGGTCTTGTAGGATTCGCAGGCGCCGCCGGTCGGCTCCACCACCACGGTTCCCATTGCCGTGGTCACACCGGCGAGACCGAGCACGAGACCGAAAAACAAAGCAATCCGCACAGCCATCGAATGTCTCCCGTTGCCCCGGCGCGGTGACGGCTCTACCGTCCGGCAGTCGCTTGCGCCTGGCTCAAGCTATCCTGATCCTGCCGAGGCCGTTGTGACGGCAACCACAGGACGTTTGAAGGATCAGCGCGTGGCGCGAAGCATTTGCCGAATCGGCCGGGTCCAGCCCGGTCGTCACTCTGCCGGGCCGAAGTTGGGAAACCGTTAATCGTGAATCATTGGCAAATCAAAGCCCGTTTCTCACCCGACGGCACTTCGCATCGAGGCTGTTGCAGGACTGCCGCACTGCACAAGCGGGGGGCGGAATGAGCGAGGTTCTTTTCTACCATCTGACCCGCCAGCCGCTGGAGCAGGCGCTGCCCGGGCTGCTGGAAACCTGTCTTGGCAGGGGCTGGCGCTGCGTCGTGCAGGCCGGCTCGCGCGAGCGCTGCGAGGCGCTCGATTCGTGGCTTTGGACCTATCGCGACGACGCCTTCCTGCCGCACGGTACGGCCGCCGACGGGCATGGCGAGGCGCAGCCGGTCTACCTGACCGATGGCGAGGAGAACCCGAACGGCGCGGTGGTGCGCTTTCTCGTCGACCGGGCTGCTCCGCCGGACCTCACTCCCTATCAGCGCGGGGTCTTCCTGTTCGACGGACAGGATCCGGACGCGGTCGCCGACGCCCGGCGGCACTGGAAGGCGATGAAGGAGGCAGGGCACGACATCACCTATTGGCAGCAGAACGAAGCGGGCCGATGGGAGAAGAAGGCATGAGCGGGGACAAGCCCGACAAGGCGGGTTTCATGGACCGGCGGGATGCGGCGCGCGAGCGGCTCGACGGGCTGTTCGGCGCCAAGGGCGGCAAGCGTGAGGACCGCTCGGCCTGGTTCGATGCGGTCTACGAGACGGCCGGGGATGATGCGGCGGCCGTGCCCTGGGCGGACCTGGCTCCCAAGGCGGAGCTGGTCGACTGGCTGGCGGCGCATCCGGGCGATGGGCAGCTGGCCGTCGATGTCGGCTGCGGGCTCGGCGACAATGCCGAGGCGCTGGCGCAGGCCGGCTATCGCACCACCGGTTTCGACCTGTCGCCAAAGGCGGTGGCGTGGGCGCGGCAGCGCTTCCCGCAAAGTGCTGTCGACTACCGTGCCGCCGACCTGTTCGACCTGCCGGCGGACTGGCTCGGCCGTTTCGATCTCGTGCACGAGTGCTACACGCTGCAGGCACTCTCCGGCGATCTGCGCGAGCGGGCCTTTGCCGCCGTCGCCTCCCTCGTTGCGCCGGGCGGCAGGCTCCTGGTGCTGACACGCACAGCACCCGAAGGCAGCACGCCCGACGGGCCGCCCTGGCCGCTTGCACCGTCCGAACTGGGCCGCTTTTCATCGCTCGGACTGCAGCGCATCGAGCACCACCCCTACGATATCCGCAAGGGGGAGCGCGTCATTGCGCATGTCCGCGACGTCTGGCTGCGGGTGGGGTGAAGCGAACCCCGGCTATTACATGACGCGCGGGCGATCCCGCGAGACACCCAGGATCTGGATCATGTTATCGCTCGCGAGCTGCCTGGCGGACGCATCGAAGGTCCAGAATTCCGAGGCTGCATCGCATTGAGAAAGGGTCGATAGGGTCTCGTCCGGGATCGCGGCCTGCTTGTCGGCTTGCACGTCCAGACTTGCCAAAGCCTCGGAGGGGCCGGCAATGGCTTCCTCGCCGTTTTGCGTCTTGCCTGCGACAACCAGCAACGCGCTGGGCAGATCGTGACATTTCACGAAAGCCGTTGCGCCCGGTTGCTGTGCATCGTCCGGGTCGGCGATCCTGAAACCTTCGAGATCGGGGCTGTAGACCCAGTGCCGCGCCTGGAGGCTGGGCTGCGAGGTGCCGGGTAACGAGGCGCAGACTTCGGCCGTCGGCAGGATGCTGTTTGCCGGGATGACCTCCGCATCCTTCGCTCCGCAGGGCCGGAACGAGACATCGAGGGTGCCCTGGATAGGCGTGACCTCGCCAAGCGGATTGTCGCCGTCCTTTCGCACTCCGTGACCGAAGGGGGTGGCGGTGGCGAAGACGATGGCGTCGTCGGCCGCTGCGGACTTCACCATCGCGACCTTCAATTCTTGCCAGGAAAGGTGGGTCGCCGTGTCCATGTCCTGGGCACCGGCAATCGACAAGGCGGACAGGACGGCGATAGCGGCTGCGACTGTGGCGGCTTTCACGGCTAACCTCCGGGTTCGCGGTTGCAGAACGGCATGTCGTGCCACGCGTCATCCGCACAGGGATTGAGGCGTCTTATGGGGAGATAGCGGTCCGAGGCTACGACATGGGACAGCAGGAAGCCCTCTTTCGCGATGACGCAAAGGGCGAAGGACCGCTCGGGCGTTGCAAGCACATGTTTGATGGTGGCCTGATCCAGACACCGGGAAAGGCGCAGCCGCTGCTGCACGCTCAGCCTGTTCTCCAGCAACGCCAATGAACTTCGAGGAATGACGATCGCGTTGGCCTCGTGCCACACGCGTTGGGCGGCTATTCTTGCCGTTTCTTCGGCGCTTGTCTTGATCGCGATGAACACGGTCAGGCTGGCAACGAGCACGGCTCCTGCGACCAGGAAGTGCATCGGGAAGCCGCTTGAAACGAGCTGCCTCTGCCTGACTTGCCACAAGACAACGGCACCGCCCATAAGCACCAACAGGACAACCGCCAGCTTCCAGAGAAAGCCCGCATGCGTGAAGACGGTGTAGGAGTGGGCGACGATCGTGGCGAGCGGCGCGTCGACCTCGTGAATGGAGATCGAAAAGGCGCTCAGATAGGCATCGAGATAGGCAATCCCGGCGAAATATCCGAGCGCCAGCGGAACCGCGACAAGACACGCGTCGAGCAGCGAGCGGGCAAGATCTCGGTCCTTGGGCGGGTCCGGCGGGACGTCCCGCTCGCCGGAAGATCCCGAAAGCCAAAGCAGATTGTTGGTTGTGCCGAACTCGAACGACGGCCTTTCCCGGTCCCCCATGAGCTATCCGCCCGCTTTTTTCGATCGGGCAACGGTAGATACATCCAGGGATTGTGTCCAGGGAAGGCTCTTGCCAGGCGTTGAGCCGGGCATGCCGACCGTTTGCCGCGCCCATTGCCTCGTCCTTCAAGGATGCGAGCAAGCCGGCGCTTTTGCGACAGCACCAAGGATCAAGTGCCTGAGCGTATGAATCAAGTTAAGGAGAAAGGCTTGGACGAGCGAACCATCGGGTTCGCTCGGGCGTTCGGTTGGCAGTGGGCGCCCGGAGGGGCGTGAAATGATTTCGGTGGACGGCGTAGATCGCGGGAGGTGGATTGAGCATAATGGGACAGGACAAGGCTCGAGGCGGTGCGTTGCCGCAGTCGGACACCCGTCCACTGGTTACCCGCGGCCAGATCTGGTCGATTTCGGCAGCGACCGGCCTCTTCCTTGCCGTTGCCCTGGGGCTGGTGCTCATCGTGTCGCATGTGGTTCTCTCCATGCGGCATACGGCGAACGAGATCGACGACCAGCGCGCGGTTTCCGCTGCAGCGGCTGCGGTCGCGACGCTCGAGCGCGGCCTGTCTATGGTGGTGCGCGACAACTCCTTGTGGGACGAGGGGTATGCAGCGGTACGCTCCAGAAAGGGCGTGGACTGGATCCGCCAGACCTGGGGCGACCCGACCGCGAACTATCCGCTCTACGACGGCCTGGTCGTGTTCCGCCCCGATCTGACGGTGATCGCCGCCTATGAAAAGGGGGCGCCTTTCTCTCCCTCTGGCGAAGTGGGTCGGTTGATTGCCGAGCAGGCGAGGCGTGCGCAGGCCATCCACGTGCCGGTCACGGCCTTCATGTCGATGGGCGGGGAGATCGTTTCCACGGCTGCCATGACGATCCAGCCTTTCGCGGGGCCTGTCGCCGACGCGCCCATCCTGTTCCTGTTCAAGGCGATCGACGAGGAGACCATCTCGGCCATCGCCAGCGACTACCAGATCGCAGGACTCGCGCTTGCTCCCACAAGAGCGGGCGACAAGCTCAATCTCGCGTTGGAGGACCCCTCCGGCCGGGTCCTCGGCTATCTCACCTGGCCGAGCCGGAGGCCGGGCGACCAGGCGTTCGAAAGCCATCGCTCGCTGCTGGTCCTGGCCGGTGCGACGCTGGTCGTGTTCTTCCTCATGGTGCTGGCGGCCGGCTTTATCGAATCGCTGCGCTTGCGCCGAATCGCGGCTGCCGCCGAATACGAGGCCAAGCGCGACACGCTGACGGGCACGCTCAACCGCAGCGGCTTTCTCGAGGTGCTCGAAAAGCTGGCGGCGGAGGCCTCTCCCTCACGTCCGCTGGCTCTGCACATGCTGGACCTCGACGGCTTCAAGCAGGTCAACGACACATGGGGGCATGCCGTCGGCGATCTGCTGATCGCCGCTGTGGCGGTGCGGCTCGCGGGCTTCGGCAATCACTTCGTCGCGGCCGGCCGGCTCGGCGGCGACGAGTTCGCGTTGGCACAGATCCATGACACGCCACCGGACGTGCTGGCGCAGCAGGTCATCGAGGCCTTTTCGCTTCCCTTTACCGTCGGGCGCTACCAATTGCAGGTTACGGCAAGTATCGGGCATGCCTCGACCCGCGAGCCGATCGATCCGGCAGAGCTGATGCGGCGGGCGGATGTGGCGATGTACCGGGCCAAGGCCGAGGGCAAGTTCCGGGCGCTGGAATATCATCCGCAGATGGAGCCGGCCGGGGACGGGCAGGGCAGCTAGCTGCGGTGTGCCGGTCTCGTCCGATCACCTCAATCGCGAAAGCAGCGTCTGCAACTCTCCCAGATGCGCCACCTGGTGAAAGCGGTCGCGGCCAGCCGGCATGTCGGCGTGTTCCAGCGCCCAGGTGATCTCGTAGGGTACATGGACGCCATGGCTGCCGGCATCGAGCGCCGGCACGACGTCCGACTTCAGCGAGTTGCCGACCATCATCGCCCGGGCCGCGCCGTCGCCATGGCGCGAGAACAGCGTGCGGTAGGTCTCGGCGGTCTTTTCCGGCACGATCTCGACCGCATCGAAATGGTCGCCGAGCCCGGATTCGGCCACCTTGCGCTCCTGGTCGAACAGGTCGCCCTTGGTGATCAGCACAAGACGGAAATTGCCTTTCAAGGCCTGCAGCGTCTCTTCCACGTGGGGAAGCGGCTCCACGGGATGGGAAAGCATGTTGCGGCCGGCGTCCAGGATCTCGCCGATCACCGAGGCGGGGGCCTTTCCTTCCGTGACCTCGATGGCCGTCTCGATCATCGACAGGGTGAAGCCCTTCACCCCATAGCCGTAGAGGCGCAGGTTGCGCCGCTCCGCCGCCAGCAGGCGCTCCGTCAGGTTGTCCCTGTCGCTGTAGTCGGCGAGCAGGTCGGTGAAGCGCTCTTCCGTCAGGCGGAAATTGCGCTCGTTGTGCCAGAGCGTGTCGTCGGCATCGAAGCCGATGGTCGTCAGCGTCGCCATTGTGCCTCCTCGTGCGGGCTTCAGCCGCCTTCCAGTTCCGCCGAGAGCTCCAGCCACTGCTCTTCGGTACGCACCAGCTTCTTTTCCAGGTACGCGCGCTCCTTGGCGAACTTCGTCGCCCGCTCCGCATCCTTGCGGAAGAAGTCCGGATCGGCGAGAGCCACGTCGAGCTTGCCGATCTTCTCCTGAAGGCGCGCGATCTCCTTTTCCGCCACCTGGATTTCCTTGCGCAGCGGTGCCTGCCGGGCACGCCGGTCGGCGGCCTCGCGGCGCTTTTCCTGGGCCGTGCGATCGTCCTCGGTCTCGGTCGCTGCAGCGTTCTTCGCCGCTTCCCGGCCGTTGTTCCGCTCGCCCTTGTCCTTCTGCAGGACCAGGCGGCGATAGTCCTCCATGTCGCCGTCGAAACTGCGCACGCCGCCATCCGCGACAAGCCAGAGCCGGTCGGCGCAGGCCTCGACCAGATGGCGGTCGTGCGAGATCAGGATCACTGCGCCGTCGAACTCGTTGACCGCGTGGATCAGCGCTTCGCGGCTCTCGATGTCGAGATGGTTCGTCGGCTCGTCGAGGATCAACAGGTGCGGCCCCTCGAAGGTGGCAAGGCCGAGCAGCAGGCGCGCCTTCTCGCCGCCCGACAGGTCACGCGCCGGGGTCTCCATCCGGCTCGTCGGCAGGCCGAAACGGGCGACGCGGGCGCGCACCTTGGCCTCCGGCGCATCCGGCATCAGCCGGCGCACATGCGCGACCGGGCTTTCCGCCGGCATCAGCTCGTCGAGCTGGTGCTGGGCGAAGAAGGCGACCTTCAGCTTGGCGGCCTTGGTGATCTCGCCGGACTGGCGCTCCAGCCGCCCGGCGATCAGCTTGGCGAAGGTCGACTTGCCGTTGCCGTTGGAGCCGAGCAGGGCAATGCGGTCGTCATTGTCGATGTTGAGCGACAGCCGCGACAGGATGGTCGTGTCGCCATAGCCGACGGCGACGTTTTCCAGCCGGATGATCGGCGGGGCGAGGCGCCCGTCCGGATCGGGAAAGGAGATCGGCAGCGCGTCGGTTTCCACCACCGCGGCGATGGGCTCCATCTTCTCCAGCATCTTCAGCCGCGACTGTGCCTGGCGTGCCTTGGTCGCCTTGGCGCGGAAGCGGTCGACGAAAGCCTGCATGTGCTTGCGCTGGGCTTCCTGCTTCTCGCGGTTCTTCTCCTGCAGCAGCAGCGACTCGCGGCGCTGGCGGTCGAAACTGTCGTAACCGCCGCGATAGAAGGTCAGCTTGAGCTGGTCGAGATGGACGATGGAATCGACCGCCTTATTGAGCAGGTCGCGGTCGTGGCTGATCAGCAGCACCTGGTGCGGGTAGCGGGCAATGTAGCTTTCCAGCCAGAGCGTGCCTTCCAGGTCGAGATAGTTGGTCGGCTCGTCGAGCAGCAGCAGGTCCGGCTCGGAGAACAGCACGGCCGCCAGCGCGACGCGCATGCGCCAGCCGCCGGAAAAGGACGAGCAGGGGCGGGCCTGCGCCTCGGCATCGAAGCCGAGACCGGCAAGGATGCGGGCCGCCCGCGCTTCCGCCGTGTGGGCGTCGATATCGGCAAGGCGGGTGTGGATCTCGGCGATGCGCAGCGGGTCCGTCGCTGTCTCCGCCTCCTCCAGCAGGCTGGCGCGCTCGGTATCGGCGGCCAGCACCACCTCCACCAGCGTCTGCTCGGTGCCCGGCGCCTCCTGCGCCACCTGGCCGATGCGCAGGCCCTTGGGCACGCGGATCTCGCCGCTTTCGGGCGCGCTATCGCCGGTGATCAGGCGGAAGAGTGTGGACTTGCCGGCGCCGTTGCGGCCGATGAAGCCGGTCTTGGCGCCCGAGGGCAGCATGACGCTCGCCCGCTCGAGAAGCGTGCGTCCGGCAATCCTGTAGGTGAGGTCTGTGATCTGCAGCATGGGCGGATCAATGGCCGGAAATGCGAGGCGGCGCAAGAGGGTGGGCAGTCGCCAGGCAAGCCCGGCGAAAGGCCGATTGCGGGCCGGCGCGCACGCAGCCTAGGATGGAATGCGATCTGTTCCAGAAGAGGGGAAACAGTCATGTGCGTTCCAGGATGCCAGGAAGTCGTTGCCCGCCGGCTGAGCCGCCGCGGCTTGCTCAAGGGACTTGTGGGGACGACGGCGGGAGCCGCCGTCTTCGCCGCCTTTCCGCCGCCGCGCGCGGCCCATGCGGCCGATGTCTCGTTCACCCGCGCCGTCGATCTGACCCATGCGCTGGGCGAGGATTTCCCCACCTTCTTCGGCAAGCCGCAGCTGCGGATGGAGCGGACCGCGGAGTTCTCCAAGGACGGCTTCAACATGTACCAGTGGCATCTCGACGAGCACACCGGCACGCATCTCGATGCACCTCTGCACTTTTCAGCAGACGGGGTCGGGGCGGACGAGATCCCCATGGACCAGCTGATCGTCCCGCTGGCGGTCGTCGACATTCGCGAGAAGGCGGCGGCCGATCCCGATCACCAGCTCTCGGTCGACGATCTCAAGGCGTTCGAGGCGACGCATGGCGATGTGCCGGCGGGAGGCTGCGTCGCGATGAATTCCGGCTGGGCGCAGCATGTGGCGAGCGAGCGGTATCGCAATGCCGATGCCGAGGGCGCCATGCACTTCCCCGGCTTTTCCAAGGAGGCCTGCCTCTACCTGATGGAGAAGGGGGTGGTCGGCATCGCCGTCGACACGCTGTCTCTCGACCACGGCGCCTCCAGGACCTTCGACACGCACTACACCTGGCTGCCGTCCGGTCGCTGGGGGCTGGAATGCCTTGCCGGCCTCGACGAGGTGCCGGCAACGGGGGCGACACTGGTCGTCGGTGCGCCGAAGATCAAGGGCGCGACGGGTGGCCCGAGCCGGGTGTTCGCGCTGGTCTGATCGGCCTTCGTGCTACGCGAGAAACGAAAAACCCCCGGCGGATGACGCCGGGGGTTTCCTGTCTTTGCGGAAGATCGCTTGGCCGGAGCCTTGCGGATCAGACCGAGTAGTACATGTCGTACTCGACCGGATGCGGGGTCATCTCGTACCGCATGTTCTCTTCCATCTTCAGCTCGATGTAGGCGTCGATCTGGTCGTCGTCCATGACGCCACCGGCCTTCAGGAACTCGCGGTCGGCGTCGAGCGACTCCAGAGCCTCGCGGAGCGAACCGCAGACGGTCGGGATTTCCTTCAGTTCCTCCGGCGGCAGGTCGTAGAGGTTCTTGTCCATCGCGTCGCCCGGGTGGATCTTGTTCTTGATGCCGTCCAGGCCGGCCATCAGCATCGACGCGAAAGCGAGATACGGGTTGGCTGCCGGATCCGGGAAGCGGACCTCGACGCGCTTCGCCTTCGGGGAAGAGGTGAAGGGAATGCGGCAGGAGGCCGAGCGGTTGCGCGACGAGTAGGCCAGCAGCACCGGAGCCTCGTAGCCCGGGACCAGACGCTTGTAGGAGTTGGTCGACGGGTTGGTGAAGGCGTTCAGGGCCTTGGCGTGCTTCAGGATGCCGCCGATGTAGTACAGGCAGCTCTCCGACAGGTCCGCATACTGGTTGCCGGCGAAGACGGGCTTGCCGTCCTTCCAGATCGACTGGTGCACGTGCATGCCGGTGCCGTTGTCGCCGAAGACCGGCTTCGGCATGAAGGTCGCGGTCTTGCCGTAGGCGTGGGCGACCTGGTGCACGACGTACTTGTAGATCTGCATCTTGTCGGCATTGCGGGTCAGCGTGTCGAACTTGATGCCGAGCTCATGCTGGGCAGCCGCCACCTCGTGGTGGTGCTTCTCGACGGTGACGCCCATCTCGGTCAGGACCGTCAGCATCTCGGAACGGATGTCCTGGCAGCTGTCGATCGGGGGAACCGGGAAGTAGCCGCCCTTGGTGCGCGGACGGTGGCCGAGGTTGCCCGTCTCGTACTCGGAGCCCATGTTCGACGGCAGCTCCATGCTGTCGATCCTGAAGCCCGTGTTGTACGGGTCGGCCGAGAAACGCACGTCGTCGAAGATGAAGAACTCGGCTTCCGGGCCGACATACACGGTGTCGCCGATGCCGAGCGAGCTGACATAGGCTTCGGCCTTCTTGGCCGTCGTGCGCGGGTCGCGGTTGTAAGCCTCGCCGGAGACCGGGTCGATGATGTCGCAGATGATCGAGATGGTCGACTGGGCGAAGAACGGATCGACATGGACGGTGTCCGGGTCGAGCACGAGCGTCATGTCGGACTCGTTGATCGCCTTCCAGCCGGCGATGGAGGAGCCGTCGAAGGCGACGCCTTCAGCGAACATGTCCTCATCGACCAGACCTGCGTCCATGGTCACGTGCTGCAGCTTGCCGCGCGGATCGGAGAACCGCAGGTCGACGAACTTGATGTCCTTGTCCTTGATCTGCTTGAGAATGTCGCTGGCGCTCGTCATTTAAGATTTTCCCTGTTTTCCTTGGGGTAGGTCCCGTTAGGGTTCTTGCTCATGGGCCTCCCTGGACAGTCCGCTTCGGGACCTGCCGGGCTGCCCGGAAATTTCGGCCGGAAATCCGGCCAGAGCCTCAGATCGCGTCGGTGCCGGTCTCGCCGGTCCGGATGCGAACGGCCTCCTCGATGGTGGAGACGAAGATCTTGCCGTCGCCGATGCGCCCGGTCTGGGCGGCATTGCGGATCGCCTCGACCGCCTTGTCGACGAGGTCGTCGGTCAGCACGATCTCGACCTTCACCTTGGGAAGGAAGTCGACCACGTATTCGGCGCCGCGATAGAGCTCGGTATGGCCCTTCTGGCGGCCGAAGCCCTTGGCCTCGGTCACGGTGATGCCCTGAAGGCCAACCTCCTGGAGAGCCTCCTTGACCTCATCGAGCTTGAACGGCTTGATAATTGCCTCGATTTTTTTCATCGCCTCCGCCACTTCGCGTCATTCGGTTTCGAAATGCCGGCCGTTCCGGGCCTGTGCCATCCCCTGACTAGCATGCCCCATGCCAAGTTTGCTTGCCGAAAAAAGAGCCTGCAAATCGGGCAATTCCAGCAGGGTTTTCCGGGCTGTCCGGGGTCCGGCGTCGAAGAGGTGATTAAATACTGTGCGGCTTGAACAATAAATAGGCGAATCTGGGGGCGCGAAATCCACCTTGATGGGGTGAGGGGGTCGCCCGACGGTGCCTAGATCCTGACGTTTTCGCCCAATCTGCAGGCAGTCCCGGGCACCTGAGCGTCCGAAACCGGCTTGCGTGCCTGCGGCAATCGGCGAAACTCGATCCCGGGCGGGCGGTTCCGTGCGGGAGCGTGCCGCGCATTTCGAGACTGGGAACGACAGGGAGATACGGATGCGGATCGAGGCGCTCGACCACCTGGTCCTGACGGTTGCGGATATCGACGAGACCGTCGGCTTCTATTGCGGCGTGCTGGGCATGGAGGAGGTGGTGTTCGGCGGCGGCCGGCGGGCGCTGCATTTCGGCGCGCAGAAGATCAACCTGCACAAGGCGGGAGCCGAGTTTTCTCCGGCCGCGCGCAAGCCGACGGCCGGGTCGGGCGACCTCTGCTTTCTCGTGTCCTCGCTCGAGGCCGCGATTGCGCGGCTCAGGGAGACGGGCGTGACGATCGAAGAGGGGCCCGTTTCGCGCACCGGTGCCCAGTCGCCGCTGCGCTCCGTTTATATACGCGATCCCGACGGCAACCTGATCGAGCTGTCCGAGCCGCAGGCGGTTGTGATCGCCGGAGGTGGTGCTTGATCGAACTCCTGACGCCGACCGAGATGGGGCGGGCGGATGCGCTCGCCATCGCCGGCGGGGTGCCCGGAATCGACCTGATGCGGCGCGCAGGGGTGGCGGTCGCCGATGCCTGCAGCCGCATGGCTGGCCACTCCGGCCAGGTCCTGGTGCTGGCCGGTCCCGGCAACAACGGCGGCGACGGATTCGTTGCCGCGAGGGTGCTGCGCCAGCGCGGCTACCGCGTCGAGCTGCTGCTGCTCGGCGATCCCGACCGGTTGTCGGGTGATGCGGCGCTCGCCTTTTCCGAGATGCAGGCGGCTGGCCTGACTGCCGGCATCCTTTCGCGGGACACACTGGGCCGTGTGCCGGGTCAGGCGTCGGTGGTGATCGACGCGCTGTTCGGGGCAGGGCTCGCGCGCCCCATCGAGGGTATTGCGGGCGAGGCCATCGAGCGGGTGAACGCATCTGGCCTGCCGGTGCTGGCCGTCGACCTGCCCTCCGGCGTGAACGGGGCGAGCGGCGAGGCGATGGGGCCGGCAATCCGCGCCAGCCGGACGGTGACATTCTTCCGCCTGAAACCGGGCCACCTGCTGTTGCCGGGGCGTCTGCTTGCCGGCCGGGTGGAGCTCGCCGATATCGGTATTCCGGCTTCTGTCCTGGGCGAGGTGCACGGCGGCGAGCAGGGGAAGACCTGGCGCAACGATCCGGCGCTGTGGGGGGCGGGGCTGCACCCGCCGCGGCTCGACGGGCACAAATATGCGCGTGGGCATGCGGTGGTGGTGTCGGGACCGGCCCTGTCCACCGGCGCGGCGCGGCTGGCCGCCGGTGCTGCGCTCAGGGCCGGAGCCGGGCTCGTGACCGTGGCGACGCCGCCTTCCGCCGCACTGGTCAATGCCAGCCATCTGACGGCGGTGATGGTGCGCTCCTTCCGCGGGAGCGAGGGGCTTGCCGAGATGTTGGCCGACCGACGCCTCAATGCGATTGCGCTGGGGCCGGGTGCCGGTGTCGGGGACGAGACGCGGGCGCTTGCGCTGACCTGTCTTTCCGGCGAGCGGGCGGTGCTGCTCGATGCCGACGTGATCACATCCTTTTCCGGACAGGCCGATGAACTGGCCGGTGCCATCTCGGGTCGTTCGGGAGCAAGGGCCGGCGATGTCGTGCTGACGCCGCATGACGGGGAGTTCGCGCGTCTCTTTGGGGAGAGTGCCGGCGAGGGCTCGCGGCTTGCCCGGGCGCGAGCCGGAGCAAGGGCCAGCGGGGCTGTCGTGGTTCTGAAGGGGGCGGATACGGTCGTCGCAGCGCCGGACGGGCGCGCGGCGATCAACGACAATGCGCCGGCCTGGCTTGCCACGGCCGGCTCCGGCGACGTGCTGTCGGGCATCGTCGCCGGCCTGCTGGCGCAGGGGCTGGACGGCTTCCATGCGGCCTGTGCGGGCGTGTGGCTGCACGGGCGCGCGGGCGTGCTGGCAGGGCCGGCGCTGACGGCGGAGGATCTTGAGCCGGCTCTGCGCCAGGCGCTGGCGGAGTTCTTTTCCGGGACGGCGTGAGCGGGGCTGGGCGCGCATCCCAGATTGCGCTGTACAGCCTGAGCAGGAGGCCCGTTTTTTCTTTGACCCTGCCGGGCGGGGTGCTATAGAGGCCGCGCCTTGACTTCGGGCGCTTTAAGGCACGTCGCGGGCGTGGTGGAACTGGTAGACACGCCAGATTTAGGTTCTGGTGGCGCAAGCCGTGGGGGTTCAAGTCCCTCCGCCCGCACCACCTCAGGCCTTGGGCGATGAACTCCTGTTTTGGCAGCGAATCCGGTCAAGCAAGCCCAACCGGGCCACACAATCACAAGAGCAGTCGGAAAGACGTTCTCGATCTAGGACGAAGCACACGACCATGCAGGTAACCGAAACGCTGGCCGAGGGGCTGAAACGCGAACTGAAAGTCGTCATTCCGGCGTCTGAGCTTGCTAGCCGCCTCGATACGTACCTTGACGACCTCAAGGACAAGGTGAAGATCAAGGGCTTCCGGCCGGGCAAGGTGCCGGCTGCGCACCTGAAGCGCCTCTATGGGCGCCAGGCGACCGCCGAGATCCTCAATGAGCTCCTGAACGAGACCACCCGCAAGGCGGTCGAGGAGCGCAACGAGAAGCCGGCGCTGCAGCCCGAGATCGATCTGCCGGACGGCGATGCCGAGGCGATCCTGTCGGGATCTGCCGACATCTCGTTCAAGATGAGCTACGACATCCTGCCGGAGTTCGAGCTGATCGACTTCAAGACGGTCGAGATCGAGCGTCCGGTCGTCGAGATCTCCGATGCCGAGATCGACGAGCAGATCGCCCAGATCGCCGACAGCAACAAGCCGTTCGAGACCAAGGACGGCGCGGCCGAAGAGGGCGACCGCGTCCTCATGAGCTATCTCGGCAAGCTGGACGGCACGCCGTTCGACGGCGGTGCCGACGAGAACGGCCAGCTGGTGCTCGGCTCCAAGCAGTTCATCCCGGGCTTCGAGGAGCAGCTCGCCGGTCTGAAGGCCGGTGACGAGAAGGTCATCGAGGTGTCCTTCCCCGAGGACTATCCGGCCAAGCACCTGGCCGGCAAGGCCGTCACCTTCGACATCGTCGTCAAGGAAGTGCAGGCTCCGGGCGAGGTGAAGATCGATGACGACTTCGCCAAGGGCCTGGGCCTCGAGGGTCTCGACAAGCTGAAGGAGATCATCCGCGGCCAGATCGAGAGCCAGTACGGCGCGATGACCCGCCAGAAGGTGAAGCGTCAGCTTCTCGACAAGCTGGACGAGGTCTACACGTTCGATCTGCCCGAGCGTCTGGTGCAGTCCGAGTTCGACGGCGTGTGGCGCCAGGTCGAGCAGGACATGCAGCGCTCCGGCAAGTCCTTCGAGGACGAAGAGACGACCGAGGAAGAGGCTCGCGGCGAGTATCGCAAGATCGCCGAGCGCCGGGTGCGTCTCGGCCTGGTGCTTTCCGAGGTCGGCGAGCAGAACCAGGTCAAGGTGACCGACGAAGAGGTGCAGCGCGCCCTCTACGACAAGGTTCGCCAGTTCCCGGGCCAGGAGAAGCAGGTCTTCGACTTCTACCGCAGCAACCCGACGGCGCTCGCCAGCCTGCAGGCGCCGATCTACGAGGAGAAGGTCGTCGACTACATCCTCGAGCTGGCCAAGGTCACCGACAAGTCGGTCACCAAGGACGAGCTGATGGCGGAAGACGAGGACGAGGGCTGATCCTCGTTCCCGACATGACGGTTTGACGGACCGGCCCCGGATGACCTCCGGGGCCGGATTCGCGAGGAAGGCAGCCTTGATCCTTGCGTTTTTTAACCCTTGTCCACGACCCGTCAGCACCTATCTTCCGATACGAGGCGACATCCC
The DNA here is from genome assembly GCF_009789575.1 of Stappia indica. Classification (NCBI taxonomy): domain Bacteria; kingdom Pseudomonadati; phylum Pseudomonadota; class Alphaproteobacteria; order Hyphomicrobiales; family Stappiaceae; genus Stappia; species Stappia indica. The sequence continues at coordinate 633,666 of NZ_CP046908.1, read as the reverse complement.
TTATGAATGGGTGTCGCTTTTTTCGACTCAAGACCGAGACCGAGACCGTTCCCGGCCGCTGATGAGCGGCAAACCGATTGAAGAGGCGGCTGCGCGCGAGCGGTGCAGCCCGGGAACGTTCCTCCAAAGCATGGACGAGGCATGAAGGATCCAGTCGATTTCGCCGTGAACTCACTCGTGCCGATGGTCGTCGAGCAGACGAACCGGGGCGAGCGCGCGTTCGATATCTATTCGCGACTCCTCAAGGAGCGCATCATCTTCCTGACCGGACCGATCGAGGATCACCTTGCGACGCTCGTCTGTGCGCAGCTGCTCTATCTCGAGGCCGAGAACCCGACCAAGGAGATCGCCATCTACATCAACTCGCCCGGCGGCTACGTGACGTCGGGCCTGGCGATCTACGACACGATGCAGTTCGTTCGTCCGGAAGTGTCCACGCTGTGCATCGGCCAGGCCGCCTCCATGGGCTCGCTGCTGCTGGCGGCGGGTGCCAAGGGCAGCCGCTTCTCGCTGCCGAACTCGCGGGTCATGGTGCACCAGCCGTCCGGCGGGTTCCGCGGCACGGCGGCGGACATCATGCTGCATGCGCAGGAGATCCTGAGCCTCAAGAAGCGGCTCAACGAGATCTACGTGAAGCACACCGGCCAGTCTCTCGACGCCGTCGAGGAGGCGCTGGAGCGCGACAAGTTCCTGACACCGGAGATGGCCAAGGAGTTCGGCCTGATCGACGGCGTCATCACCAGTCGGGCCGGTCTTGCCGGCGGCGACGACAAGTCTAAGTGACGTAACGGTGCCAGGGTCGGACCCGCCCTCGGGTGGCGTGCGGCGTCCCGTTCGGTCCAAGAAGACCGGCGCCATGGCTTCGCCTTAAACGTATATTGATTTTTGAGGTGGAAGCATGATGACATTTACGGGACGAGTGCGGGCGGGTCTCTAGTCCGGTTCCGGAAAAGAGGAGAACGGCTTCGTTCTTCTCGCCAGATACAGCGGAAGGACAAGTCCTTCCGAAGCACGCGGGGTTTACCTGATGACTAAGGCCAGCGGCGGCGACTCGAAAAACACGCTCTACTGCTCTTTCTGCGGGAAGAGCCAGCACGAAGTGCGCAAGTTGATCGCCGGCCCGACCGTATTTATCTGCGACGAATGCGTCGAGCTGTGCATGGACATCATCCGCGAGGAGAACAAGTCTTCGCTGGTCAAGTCCCGTGACGGCATTCCGACGCCGCAGGAGATTCGCGGGGTCCTTGACGATTATGTGATCGGCCAGGGTCCGGCGAAGAAGGTGCTGTCGGTCGCGGTGCACAATCACTACAAGCGCCTGAACCATGCGTCGAAGAACAACGACGTCGAGCTGGCCAAGTCCAACATCCTGCTCGTCGGCCCGACCGGCTGCGGCAAGACGTTGCTGGCCCAGACGCTCGCGCGCATTCTCGACGTGCCCTTCACCATGGCGGATGCGACCACGCTTACCGAGGCCGGCTATGTCGGCGAGGACGTGGAAAACATCATCCTGAAGCTGCTGCAGTCGGCCGACTACAATGTCGAGCGCGCGCAGCGCGGCATCGTCTATATCGACGAGGTCGACAAGATCAGCCGCAAGGCCGACAACCCCTCGATCACCCGCGACGTGTCGGGCGAGGGCGTGCAGCAGGCCCTGCTGAAGATCATGGAAGGCACCGTGGCTTCCGTGCCGCCGCAGGGCGGGCGCAAGCATCCGCAGCAGGAGTTCCTGCAGGTGGACACGACCAACATCCTGTTCATCTGCGGCGGCGCCTTCGCGGGCCTGGAGAAGATCATCTCCGAGCGCGGACGCAAGACCTCGATCGGCTTCAAGGCCAATGTCGAGGCGCCTGAGGACCGGCGCACCGGCGAGCTGTTCCAGGAGCTGGAGCCCGAGGATCTGCTGAAGTTCGGCCTGATCCCCGAGTTCGTCGGCCGTCTGCCGGTGATCGCGACCCTTGGCGACCTAGACGAGGAAGCCCTGGTCGAGATCCTGACCGAGCCGAAGAACGCTCTGGTCAAGCAGTACCAGCGCCTGTTCGAGATGGAGAATGTCGAGCTGGCGTTCCACGACGAGGCGATGAAGGCGGTGGCCCGCAAGGCGATCGAGCGCAAGACCGGTGCTCGCGGCCTGCGTTCCATCCTGGAGTCGATCCTGCTCGACACCATGTACGAGCTGCCGGGCCTGAAGGGCGTCAAGGAAGTGGTGATCTCGGCCGAGGTCGTCACCGGCGAGGCGCGTCCGCTCTACATCTACGAGGACCGCGCGGAAAATTCGGCCACCTCCGCCTGAGGCAGCTTTTCCGCGTTTCATCGATCCTGGAAGGCCCCGGTCCCGCAACGGTCCGGGGCCTTTGCCGTCTCAGGATCCCGGTCGGACGAATTGTCAGGTTTCCGCAGCGGCAGAGTTTTAACGGATTTCCCCGGTTTTCTGCCTTTTTCCCCGCGGGGAAGCGCAGATTTTCGGCGAATCAAGCCGGTTTGGGCTTAGACTCAAGGTCAACGCGGGGCGCCCGCGCGGTCAGCGTGCCTTGACACGTTGCGGGGGGCTCGCCACCTATTGGCATAACAGGCAAGCGGGGCGACCGCCGCCGTGCCCGGCAAACGGGGCGAGGGTGGTCGGCCGGTCTGGACGCCAGCTCCCATCGGCCATCGGCCGGGCAGGGGGCGAGATGATCCTGGCACCGCTTCCGTAATGCGCCCGTCGTGTCTGCCACTCCCCGGGGCGGCGGGTTCGCAAGGAAAGGAAGATCCATGACTGATTTCGATGCGCGGACCGAGGGCGATACCACCCTCCATGCCGTCCTCCCCTTGCGCGATATCGTCGTGTTCCCGCACATGATCGTGCCGCTGTTCGTCGGCCGCGAGAAGTCGATCCGTGCCCTTGAGGAGGTGATGAGCGCCGACAAGCAGATCCTGCTTGCGACGCAGATCAACGCCTCCGACGACGAGCCGTCGCCCTCCGACATCTACGAGGTCGGCACGCTCGCCACCGTGCTGCAGCTGCTCAAGCTGCCGGACAACACGGTGAAGGTGCTGGTCGAGGGCGTGTCGCGCGCCCGCATCTCGTCCTTCACCGACCGCAGCGACCTGTTCGAGGCGCATGCCACGGCGCTGCCCGACACCGACACCGACACGGTCGAGGTGGAGGCGCTGTCGCGTTCGGTCGTTGCCGAGTTCGACAATTACGTGAAGCTCAACAAGAAGGTCTCGCCCGAAGTCCTCGGCGCGATCGGCCAGATCGACGACAATTCCAAGCTCGCCGACACGATCGCCTCGCACCTGGCGGTGAAGATCCCGGAGAAGCAGGAGATCCTCGCGATCACCTCCGTCGCCGGACGTCTTGAGCGCGTGCTCGGCCTGATGGAGAGCGAGATCTCCGTCCTGCAGGTGGAAAAGCGCATCCGCTCGCGCGTCAAGCGCCAGATGGAGAAGACCCAGCGCGAGTACTATCTGAACGAGCAGATGAAGGCGATCCAGAAGGAACTCGGCGACGGCGAGGAAGGCCGCGACGAGGTGGCCGAGCTGGAAGAGCGCATCGCCAAGACCAAGCTGTCGAAGGAAGCGCGCGAGAAGGCCAATGCGGAGCTGCGCAAGCTCAAGCAGATGAGCCCGATGTCGGCGGAAGCCACGGTCGTGCGCAACTATCTCGACTGGCTGCTGGGCATTCCGTGGGGCAAGAAGGGCAAGGTCAAGCACGACCTCAAGCATGCCCAGGAGGTGCTGGACGCGGACCACTACGGCCTGGAGAAGGTCAAGGACCGCATCGTCGAGTATCTCGCCGTGCAGAAGCGCGCCAACAAGCTGAAGGGCCCGATCCTGTGCCTTGTCGGCCCTCCGGGCGTCGGCAAGACCTCGCTCGGCAAGTCGATCGCCAAGTCCACGGGCCGCGAGTTCGTGCGCATGTCGCTCGGCGGCGTGCGTGACGAGGCGGAAATCCGCGGTCACCGGCGCACCTATATCGGCTCGATGCCCGGCAAGGTCATCCAGTCGATGAAGAAGGCGAAGAAGGCCAACCCGCTCTTCCTGCTCGACGAGATCGACAAGATGGGCATGGACTTCCGCGGCGACCCGTCCTCGGCCCTGCTGGAGGTGCTGGATCCGGAGCAGAACTCGTCCTTCATGGATCACTACCTGGAGATCGAGTACGACCTCTCGGACGTGATGTTCGTGACCACGGCCAACACCCTCAACATCCCGGCGCCGCTGATGGACCGGATGGAGATCATCCGCATCGCCGGCTACACCGAGGACGAGAAGGTGCAGATCGCCCGTCGTCACCTGCTGCCCAAGGCCGAGAAGGACCACGGGCTGCGCAAGGGCGAGTTCGAGGTGTCGGACGAGGCTCTTCGCAAGGTGATCCGGCGCTACACCCGCGAGGCGGGCGTGCGTAACCTCGAACGCGAGCTGGCGACGCTGGCCCGTAAGGCGGTCAAGGAGATCCTGATGTCCGACAAGCCGGCCATCAAGGTCGACGAGGCGGTCGTCGAGGAGTTTCTGGGCGTGCCGCGCTATCGCTACGGCGAAGCGGAGCTTGAGGACCAGGTCGGTGTCGTCACCGGTCTTGCCTGGACCGAGGTGGGGGGCGAGCTGCTCACCATCGAGGGCGTCATGATGCCCGGCAAGGGCAAGATGACAGTCACGGGCAACCTGCGCGACGTGATGAAGGAGTCCATCTCGGCTGCTGCGTCCTATGTCCGCTCGCGGGCCGTGGACTTCGGCATCGAGCCGCCGCTGTTCGACAAGCGCGACATCCACGTGCACGTGCCGGAAGGTGCGACGCCGAAGGATGGTCCGTCGGCCGGCATCGCCATGGCCACTGCCGTCATCTCGGTGATGACGGGCATTCCGGTGCGCCGCCATGTGGCGATGACGGGCGAGATCACCCTGCGTGGGCGGATCCTGCCGATCGGCGGTCTGAAGGAGAAGCTGCTGGCTGCGCTGCGGGGCGGCATCACCACGGTGATGATCCCCGAGGACAACGCCAAGGACCTCGCGGACATCCCGGACAACGTCAAGAACGGGCTGGAGATCATCCCGGTCTCGCGGATGGAAGATGTGCTGAAAACCGCGCTGGTTCGCACGCCCGAGCCCATCGAGTGGGACGAGGCGGCGGCCGATGCGGCAGCCAAGGCGGTGGTGCAGGAGGATGACGCGGCCAAGCTCGTCGCCCATTGATCCACTGCTTATTCACAGGAAAAGGGGCGCCGGCGTCAGCGGGCGCCCCTTTGACATGTAAAAAGCCGAAAAAATCGCGGATTTCTGCGCTTTTCGGCTTGCCACGGGCGGGATTTCGCAAGACTGTCCCTCCCCGAAGCCTGTCACGAATCGTCGGGCTTGCTGTTTCCAGGAAAGGGACTGCCATGAACAAAAACGACCTGATCGCCGCTGTCGCAGAGAAGACGGGCCTCACCAAGGCGCAGGCCGGCGAGGCTGTCGACGCAGCGCTCGACGCGATCACCGGTACGCTGAAGAGCGGCGGTGAAGTCCGCATCATCGGCTTCGGCAACTTCTCCGTCTCCGAGCGCGCTGCCTCTGAAGGCCGCAACCCGCGCACCGGCGAGACGATCCAGATCCCGGCGTCGAAGACCCCGAAGTTCAAGGCCGGCAAGGGCCTCAAGGACGCCGTCAACGCCTGATTGGCGCGACCGTTCGAACCCTTCCGCTGACGGCCCCTGCGGGATGCCCGCCGGGGCCGTTTTGCGTCTGCGACGGGCTTGCCGGGCGTCCTCGTTGCGTCCGCGGCTCTTGGGCGGCGCGCGAGAGCCGGGATGCGCTGTCGTCCGGCCGTTATCACACTGGTTGAATTCGCCGGCGGCTCGGCTTAAAAGGCACCAGCCTTCGGCCTGCCCGCAAGGCTCCTTCCGCGGTGGCCCCGGATCGTTCCGAGCCGCGCCGGACGGGCGGTTAGCTCAGTTGGTAGAGCGCCTCGTTTACACCGAGGATGTCGGGAGTTCGAGTCTCTCACCGCCCACCACGTTTTCCCGATCTAAATTCCTTTGTGTCCGTCCGTGCGCTTTCACCGTCGGAAAGGATGACGCGCGGCCCGTCCCGATGCTGTTTGCCGGGTGCCGGCCGGTCATGGCAACCGGCGAATGCTTGACTTGATGGCCGGCCCTGTTGTCACCTTTGCTGCCGGCGTGCCGGTAACCGCTCCGCTCCGATCGACCTTGGCTGCCGGCCGACCGCCGGTCCTGCCAGGTCTCGCTTCCCGGTGTTTCATATCGGGATACTGGCCTGCCGTGCGGTCCTCTGACCGACGGACGGGCGCCTTTGCAAGTGGATGGGCTGCCGGGACATGGACGACGACAGGAAGACGCAATCCGTACAGGAATTCAGCCGGATCCTCAGTGACCTGGAATTCGCGATCGTCAATCTCTCCTTCGGGTTTCACAAGTGGGTCGAGATCTGCATGTCCGCCAGCGGCACGCGCGGACTGAGCCCGATGGACATCCTCGTGCTGCACGGGATCAATCTGCGGGCGCGGGGGCGGAGGCTTGCGGAGATCTGCATGGTGCTGAACATCGACGACACGCATCTGGTCTCCTATTCGCTGAAGAAGCTGCTGGCCGCGGATCTTGCCCGGGTGCATCGCCGGGGCAGGGAAAGCCACTACGAGACCACGGAACTGGGCGACCGGACCTGCGACGAGTATCGCCGGGTGCGGGACGAGTTCCTCGTGCCGAACATCCAGTGGTTCATCGAGGGGCGCTCCTCGACCGAGATGCAGCAGGTCACGCTTTTCCTGAAGACCATGACGGCGATGTATGACCAGTCGGGCCGCTCGGCAACGGCCGCGGCCCCCAGCGTGATTCCGCCTCCCGTGCGCACCAAGCGCTGAACAGGGTCCGCGCGCTGCGGCCGTCCGTCCCCTTTCCCTGTTTTTCGCAGGCGTCCGGGTGCTGTTCCAGGTCCCCGAAACGCATGGCTTTGCCAGCGACAACCGGTGCCGTTTTGCGTGAAACGCCCTCGTTTCGCCGGCAATTTACTGCTTTGACATGCCTAGGTAACGGTGGTCTCCTTCTTGGTGGATGCGGTTTTTATCTGACAAAAAACAGTAAAAATCCCGATATACTCGGGTCTTCAGAAGGGGAACTGTGCGATGAGGAAATTCCGTTCCGGCCTTTCAGGCGTTCTTTCGTTCGGCGTTGCTGTGGGAATTCTGGCGTCAACTGCCGCCGCGCAAGAGTTCGAGTGGAGATATTTCACCTATTTCCCTGCCAACGACAAGCCGACGCAGCTGACCAGGGCTTTTGCTCAAGATGTCGAGGCCGCCACCGACGGCCGGCTGAAGATCACGATCTTCACCGCCGGCGAGTTGCCCTACAAGGCGGCCGACGTGGTGCGCAGCGTTGCCACCAACCAGGTGCAGATGGGCGATGTGGCGGTGGGCTTCGCCTCTGGCGACGTGCCGGAACTGAACGTCCTGTCCATGCCGTTCCTGTGCACCTCGTTCGAGGAGTTCGAGGCGGCCGCCAGCGAGATCGCCCCGACGGTCGCTGCGGTGATGCAGGAGAAGTTCGACATCGTTGCCGGTGTGCAGTGGACGATGCCGCCGCAGAACCTGTGGCTGAACCGCGAGATCGCATCGCTGGACGAGATCTCGGGGCTGAAGGTGCGCACCTGGAATCCGGAACAGGTGGAGATGATCAAGCTGCTCGGCGGCAGCCCGGTTTCCATTACCTCCGCGGAGGTCATTCCTGCCCTGGAGCGCCGCACCATCGACGGTGCGATCACCTCCGCCCTGTCGGCCAACGACTGGCGCGCCTATGACATCGTCAAGACCGGCTACATGGTCAACATGACGATGGGCCACCAGATGATGCTGGTGAACGGCGAGGAGTTCGGCAAGCTGCCGGAGGACATCCAGACCATCCTGCGCGGGAAGTTCGCCGAGTGGGGCCCGAAATACAACGCGATGTCGCAGGAGAACGAGCAGCTTGCCCGCAAGAACCTCGGCGACAACGGCGTCAACCTCGTGACCCCGAGCAAGGACGATATGGACAAGGCCGGCGCGGCGCTGCAGCCGCTCTGGCAGACGTGGGCCGAGCAGAACGGCAAGACCGGCCGGACGCTGCTGGACGCGGCGATGAAGGTCTGCGGCCCGGCCTGAGGCCGGATGTCCGCTCCGGCGGGCCGTGCCTCACCCGCGGCCCGCCGGCTCCCGATCCTTCCGACGGAGCCGGTCGTTCCCCATGTTGCACCCGATCGACAAAGCCATTGACGGGCTGTCCCGCGCAATGATGTTCACCGCCTGCCTGCTGGTTGTCGCGCTCGTCATCCTCATCAATGTCGAGGTGATATCGCGTTACGTCTTCAATACCTCCACCCTGGTCGCCGACGAATACGGCGGCTATGCCCTGGTCTGGATCTGCCTGCTCGGCTTCGGCCAGGCGCTCCGATCCGGGCAGTTCATCTCCGTCGATGCGTTTTCGCGGCGTTTTTCTCCCGTCGGGCAGCGTTTGGCCGCTGTTCTGGGGGCGCTGGTCGGGCTGGCAGCCACAGTGCTGCTCACCTACGCGACGTATCGGCTGGTGGCGATGAACCATCGCTTCGGCACGGTGTCGATCCAGCCCTCCGCCACGCCCTTGTGGATCCCCCAGGCGGTCCTCCCGTTCGGCTTCGGGCTGCTCTGCGTCGTCTACCTGCAGCTGTTGGTCCACGCGATCGCGGGTCTGCGGCGCGGTGAGGGGGGCGAGCCATGAGCTGGGAAGTCGCCTTCGCCATCTACGGCGCCCTGCTGTTCGCGCTGCTTTTCTTCGGCGTCGCCATCGGCTCGGTAATGGGCTTCGTCGGCATCGTCGGCGTGACGCTGGTCGGCGGCAGCCGCTTCTGGCCGACGCTGGGCGATATCGTTTGGAACACGCTGGACTCCTTCACGCTCGCCGCGGTACCGCTCTTCGTCTTCATGGGCGAGATCATCGCCCGGTCCGGGGTTTCGGCGCGGCTCTACTCCGGCCTGACGACGCTGATCGGCCGGGTGCGGGGAGGCCTTGCCCAGTCGAACATCGCGGGCTGCGCGATCTTTGCGGCGATCTCCGGATCGTCGACCGCAACCGCCATGACCATCGGCGTCATCGCGCTGCCGGAAATGCGCAAGCGCGGCTACAGCGACACGCTCAACCTCGGCAGCCTGACCGGGGGCGGGTGCCTCGGCATCCTCATCCCGCCCAGCATTCCGCTGGTCATCTACGCGTCCTCCGTGCAGGCGCCGCTGATCGACCTCTTCATGGCCGGTGTCGTGCCCGGGCTGCTGCTTGCCGCCGTTTTCATGGGCTACATCTGGGTCCGAACCTGGCTCAACCCGGCGCTGGCACCGCGCCCGGACAGCGAGCCGCGCAGCGGTCGGGACGTTGCCCGTGCTCTGGGCGACTGCGGTCCGGTCATCCTCCTCGTGCTGGCGGTGATCGGGGGAATGTATTTCGGCATCGTCACGCCGACGGAGGCGGGCGGGCTCGGTGCGCTTCTGGCGGTGCTTCTGTCCCTCCAGAGCCGGACGCTCAGCATCGCGGTGCTCAGCGAGGCGCTGAAAAGCACCGTGATGACGACGACCGTGGTCCTCTTCATCATGATGAACTCGCAGGTTCTCAGCTATGCGCTGACCCTGTCGGGGGTGGGGCGGGCGCTGGCCGAAGGCATTGCCGTGCTGGACCTGTCGCCCTTCGTCTTCTTCCTCTGCCTGATGGCGCTGTTCACGGTGCTCGGCATGTTCATCGATGGCATCTCGATGATGCTGTTGACGGTGCCGGTCCTGCTGCCGGCGATCCTGGGCGCAGGTTTCGACCTGGTGTGGTTCGGCATCGCCATGGTGCTGTTCATGGAACTGGGGCAGTTGACGCCGCCGATGGGGCTGAACCTGTTCGCGATCCAGTCGATAGCGGGCAAGGTCTCCCTGGAGAAGATCGCCTACTCCTCGTTGCCCTATGCGCTGATCATCGTGGCGTTCTGCCTGTTGATCTACGCAGTGCCGGAGATCGTCCTCTGGCTGCCGCACACGGCCGGCTGATACGCAACAAAGGCAAGTACAATGACGTATCTGGACTTCAGGAGTGACTTCCTGTCGCGCCCTTGCGCGCGCATGGCCGAAACCATGGCCAAGGCGGCGCTCTCGCCCGGTGCCTTCGGACTGCGGAACGATCCGTGGCAGCAGCGGCTGGAGGCCCGCACCGCGGAGCTTCTGGGCAAGGAGGATGCCCTCCTGTTCCCGACCTGCACCATGGCGAACCTTGCGGCGATGATCGCCTGGACCCGGCCGGGCGACACCGTGCTGGGCGATGCGACCAACCATCTGGCGACATCCGAGGCGGGAGGGCACGCGGCGGTCGCCGGGATCGAGTATCGCGGGCTCGCCGGAACGTTCGGCATGTCGCCGCTTGCCGAGTGGCAGGCGGCCAGCGCACCGCCCGCCGACGCACAGCGCGCTTCGGTGCGTCTCTTTGCACTGGAGACCACCCACAACCGGGGTGGCGGCAATGCCATCGGCGGCGCCCATGTGGCGGCGGTCGCAGAGGTCGCGCGGGCGGCCGGCGCCCACCTGCATCTCGACGGCTCCCGCCTTTTCAACGCGGCCGTCGCGCTCGGCGAAATGCCGGCCCGAGTGGCTGCAGGAGCTTCGTCCGTTTCCGTCAGTCTCAACAAGGGCTTGCGGGCGCCGTCTGGCGCAATGCTAGCCGGTCCGCGCGACTTCATCAGTGAGGCCTTGCGGATCCGTCAGCGGCTCGGCGGCGGCATGCGGCCCGTTTCGATGATCGCGGCGGCGGGTCTCGTCGCGCTGGAAAACTGGGGCGAGGTGGTGGCCGATCACGAGACGGCCGCGCGGCTCCGCGAAGGCTGCCGCGATCTTCCCGGCCTTGCGCCGGTCGATCCGCCGGTTCCCACCAACATCGTCCTGCTGCGCCTGGCGCCCTGTTGGGGCGGTCCGGAGGCGTTCTGCCGGCGGCTTTCGGGGGAGGGCGTCCTCGCCATCCCCTTCGGGGCGGATCTCGTCCGCTTCGTCACCTATCGCGACATCACCCGTTCGGCGGTCGACCAGGCGCTGCAGGCGCTGGCGCATCTCGCCAACACGCATGAAAGGCAAGACGACGAATGACTTACCGTATCGGAGTAGATATCGGCGGCACCTTCACCGACCTGGCACTCTTCGACGATGCAGCCGGCACCGCCATCACCCACAAGCTGCTGACCTCGCCGGACGAACCATCCCGCTCGGTCCTGGCAGGTGTCGTTGCCATTGCCGAGAGCGCGGGGATCGCCATGAGCGAGGTCTCCGCCATCGCCCACGGAACGACGCTCGTCACCAATGCGGTGATCGAGCGGCGGGGCGTGCCGACGGCGCTGGTCACCACCGAAGGCTTTTCGGACGTGCTCGATATCGCGCTGGAGCGCCGCTACGACCTGTTCGACATGCGCATCGCCTTCCCGCAGCCCATGGTGGCGCGAAACCAGCGCCTGGAGGTGCGCGAGCGCGTCCGCGACGACGGCAGCGTCGTCACCGCTCCGGATCGTGCGGAAGTGGAGGCCGGGCTTGCCCGCCTGGTGGAAGAGCAGGGCATCCAGGCGGTGGCCGTGTGTTTTCTGAACTCCTACGCCAATCCCGCGCATGAGCGCCTCGTCGCCGGCTGGATCCGGGAGCGTTTCCCCGATCTCTATGTCAGCCTGTCCTCGACCGTCTTTCCCTATCCGCGCGAATACGAGCGCTGGACGACGACCTGCATGAACGCCTACGTCCAGCCGATCGTCGACGGGTATCTGGCCCGGCTCGAGGCCGGGCTCGGGGAGCTCGGCTTTACCGGCAAGTTCCTGGTGATGAGTTCCAGCGGCGGCACGCTGGCGAGTTCCATCGCCCGGGAGTTCCCGATCCGCCTGCTGGAGTCGGGCCCGGCCGCCGGGGCCCTGATGTCGGCCCATGTCGGCAAGGTGCTCGACGAGCGCAACGTGCTTGCTTTCGACATGGGAGGCACGACCGCCAAGGGCTGCATCATCCGCGGCGGCACGCCGATCAAGCGCTACGAGATGGAAGTGGCGCGGGTCCACGAGTTCAAGGGCGGCAGCGGGTTGCCGGCCAAGATCCCGGTCATCGACATGATCGAGATCGGCTCCGGCGGCGGCAGCCTTGCCGGAACCGACGAGCGCGGCACGCTGGCGATGGGGCCGCGCAGTGCCGGCGCGGTTCCGGGGCCGGCCTGCTACGGCCGGGGCGGGGAGCGGGCGACCCTGTCGGACGCCAATCTCCTGCTCGGCTATCTCGGGGCGGGCTCGTTCCTCGGCGGCAAGATGGCGCTGGACGAAGCTGCAGCACGCAAGGCAATTGCCGGTCATGTCGCCGAAAAGCTGAATGTCGACCTGGTGGCGGCCGCCTGGGGCATGCATGAGGTCATCAACGAGGATGTCGCGCGGGCCTTCCGCGTCCATGCGTCCGAACGGGGTATCGACTATCGCCGCTCCAGCATGGTGGTTTTCGGCGGATCGGGCCCGCTGCACGGCGTGCGTGTCGCCCGCAAGCTGAAGATCCCCAAGGTCATCTGCCCGGCCGGCGCCGGCGTCATGTCCGCCTTCGGCCTCTTGAGCAGTCCGCCGGCCTTCGAGGTGGTGCGGTCGCGCCAGATCGGCATCGACCGGCTCGACCCGTCCGATCTCGCCGGCATCTGCGCCGAGCTGGAGGCCGAGGCCGCCGAAGTCCTGGCAACCGGCGGTGTCGCGCCGGAGGCGATCCGTTTCCGCCGCCGTCTCGACATGCGCTACAGCGGCCAGGGCTACGAGGTGGAGGTGGCGCTGCCGGACGACAGCGATCCGCAGAGCCTCCACGCCGCCCTGCCGCAGCTCTTCGATGAGGCCTATGCGGCGATCTTCGGCATGACCCTGCCGGGGCGGCCGATCGAGATCCTCAACTGGAAGATCGAGGCCTATGGCCCGCTGGCGGCCCTGCACCAGACCTACCGGGTGCTGCAGGAGCCGGAGAGCGCGACGGCGCTGAAAGGCAGCCGCAAGGCCTATTTCCCGGAAGCGGGCGGCTTCGTCGACTGCCCGGTCTACGACCGCTACGCGCTGGCGAGCGGTGATCAGGTCACGGGCCCTGCGCTCATCGAGGAGCGGGAATCGACCTGCGTCCTGGGTCTCGGCGACCATCTGACCGTCGACCCTTTCATGAACCTCGTAATCGAAATCAGGTAAGACATGAGCAAGATCGACCCCATCGCCGTCGGTATCTACTGGGACAGGCTGATCTCCATCACCGACGAGATCGTCAACACCCTCGTGCGGACGTCCTTTTCCACCAATGTGCGTGAAAGCTACGACCTGTCCTGCCTGCTGTTCGACGGCCGCGGCCGGATGCTGGCGCAGGGCAGCTACAGCGTGCCGTCCTTTACCGGGACGGCGCCGGCGACCCTGCAGCACATGCTGAAGCGGTTTCCGCCGGAGACCTTGTCGCCCGGCGACGTCGTCATCACCAACGACCCCTGGCTCGGCACCGGGCACATGTTCGACATCAACGTCATGCAGCCGGTCTTCCGCGAGGGGCGGATCGTCGGCTACTGCATGAGCATCAGCCACCTGCCGGATATCGGCGGGCGCGGGTTCTCGGCGGTCGCCCGCGAGGTCTACGAGGAAGGCCTGCGCCTGCCGGTGCTGAAGCTGATGGAGAAGGGGCAGGTCTCGGAGCTGATCCTCGAGCTGTTCCGCTGCAATGTGCGGGCACCGGAAGAGACCATCGGCGATCTGATGGCCAATGCCTCGGCCACCTCGGTCGGTGGGCGCATGCTGCTGGAATTCATGGACGAATACGGCATCGACGACATCTCGGACATTGCCGACGTGATCATCTCGCAGTCCGAGACCGCGATCCGGGAGGAGCTGCGCAAGATCCCGGACGGATGCTACGAGAATGCGATCCTGGTCGAGGGCGTGGAGGAGACCGTCCGGCTCGCCTGCGCGGTGCACATCGCCGACGGGCGCGCGCGGATCGACTTTTCGGGCTCCTGCGATGCGGTGCCTTCGGCGATCAACGTGCCGGTCTGCTACACCCACGCCATGGCCTGCTACGCCATCAAATGCCTGACCACGCCCGGCATTCCCAACAATCTCGGCTCGGTGACGCCGGTCGAGGTGACGGCGCGCGAGGGCTCGATCCTCAATCCGCTCCATCCCAGCCCGACCGGCGGTCGCCATGTCATCGGCCACTATGTCGCCCCGCTGATCTTCGGTGCGCTGGCCAGCGTCATGCCGGACCGGGTCCAGGCGGATAGCGGCATGCTCAACCTGATCAACGTGCAGGGGCGCAACCGCGAGGGCAGGGAGGTGTCCAGCATCTTCTTCGCCTGTGGCGGCTTCGGCGCGCTGAAGGGCATCGACGGCGCGCCGACGACGCCGTCGCCCTCCAACATGACCTCGATTCCCATCGAGGTCTGGGAGCGGCTGACCAGCATGACCTTCGTTGCAAAGCGGCTGTTGGCGGACAGCGGCGGGCCGGGCGAGTTCCGTGGCGGCCTCGGCCAGGAGATCGTGCTGCGCAACGGTTCGCCCCATCCGCTCACCGTCTCCTGTCTGTCCGGGCGGACCGAGTTTCCTCCGCTCGGCATGCTGGGCGGGGCGCCGGGCAAGCTGCGAGAGATCTCGATCAACGGGACGGTGGTGCACCCCAAGGGGCGCTACGTGCTGGCGCAGGGCGATACGCTGACCATCCACGAGGCGGGCGGCGGCGGCTTCGGCGATCCGAAGCAGCGCAAGCGGGACGCCGTTCTGGCGGATGTCCGCAACGGCTTCGTCTCGCCGCAGGCCGCCCGCGAGATCTACGGAGTGGCACCCGTCGCGTGACAGAGCGTGGAACCGCGCGTGGAGCCTTTGCTTCACGCGCGGCTTTTTCAGGAAATCTGCGCGATCATCCGTTCCAGCCGCTCCATGGCGAGGACCCCGGCCTCGATGCCCGGCGCGTTCGCCGGCTCGCCGCGCAGCGCCCGTGCCGTGTCGGCCAGAAGGGCAGCATAGCCCTTGTGGTCCTCGTTGGCGGCGGCGGTGAAGTTGGGCGTCCAGGAAAGCGTGTCGCAGGCCGGATCGAGGGTTGCGGCCGGGTCGTCCGCCTTGAACGGCGGGTCGCGGTAGAGCCGCACATTGATGATGTTGTCGATCTCCAGCCGCGCATGGTCGCCCATGATGCGAATTTCTTCCATGGGCGTGCCGCGCGACTGCACTGTGCCCATCACCACATTGCCGATCGTGCCGCCCCTGGTGGTGAAGTTGACATGCAGCAGCAGCTTGCCCGGAGCCGGGCTGACTGATCGCACCAGCATGTCGCCGAAATCCTCGCCGGCGAACCAGGGGATGAGGTCCATGTAGTGGACGCAGTGATGCAGGAAGAAGCCCGTATAGTCCGGCTCGCCGGCGAAATAGGTCGGTGCGGTCATGTAGCTGCCGGTGATGCCGAGCACCGTGCCGAAGCTGCCCCCGTCCAGCACGTTGCGGGCGATCCTGTTGCCGGTCGAATAGCGCTTCATGAAGCCGACGATGACCGGCTTGCCGGCCCGTTGCGAGGCCGCCGCCACCTCGCGCGCCCCGGCCGCATCGGCTGCCGGCGGTTTTTCCATGAAGACCGGCAGGCCTTTCTCCAGCGCCGCGATGGAGGCGAGCCGGTGCAGCTCCGGCCCGACGGCCATGCCGATGGCGTCCAGCCCGGGCTCTGCGATCAGGTCGCGGTAGTCGCTGTGCAGCGCGGCGACGCCGTAGTTCGCCGCCGCCTCGCCGAGGGCGGCCGCATCGCGGTCGCACAGGGCGGCGATGCGAAAGCCGTTGCGGCCCAACTGCGGCAGCAGCATCTGCCGTGCGTGGCGGCCGCAGCCGATCCAGCCGATATTGATCATTGGTCGACCTCCGCCAGCGCCAGCGCGTTGCGGATGACGCCGAGGCCCGCCATCAGCTTCTCGCTCTCGTCCTCGCGCGGGGCGCGCCAATGGGCGATGGGCAGGGCGACCCGGTCGTCGGCGCGGCGGAAGGGCTCCAGCGAGATCGGCCCCGCGTAGCCGACCTGGTGCAGGGCGCGCATCGCTGCCGGCCAGTCGATATGGCCGGTGCCGGGGTGGCCGCGATGGTTCTCGTTGGCTTGGAAATGGACGATGCGATTGCCGGCGGCGCGGATCGCGTCGGGGATCGAACGGTCCTCCATGTTCATGTGGAACGTGTCGAGCATCAGGCCGAGGCCGGCATCGCCGACCGCATCCACCACCTCGATCGCCTGCCGTGTCGTCGAGATCACGTCGGTCTCGAACCGGTTCAGCGCCTCCAGCGCCAGCACCTTGCCGGCGGAGCGGGCAACGGCCGCTGCCTGCTTCAGCCCGTCGACGGTGCGCTCGGCGCGGGCCGCGATGTCGGCATCGCTGCGCGGCACGGGCGGGCGGCCGGCAAAGACCATCGGCTCGCCGTAGAGCGGGCCGCCGATCATCCGGGCGCCGAGCCCGTCCGCGACCTCGACGCAGCGCTTGAGGTAGTCGAGCCCGCCCTGGCGGTTGGCGGGATCGTCCGAGGCGATGGAACGGGTCGGCGAGACGCGTGCCGCCAGCACCAGGAAGAGGCCGGCGTCCTCGGCGGCGCGGCGCGTCTCGGCAAGGTCGAGCCCGTCCTCGGGCTCGGGCACCAGCAGCTCGACGAAGTCGAAGCCGAGCTTCGCCGCCCTTGCGAAATGATGCAGGTCGGCGCCCGTGAAGGGGCGGGCGAACTGCATGGAAATGATGCCAATCGGGTTCTTCAAGGGGAGGGTCCTTTCGAGGCTCAGCCCTTCACCGCGCCCTGGGTGAGGCCGGAGATGAGGCGTTTCTGGACGAGCAGGAAGAGAACGGTCGCGGGCATGGCGCCGATGATGCCGCCGGCGGTGAGCAGGCCCCACTGGACCTCGTATTCGCCGATCAGGGTCTGCACTGCCACGGTGATGGTGCGCACGTTGCGGCCGCCGAGGGTCAGCGCGTAGAGGTACTCGTTCCAGGCGGTGATGAAGATATAAATGCCGGTCGCGACGATGCCCGGCGCGCAGAGCGGCAGGATCACCCGGCGCAGGGCGCCGAGCCGCGTGCAGCCGTCGGTCATCGCCGCCTCGTCGAGCGAGCGCGGAATGCCGTTCATGTAGCTCACCATCATCCAGACCGAGAAGGGGATGGCGATGGTCGAGTTGGCGATGATCAGCGCTGCGTGGGTGTCGAGCAGGCCGAGCACGCGCATCAGCACGAAGAGCGGCAGGATCAGCAGCACGAGCGGGAACATGTTGATGAGCAGGAACTGCATCATCAACAGGCGCTTGGCCCGGAACTCGAAGCGCGAGAACGAGTAGGCGGCGGTGATCGACAGGGAGAGGCCGACGACCACCGTGCCGCCCGCCACGATCAGGCTGTCGAGCAGGTTGCGGCCGAAACCGACGGTGCGGAACAGGCGGGCATAGTTTTCGAACGTGGCGCCGAGGATCGACGGACCTTCCGTGAAAAGCCTGGCCTCCGGCGTCACCGAGGTCAGGAACATCCAGGCATAAGGTCCGAGCGTGAAGGCGAGGATCGCCAGCATCGGCAGGTCGACGGTCAGGATCCGCCGCCACAGGGGGAGCTTGCGCAGTCTCATCGGCTCACCGCCTTTCCGGTGCGGCGCAGGTAGACGAGCACGACCACCATCAGCAGCAGGGTGAACAGGACGGCCAGCGCGGAGCCGTAGCCGAAGTCGAGATTGGTGCGAGACTTGACGAAGGCGTAGAGCGGCAGGGTGTAGGTGCTGTAGCCCGGGCCGCCGCCGGTCATGACGAAGATGACGTCGAAGGAATTGGCGACCCAGATCATCCGCAGGAGGATTGCCGTCACCAGCACGCCGGAGATGCCGGGCAGCGTGATATGCCAGAACTGACGAAAGGCGCTGGCCCCGTCGATAGCTGCCGCCTCGTAATAACTGCGGGGGATCGACTGCAGGCCGGCCAGGATCATGACCGCGAAGAACGGAAAGCCCTGCCAGGTCAGCGTCAGGATGATGGCACCCAGCGCAGTGTCGGGCCGGGCGAGCCAGGGCACGGCCTGCTCGATCAGCCCGAGGCGCAGCAGGAAGTCGTTCATCAAGCCGTAGTTGCTGTCGTAGATCCACACCCACATCAGGGCGATGACGACCGACGGCAGGGCCCAGGGGATGATGATCAGCGCGCGGGCGAGCGGACGCCAGGGAAAGTCCTGGTTCAGCAGCAGGGCGGTGGCGAGGCCGAGCAGGACCTGCGCCGGGATCGTGATGCCGATCCAGATCGCGGTGTGCTGCAGGGATATCCAGAACACCTCGTCGGCCAGCGCCTTGCGGAAATTGTCGAGCCCGACGAACTCGAAATGGTTCGGCCGGAACAGCACGTAGTCGTGCAGGCTCATCCAGGCGGTCTGCACCATCGGAAAGAAGACGATGGCCAGCGTCACCAGCACCGCCGGGGACAACATGGCGTAAGGGAGCACGCGCCGGCCGAGCGGGCGCCCGATCGGCCCGGCATCGGGAACGGTTGTATCGGTCATGGTCTGGCCGTCGGCTGGATCAGCGGGAGCGGCCGAACCCGGCCGAATGCCCTGAAAAACTGATCGGTTCCAGAATGCCGGAGCCGGTGCCCGCACCCGTTCGGGCGCCGGCGGCTCCAGGCGCGACGGACGGCGGCGGCCTGCGCCCCGCCCGTCGCTGTCAGGGGATAGTCGCCTTTACTGCGCGTAGAGCTCGGCGATCTTCTCGTTCATTTCCTTGGCCGTGATCTCGCCGGTGAGCGCGCGCTGCATGTTGACCGGCCAGGCGGTGTTCACGAAGTCGGAGGTCTGCGAGACGTTCGGCAGCAGGTGGGCATAGGGAAGGGAGTCCACCGTCGCCTTGACGAAGCGCTGCGGATGCAGCGACCAGCTTGCGGCATCCGACTTGACCACCGGCAGCTGGCCGGTCGCTTCGTTGAACCTGGCGTTGTTGACCGGCGAGGAGAGGAAGGAGATCCACTTCCAGGCCGCATCCTTGTCGGAGGCCGAGGAGAGGACCGCGGTGCTCTCGTCGCCGAAGGAGGTCCAGCGGCCGCCGCCGCATTCGGGCACCGGCGCGGCAGAGACCTTGTCGCCCAGAACCTCGACGATGCCGTTGGCCGAGCCGATGTGGTGGATCGTCATCGCCGTCTTGCCGGCCTTGAAGGCACCGAGGATTTCCTGAAAGCCGTCATTGGGCGCGGAAGGCGGGAAGACGCCGTCCTGGCGGAAGAGGTCGACCACATACTGGGTGCCGGCAATCCCCGCCTCGGAGGTCAGGCCCTCCTCGAGGCTGACGCCCTCGTGGGAGAGGGTAAAGCTCGCCCAGTGGTCGTGGCCGCCCTTGCCGCCCCGGAAGCCGAAGCCGTAGACGTCCGGCGAGCCGTCGCCATTGGTGTCGCGGGTCAAGGCCTTGGCGACATTTCGGAATTCGTCGCAGGTCGCCGGCACCTTGAGGCCGAGCTCGTCCAGCATGTCCTGGCGATAGTAGAGGTAGAGCACGACATACTGGACGGGGAGATAGTAGGTCTCGCCGTCGGCCGCCTTGGTGAGGTTCAGCAGGTTGTCCTCAAGCCCCGCCTTGCCGTCCCAGGCATCGATGCGCGCGCCGATCGGCTCCAGCGCGCCCATCTCGACGAGGCGCGGCTGGGCGAACATCTTGACCATCGCCGCGTCCGGGGCGTTGCCGCCGATGATCGCGGTGTAGAGATTGTCGTAGTAGCTGTTCCAGGGAATGTTCTCGGCTTCGACCGTGATGCCCGGATTCTGCTTCTCGAACTCGGCGACGAGCTCGTCCATCGGATTGTCGGCATTGTCGAAATGGTACCAGAAGCGCACCGTGCTGTCGGCATGGGCAAGGCTGGCCATCAGCGTCAGCGCGCTGGCGGCTACAGTGAATTTCCTGAACATTTTCATTGCCTTGGTTCCTCCCTGGATTATCAGGCCGCTCCTCAGTCGGCCCGTTTCCTGAAGACGGCGCCGGCCCTTTGGAAGGCGTCGCGCGCCTCCGGCAGGGCCAGTCCCATCTGCATGAAGCCGTGGACGACGCCCTCGAACAGGTCGAAAGGGTCGTTTCGGCCGAGCGCGCGAAGGCGGGCGGCCAAAAGTTCGGTGTCGCTGCACAGCGGGTCGAGCCCGGCGGCGTTGAGATAGAGCGGGGGCAGGGCGGCGAGCGCCGCATCGCTGGCCGCCAACGGGGATACGGCCGGTCTTTCGCGCAGTTCGCGGGCCGCATACCAGTTCCAGTAGCGCTGCATCTTCGCCCGGGTGAGGCCCGGTCCGTCCGCGTATAACTCATAGGACGGGGTCGAGAAGTCGGCGCCATAGACGCCGTAGAAGAGCAGCGCCTGGGCGGGCAGGGCGCCGCCCTCGTCGATCAGTCGCAGCATCGCCGCCAGAGCCAGGTTGGCGCCCGCGCTGTCGCCGGCCATCGACCAGCGAAGGTCCGTGTCGCGCGCAGCCCAGGCCGCCAGCACGTCTTCCAGCCCATGGGGATAAGGATGCTCGGGGGCGAGGCGGTACTCGACCGTGAGCACGCGCGCGCCGGTCGCATTGGCGATGCGCCGGGCGGCGCCCTCGTGGGTCGCGGCGGAACAAAAGGCCCAGCCGCCGCCATGGACATGCAGGATCGCGTCGCGTCCCGTATCGCCCTCCGGCACGACGAGGCGCGCCGGCAGTCCGGCATGCATCAGGGTGCGGCTTTCGGCGACCGGCGGCAGGTCCTCGTTCCAGCGGATATTGGTGAGCGCGGCAAGCGCCCGTCCGGCCTGCGGCTCCAGCATCGTGGGGTCGGCAAGGCCGCGATCTTCCTGCGCGAGACGGTCGAGCACGGCGCGCATGGCGGGGCTGGGCTGGCGGCGCGGGGTCATA
Source organism: Stappia indica (assembly GCF_009789575.1). NCBI lineage: Bacteria > Pseudomonadati > Pseudomonadota > Alphaproteobacteria > Hyphomicrobiales > Stappiaceae > Stappia > Stappia indica. The sequence goes on along the minus strand of NZ_CP046908.1, from coordinate 612,814 downwards.
CTCCGGCGTCCTCGGTGAGATCGGGGCCGAAGTCGACGATGGTGGAGATGTGGTGGCCGAGCACGGTGCGCAGGCGCTCCAGATCGTCGTTCTTGAGTGCGTCGATGATGGGGACATGCCGCTCGGCTGTCTCTTCAAGTGCCCGGTTCGGCTGGGAATTCATGATCTTGTAGCGGTGATTGTGGATGAGGCAGCGGGTCAGGATCGGCACCACCAAGGGCAGGTCGGCGGCTGCGAACAAGGTGGTGTGGAAGGCGCGGTCGTGCACCGAAAGCCGGTACTCGTCGCCGTCGCGGGCGGCATTGCGCATGGCGTTCAGCTCGTCGTGGAGCTGGCCGACGAGACCGCGGCCGGCGTTGCGCAGCACCTGCTCGAGATAGGTGCATTCCACCTCGCGGCGGATGTTGATAAGCGCGCGGGCGTCGGCGGTCCGGCAGGGGGCGACCAGCGTGCCGCGATGGGGCAGGCGCTTGACCAGCCCTTCCTCCGACAGCTGCATCAAGGCCTCGCGCACCGTGCTCTGGCTGCACTGGAAGCGCTGGGCCAGTTCCATCTCGGTCAGGGAGGAGTCCGGCGGCAGCTCGCCGAGGACGATTTCCTTCTGCAGGGCAACGAAGACGGCATGGCTGCGCCGGCTCGACTGCCGGGGGACAAGATCCATCACGGATGCGGTCGAGAAGCTCTCAACGGCCATCGGACACCTGCTCCCTGCTCGTCGCCGAACGCCGTCGGCGGCCCCTTTCGCGCCGGCCCCGCCAGCCTGTCCGGTCGGGGTTGCGCTTCATTATCGATATCGATAACATCCAAATTATCGATAACGCAAGCCCTGCGAAAACGGGCGATCAAGGGAGAGGGCCATGGCGGATATCCGGTTGGAGGGGATCGTCAAGGATTACGGCTCGGTGCGGGCGATCCATGGCGTCAGCCTGAACATCCAGGACGGGGAATTCGTCGCGTTCGTCGGGCCGTCGGGATGCGGCAAGTCGACGATGCTGCGGATGATCGCTGGGCTGGAGGAGATTTCGGGCGGCGTCCTGAAGATCGGCGAGCGGGTCGTCAACGACGTGGAGCCGCGCGATCGGGACGTGGCCATGGTGTTCCAGGACTACGCGCTATACCCGCATATGAGCGTTGCCGAGAATATCGGATTCGGCTTGAAAATGAGGGGCTTGAAGGCTTCCGAGATCGAACCGAAGGTGCGCGAGGCGGCACGTATCCTCCAGATCGAGGCCTATCTCGACCGCAAGCCGGGCCAGCTTTCGGGCGGTCAGCGCCAGCGCGTGGCCATGGGCAGGGCCATCGTGAGGAAGCCGGCGGTGTTCCTGTTCGACGAGCCGCTGTCGAACCTCGACGCCAAGCTCCGCGTCGAAATGCGTACGCAAATCAAGCGCTTGCACGCGATGCTGAAGACCACGACGGTCTATGTCACCCATGACCAGACGGAAGCGATGACGCTGGCCGACCGGGTGGTGGTGCTGCGCGGGGGTAAAATCGTCCAGCAGGGCCACCCGATCGAGCTCTACAGCCGGCCGAACTGCCGCTTCGTCGGCGAGTTCATCGGCTCGCCGCAGATGAACGTGTTCAGCGGAAACATAGACAGATCAGGCGGTTCGCCGGTGCTGCGGGTGGGCGATGCGGCCCTGCGGCTGGGCGAGGTGGCGGCCGCCGACGGGGCGCGGATCGATGTCGGCATCCGCCCCGAACACCTGGCCTTTGCCGGGGACAAGGGCGGCGCCATCGCGCCGGTGGTGGAGGTTTTCGAGCCTCTCGGCTCCGACACGATGGCGATCTGCCGGCTCGGCGGCCAGGAACTGACGGCCCGGCTGGCGCCGACCGTGGCGCTGCGTCCGAACGAGAGGATAAGTCTCGATTACGCGCTTGCGGACCTGCATTACTTCGACGGCGAAAATGGCGCCCGGATCGAGGCTCTCTGAGCGTTTTCTCTTGGTATGACAAGGGCTTGCAGGCGATATCGAGATTGAGACGGATTTTGCAAAATTCCGTCTCGAAATCGCGTTTTTTTGGAGTCGGGCGTCGCAAGATGCCCAAAATCACCAAAAGGCCGGCCGGAGGCTCCTCCGGGCCGGCCTTTTTCCGTTTATCCCCGCATCCTACTGCGAGGCGGTCTCCACCTGCATCGCCGCCGACCAGTCGGCGAGGAAGGCCTCCTTCTTCAACCGGTCGAGATAGGTGAGCAGGCCGGTGCCGAGCCGGATGGGCAGCAGCGAGCGCCCTTCGGTGCCCGGAACGCCGCTGTGACCGGAGGCGATGGTCGCCTCGGGCAGGAGGGGGATAAGTTCCGGCGAGGTGGCAATGGCCGCCTGGCCCTCCGGCGACAGCAGAAAATTGACGAAGGAAACGGCGGCCCGCTTGTTCGGCGCGGTTTCGGGGATAAAGGCGGTGCGGCTCATCACCAGCGTGTAGTCGTCGAGCAGGTAGTAGCCGATGCGTTCGTCCTGGCGGACCACGCCGAGCGTGTAGGAGCCGATCATGTTGTAGCCGTAGACCAGCTCGCCGCTGGCGACCCGGTCGAGCACTTCGCGGGTGCAGCAGAAGGTACGGGCGCGGGCGCGGCCGAAGGATTCGGCGACGCGCGAGAACTGGTAGCCGCGCTGGGCGTCCTGGGTGGCGAAGAGGTAGCCGACGCCGGACAGGTGAATGTCGTAGGTGCCGACCCGGCCGCGGAAGAAATCGGGATCGTCGCGGATCATGCCGGCGAGCTCGGACCGCGTCTGCGGCAGCGGCCGGTCGGCGAAGGCCGCCTTGTTGTAGACCATCACCACCGGCTCCCAGGTGAAGCCGTAGAGCTCGCCGCGCCAGCGCGCCCATTCGGGCAGGGCATCGGCATTGGGCGGGCGGAAGGCGTAGGCATCGCCGCTGTTCACCAGCTTCGCCTGCAGGTCCATCGAGGAGCTGATGACCACGTCGACCAGATGGCTGTGCGAGGCGATGGCCTCGTAGAGCTCGGAGGTGTTGTATTCGACATACTCGACCTTGACCGCCGGGTGGGTCGCCTCGAAGCGGGCGATCACCGCCGTCATGGCCGAGGTGTCGGTGGCGCTGTAGATGGTGAGTCGCGTCTCGGCCCGGGCGGGGCCGATGCCGGTCAGAGCCAGCGGCAGGACCAGCGCTGCCGCGCCGAGCACGGCGGCAAGGGGCCGGCGCAGGGCGCCAGGGCGTCTCATGGCAAGGGTCGCAAGCGTCATGCCCGTCGTCCTCCCGATTTCGTTTCTGTTCCCCATGGGTGCCGGCGCTGATTTGGTCGCGCCGGTCGCCCTCTTCGATCGTTCAGGCCGGTCCGTCGACCGGCAGGTCCAGTTCGACGCGCAGCCCGCCGAGCCGGCTGTCGCCGAGGGCGAGGCGGCCGCCATGGCTGCGCGCGACCGCGTTGACGATGCTGAGACCGATGCCGGATCCGCCGCCCGCCCGGTTCAGCGAATAGAAACGCTCCAGCACCTTCTCGCGCTCGGCCGCCGGAATGCCGGGGCCGCTGTCGTCGAGCGAGATGCACAGGGCTTCGCGCTCGTCGATGCGCGTGCGCGACAGGCCGATATCGATGCGGATGTCCTTCGGCCCGTGCCGCGCGGCATTGTCGAGCAGGTTGCGCAGGGCCTCGCGCAGCGCCACCGGATCGGCGACGAGCAGGGCGGAGCCGACCGGCAGGTCGTCGTGCAGCACGGCGATGTCGATGCCCTCGGTCTCCGGATGGCGCAGGAACTCCTCGACCGAGGTACGGATCAGCGGCATCAGGTCGATCTTCTCGACCGGCTCGTCGATGCCGCGATGGGTGACCATGGCATGCGACAGCAGCTGGTTGGTGAGGCGGATGGTGCGCGTCGCCTGCTCCGAGGCCCGCTCCAGCCGCTGGCGCATGCGCTCGGGCTCGTCCTGCTCGGCCGCCAGCTGCAGCTGCCCCTGCAGCGCGGCGAGCGAGGTGCGCATCTGGTGGGCGACATCGGCGATGAAGGACTGGGCGTGCTCCTTGCTGGTGACGAGGCGGCCCATGAAATCGTTGATGGCGCCGATCAGCCCCTCCACCTCGCGCGGCGGCTTGGCGTCGAGCGGGGTCATGTCGGAGGGCTCGCGGCCGCGGATGTCGGCCTCGATGCCGGCGAGCGGGGCCATCGCCCGGTTGATGCCGAGGCGCATGAAGACGAGGCCGAGCACGGCGATGGCGACGAGGCCGGCAAGCCCCTTGGAAAAGAGGTCCATCTGCATGGCGTCGCGGGCAAGCCGCGTGTGGCCGAGCTGCAGCATGATCCAGTCCGGGCCGGTCGGCTCGATGATCAGCTTGCCCTGCAGCACGAAGCGGGAGGTCTCGCGGCTGTAGGGCGCATCGAAGAAGCGGGGCTGGTCGCCGGCGCGCACGCCGCCGGGGGGCAGCGGCAGGTCCGGGTCGCCGGTCAGGGTGCGGCCGCTGAGGCGGAAGACGCGGTAGAAGACGCGGTCTTCCTTGGCAAGGCCGACGATCTCCAGCGCGGAGGAGGGAATGTCGACGATCAGCCCGTCGGGCGTCGGCGAGATGCGCTCCAGGATGGCGATGGCCGAGCCGGCGAGCAGCAGGTCGTAGGTCTGGTTGGCGGCGTTGCGCGCATAGGTCCACAGGCCGATGGACAAGACGACGAGGAGCGCCAGGAAGCCCGCCACCATGCCGACCGTGAGCCGGCGGCGCAGCGAGTAGGGCACGGCGCGTGCCTCGGGCAGGGGCGGCGGCAGCGTCATTCGTCGCGGACGCTCGCGATATAGCCAAGGCCGCGGATGGTGCGGATGGAGAAGGCCGCGCCCTCCAGCTTGCGCCGCAGCCGCGTCATGATCTGCTCGACGGCGTTCAGCGTCGGCACTTCCTCGAAGGTGTAGAGCTTGTCGGCGACCTCCTCCTTGGACAGGACGCGGCCGATATTGCCGATCATCACCTCCAACAGCTGCACCTCGCGCTGGCGCAGGTCGACGTCCTGGCCGTCGACGGTGGCGCGCTTGGCGGCGCGGTCGAAGGTGAAGTTGCCGGCGATGAACAGGTTGCTGGATTCGCCGGCGCGGCGGCGGGCCAGCGCCCGGCAGCGGGCGGCCAGCTCGCGCAGGTCGAACGGCTTGACGATGTAGTCGTCGGCCCCGGCATCCAGCCCGACGACGCGGTCGTCGATCTCGGAGCGGGCGGTGAGCAGCATGACGGGCGTGTGGTTGCCGCTGAGGCGGAGCTGGCGGAGGATCTCGAAGCCGTTGCGGCCCGGCAGGTTCACGTCCAGCAGGATGAGGTCGAAGGTCTTGTAGCGCAGCAGCTCGCTCGCCTGCTCGCCGTCGGCCTCCCGGTCGATGGCATGACCTTCCCCGCGGAAGCGATCGATGATCGCCTCTGCAAGTTCGTCATTGTCCTCCACAAGCACGATCCGCATGTCACTTGATTAGTGCAAGCCGTGAGCGGCGGGAAGAAAAACCGCTGCCGCAGGGTTCCCTGTCAGCGTCGCGTCAGCGACGGGTCAAGCTCCGGTCAGCCACGCGGCCTAGTGTCGTGCGATCCATGGACGGTGCCGCCGCTGCGGCCCGATCCGTGCGACAACCGGGAGGACTACATGAAACTCTTCAAGACCGCGGCCGCGGCGCTGATCGCCGCCGGCCTCGCCACCCCTGTATTCGCCGCCGACATCACCAAGCCCGAGTGCATCGCGCCGGCGCAGCCGGGCGGCGGCTTCGACCTGACCTGCCGCGTCGCCCAGACCGGTCTGCAGGGCCAGTTCGACACGCCGATGCAGGTCAGCTTCATGCCGGGCGGCATCGGCGCCGTGGCGATCAACCTGTTCAACACCACCCGCACCGACGACCCGAACGCCATCGTCGCCTTCTCGTCCGGCTCGCTGCTCAACATCGCCACCGGCAAGTACGGCCAGTGGACCGAGAACGACGTGCGCTTCCTGGCCACCGCTGGCGCCGACTTCGGCGCGGTCGTGGTGCGCGCCGACAGCCCGTACGAGAAGCTGTCCGACCTGATGGACGCGGTGAAGGCCGACGTCTCGTCCGTCGTCTTCGGCGCCGGCGGCTCGGTCGGTTCGCAGGACTGGATGAAGGGCGCGCTGCTGCTGCGCGCCATCGAGCAGGATCCGAAGAAGATGCGCTACGTCGCCTTCGACGGCGGCGGCGAGTCCATCGCGGCGCTGCTCGGCGGCAGCATCCAGGTCTACATGGGCGACGTCGGCGAGATGGTCTCCCATATGGGCACCGGCAAGCTGCGCATCCTGGCCGTGATGTCCGACAAGCGCCTCGACGCGCCCTTCGCCGACATCCCGACCGTCAAGGAGCTGGGCTACGACGCCGAGTGGACCATCCTGCGCGGCTACTACATGGGCAAGAACGTCTCGGACGAGGCGTACAACGCCTGGGTCGAGAAGTTCCAGGCGGCTTTCGCCACCGAGGAGTTCGCCAAGCTGCAGAAGGAAAAGGGCCTGATGCCGCTGAACCTCGCCGGCGCGGAACTCGACGAGTCGATCAAGCAGCGCATCGCGCGCCTGCGCGAGATCGCCCGCGAAGCCGGCCTGATCCAGTAACGCGACAAGGCCGCAAGGCCAGGCAAACCGGAAGCAGGGGCCGACGGCACGAGGCGTGCCGCCGGCCCCATCCCGAAAGGGACAGTAGCAACCGGGACAATGCCACCGGGCTTGGGCCCGGAAAGGGAGGACGTCATGGCAGACCGCGTCTTTGCGGGCGCGATTCTCGTGATCGCGCTGCTCTATACCTACATCGCCTTCACAGTCATCAAGGCGCCGTTCCAGTACGACCCGCTGGGCCCGGAAAGCTGGCCCAAGCTGCTCGGCATCGTCGCCAGCCTTTGCGCGATCTACCTGATTGCGCGGCCGGATGTCGAAAGGCTCAAGGCCGATCTCGGCACGCTGGGCCGTCTGGCGCTGGTCGTCGTCATGCTGCTGGCCTACGGACGCCTGTTCGAGCCGCTCGGCTTCCTGGTGTCGACCTGGGTCTTCTGCACCGCATTCGGCATCATGCTCGGCGCAGCCCCGCTCAAGGCCTTCGCCTTCGGCGCGGTCACCGGCACGGTCGGCTATTTCGCCTGCACCCGCCTGCTGGAGCTGAACCTGCCCGCCGGCCTGCTCAACCACATTCTGTGAGGCTCCCATGGACGCTGTAATTTCCGGGCTGTCTGCGGGCTTTGCCGTAGCCTTGCAGCCCTTCAATCTTTCGCTCGTTCTCATCGGCTGCTTCGCCGGCACCCTGATCGGCGCGCTGCCGGGCATCGGCCCGATCAACGGCGTGGCGATCCTGCTGCCCATCGCCTACGGCCTCGGCCTGCCGCCGGAGTCTGCGCTGATCCTGCTCGCCGGCATCTATTACGGCGCCGAATACGGCGGGCGCATTTCCTCGATCCTGCTCAACGTGCCGGGCGATGCCGGCGCGGTGATGACGACGCTGGACGGCAATCCGCTGGCCAAGCGCGGCGAAGCGGGACGGGCGCTGTCGCTGTCGGCGGTCGCCTCGTTCTTCGGCGGCACCTTCGCGGTGGTGCTGATGTCCCTGAGCGGCCCGGCGCTGGCCTCCTATGCGGTGACCTTCTCGCCGTCCGACTACGTGGCGCTGATGGTCTTCGCCTTCGCGAGCCTTGCCTCGCTGGTCGGCAGCAACTCGGTCAAGACGCTGCTCGCCGCCGTGATGGGCCTGATGCTCGCCTCGATCGGCATCGACGCCAACACGGGCGTTGCCCGCTACACGTTCGGCATTCCCGACATTCTCGCCGGCATCGACTTCCTGGTCGTCGTCATCGGCCTGTTCGGCATGGCCGAGCTGTTGCACCTCGTGGAACAGCAGGTCACGGGCAAGCTGAAGCCGCTGGCGCTGGACAAGAGCTTCGTCTCGATGAAGGACCTTGCCTTCACCAAGTGGACGATCCTGCGCGGCTCGGTGATCGGCTTCTTCATCGGCATCCTGCCGGGCACCGGCGCCTCGGTCGCCTCCGCCGTCGCCTATGGCACGGAAAAGCGCGTGGCGCCGAATTCGGAGAACTTCGGCAAGGGCGACCTTCGCGGTCTCGCAGCGCCGGAATCGGCCAACAACGCGGCCGCGGGCGGCGCCATGGTGCCGATGCTCACCCTCGGCATCCCCGGCTCGGGCACGACGGCGATCCTGCTGGGCGCGCTGCTGCTGTTCAACGTGACGCCGGGTCCGCTGATGTTCGAACAGCGGCCGGAAATCGCCTGGGGCCTGATCGCGTCGATGTATATCGGCAACGTCGCGCTGCTGGTCATCAACCTGCCGCTGGTCGGGCTGTTCGCCCGCCTGCTGACCATCCCGCAGCAGTACCTGACGCCGCTGATCGCGGTGCTGGCCTTCATCGGCGTCTACTCGGTCGTCAGCAACCCGCACGATCTCTACATGATCACGCTGCTCGGCGTGTTCGGCTGGATCCTGCGCAAGCTCGACTTCTCGCTGGCCCCGGTGATCCTCGGCTTCGTGCTGGGCGGGCTTTTCGAGGACAACCTGCGCCGTGCCCTGTCGATCTCGGGCGGCGACTGGTCGATCCTCGTCAACTCCGGCAATGCCATCATGCTCTACGTGCTGGCGGCCGTCGTGGTGGTCGTGCCGATCTGGCTCGGCCGTCGCAAGAAGAAGGTCGTCGAGGCATGACGGGCGCGCGGTGGCGCAGCCTTGCCGTCGCCCTTTCGGCCGGGCTTGCCGGAGCGGGAGCGGCGACGCTGGCAGGACTGCCCGCCGCCGCGCTGATCGGCAGCACCGTTGCGGTGACGCTCGCCGCACTCTCGGGCCTTGCGCCCGCCGTGCCGGGCCTGCTGCGCAACTGCGCCTTCCTGGTGATCGGCGTGACCCTGGGGGCCGGGGTCACGCCGCATTTTCTCTCCGACATCGCCAAGTGGCCGGTGAGCCTTGCCATGCTGGCGGCGACCATCGCCGCGGTGATGGTGGTGTCGGGCACGATCCTGCAGCGCGGCTACGGGCTCGATGCGGCGACCGCGCGGCTCGCCACCTCGCCCGGCGCGCTGAGCTACTGCCTGTCGCTGGCCGCCTCCGGCGTCGGCGACCTGCGCGCCGTCATGGTGCTGCAGAGCCTGCGGCTGCTGGTGATCACGGTGCTGCTGCCGCCGGTGATCGCGCTGCTCGACAGCGCCCCTAGCGGGGCGGTGCTGACGACGATGGGCGAGATCGGCTACGGCGCGGCGGTGGTGATCCTGATCGCCGGGTTCGCGGCCGGGCTTGCCGGCGACCGGATCGGCGTGCCGGCGGCCTATCTGCTGGCCGGCCTGATATTGAGCGCTGCGACCCATGCGGCCGGCCTCGTCGAGGGACGGCTGCCGCTGCCGCTGACCTTCCTCGGCTTCACGGTGACGGGCGCGGTGATCGGCGCAAGGTTCAGCGGGTTGACGGGCAAGGAATTGCGGCGGCTCGGCGTTGCCGGCCTTGCCGCTGCCAGCGTGGCGCTGGCGATCTCCGCGGCGGCGAGCTGGCTCACCGCCGCGATGACCGGGCTGCCGTTCGGGCAGGTGTGGGTCGCCTTCGCGCCGGGCGGCGTGGAGGCGATGTCGTCGATGGCGCTGGCGCTCGGCTACGACCCGGTCTACGTCGCAACGCATCACGTCTTCCGCATCCTGGCGCTGTTCGCCGCGATGCCGTTCCTCGTCGGCCGCCGCAAGGGCGGGTAGGGGCGGGCGCTTACGCCGCCGCGCCGAAGGTCTCGCGCTCGCTGGAGATGCTCTCCAGGAACTCCCGGTCGAGGCGCACGCCGATGCCGGGGCCTTCCGGAACCGGCATCATGCCGTCCTCGGTCTCCAGCCATTCCACCGTCAGGTCCTTGCGGAAATAGCGCCGCGCGCTCGACGTGTCGCCGGGCTTGCGGAAGTTCGGCAGGGTCGACATGTGGATGTTGTGGGCACGGCCGATGCCCGATTCCAGCATGCCGCCGCACCAAACCGGGACGCTCCAGGCCTCGGCGATGTCATGGATGCGCCGGGCTTCGAGATGGCCGCCGACGCGCCCGACCTTGATGTTGACGACGCGGGCGGCATCGCTCGCCAGCGCCTTGCGCGCGTCGGCAGCCGAGCGGATGCTCTCGTCGAGGCAGACGGCCGTGGCGATGCGCGACTGCAGCACGGCGTGGTCGTGGATGTCGTCATAGGCGAGCGGCTGCTCGATATATTCCAGGTCGTAGGCGTCGAGCGCCTTCAGCACGCGCAGATCCGCGAGCGAATAGGCGGTGTTGGCATCGACGCTCATGCGCGCGTCCGGCAGGGCGGCGCGGACCCTGGCGACGAGCTCGACATCGTGGCCCGGCTCGATCTTCAGCTTGATGCGCTTGTAGCCTTGCGCGTGGTGGCGCTTGGCCGCCTCGACGGTCGCCTCGATGTCCTGCAGGCCGAGCGAGACGCCGACGGCGACCTTGTCGCCGGTGCCGCCGAGCAGGGTCTTGAGCGGCAGGCCGAGCGCCTTGGCCCACAGGTCCCAGAACGCCATCTCGACGGTGGCCTTGGCCATCCAGTGGCCGCGCCAGGGGGCGAGCACCTTTTCCAGCTCCTGCGGGTTCTCGAAGCTTTTGCCGACGACGTTGGGCAGGATCGCCTCGCGCAGGAAGTAGGTGGTGGCGGAGATGGTGTCGTCGAGATAGTCGGGCAGCGGGTCCATCACGCCCTCGGCATAGCCTTCCAGCTCGCCGGACTTCAGCACCAGCAGCGGAAACACCTTCTCGTGCATGGTGCCGGTGGAGGTGGTGAAGGGCGAGATCAGCGGCAGGCGGACGATGTGCAGTTCGGCGCTGTCGATGGTGAGGGGCAATTGCCGGGCGGCGATGGGGCGTGTCATTTCAGTGACCTTTTGGGTAGCGGGAAGCCGGCCGGACAAGGGGGGGCGGCTTCGGGAAACGCAGAAGATTCAGGTGTTCGGGCTGGCAGCCGGCACGGTGAGCGCGGAGGCGAGCAGGCGGCGGGTGTAGTCGTGCTGCGGGGCGGCGAAGAGGGCTTCGGCGCCCGCCACCTCGACGAGGCGGCCCGACTGCATGACCGCGACCCGGTCGGCGATGTATTCGACCACCGCAAGATCGTGGCTGATGAAGAGATAGGTGAGGCCGAACTCGGCCCGCAGCTCCATCAGGAGGTTGAGAACCTCCGCCTGCACGGAGACGTCGAGCGCGGAGGTCGGCTCGTCGCACACGACGATCTCGGGCCGCGAGATCAGCGCGCGGGCGATCGCGACGCGCTGGCGCTGGCCGCCGGACATCTGGCTCGGATAGGCCTCCAGCATGCGCTCCGGCATGCGCAGGATGTCGAGCAGCTCGCGCACCCGGCGCAGCCGCTCGGACGCCGCGACCCCGCCGGCGATGACCAGCGGCGCCTCGATGATCTGGCGCACGGTCTTGCGCGGGTTGAGCGAGGAATAGGGATCCTGGAACACCGGCTGGACGCGGGCGGCGAAGGCGCGGCGGCGGATCGAGGCGACCGGCGCGCCGTCGAGGAAGACCTCGCCGGAGGTGGGGGCCTCGAGCCCGAGCAGAATGCGCGACAGGGTGCTCTTGCCGGAACCGGATTCGCCGACCAGCGCCAGAACCTCGCCGCGATGCAGCTGAAGGCTGACGCCGTCGAGCGCATGCAGATCGCGCGGCTTGCCGAACATGCCGCCGCTGAGGCTATAGGTGCGGCGCACGTCGCGCAGTTCCATGACGATGTCGCTCATGACTTTCTCGCTCATGAGGAGGCCTCCGGCGCGTCTTCGCTCCAGCGCACGGCGCCGAGCGTGTCGCGGCCCCAGCGCATGCCCCGGCGGGGCACGGAGGAGAGCAGCGCCCTGGTGTAGGGGTGTTTGGGGTGGCCGAGCAGATCGCCGACCGGGCCGCCGTCGACGGTGCGCCCGCCATACATGACCTGCACGCGCCCGGCGATGCGGGCGACGACGCCGATGTCGTGGCTGATGAAGATCATGGCGAGGCCGCGCTCCTGCTGCAGGGACGCGAGCAGGTCGAGGATCTGCGCCTGCACGGTGACGTCGAGCGCGGTGGTCGGCTCGTCGGCGATGATCAGCTGCGGATCGCACAGCAGCGCCATGGCGATCATCACGCGCTGGCGCAGGCCGCCGGAGAGCTGGTGCGGGTAGACGCCGAGCCGCTCGCGCGGATGCGGGATGCCGACCCGGTCGAGCAGGTCGACGGCAGCCGCCAGCGCCTCGCGCTTGCTGCCGCGGCGGTGGCGCATCCAGGTCTCGCTCATCTGCCGGCCGATGGTCAGCACCGGGTTCAGCGCGGTCATCGGCTCCTGGAAGATCATCGCCATGCGGTCGCCGCGGATGTCGGCCATCTGCCGCTCGCTCATGGCGGCAAGGTCGGTGTCGCCGAGGCGCATTTCGTCGGCGGTGACGGAGATGCGGCCGGGCAGCAGGCGCATGATCGCCATGGAGGTGACCGACTTGCCGCAGCCGCTCTCGCCGACGATGCCGAGCGTCTCGCCGGCACCGACCTCGATATCGACGCCGCGCACCGCCTCGAGCGGCTCGCCGTGCGTGGGGATGGAGACCTTCAGGTTGCGGACGGAAAGAACGCTCATGACCGGCCCTCCGGGGTGAGCACGTCGCGAAGGCCGTCGCCGATCAGGTTGATGCCGAGCACCAGGATGGCGATGGCGGCGCCGGGCAGGGCGATGAGGCGGGCGTCGAAGAAGACGAGGCCCTTGCCTTCCGAGACCATCAGGCCCCAGGACGGGGTGGGCGGCTGGACACCGAGGCCGAGGAAGGAGAGCGCCGATTCCAGCAGGATGGCGTGGGCGACCTCCAGCGAGCCGATGACGACGAGCGGGCCGATGAGGTTGGGCAGCAGCTCGACGATCAG